>CAIUPP010000124.1 GCA_903901045.1 uncultured Planctomycetota bacterium
ATGGTTGTGCGGGAGGGGAGAAAGGGGAGGGGGTTCCTCCCATACGCGCCAGTGAATTGGCGGGCTATTTTCATTCTGTCCCTACCCTTCGATAAACTCAGGGCCATGAGCGAAGTCGAATGGCGGGACGAAAGTGAAGCCGCGCACAGTCTTTGAGCCCCCGAAGGGGGCGTCGGAACGTCCCGCCACGGGTCCGTCGCCCCCTGCGGGGGTTCACAGAATGGCTTCTACAGAGCATTCTCAGTTCTCAACTTTCTCCACAACATTGCCCCATCCGCCCGCTTCTGCTAGAATTTTCCCCAGTAGCTTCAGTTCCACGACCAAGGGCAATCCACCCATGTATGAACTGCTCATCGAGTCGGAATTCTCCGCCGCCCACCGCCTGCGCGAATACCACGGCGCGTGCGAGAACCTCCACGGCCACAACTGGCGCGTCGAAATGGCCGTCGGCGGGGAAACGCTTGACAAGTTGGGGATGCTCATAGACTTCCGGGAACTCAAACGCATTCTGAACGCGGCGATTGAGCATTTCGACCACGTTTACCTGAACGAGTTGCCGGAGTTCGAGAAGCAGAACCCGACCACCGAGAATATGGCAAGGATTCTCTTCGAGGAATGCGCGCGGCGACTGCCCACGGGCGTGCGCGTGCGAAGCATCAGCGTCTGGGAATCTCCGCGCTGCGGCGCGCGATACAGTGGGTGAAGAGGGCTGCGGCATAGCCGTCACATGATCGCCGTCCTTGTTGTCCTTGCAGTCCCTTATCTCCTTTCGTAATTAGGTAACAAGCCATGAAACCTGTTCTGCAACTGGCGTTGGATTTTGTGGACCTGGAGCGCGCGCTGGGCGTCGCGCGCGAGGCGGTCGCCGGCGGGGTGGACTGGATCGAGGCGGGCACCCCCCTGATCAAGAGCGAAGGGCTCGACGCCGTGCGGCGTCTCCGCGCGGAGTTCCCCAAAGCCACGATCGTCGCCGATTTGAAGACGATGGACGCCGGGCGCGCGGAGATCGAGATGGCCGCCAAGGCGGGAGCGAATGTCGCGCTCGTGCTGGGCGTCGCCTCCGACGGCACGCTCAGGGAATGCTTCGAGGCCGGGCGCAACTACGGTATCCAGGTGGGCGTTGACCTGATCCGCGTGGCCGACCCGGTCGCCCGCGCCGCGCAAGTGCAGGAGTGGGGCGGGCACCTCGTTGTCGCGCACACCGGCATTGACGAGCAGATGCGCGGGGAGGCCCCCTTCGACCTGATCCGCCGCATCGCCGGCACGCTCTCCATCCCCGTCGCCGCCGCAGGCGGCTTGAACAGCGAGACGGCGGTGGATGCGCTGGAGGCGGGCGCGTCGATCCTCATCGTCGGCGGGGCAATCACCAAGTCCGCCGACGCGCGCACGGCCGCCGGGCAGATCGCCGGCGCTCTGCGCACCGGCAAACGCGTGGAGTCCACCCTCTACAAGCGCGTCTCGGAAAAGAACATCCGCGAGGCGCTGATGAAGGTCTCGACCGCCAACATTTCCGACGCCGCGCACCGGATGCCCTGCATGGAGGGGATACGCCCCATCGCCCCGGGCCTCAAGCTCGTCGGGGCCGCCGTCACCGCGCGCACGCTTCCGGGCGACTGGTCCAAGCCGGTGCAGGCGATCGATGCCGCGCAGCCGGGGGACGTGGTCGTCATCGACGCCTGCGGGCGCGGCCCGGCCGTCTGGGGAGAACTGGCCACGCACAGCGCGCTCCAGCGCAAGGTGAGCGGAGTGGTGATCGACGGCGCGATCCGCGACACCCCCGAGATACTCGCGCTCAAGTTCCCGGGGTTCGCCCGGCTGACGCTCTCCCACGCGGGGGAGCCGCGCGGGCATGGGGAGATCAATTGCCCCGTCACCGTCGGAGGGCTGCGCGTCGAGCCGGGGGACTGGATCGTCGGCGACGACGACGGCGTGGTGGTCCTGCCCAAAGCGCGCGCGGTGGAGATCGCCAACTACGCCCTGGACTGCATGGAGCGCGAGAACCGCATCCGCGACGAGATCGAGAGAGGCGAGACGACACTGGGCAAAGTCGCGGACTTGCTGCGGTGGGATAAGAAATAACTGGGGAGAACGGATTCAACGTTCAACATCCAACGTTCAACTTTCAACATTCAACAAACAGCGAGACGCCGCCCCGCAAACTCTGTTGTTGCCGTCGCTTGAACGTTGGACGTTGAACGTTGGATGTTGAACGTTGAATCCGTTCAGCCGTCGTTCTTGCACTTTTCAACCGCCGCCGAACGTGGTATCCTGAATGGAAGCCGTTGGAATCCGGGCAGGTTCATCAGAGAAGAGGAGAGAGCTGTGATCGTCATCGCCGAACGGATCAACGCGACGCGCAAGCGCATTGGCAAAGCCGTGGCCGACCGGGACGCCGCATTCATCGCCAAGGAGGCGCGCGACCAGGCCGACGCCGGCGCCACCCACATCGACTGCAACGCCGGCCGCAAGCCGGAACGCGAAATCGAGGACCTCAAGTGGATGATTGGCATCGTGCAGGAAGCCGTGGATCTGCCGCTGTGCATCGACAGCCCGAACGCCGCCGCCATCACCGCCGGGCTCAAGCTGGTCAAAAAGGTCCCGATTATCAATTCGGTGACTGCGGAGAAGGCCAAGATCGAGCAAGTGATGCCGCTGGCGCGCGATCACGAATCGCAGTTGGTCGCCCTGTGCATGAGCGACGCCGGGATGCCCGCCTCCAAGGAGGACCGTCTCACGGCGCTGAAGATGATCCTCGAAGCCGCGGCGAAGTACAACATCGCCGAGGAGCGCCTCTATTTCGACCCGCTCATCGTGCCGGTCAGCACCAACGCCGCCGAGGCGATCGCCGCCATGGAGACGGTCCGCTACGTCGCCACCCAGACCAAGGCGCACACCACCTGCGGACTGAGCAACATCTCCTTCGGGCTGCCCAACCGCAACGTGCTGAACCGCACGTACCTGGCGATGCTGATCGCCGCCGGGCTCGATGGCGTCATCATGGACCCCACCGAGCCGCACATGATGGCCACCGTTCTGGCCGGCCGCGCCCTGATGGGCCGCGACGAGTGGTGCATGGAGTACATCCAGGCGGGCCGCGCGGAGAAGCTGGATTGATACAATGAGGAAAACGCCTGAGAAATCGGACATGCGCGCGGAATACGATTTCTCCAAGGGCGTTCGTGGTAAGCATGCTGCGCGCTACGCTGATGGGAGTAACGCCTGCGTCCCGGAGGGACGCGGGGATAATAGGCCGGCACTTCAGTGCCGGTGTACCGGCGCTGCCATTTCTCCTGTTCGCATCGCGTCCCGTAGGGACGCGGGGAAATCTGCCTCGCTGCCGGTTTCCCAGCGTCCCGCCGGGACGCTGAAAACGAAGAACGCGGCGCGAAGCAGGGGCTGAAGCCCCTGCCTATTGTCCCACCGTCCCTCTGGGACGGACGCAAGGCGCACGATATAGTGACAATTCTAGGACGAACCGCATGAAGTGCGAGAACTGCAACAATCAGGAAGCCACGGTCCACTATACCGAGATCGAGGGCGCGGAGAAGCACGAGATACACCTGTGCGAGGAGTGCTATCGCCAGAAGGCCGCGCCCGTCCAGCAGGTGGCCGACCTGGGGGAGATGCTCAAGACGCTGCTGCACGGCGCGATCAAGGAGCAGGGGGCCGCGTCCAAGGCGCTCTGCCCCACCTGCGGCATCAGCCTGGCGGAGTTCCGCGGCACGGGCCGCTTCGGCTGCCCGAACGATTACAAGGTCTTCCAGGACGCCATCACGCCGCTGCTGGAGAAGATTCAGCACGGCGTGCGCCACGTGGGGACGGTTCCCTCGCGCGCGGGGCTGGAACTGGAGAAGGAAAACGAATTGATCCGCCTGCGCCGCGAGCTGGAGCGGGCGGTGCAGCGCGAGGAGTACGAGGAGGCGGCCAAAATCCGCGACCGCATTCGCGAGCTGGCCGAGCACGATGGCGATTGATTTCGGCGAACGCATCGGTCAGTGGATGTCCGGCGCCGGTCGCGACAGCGACGTGGTGATCAGTTCCCGCGTGCGCCTCGCCCGCAACATCGCCGGCCACCGCTTCATGAGCCGCGCCAGCCTGGAGGAGCGCCGCGAACTGGCCGCCAAGCTGCATCAGGCCGTGCTGGCCGCGCACGTCGCGCCGTCGGTCCGCTACGCGGACCTGGAGGCGCTGCCGGAAGTGGACCGCGCCATGCTGGCGGAGCGCCACCTCATCAGCCGCGAGCATGCCGAGGCGGAAGGCCCGCGCGGGGTCGCCTTCTCCGAGGAGGAGACCGTCTCGGTGATGGTCAACGAGGAGGACCATCTGCGCATGCAGGTGCTCCACGGCGGGCTGGACCTGGAGAATACCTGGTCGGAGATGCAGGGGGTCGATCGCGCCATCGAACGCGAGGTGCCGTACGCCTTCGACAGCCAGTTCGGCTACCTGACCGCCTGTCCGACCAACGTCGGCACCGGCCTGCGCGTGAGCGTGATGCTCCACCTCCCCGCGCTGGCGATGACGCGCGAACTGCAGCGCGTCTTCAACGCCGCCGCCAAGATCGATTTCATCGTCCGCGGCCTCTACGGCGAGGGGACGCAGGGGCATGGCGATTTCTTTCAGATCAGCAACCAGAAATCGCTGGGCCGTTCCGAGCGCGAGATCATCGGCAGCCTCGAAGTGGTCATCCCGCAGATCATCCGGTATGAACGCCGGGTGCGCGACGGGCTGATCGGCGAGCATCGCCGCCAGGTGGAGGACCGCGTCTGGCGCGCGCAGGGCATCCTGCTCAGCGCGCGGGTGATCAGCTCCGAGGAAGCGCTGCACCTGCTGAGCCAGCTTCGGCTGGGGATCAACATCGGCATCATCAAGGAGTACGATATTCCGCTGGTGCACCGGCTGTTCATGCTCTCGCGCCCGGCGCATCTGCAAAAGCTGGAAGGCGCGGAACTGGACGCGCTGGCGCGCGATGCCGCGCGCGCGGACTTCCTGCGCCGGAGCCTGACCGCGCCGCGCGGGAAGGCGTAGACGACGTTGGCAGGCGTTAATTAATTGTCATTGCGAGGCCGAGCGCAGTGAAGGCCGTGGCAATCTTCAAGTTTTCCGTTGCCGTTTGTCGCGGCAAGGGACGGCTACGGAAATAAGGAAGATTGCCGCGTCGTTCCCCGCGTTGCGGGGGAACTCCTCGCAATGACCACTCATGAGAGAAATTCGCGCCGCATTCAATCCGCGGCGCGCATCCGTTATACTGAATACTGTTCGCATCGACTCGTGCAGGGCGGGCTTTAGCCCGCCGCCGTGTCAGCACTCAATGACTCGTTCGCACCGCCGCTTCTTTGCAGTAGGAGAAACAAATGTTTTACGACCGATTCACCGACCGGGCCCGCAAGGTGATGGCCTACGCGCGCCAGGAGGCCCAGCGTTTCAACCATGACTACATCGGCACCGAGCATATCCTGCTCGGGCTGATCAAGGAGGGCAGCGGCGTCGCCGCCAACGTCCTGCGCAACCTGGATGTGGACATCAAGAAAATCCGCCTCGAAGTCGAGAAGATGGTGCAATCCAGCCCCGACGTCGCGACCAAGGGGCAGTTGCCCTTCACCCCGCGCGCCAAGAAGGTGATCGAGTTCTCGCTGGAGGAGGCGCGCGCCCTCGGGCACAACTACATCGGCACCGAGCACATCCTGCTCGGCCTGCTGCGTGAGAACGAAGGAGTGGCCGCCCACGTCCTGCTGAACCTGGGAGTGAAGCTGGAAGATGTGCGCGAGGAGGTGCTCAACCTGCTCGGCGCGGACGCCCAGGCGCAGTCGGGCCGCACCGGCGAGCCGGAGGCTCCCAACGGCGAGCCCCCCGCCGAGCCGCGCGGCAACGGCCCCCGCACCAAGTCCAAGACCCCCGCGCTGGACAGCTTCGGCCGCGACCTGACCGTGCTGGCGCGCGAGCAGAAGCTCGATCCGGTGATCGGCCGCGCCAAGGAAATCGAGCGGCTGATGACCGTTCTTTCCCGCCGCACCAAGAACAACCCGGTGCTGCTCGGCGAGGCGGGCGTCGGCAAGACCGCCATCGTCGAGGGGCTGGCGCAGGCCATCGTCGCCAACAACGTCCCGGAGCTCCTGCGCGACCGTCGCATCGTGGTGCTCGACCTGGCCCTCATGGTGGCCGGCACTAAGTACCGCGGGCAATTCGAGGAGCGCATCAAGGCGGTGCTCAGCGAAGTGCGCCGCGCGCACAATGTGATTCTCTTCATCGACGAGTTGCACACGCTGGTGGGCGCGGGCGGCGCGGAGGGGGCGATTGACGCCTCCAACGTCCTGAAGCCCGCCCTCTCGCGCGGCGAGATTCAGTGCATCGGCGCGACCACGCTGGATGAATACCGCAAGTACATCGAGAAAGACGCCGCCCTGGAGCGCCGCTTCCAGACGATCATGGTGGAGCCTCCCACCAAGGCGGAGGCGATTGAGATTCTCAAGGGGCTGCGCGACCGCTACGAAGCGCACCACCGCGTCCAGATCACCGACAGCGCCATCGAGAGCGCCGTGGAACTGGCCAACCGTTACATCACCGGGCGCTTCCTGCCCGACAAGGCGATTGACGTGATCGACGAGGGCGGAGCGCGGGTGCGCCTGCGCTCCATGACCGCCCCGCCGGACGTGAAGGAACTGGAGGCGGAGATCGCCGGGCTGAACAAGGAGAAGGACGAAGCGGTCGCCATGCAGGATTTCGAGCGCGCCGCCAGCCTGCGCGACAAGGCGGAGAAGCTCAAGAAGAAGATGGAGCAGATCCAGAAGGAATGGCGCGAGTCCGCCACGGAGACCGACGGCGTGGTGGATGACGAAGTGGTCGCCGAAGTCGTCAGCAAGATGACGGGCGTGCCTCTCACCCGCCTGGAGAGCCACGAAGCGGAGCGGCTCCTCAAGATGGAGGATGAGCTCCACAAGATGGTCGTCAGCCAGGAGGAGGCGATTCACGCCATCGCGCGCGCCGTGCGCCGCAGCCGCGCGGGACTGAAGAACCCGAACCGCCCGGTCGGCTCCTTCATCTTCCTGGGCCCCACCGGCGTCGGCAAGACGCTGCTGGCGCGCGCCCTGGCCCGGTTCATGTTCGGCTCCGAGGAAGCGCTCGTCCAGGTGGACATGTCCGAGTACATGGAAAAGCACAACGTCTCGCGCCTGATCGGCGCGCCGCCGGGGTACGTCGGCTACGAAGAGGGGGGACAGCTTACCGAGAAGATCCGCCGCCGCCCCTACAGCGTGGTGCTGCTGGATGAGATCGAGAAGGCGCACGGCGACGTGTTCAACATGCTCCTGCAGATCATGGAGGAGGGCCGTCTCACCGACTCCTTCGGCCGCAAGGTGGACTTCCGCAACACGCTGCTGGTGATGACCAGCAACCTCGGGGCCGAGACGATCAAGCAGCAGTCCGGCCTGGGCTTCCGCCGCGCGGGGGGAGACCAGACCTACGAGACGATGAAGAAGCAGTTGATGGAGGAGGTGGAGAAGCACTTCCGGCCGGAGTTCCTCAACCGCCTGGACGACGTCATCGTCTTCCGCAGCCTCACCAAGGACGACCTGCGCATCATCGTGGATTTCGAGTTCGCCAACGTGCTCGCCCGCGCCGCCGGCCGCGGCGTGGCGATCGATCTCAGCGCCGAGTCGCGCGACTACCTGATCGACAAAGGGTACAGCCCCGATTTCGGCGCGCGCCCGCTGCGCCGCGTGATCGAGCACGAGATCGAGGACCCGCTCAGCGAGGACATCCTGCGCGGCATGTTCAAGTCGGGCTCGAAGATCGTCGTGCGCGTGAAGGACAAGCACCTCTACTTCGACAGCGTCGAAGCCGCCCCCGCCGCCGAAGGGGCCAAGGCCGAAAAGGAGTAGCACTCCATGTGGCCCAAGTTGCTGTGGATCGGCGGAGCCGGAGCGCTGGGCGCGCTGGCGCGCTACGGGCTGGGGGGGCTGATTCAGCAGCGCGTCCCCGGCAGCGACTTCCCCTGGGGAACGCTGGTGGTGAACCTCTCCGGCTGCCTGCTCTTCGGCTTCCTCTGGACGATGGCCGAACGGCGGCTCCCCTTCGCCCCGGAGGCCCGGCTCTTCGTCTTCATCGGCTTCCTCGGCGCCTTCACCACCTTCAGCACCTTCGCCTACGAGACCGGCTCCATGCTGGAGTCGGGCCAGTGGTGGACCGCCGCCGGAAATCTCCTGGCGCAGAACGTCGGCGGAATCCTCTGCCTGCTGGCCGGGATGGCCTGCGGACGGCTTGTGTAAAGAAGGAGCGGCTATGAAACTTCCAGCCGAGGCGCAACTGCTGCGCATCTTCATCGGCGAGAGCGACCGGCATCACGGCCGCCCCCTGCATCAGGTGATCGTGGAGGAGGCGCGCCGGCGCGGCATGGCCGGGGCCACCGTCCTGCGCGGCCTGGCCGGATTCGGCGCGCACAGCCGCATGCATACCGCGCACGTCCTGCGCCTCAGCGAGGACTTGCCGCTGGTGATCGAGATCGTCGACAACCCGGAGCGCATCGCCGCCTTCCTGCCGGAACTGGACAAGCTGATCCCGGAGGGGCTGGTGACCCTGGAGAAAGTCCAGGTCATCGCCTACCGCGCCGAAACTGACAGAAATGGAACGTCTCAGGCTTGAAACCGCATTTCATCACCGCGAGTTCTCTGCAGAGGGCGGCGCTGCGAGTATTCTGCCTTCGTCGCAGAAAGAACCAGGCCGGGAGAAGGTAGAGCGTCATGGAGCGCAAGCGCCGGCGGATCGGCCGTATTGGTGTGGTGAGTGCGTTCGCGGCTTCGCTCGCACTTTGGACGCTACTTTGTTTCTTTTATATGTTTCGACGGGATTCATGGGCAGCCGCAACATTCCTGCCGCCTTGGATATGGTTGCTGCCGGGGTTGCTGCTGGCAGTTCTGGGCTTTCGCTCTTCCAACAAACGGGTCTTCCTGGCCGTCGTTTTGCTTTGGGGAGTCTTTCTGTGCGCTTTTTCGGAAGAGCCTTGGAGTCTGCTAAAATCGCTCGTACGCAGCGGTGTCAAGCATGATATTGCGTTCCTGGCCGAGCGCAAGAGCGGTGGAGGAGTCCGGGTCGCCACCCTCAACTGCGCCGGCGCCAATATAGAGGCCGCAGCAGAGATCGCGCCATACTCCCCTGATATTGTCCTGCTTCAAGAATCACCCAATCGCGCAGAGGTGGATGCTTTAGCGCTGCAACTGTTTCCCGGAAACGCCGGTGTGGTATGGGGGCGAGATACGTCAATCCTTGCGCGGGGCGTTGTCACCCAAACACCTGCGGTTTCTCAAGGCGGGCACTACTTCTCCGAAACGCAAGCCAGAGTGAGATTGGCAAATGGAACAGAGTTGGAGGTGATCAGCCTGCGGCTTCAGCCTCCCGTAGTTCACGTGGACCTGTGGTCGCCGGACTGTTGGCGGGAGCACGCAGCAGACCGGCGTGAGCGAAGGGGGCAGTTGATCGTCATCGGTGAACAAATCAGGACGTTCCCGCCGGGGCTGCCGGTAATAGTTGGCGGGGATTTCAACGTCCCATCCGGCGACGCGGTCTTCGACACACTACGCCCAGGTCTCACGGACTCCTTTGCAGCGGCGGGAAAGGGATGGGGCAATACGGCGCTCAACGATTTCGCCGTCTCCCGAGTTGATCAGATATGGACCAACTCACTTTGCCACGCGTTCGCCGTAAGAGCGCACAAGACCTTGCACTCGGATCATCGCATGGTCATTGCGGACCTCTTTGTGGACAAGCCGCTGACCAGGTAGGCGCCATGGTCTGCATGCGTTCGGCAAACCCAGCCGGAGCGGTACGATTTCTCAGAAGGTGCAATCGCATTTCTGAGGATGCCCTGCTGACCGAAAAGGCCGATCACCCCGACGCCCCGGAAACCAAACTCCCGAAGACCTGAGGCGGGCTTGCCGTCGCGAACCTTGCGAAAGTCTTTACCGGCCTTCGCAAGGTTCATGTTTTTCGCTCAGGGAAACGAGCTTCTCGCCGGTCCCACAAATTCATTGACCTTCCCTCCGGCGCAGCGTACTGCGCCCTCCCCCGGTCGCCTGTCAGCTTGCGGGCTTCCGTTCCCGCTGCCAGACCTCGCTGAGCCTCACGGGCCGGCCGGCGCGCTGCGCCTTGCGCGCGGCCGTGGCCACGGCGATGTTCTCGATCATGTCATCATAGGGGACGGGTGAAGCCTGGGTCCGCACCATCTTCTTGATGAGTCTCAGGATGGCGGCCGATCCATCGGGGTAGGCAAAATCCCCCAGCGCGCCCGAGAGAATCGTGCCTCGCCCACCGGATGCGGTCACATAGAACGCCCCATGCCAGGTCGGACCCGCGTCGCAGTTGAGCATCACCCCGGAGGATGGCCTGTCCTTGCGTTGGCCGTAGTTGAGATGCACAAAGCCGAGCTCCTGCTCGCCCATGGCTTCCACGGACTCCACGCCGTTTCCGAATACGGCTTGCGCCAGACTGATGGCGTGGATATGACCCGCCATGCTCCGGCCCCCGCCGTTGACGACGCCGAACGCCACCGCGCCCACTTCAGGCAGACGCCGGCCGAAGTCCCTTGCCTGGGGGAGGCGGTTCAGGATCGAGAGCGACAGGAGGGGGACGCTTCTCTTCTTCGCGAGCGCGACAATGCGGACCGCGTCGGCAACGTCGTAGGCCAGCGGCTTGTCGATGAACGTCGCCACCCGCTTTTCGATGCCGGGCCGGGCAAGCGCCAGATGGTCCGAGCCGTCGCCGTTGCAATCGTTGATGAACACAAGATCCACATCGTCGGAGACCTGGTCCGCCTCATCGCAGACCTTCGGAGGCGAGAGGAAGGTCTCCGCCAGAATCTCAGCAGCCTGCCGGTCCTTGTCCCAGACCTTGGCCAGCTTGAAGCCCCCCACAAAGGGCGCAGTCATTCTGAGGGGGTGGTAGCAGTCCAGGTGGAAATAGAGAAAGCACGCCCCCTGCATCCAGGAGTGCGCCGGCTCGGAACGGCGCGGCGCTCGCAGCTTCAGCGGGTCGCACCTGGCGAACTGGGGGCCGAAATAGGCGGCATGGGTATCGCAACGAATCATCCCCACGCGGATGGGCTTCATCATAGGGCTTCTTTTCGCTTCCTGGGACTGGTTTCACAACTGTGGCGCGGGTTATCAAACCCGCGAATTCATGAGCGCGGACTTGCCGTTCGGCGTTGCTCACGGCCCCGAGTTGGTCGAGGGGATAGTCCGCGCTACATGTCAAGTTGTGAAACCCGCTCTAGACATTCTTGAGCCGTTGCCGGTCGGAGGACCGGAGGATGGCGTCAATCGCCTTGAGCTTGTCGGCATCGACGGGAACGGGCGTATGCTCGCGAAGTATCCTTGCAGCCTCCTGCTTGAGCCGCTCGCGGATCCTGGGCTTGCCCTCTTTGACCCACTTCTCGAAGTAGTCCCTGACGAACAGTTTCGGGTACCACACCTCCTCCCGGAAGAGGCTCAGGGTCAGTTCGGAATCCATGAAGCTGCCGCCCGGCCCGACGCGCGAGATATCCTCCACGGCCAGGCGCCGATCGTCGGTCGCCACGCCGCGGCAGAAGCGTTCCGTGAAGCGGATGTACTCGTCGCTCAGGATGAGCAACTCCTTGCAGACCGCCGTGCCGGAGCCGAGTACGCTCATGGCATGGACGAGATTTGCGCCGCTCAGCGCGGTCACCAGCGTGTTGAACCCGATCTCAAAGCCGGCCTGTTCGTCAATTTCATGAGCGTCGGTGCAGCCCGCGGAACTGAAGGAGGGAACGCCGTAATGGCGCGCCATCCGGGCTTGCGCGGAGTTGAGCAGATTGAACTCCGGCGAGCCGTGGGTCATGATCATGTGCGCCAGGTCCATGTTCGTCATGAATCCCCCGTAGAGGAACGGAGCGCCGGGCCTGATGGCCTGGGTCAGGACAAGCCCGCAGAGCATTTCCGCGTTGCCGACAACCAGAGTGCCCGCGACGGAAATCGGCGAGGTGCCGCCTGCGCCCGGCGCGGCGACGGCAATGAATGGGAAGCCGCTCTCCACGGCCAGCATCATCTTGCTCAGCGCGGATTCGGCGTATTTCAGGGGGGAGATCGGACACACGCAGTAGAGGACGAAAGGCTCTTTCTTGAACGCCGCCATGTCCCCCTTGTAGACGGCGCAGATGTCCATGATCGTCCGCAGCCCCTCCACGTCGTGGGTGGTGATCAGGACGGGCTTGGGCGAGTGCTGGAAGATGCAGCTTTGTTCGTGCGTGTCGGATACGGCCGGCGGCACATCGGCGCTGTTGCCGGTAGCGGTGGCGAATTCCATCGTGTTGAGGGCGTCCATGAGGATGGTGGTCTCACGGCAGTCTTCCAGCGTATAGGCGCGCCGGTTGCCGTCGAGGTCCGCGGTGAAAGGCAGGCTTGTCACCGTGCCGTAGTGGACCCGCCGCCCCCCAAGGCGCAGCCGCGGTTCGCCCAGTCGGGAATAGATGGTGACCTCCTCCGGCGCCTGTTCTATCGCCCGTTCGACCACCTGCGGCGGGAAGCGCACTCGGCCGTCGCCGTCGACGCGGCAGCCCGCGCCCGACAAAATCTCGCGCGCTTTCGCGTGCGCCACCACCACGCCGGTCTTCTCCAGGACCTCCAGCGTGGCGGCATGGATTCGTTGGACGTCCTTCTGGGTCAAGCCCCCGGAACAGGAATCTTCAAGACAGATCATCGTCTTCCCTCCCCAATAGAAATTACTTTCTCATGGTTGCACAGGCCAAGCGTCTGCTCAGCGCCCCGACCGGGAGAACACAAACGACTCGCCCGCGAGCACCCGCACATCCGTCAGTTCATAGCGCTTCGGCTCCGGCTTCACTCCCCGGTCCAAACCGCCGACGAGCTCAAGCGTCTTGCGAACCATTTGACGCTCGCACTCCATCGCGTCCACACACGTCAACCGGGGCCGAATCCCGATTTCGCACTCCGGCGCGCCCTGGGAGATCAGTCCATAGTCGCCCGGTGCCTCATACCCCGCCTCGCGCGCGGCAAGCAGGATGTTCAGCGCGAGGCTCGCGTTGTGCGCAATGATCACCAGCGGCCCATTACCGGGGCGCTTGCGGATTGCCTCCACAACTCTCCCGCCAAGGTCCGCGGCCGCCGTCCGGCCCAGAATTCCCGTGAACGACATGTCCGCATGGGCGGCTGAAGACTTCTCGTATCGGCTCAGGAAGAAACTCCCGTACGGGCCCTCCTGCGCGACGGCCACCACCTGTTTCACACCCTCCTGCGTCAGCAGTTGGAGAACATGTCCCGCGCAGGCCTCATGTCCTGTGACCACATTGACCGTCCCCTCGTGGCCGGCGATGTCGCCAACGCATATGAAGGGACCGCACTCATGGGCTCCCTTGCGCAACTGCTCAATGACCGCGTCTTCGATAACGCCAGTGCCCGAAGCCACCGCCACAACCGCCTGCGTGCGGTAACTGCGAAACATCCGGATCTGATGCCCAATGGCGTCCGGGTTGTTCAGGTGGACGCCCAGCACGATCTGTTTTCCCTGCTCAGCCAATCCGAGCGCCAGGGCATTGTAGAAGACGGAGTTGCCCAGCCCTTCTATCTGACGCGCGAGGACACCGATCAGGGAAGAACTCCCGGTTCGCAGGTTTCCGGCGCGAGCGTCGGGGGTGTAATTGGCCTTCTTCGCCTCATCGAATATCCGCTGCTTCGTGGCTGAAGAAATGGCAATGTCGCCCCGTCTTCCACGCAGTACGCGGGAAACAAGACCCGCGCTTACTCCCGCTGCCTGCGCAATGTCTCGCATAGAATTATGGCTGCTCATCCCGGCCGCTCTCCAAGTAGACCGTATACTCACGAAATACCGTGAATATGCTAATACGTATATCGATTGTTGTCAACCCATATTCAGGTGCGGCGCAGCCGGTGGCCGGTTCTCGATGGGGTAACGTCGGGCTGTTGAAAAACCCTGCGAACGCACCTTCTCGCAAGATCAATGGGTAAATGGCGCGGGCTTCGCGGTCTGCACACGCGGGTTTGATAACCCGCGCTACACTTTTTCAACAGCCCCAACGTGTGGAATTGCTCGGCGCGATAGCCTATTCTCGCGGCGACGCCGGCAAGCCCCGTGCACCCCGGCCAAAGCGGGTGCTGCGCTCCTGCTCAAGACCGCGCGTGGCGCCTGAGTTTGAAAACCCCCGCGCACTCGGTACAATGCATCGGAAGGTGAAATCGCTTTTCTGAGGATGTCCCCATGGCCGAAAAGGCCGACCGCCCCGACGCACCGGCTGATCCTCTCCCGCAGGAAGCAGTCCCGCCGCAGGCCATCCCGCAGATTGACAGCGCCTCCTTTCTGCGCTGCGCCGGATGCCGCCACGCCAAGGGGGTGGACATCGCCGCCGGTACGCTGCTGTGCGACAAGCACAACATGCACGTCAACGCCGAGCAGGACGAAATCCCGGACGACTGCGTGGAACATGAGCCGACAGCGGGATAGCCGGCGAACCGTGTAGCGCGGGCTTCAGCCCGCGATCATCGTGCGTTCTTTCCATTGACAAAACAACCGCGGGCTAAAGCTGCGTGGAACACGAGCCGACAGCGGGATAGCCGGCGAACCGTGTAGCGCGGGCTTCAGCCCGCGATCATCGTGCGTTCTTTCCATTGACAAAACAACCGCGGGCTAAAGCCCGCGCTACACGTTTTCAGGACTTTCCTTATGCCCGATGCACCCAAAGCACCGCAGCTTGAATTCCCTCTGGAATGGAACGGCAAGGTCATTGCCTGCGATACGCCGGAGATGCCCGACCTCATCCTGCGCGCTCTGAAGCAACTCGACCTCTCCAGCCCCGTCTGCCGGGGAAGCGGTTCGGCCAAGGGGCGCTACATCACCTACAACCTCAACCTCCTCCTCATGGACCGCCCGACGATGGAGAAGCTCTTCACCGCCCTCGCCGCCATCCCGGGTGTCAAGATGGTGCTGTAGGAAAGGATGAAGTGTGAAGGATGAAGGATAAAGGAAGCGGCCAATCGCCGGCTCTCCGTCTCTTTATCCTTGATACTTCATCCTTCACACTTCATCCTTCCACAACCTCTCTTGCATCCCACGCCCCGAACCGCTAAATTTGAGCGCCGGTGTCTCGGTACTTTTCAGGTAGGACATAATGTTTCGCCCCATTGACAAGAACTTCGACATGGTCGCCTCCGAGCATGAAATGCTCAAGTTCTGGGAGGAGAGCGACGCGTTCAACAAGCTCCGCGCGCAGAACGCCGGCAAGCCCAAGTGGTCCTTCCTGGACGGCCCCATCACCGCCAACAACCCGATGGGCGTCCACCACGCCTGGGGGCGAACGCTCAAGGACTGCTACCAGCGCTACCACGCCATGACCGGCCACGAGTTGCGCTACCAGAACGGCTTCGACTGTCAGGGGCTGTGGGTCGAGGTGGAGGTGGAGAAGGAGTTCGGCTTCAAGGACAAGCGGCAGATCGAGGAGTTCGGGCTGGAGAAATTCATCCTCGCTTGCAAGGCGCGGGTGAACAAGTACGCGAAGGTGCAGACGGCACAATCCGTCCGCCTCGGCTACTGGATGGATTGGGACCGCGACGAGGACTGGCAGAAGGAGCCCGGCCAGCGCCGCAGCTACTTCACGATGGCGGATGAGAACAATTACACCATCTGGTCTTTCCTGAAGAAGTGCCATGAGCGCGGGCTGATCTACAAAGGGCTGGACGCCATGCCCTGGTGCCCGCGCTGCGGCACCGGCATCTCCGAGCAGGAGCGCCGCGTGGGGTACAAGAAGATCACCGACACCGCTGTGTACATCAAGCTGCCGCTGCACGGGCGCGAGAAGGAGTTCCTGCTGGTCTGGACCACCACCCCCTGGACGCTCGCGGCGAACGTCGCCTGTGCCGTCCATCCCGAGCTGACCTACGTGAAGGCCCGGCAGGGGGAGGAGACGTTCTACGTCGTGCGCGAACGCGCCCACGTCCTCAAAGAACGCGGACCGTTTGAGATCGTCCAGGAGTTCCCCGGCAGCCATCTGCTCGGCCTGACGTACGACGGCCCGTTCGACGACCTGCCCGTTCCCTCGCAGACCACCAAGGCGCACAAGATCATCCCGTGGACGGAGATCACCGCCGGCGACGGCACCGGCATCGTCCATATCGCTCCCGGCTGCGGCAAGGAGGACTTCGACCTCTCCAAGGAACTGCGTCTGCCGCTGATTGCGCCGATCGACGACGCCGGAATCTACAAGGAGGGCTTCGGCTTCCTCACCGGCCAGTACGCGGGCAAAGTCGCCGACCTCGTGCTCGACGAACTGCGCAAGCGCGGCGTCTACTACAAGAAAGAGAACTACGAGCACGACTACCCCCATTGCTGGCGCTGTTCCACGCAATTGCTCTTCCGCTCCGTGGATGAATGGTACATCTCCATGTCCTGGCGCGAAGAGATCATGGAGAACGTCCAGAAGATCCGCTGGATTCCCGACTACGGCAAGGACCTGGAGCTGGACTGGCTGGCCAACATGCACGACTGGATGATTAGCAAGAAGCGCTACTGGGGCCTGGCGCTGCCGATCTTCTCCTGCGAGTGCGGCTGGTTCGACGTGGTCGGCAGCCGGGAGGAACTCCAGGCGCGCGCGGTGGAGGGATGGAAGGAGTTCGACGGCCACAGCCCGCACCGCCCCTGGGTGGATGCCGTCAAGATCAAGTGTGGCAAGTGCGGCAAGCCGGCGGCGCGCATTCCCGACGTCGGCAACCCCTGGCTCGACGCCGGCATCGTCCCCTACTCCACCGTCCGCTACGGCACCGACCGCGGCTACTGGAAGGACTGGGTCCCCGCCGACCTCGTGCTGGAGTGCTTCCCCGGCCAGTTCCGCAACTGGTTCTACGCGCTGCTTTCCATGAGCACCATGATGGAGGACATTCCCCCCTTCAAGAGGCTGCTGGGCCACGCCCTGGTGCGCGACGAGAACGGCGAGGAGATGCACAAGTCCAAAGGCAACGCCATCTGGTTCGACGAGGCCGCCGAGAAGATGGGCGTCGACGCCATGCGCTGGCTCTACTGCCGCCAGAACCCGGTCAACAACATGAACTTCGGCTACACGCTGGCCGAGCAGGTCAAGCGCAAGGTGTTCAACACCTGGTGGAACGTCTTCAGCTTCTTCGTCAGCTACGCGCGCACGGATGACTTCGACCCGCAGGCTCCCAAGGTGCCCTTTGCCGAACGGCAGGACCTCGACCGCTGGATTCTCAGCCGGCTGCAGGAGTTCCTGACCACGGCGAACAAGGGGCTGGCGGAGTTCGACGCCCCCTCCGTCACCCGCGCCGCCGAGGAACTGATGGACGCGCTGAGCACCTGGTACGTGCGCCGCAGCCGCCGCCGTTTCTGGCGGCCCAAGGATGCCGCCGACCGGGACAAGCTGGCCGCCTACCAGACGCTGCACGAGGTGCTGATCGCCCTCACGCAGGCGCTGGCGCCCCTCGTGCCGTTCATCACGGAATATTACTACCAGCGGCTCGTGCGGGACGTGGAACCTTGTAGGGGCAAGGCATGCCTTGCCCCTACGCCGGATGGCGTGGCCGCGCGCGTTGAATCCGCCCCCATCAGCGTCCACCTCTGCGCTTACCCGCAGCCGGACCCGGCGCTGCACGACGAGAAACTCAGCCGCGAGATGGACGCCGCGATGCAGGTGGTCAGCGCCGCCCTCTCACTGCGCGAAACGCGCCAACTCCGCGTCCGCCAGCCGCTGCGCGAGATGGTGGTGGTGCCCGCCGATGCCTTCCAGTCCGGCGCGCTCAAGCGCTTCGAAGCGCACATCCTCGATGAGTTGAATATCAAGAAACTCACCGTCGCCACCGACCCCGCCGAGCTGGTGCAGTACCAGATCAAGCCCAACCTCAAGCTGCTGGGGCCGAAGTACGGCAAGGAGGCGGGCAAGCTGCGGGAGTTGCTGTCGAAGATGGACCCCGCCGCCGTCGCGCGGCAGGTCGAAGGCAAACTCCCTGTGCGCCTCGAATCTGACGGTGCATCGTGGGAGCTGCTGCCGGAGGAAATCCTCGTCGAGCGCAAGGCCTCCGACAAGCTGGTGGTCAGCGAGGAGAAGGGGCTGCTGGTGGCGCTCGATGTCACCCTCACCCCGGAGCTCGAACGCGAAGGGCTCGCGCGCGACGTCGTCCGCCATATCCAGCAGATGCGCAAGGAGGCGGATTTCGACCTGCTCGACCGCGTCGAGGTTTCCTACGAAACGAAGGACGAGATGCTGGCGCAGGTCTTCGTCGAGCACGCCGACGCCATCCGCAGCGAGACCCTCTGCGACAAGCTCTTCCCCGGCCACTGCGAGACCTCTAAGGAGATCAAACTCTCCGGCCGCGATCTCAGGCTGGCGGTGCAGAAGATCTGACGTCCGCGAGCCGCGCGCGCAATCGTCAATGAGCCGTCATTGCGAGGTCCCGCCTTCGGCGGGGCCGTGGCAATCTTCAAGTCTTCCGTGGCCGTTGGTCCGTAACGGCAACGGCCGCACGGAAAACCGGAGCGGAATATCCGTCACGGGTTGATGGAAATTGGGAGCGTTCCGGTTAGCTTGCCCTTCCCGTAGGTGGCGGTGATGGTGCAGGGCTGAGGGGCGGTGACGGACGCGGTCGTCAGCAGGCCGGTTTTGCCCATCTTGGCCCCGGCAACTTTCGAGCAACTCCACTTGGCCAGCGTTGTGACATCGCGCTCGGCGCCGCTGGTGAAATGCGCGGTGCAGGTGTAGGAGGCCGAGTCGCCGCCGTCAACCACGGTATTTCCCGTGACCTTCAGCGAATCCACGCTTCCGATCCCGAAGTCAAAGGCGCTCTCGTCGAAATCCACGCCGTCCGGCGAGGTGATCCGAATCCGGTAATCGGCCCCCTCGGGGTAGACTTCCTGTGTCTTAGACTTCCACGCCCCGACGGTCCACGCGAAACTGCCCGTATTGGAGGCAGCGGCGGAAAGCGTCCAGGTCTCCGAGCCGCCCTTCACCAAATCAATCCTCACTTTGGCATTCTTGGGCAGGTTGAAGGAATTCCATCGAATGGTCGTCTTCTCGCCCACTTCGAAGGCCATGTCGGCGGCGGTGGGGGTCGTCAGCTCGACGCCGTACCAGGCGGCCACCAGCGAATCGCGCCCGGCGGAAATTTCGAACACGCTGTTGACGCCCGCGAGCCGGGTGAAAGCGGTGATGTCCGTCCCTTTGGTCAGTCCGAGCTGCCCCGACAAGTTCTTGCCCGCCCCCCAGAGCGTGCCGTCGCTCTTCAGCGCCAGGGTGTGCCACATGCCGGGGGCGATGGCGGTGACTCCGGCCAGGCCGGGGACGGTGGTGAAGACGTTGCGGTTGACCAGGTCCCCCAGGCCGAGTTGGTAGCTGCTGTTGTCGCCCGTCGCCTTGACGGCGCCGTCACCCATGAGGACAAAGGAGGAGCGGGCCCCGGCGAAGATGGCTGAGACGCTTCCCAGTCCGTCCACGCTTGCCAGGTAATTATAGTCGGTGTTGTCGCCCAGTCCGAGCTGCCCTTCCGTGTTGCGGCCGGAGGCGTAAACGGGCCCGTCGTGGGACAGGGCGAGCAGATGATTCTGCCCGGTGGCGATGGAAACGACCCAGTTCTGGAACTTGTTGGTGAAGAACGAGCGCGGGTCGTTGTCGCCGAGTCCGAGTTCCCCCTCGCCGTTGTAGCCGCATGCACTGACGAGCCCGCTCATCAGCAGGGCCGATCCCTGGCTCTGGCCCCTGACCATGGTGACATCGCTGAGTCCGCTCACTGCCTGAAAGGAGCTGCGATTACTGTTGTCGCCCAGCCCAAGATTCCCATAGTAGTTGTAACCGGTTGAGTAAAGCGTGCCGCCGCTCAGCGCCAGGGAATGGACATCACCGGCGGCAATGGCCTCGACGTTGGTCAAACCGGGCACTTGCACAAAGGCCGGCTGGTTGGTTGTGTTGCCCAGGCCGAGACGTCCGTCATGGTTCTGCCCGGCGACCCAGAGCGTGCCGTCGCCGCAGAGGACGAGGGAGTGAAGATTCCCCGCCGCGACGTGGCTCACATTGCGCAGGCCGGGGACCTGCGTGAACACGGGCACTGTGGTCCCGGCGGCGCCGATCCCAAGCTGCCCGCTGTTGTTGGCCCCCGCGACATAGAGCCTGCCGTCCTTGGCCGGAGCCGGCGCCGCCATGAGCGCGACAAGGGAGATGAGGGCGAGGAACATCGAAAAGCGTGTGGTCATGAGAACCTTCTTTCTCGAAGAGGGAAGATGGCCGGGCGTAGGGACGCATGAAAGGTACTCTCGACTGCGTCGATTGTCAACGGGCGCGGAAGTTGCCCGGCCATGGAGAGAAAAGCGGGCGGGAGTCTCTTCGCAACGCTGGAGAGCGCACGGCCGCTTTCCTCAGACACCCTCGCCCGCAGGGATTGAAACAGCGTTGCTCTGTTGAAACCATAGTGAATCGCGGGCCGGAGGACCCGCGCTGCACGGTTTCATCCGTATGTAGCGCGGACTCTCCCCTCGACAGCCTTGGGGCCATGAGCAACGTCGAATGGCAAGTCCGCATCGCGGACGGAACGCCCGCGAAGGAGATGGTTTCAACAGAGCAATGTTGGAACCATTCCGCGTGGCGATGCTACCCCAATTGTGGTATCCTGCCACGTCAGTTATCTTCCGCAATTCACTATTGCAGGAACTCCGATGGCCAAGAAATCGAATGAATGGCGCGTGGAAGTGACGCTGCGGCGCGAGTTCTACGACCCCGAGGGGCATGCCGCGCTGGGGGATATCCGCGATCTGGGAATCGCCGGCGTCAGCGACGTGCGCCTCGTCCATGTCCATCTGCTCACCGGCCCCCTCACCGCGAAACAGGTCGAGCGCGTGGCCGCGCGGCTGCTGGCCGACCCGGTCAATCAGGTCTACAGCATCGGCAGGCCGATGCCCTCCCCGCTCAAGGGACGCCACGCCGTGGTGCAGGTCTTCAGAAAGCCCGGCGTGATGGACCCCGTCGCGGCGAGCACGCTCAAGGGAATCGCCGACCTCGGCCTGCGCGCGGACAGCGTCCGCACCGGCCGCAAGTTCCTCCTCTACGGCAAGCCGACGAAAGGGGAGCTCGCGCTCATCAGCGACAAGGTGCTCCATAACGCCGCCATCGAGGAGGCGTTCTACGGCGAGGTCGCCATCCCGCACGCCCCCGCCGTCCCGGAGTACAAGTTCCAGCGCCGCGAGGTCTCCCTCCTCGGCGTGAGCGACCAGCGCCTGTTGGAGATCAGCAAACAGTGGACGCTCAGCCTGAGCCTGGAGGAGATGCGCACCATCCAGCGCCATTTCGCCGACCAGGGGCGCAACCCCACCGACATCGAGCTGGAATGCATCGCGCAGACCTGGTCGGAGCATTGCGTCCACAAGACCCTGCGCGGGGTGATCGACTTCGAGGGGCGCATCATCGACAACCTGCTCAAGAGCACCGTCTTCAAGGCGACCAGCGAGTTGAAGAAGCCCTGGTGCGTCTCGGTCTTCAAGGACAATGCCGGGATCATCCGCTTCGACGAGGAGTTCAACGTCTGCTTCAAGGTGGAGACGCACAACCACCCCAGCGCCATCGAGCCGTACGGCGGCGCGGGCACCGGCATCGGCGGGGTGATCCGCGATCCGCTCGGAACCGGGCTGGGCGCCAAGCCGATCCTAAATACCGACGTCTTCTGCTTCGGCCCGCCCGATCTGCCCGCCTCCAAGGTTCCCCCCGGCGCGCTGCATCCCAAGCGCGTGATGAAGGGGGTGGTCTCCGGCGTGCGCGACTACGGCAACCGCATGGGAATCCCCACCGCCAACGGCGCGGTGCTGTTCGACGAGCGCTACGTCGGCAACCCGCTGGTCTATTGCGGGAACGTCGGCATCATCCCGCGCGACCGCTGCGAGAAGGCCTCCCACCCCGGCGACCTGATCGTCGTCGTCGGCGGGCGCACCGGGCGCGATGGCATCCACGGCGCGACTTTCTCCTCCATCGAATTGACCGAGGATTCCGAGACGGTCTCCTCCGGCGCGGTGCAGATCGGCAACGCCATCGAGGAGAAGCGCGTCGCCGACACGATCCTCCAGGCGCGCGACCTGAACCTGTACAGCTGCATCACCGATTGCGGCGCGGGCGGGCTTTCCAGCGCCGTCGGCGAGATGGGGGAGCATCTCGGCGCGGACGTGCATCTGGAGAAAGTGCCGCTCAAGTACCACGGCCTGAGCTACGCCGAAATCTGGATCAGCGAGGCGCAGGAGCGCATGGTGATCGCCGTGCCGCCGAAGAAGCTCAAGGCGATCCTGAAGCTCTTCGCGGGGGAGAACGTCGAGGCGACCGTCATCGGCACATTCCGCAAGGACCGCCGCCTGCGCCTGTTCTACCGCGGCACGCAGGTGGGTGAACTGGCGATGGAGTTCCTCCACAACGGCGTCCCACGCCTCACGCGCAAAGCGGTCTGGCGCAACCAGAAATTCATCGAGCCCAGGCCGAAGGCGCGCAAGGACTACGGCCCCGCGCTGCGCGGCATCCTGGGAAGCTGGAACGTCTGCTCCAAGGAATGGATCATCCGCCAGTACGACCATGAAGTGCAGGGGGCCAGCGTCCTCAAGCCGCTGGTGGGCGTCGCCAACGACGGCCCCGGCGACGCGGCCGTCATCGCCCCGGTGCTGGGCAGCACGCGCGGCATCGCCGTCGCGAACGGCATCAACCCGAAGTACGGCGACATCGACCCCTACGCCATGGCCGCCTCGGCCATCGACGAAGCGGTCCGGCAGATCATCTCCGTCGGCGGGCGGTTCGACCGCATCGCGCTGCTGGACAATTTCTGCTGGGGAAACACCGACAAGCCCGACCGGCTCGGCTCGCTCGTGCGCGCCGCGGAGGCCTGCTACGACCTCGCCAAGGCGTACGGCGCCCCCTTCATCAGCGGCAAGGACAGCCTCAACAACGAGTTCCGCGTCGGCGACCAGACCATCGCCATCCCCCCCACGCTGCTCATCAGCGCCATCGGCCTCGTCGCCGACGTGCGCAAGTGCGTCAGCATGGACGCCAAGAAGGCCGGCAACGTCCTGTACGCCGTGGGCATGACCTATGACGAACTGGGCGGATCGCACTACTATGCCCTGGAGAACGAGGTCGGCAACAAAGTGCCCATCGTGCGGCCGGAGATGGGCAAGGCGATTTTCACCGCGCTCTCCGGCGCGATCCGCAAGGGGCTGGTGCGCTCCTGCCACGACTGCTCCGAAGGCGGCCTGGCCGTCGCCGCCGCAGAGATGGCCTTCGCCGGCGGGCTGGGGATGGACCTGTACACCCTCACCGTCCCGCGCCCGGAAGAATTGCAGCGCGACGACGCCATCCTCTTCAGCGAGTCCAACAGCCGCTTCCTGGTCGAAGTCGAGCCGGGCAAGGTGGCGAAATTCGAGGCCGCGCTTTCCGGCGTCCCCCTCGCCCCCATCGGTCGCGTCACGAGCGAGGACGTTCTCCGCATCCGCGGCCTCCTCGGCGACGTGATCGTGCAAGAGAAGCTGGCCGAATTGAAGGAAGCATGGCAGAAGCCTTTAAGGTGGTGAAGGAAAACATGAGCAAATTTAGACCGGCATCAGAGGTGGCGGAAGCTGTAAGGCATTTCTGGAGCACACGCGCTGCGCAGGCGGTCAAGCAGAGTGTTTCTGGAAAGGCAGATCAGGGAGCACGTTCAGCAGTGACCGGTGGCGCGCAAATGGACGGTTTCATCCGCCTCCTGACAGAAACCATTCTACGAGCCGGCGTTCGACGGGAAGCCATCTTCTATGATTCCGCGCTCGAATTGCCGGGCTATTTTCGACCCACAAAGAAGTGGGATTTACTTGTTGTGCAGGATGGCGCGCTCCTTGTGGCGCTGGAGACCAAATCACAGATAGGCCCCTCCTTCGGCAACAACTTCAATAACCGAACGGAGGAGGCAATGGGTAGCGCCTTAGACATCTGGACGGCGTACCGCGAAGGGGTCTTCGGAAAACATGTGCGGCCATGGCTGGGCTACTTGTTCCTTCTGGAAGACTGCCCCAAGTCGCAGTCGCCAATCCGAGCCAACGAACCGCACTTTGCAGTCCTGCCCGAGTTCAAAGCGGCGTCGTACCAGCAACGCTATGAACTGTTCTGCCGCAAGCTTGTCTTAGAGAGACACTATGACGCCGCCTGCCTTTTGACCTCTCGCCGCGACGGGGGGGGGGGGCGCGCGGACAATACACCGAGCCGGCAGATGATCTCACCTTTGCGCACTACGTCAATTCCTTGACAGCCCAACTGCGCGCCTTTGTAGGTAAGTAACGATGGCAGAATACCGGCTGGAGGCTGACGCAACCACGCATCGCCTCGTCCTGGGAGATGCGCGGAAGATAGACTTCCTCCCGGACGAATCCGTTCACCTCGTGCTCACCTCTCCGCCCTACTGGAACCTTAAACGATACAACGAAAGCGTGGGGCAGCTTGGGCACGTTGCTGACTACGAGCCGTTCCTCGCAGAACTGGAGAAAGTCTGGCGGGAAGCGTACCGCGTACTGGTTCCCGGCGGCCGTCTCGTTTGCGTGGTGGGAGATGTCTGCCTGTCCCGGAAAGAGCATGGGCGTCATCGAGTCATGCCGCTCCATGCGGACATCTGTGTGGCTTGCCGCAAGATCGGCTTTGACAACCTCAATCCCATCATCTGGCACAAGATATCCAACGCGAAGTTCGAGGCGAATCAGGGGACGAAGTTTCTCGGCAAACCCTACGAGCCGAACGCGATCATCAAGAATGACATCGAGTTCATCCTGATGCAGCGCAAGCCGGGCGCTTACCGGAAGCCCACCGAGGAACAGCGGCGGAATAGCCGGATTGACAAGCAGGACTTCGCGACGTGGTTCCGGCAGTTTTGGGAGATTACAGGGGCATCTACCAGAGAGCATCCAGCGCCGTTCCCGATTGAACTGGCCTACAGGTTGGTGCGAATGTTCAGCTTTTCGGGAGATACTGTCCTTGATCCGTTTGTCGGGAGCGGCACGACGATGGTGGCGGCCATGCGAACCAATCGCAACAGCGTTGGCATAGACATTGACCCCAGCTACTGTGCCATGGTGAAGAGGCGACTTCAACTGGAAGCGGGAGGGCTTTTCTCGGTGCGGCCTGCAACTGAAGCTGCCCCGACGCGCAACGCCGCGCCCATTGTTGCTGCGGTCACAGAAGAAGCCGCCGCCTATCTGCCGCCCACCGAGCGCCGCAAGCCTAAGGCAAAGCGTTAGCGCACGCGGCATCTACCGTCGAATGGAGAGTTCCTTATGTCGAAGCCGCCGCCCCCCGGCCGCGAGCCGGTGAATGAGGGGTTGCCGGAGGATTTGGAGCCGGAGGAGCGCCGCGCCGCGCGGATGCGGCTGGTGGCCGCGCGCCGGCTGACGGGGCTCACCGTCGCGCTGGACGGGGTCCACGATCCCCACAACATCTCCGCCGTGTTGCGCTCCTGCGAAGGGTTCGGCCTTCAGGCGGTGCACTGGGTCGAGCCGCGCGGCGGGGCGAACCGCGCCATCAGCATGGGGTGCGAGAAGTGGCTGACGCTGAATCGCTACAAGGGCGCGCTCGACTGCGCCACCGCGCTCCACGCGGCGGGGTTCGAGCTCTGGGCGGCGGTGCCTGACCGTTTCGCGCCGACGATCGAGCAGGTGGACTTCTCGCGCCGCATCGCCCTGGTCTTCGGCGCCGAGCGCGACGGCCTCTCCGATGAACTGCTCGGCGCCTGCGACGGACGCTACCAGATTCGCATGGTCGGCTTCTCCCAGAGCCTCAACGTCTCCGTCGCCGCCGCCATTTCCATCCAGGTCGCCGCCGGCGCGCGTCGCAGGCACCTGGGCCGCGACACCGACCTGACCGACGCCGAAGTGGAGGCGCTTGCCAACCAGTGGCTCGCAAAGGACTTGGAACGCAAAGGGCGCGGCCGAATCTCCTGAAGTTTCCCCCGGAATCCCACCCGGAATTTTTCTTGACCACCTCGCCCACTCGCGATAAACTGGAGTGTGTAAGCAGTTCAGAGGTGAACGATGCCGAACAGGGCATTTGACCATACAGCCAGCTCACCCGCTCGCCACCCCCCCCTTCCGTTTCCTATCCGCATGGCTGCATTGTCGAAACCTCTGTCGGCGCACCTCGTGGTTGTCCTTCGTTTTCCGGGGGAAAGGAGTTCGTATGCACCACACCGCAAAGCCTGTGGGGAAGTGCCATGGTTGTGGGCTGAACCTTGGGGAGCGCTGCGGGATTTTCGAGAGCCCGCACGCGATGTGGCAAACGCACAACGTTTGTCCGGGCTACCTGAATGACGAGTTGCTCCTGACCTATCAGGAGTCCATGGCGCACAAGGATGCGAACGTGCGAAAGGAGAAGCGAAGATTGGTGGCCCGCATGCGCCACGACTACGCGCACCAAACCGGCGACCGCCATGTGCTGTTGGCGGCGCGACACTGAGGCTTTTGATCCGAGGAAATTCAGGGCCCGCGGACTCCGGTTCGCGGGCCCTTTTATTGTGTGCTGCATGGCGCGTGCGGAAGCGCGCTGGGCGGTGCGCACGGCGCACCTGGGACAGCGCGCTCCACCAGAACCATACGTCTTTGCGAGGAGGAGGCGAAGCCGACGACGTGGCAATCTCCCTTATTTCCGCTAGTCGTACTCGTGCTGGCGGCGACGGAGAACTTGAAGATTGCCACGGCCTTCGCTACGCTCGGCCTCGCAATGACAATTGATTGGACGCTCGCTCCCCCTTGCCCTATACTGTCTGCGTCCCAGCCCCAATCGAGAAATGCATGTTCAAGTTCATCCGCGAGTTGACGCAGTTCGTTTCCGCGCTGGCCAAGGACCCGCGTCTCCCGGCGCGGGACAAGGCGCTTCTGGCGGGCCTCTGCGCCTATCTCGCGACGCCATTCGACCTGATCCCCGATTTCATCCCGGTGCTGGGATCGTTGGACGACGCCGTGGTGGCGGTGGTGGTGCTGGATTTCATCTTCAACGCCATCCCCGAGGAGATCGTCCTGGAGCATTTCAAGTGGGACCCGAAGCGCTATCACCAGATCCGCCGCCGGACGCAGCGCTTCGCCTGGCTGATCCCCCACTTCATCCGCCGCCGCATCTGGAAATGCGTCGATCAGCAGACGCCGAAGGGCTGAATGCGGGGAGCTCGCGGCGCTCCTCAGGATGGCTCGCGGCGCGTTCTCGCAGTGTCATGTTTCCCCCAGGTTCTGTTCGCGCCGTGCCGCGCCGGCGGGCGAACGCTCCGCCGCGCGAAGCTCACCCCTTGTACCGGGGGAGCGCCGTTCGGTCAAGTCAGGCGCGCCGTGAGCGGGGGTCAGCGCCTCCTCCTCGGCATCCTGCGGCGCCCCCCAGAACTCCGCCAGCGTCGGGCCGTTCTTTCGCCGCCGGTCGCGGAAGAAAAAATTCCAGATCTCATGGGGCCACACCCGCCGCCCGATGCGGTAGTACCATCGGTGCGCGGCGCGGATCGCCCGGTCCGGATGCGTGAGAACCCGCCGGAGCGAGCGCGGACGCAACTGGACGACCGCCTCGATGAACTTGACCCACAGCATCACCCGCCAGGCCGGCACGCGCCGGTTCGCGAGCACCTGATGCTTGTAGTCCCAGCGCCTCCGGTCGGTCTGAATCACGCGCCGGGCGGCCTCCTGCCGGTAGTAGGGAGTCCAGCGGTGCGGCGTGGAGTGCAGCACCTGGACCTGGTCGGGGTCGTACGACAGGAGTTGGCGCAGCCCGCGCGCGAAATCGCGGTCGGTCTCCTCCGCGAAGCCGATCACCCAGGTGGCCATCGAAAGAATCCCGTGCCGCCTGAGCAGTTGGATCGCCAGCCGGTCGTTCGTGGTCGCGCCTTCCTTGCGGATCCGGCGCAGAGTGTCCTCGTCGTAATTTTCTATTCCAAGGAGCCAGCGCGCCACGCCCGCCTGCTTGTAGAGATGAAGGATATCGGCGTCGCGCACGATGTCGTCCGCGCGGGTGGAGCCAACGAGCGTGACGTCGACCTTCTCGGCAATCAATGCTTCAAGGAACGCCCGCCACGGGCCGCGCGCGGCGGTGGGGTTCTCGTCGGCGAAGTTGAAGACCTCCACCCCATGGACGCGGTGGAGCCAGGCGATCTCCGCGGCGAAGCGCTGCGGGTCGCGGTGCCGCCAGCGCGTCCAGAACCCGTGCTGGCCGCAGTAATTGCAGTGATGGGGGCATCCGCGCGAAAATTGGACCACCACGGCCCGGCGGTCTCCCCAGTAACTGTACCGGGCCGGATCGATGAGTTCCCAGCCGACTCGGCAGGCGTCGAGGTCGGCAATGAGTTCCGCGGGCGCCGTGGCGCGCGGCGCACCCTCTTTACGGAACGCGATGCCGGGGATTCCATCGAACGGCGCGCCGAGTTCCAGCGCGCGGACGACGCGCAGCACTGTAGCCTCCCCCTCGCCGCGCACGATCAGGTCTATCTGCGGTTCTTCCCCCAGAATCTCGCGCCAGTGGTAGGTCGGGAAGATTCCGCCGTAAACGATCCACACCCCCGGCAGCGCGAGGCGCAGGGCGCGGGTGATTTCCACCACCGCCGGGTGCCCCGAAGTTGATCCGGAGTGGCCCAGCAGAATGGCGGCGGGGCCGAAGGAGACGGCTTGCCGCACGATTTCCGCCGTCGCCAGGGGGCCGAACTCCGCGTCCAGCAAGCGCACTTCGTGCCCCTCGTCGAGCAGCGGACCTCCCAGCGAGAGCAACCCCAGCGGCGGCAAGTGCTCGTGCGGAATGCGGCTGCCGATGGAGGGATGCGGCGGATTGATCAGCAGGATTCGCATGGCCCACCTCCTTCAATGAGGCCTGATCGCATGGAACGACTCCACCGCGCTGACGAAGATGTTGCCCTTATCCACTCGGAATGGGGGCGTGTCCGGGAGATAGGGCGTGCCGAGAAATGGCTTCAACGTCCAGGCCAGTTGCGCCCCCACCAGGCAGTACAGGAGCAGCCACGCCAGCAGGACGCGCCTGACGCGCGGCGGCGCGGCCGGGCCGATTTGCGCCTCGGGCTGAGGCGGACGCATCCGGGGAAGCGCCTCCGCCAGGATCTTGACGCCGAAGAAGCCGGCGATGACGAACGACAACACGTGCAGCAGTTTCATGAAGTGGTAGTTGGCCGTGACCACGGTGAACAGCAGCGAGATGGGGGCGAGCGCCAGCAGTAGCACCCCCGTGCCCGCGAGCGCCAGGAGGAAGGCCGTCATCGTCGGCATGAAATGAAGGCTCAGGCCGAGCGCCAGGTTCATGGCGTAAAGGGCCAGCGCGCACACCAGCAGGGTCAGAATGAAAAGAAGGGGTATCTTGAGCGCCACGAGCAGCGGCAATTTCCACGCGCCGGCTTCCTCCAGCGCAGGGCCGGGCGCGAGGAGAATTCTGCCGTAGCCCTTTTCCTCGCGGAAGGAGGCGATCTTGTACGCTTCGGATGGCTCGGTGGTGTTGAACTGAATTGTGGCGTCGGGCGAGAGCGCAAGCTCTTTGCTCCAGAGGTACACGGTCCTGTCTTTCGGCGAGATTCCCGCGACTTTCTGCGCCGGCCCCTTCTGGCCCTGCGAGGTGATGGCGCAGTCGCCGAAATAGTACTCGGGGTGGATGAAACGAAACGCCCCCATGACCGCGCCATACAGCCCCGTCGCCAGAACGAAAACCAGCAGCAACCGGCCGCAAAGTCCCGGCCGGTTTGCGCTCTGCCCCGCGGCCTCGTACAGTGCGCCGCGGCTCCGCAAGAGGCCGTCCGCGACTTGAAGGATGCTCATGGTTCTTCCTCACTTTGAATTTCACCGGCGCGGATAACTTCCAAAGCCGCAGGAGGCGCCCCGCCGAAGCGCCGCATGCGGGAACCGAAGTCGGCGACGGCCCGCCGGAAATCCTCCTCTGCAAAATCGGGCCAGGGGAGCTGCGTGAACCACAGTTCGCTGTACGCCGCCTGCCAGAGCAGGAAATTGCTGAGCCGCATCTCCCCTCCGGTCCGGATGATCAGGTCCAGCGCAGGCATCTCCGGCTGGTACAGGCGCGCGGCGAGACGCTCCTCGGTGATCCCGTCTGCGCCGATCCCCCCGGCGGCCGCTTCCCGGACCAGTTCCCGGCAGGCGTCCGTCAATTCCGCGCGGCCACCATAATTCAAAGCCAGGCACAGCGTCATTCCTCCGCCGCCACGCGTGAGAGAGATCGTCCGCTCCAGTTCGCTGCGAACTTCCCCCGGCAGCTCGTCGAACCGACCGATGGCCCGCAACCGGATGCCGTTGCGCCGCAACTCCCCGCACTCCCCGCGGAGGAACCGCCGGATCAGCCGCATGAGGAACGACACCTCCATCCGCGGTCGGCCCCAGTTCTCGGTGGAGAAGGCGAACAGCGTCAGTTGCTCGATGCCCAGCGTCGCGGCCTCGCGCACGACGCGCCGGACTGCCGCAGCCCCCATGCGGTGTCCGGTCATTCTCGACCGCCCCCGCCGCTGCGCCCAGCGCCCGTTGCCGTCCATAATGACGCCGACGTGCCGCGGCAGCGCCGGGGGAGCCGCCAGAGGGCTAATCATGCGCCGCTCCCGCCGCGCTCTCCACCCGCGCGACCTGGGGATGCGTCGGCAATCCCGCGGCATTTGCTCCGCCGTCCGGCGCGTTGCGCCCGCCGCCACCCGGAACCGCCTTCGCGCCGAAGCTGAGCGAGCCGGAGGAGCGGATGGCAAAGTCCTTTGCGTTACAAAGTGACCACTCAAAAAAAAGCCCCCCGCCCCTCTTCCCGGCGGTAAGCGCAATCCTCTCCAGCGACTCGACCCTCCGCGCCACCGCGCGACGCAATGCGCCCCCCAGGCCATCGCCTCGCCGAATGCCGCCCACGATCCTTGAGACCATGCAGCCCGGACACAACCGAGACATAAGAAACCTCCTTTCAAACCGCGCTCACCCCTTCTTCTTCCCCGCGACGACGACTTGCTCAAGTTGGTCGATGTACTTCCGGAACGCCGACTGGCCGGCGGCGGTCACCGTCAGCGTCGTCTGCGGCTTCTTCCCGACGAAACACTTTTCGATCCGCACGTATCCCGCGCTTTCCAGGACGTGCGCGTGAACGCTCAGGTTGCCGTCGGTCATGCCCACGATCTCCTTGAGATCGTTGAACGTCATCCCCTCGCCGGTCGCCAGCGCCGCCATGATCGCGAGGCGCGAGCGCTCGTGGATCACTTTGTCGAGGTCCATGGGAGATGCGGGCTTCGTCACGGGTTACTCCCCGAATCGCTTGAGCAGGTAAATTCCGTAGACGATATGCGCGGCTCCGAACGTCAGCGCGACCATCACCAGCGCGACCGGCCCCGCCCACATCAGCGTGGCAAAGCCGGCGAAAAGGAAGAAGAGCCCGAGCAGGCCGGGAGCGCGCGTGGAGAGGAGCGAGGACATCCAGACCGCCACGCCGTAGAGCATCATCCAGATGGCCGGCAGCGGCTCCCAGAGGCCATGGTCGGTGAGCGATACGGTGAGCGCGGAGGCGACCAACACCGCCGGGCCCATGGTGTACGCGGCCAGTTGCCCCATGCGCGACCAGGGGCTGCGACCCTGCTTCTTCGCCAGCCGGACGGTAAACAGGATGTCCACGACGACCGCAATGAGAGCGACCCCCATCCAGAGGCCCGCCACGGCACACTGCTGCCGCGCCGACATCGTCGCGGCGGCGCCGAAGCTCAGCCCGCCCAGCAGCCGGTAGCTGATCACCGACCCCACCAGGGCCAGAACTCCGCCCGCGATGGCCGCGCGGCCGGGCAGCACCGTCAGTTTCGTCGCGCTTTCCATGATCTTGCGAATCGTGGCGAGATGTTCGACCGCTTCATTGGAGTCCATCGCTCAACCCTCCACCGTGGATAGACGCACCCGGCATTCCGGAGCGCACGTGCTTTGTTATGTAAAGTACTTTATCACTGGTTTCGGGACTTGTCAAGAGGCTCGTTCAAGAAAATGTCACTGGCCGGGCGCGCCCGGTAATGGTTCACTCTGGCGAAGCATCTCGTCATTGCGAGCGAAGCGATCTTTCGGCAGGAGTGGCCCCAGCACAATCGAGGTCTTCTCGATCCAACGATTGCTTCGTCGCTACGCCCCTCGCAATGACGCCACGCCAAAGTGACACACTACCAGACCCCGCGTCATTTGCACCGTCCCGGCGCTTTCCGGTATAATTCAGGAGTCTGAGGGCAGCGTGTGATTGCCTCGGTCTTCTGCGTGTGCCGTTCCCTCCGCTGAAGCCGCAGTTCTTCACCCTGAAATGGCGCGGCACTTGTGTCGCCCGCCATGCAGACTAACAGAAGCTTAACACAGATGGAGACGGAGTTTTCCCATGGCTAGAGAAGTGCCGCTCGACCGCGTTCGCAACATCGGTATCATGGCGCACATTGACGCCGGCAAGACCACCTGCACCGAGCGTATCCTGTTCTACACCGGACGCACGCACCGCATCGGCGAGGTGCACGACGGCAAGGCCACCATGGACTGGATGGAGCAGGAGCGCGAGCGCGGCATCACGATCACCAGCGCCGCCACCACCTGCCACTGGAACGACCATCGCATCAACATCATCGACACTCCGGGGCACGTGGACTTCACCGCCGAGGTGGAGCGCTCGCTGCGCGTGCTGGACGGCGCCATCGCCCTCTTCTGCGGCGTGGGCGGCGTGCAGCCCCAGACCGAAACCGTCTGGCGTCAGGCGGAGAAATACAACGTCCCCTGCATCGCCTTCATCAACAAGCTCGACCGCCCCGGCGCCGATTTCCTGGCTGTCATTCAGGAGATGAAGGACATCCTCGGCACCAATCCCGCCCCGATGATCATCCCCATCGGCCAGGAGGAGAATTTCGTCGGCGTCGTGGACCTGTTCGAGCAGAAGGCGATTTACTACGACGATTCGGACAAGGGAAGGTCGTACGAGGAGGGGCCGGTTCCGGAAGACATGAAGGACGCGGTGGCGTACTGGCGCAAGTACGTGATCGAGAAAGTCGGCGAGCTGGACGAGAAGATTCTGGAGCGCTACTGCGCCGGCGAGGAACTCTCGGTGGACGAGCTGCGGGCCGCGGTGCGCAAAGCCACCCTGGCGCGCAAGATGGTGCCGGTGTTCGGCGGCGCGGCCTTCAAGAACAAGGGAATCCAGCGCCTTCTCGACGGCGTCACCTACTACCTGCCCAGCCCGGTGGACCTGCCGCCCGTGATCGGCCACTGCATGGACGGCCAGGAGATCGAGCGCTACCCGAAGGATGACGGCCGCCTGGCCGCTCTGGCGTTCAAGATCGTCACCGACAAGCACATGGGCAAGCTGGTGTACTTCCGCGTCTACTCCGGCACCATGAAGTCCGGCACCTACGTGTACAATTCCACGCTGGACAAGCGCCAGCGCATCGGCCGCCTGATGCAGATGCACGCCCAGCACCAGGAGATGCGCGACGAGATCAACTGCGGCGACATCGGCGCGGCCGTCGGCCTCTCCGACACCCGCACCGGCGATACGATCTGCGCCGAGGAGCATCCCATCATCCTGGAAGCCATCGAGTTCCCCTCCCCGGTCATCAACGTCGCCATCGCCCCCGAATCGCGCGCCGATCAGGAGAAGCTCGGCAAGGCCCTCATGGCCATGGCCGAGGAAGACCCCACCTTCATCGTCAACCACGTCCCGGAAACCGGCGAAACGATCATCAACGGGATGGGGGAACTGCACCTGGAGATCATCGTCGACCGCATCCGCCGGGAATTCGGCGTGAACGCCAAAGTCGGCAAGCCCGAAGTGGCCTACCGCGAGACGATCACCCACGAAGTGGAGATCAACCACAAGCATGTCAAGCAGTCCGGCGGGCGCGGCCAGTACGCGCACGTCGTGCTCAAGCTGGAGCCGCTCGGCCCCGGCGAGGGCTTCGAGTTCGTGGACAAGATCCGCGGCGGCTCCATCCCGCTCAACTACATCCCTTCCATCGAGCGCGGCATCGTGGACGCCATGGTCAAGGGCCCCTACGCCGCCTGCCCGGTGGTGGACATCCGCGTGACGCTGCTGGATGGCTCCTCGCACGATGTGGACTCCAGCGACTTCGCTTTCCGCACCTGCGCGAGCATGGCGTTCAAGCAGGGGATGCTCAAGGACTCGCCGCAGTTGCTGGAGCCGGTGATGTCGGTGAACGTGGTCACCCCGCCGGACTTCGCCGGCGCAATCAACGGCGACCTCTGCTCGCGCCGCGGCCGCATCATGGGAATGGAGATCAAGGGCACGTACCAGGAGATCCAGGCCATGGTGCCGCTCGGGAAGATGTTCGGCTACGCCACCGCCGTGCGCACCCTCAGCCAGGGGCGCGCCAGCTTCACCATGCACTTCGAACGCTACGAGGCCGTTCCCTTCTCCCTGGCCGAAGACATCGTCAAGGAGCGTCGCAAGCCGGCGGATGAGAAGGACGGATGATTGTAGATTACTGATTACTGATTTGCGATTTTGACGACCCGACTGACCCAACCTTGCGAAGGCTTGCTTAGCCCTTCGCAAGGTTCTTCATTTGGTAGCTAGCGCCACGTCGAATCCCGAACCTTGCGAAGGTAAGACGAACCTTCGCAAGGTCTTCGATCTAAACGGACGCCCCCGCCGCCATCTTTGATCGTCATTGCGAAGGAGGCGCGCCACGCCCGCCCGCGCGCTCTGTCCGGGCGCCGCGCCGACTGCGGCAATCTTCCGCTTTCCCAACCCCCCGGCGCGGATGGCCAATCCCGCATTCGCGCGGGTTGAAAAGCAGGAAGATCGCCGCGTTCGCGCCGCCAGCCCCCCGCGCTCCAACACGCCCCGCCCCTTGACAAACCGTTTCCTGCAACGATACACTGTTTCCTGCAACCACACATCCGCACTTCCACTTCAGCAGGAGCGGCGGCCCTCGCGATGAACGAGCAGACCCTCGGGGCGAATATCCGGCAGCGGCGCGAAGAAGCGGGGATCACCGTGACGGAGCTGGCCCGCCGCGCCGGGCTGACCAAGAGCGCGGTATCGAAGATCGAGACGGGCAAGGCCTCGCCCCCCATCTCCACCATCCTGCGCATCGCCCAGGCGCTCAACGTCCCGCTGGCGGAGCTGTTCACCGAGCCGGAGCCCTCCCTCCCCTTCGCGCTGACGCGCGCCGGCGAGGGGCACATCATCACCCGTGACGGCAGCCGCTTCGGCTACTCCTACGAAGGGCTCGCCCTCGACATGAAGCGCAAGGCCGCCGAGCCGTTCCTGCTGACCATCCGCCCCGGCGACCCGCAGGGCGCCTTCAAGCACGGCGGCGAGGAGTTCGTTTACATGCTCTCCGGGCAGATGGAGTTCTGCGTCGGCAAGCAGAAGCTGCGGCTGGGGCGCGGCGACGCGCTCTACTTCAACCCCTCGCACCCCCACAGCACGCGCATCATCGGCAAGAAGCCCGCCCGCTTCCTCTGCCTGTTCGTCCAGGGGACCGGGGAATTCCGCGCCCGTCGGGAAGGCGCGCACTCCCGCAAGAAGAGGAGGACGTCATGATTCAGATCGACCTGACGGGGAAAGTGGCCGTCGTCACCGGCGCCAGCCAGGGGCTGGGGGAGACGACGGCGCGCCTGCTGCACCGCGCCGGCGCGACGGTGGTGGTGAATTACGTGGAGATGGGGACGAACCAAGCGAACGCGCAGCGCATCGTCGCGGAACTCGGCGAGCGCGCCGTGGCCATCGAGGCCGATGTCCGCTCGCCGGAGCGCGTCGAGGCGATGTTCGACCAGGCGGTCCGCGCGTTCGGCGGGGTGGACATCGTCGTGAACAACGCGGGGATCATTCGCGACCGCACGGTGAAGAAGATGTCCCCCGCGGAATGGCAGCAGGTGATCGACACGAACCTCACGGGGGTGTTCAACGTCTGCAAGGCGGCGTCCGAGCGGCTGCGCGAGAATGGGCGCATCGTGAACCTCGCCTCCATTGCCGGAGTGGTCGGCTTCTTCGGCCAGGCCAACTACGCCGCGGCCAAGGCGGGGGTGATCGCGCTGACCAAGGTGCTTAGCCGCGAACTGGCGCGCAAGAAGATCACCGTCAACGCCGTCGCTCCCGGCGTGGTGTTGACGGAGATGGGCAAGTCGATTCCCGAGGAGGTGCGCGCGACGATGCTCGCCAACATCCCGCTGGCGCGCTTCGGCGAGCCGCAGGAAATCTCCAACGCCATCCTCTTCCTCAGCAGCGACCTGAGCGCCTACATCACCGGGCAGACGATCCACGTCAACGGCGGATGGATTGGATGAACGATGGCCACCACCACCTGCCGTGAGAAACTGTGCAGCGCGGCCGAAGCGGTCGGCAGAATCCGCGACGGCCAGACCGTGGCGTGCGGCGGGTTCATCGGCTCGGGCCACCCCGAGGCGCTGACGGCCGCGCTGGAGAAGCGTTTCCTGGCCACCGGCGCGCCGCGCGACCTGACGCTGCTGTACGCCGCGGGACAGGGGGACGGCAAGGATCGCGGCATGAACCACCTCGCGCACGAGGGGTTGCTGCGGCGGGTGATCGGCGGGCACTGGGGACTCGCCCCGCGACTCGGCAAACTGGCCATCGAGAACAAAGTGGAGGCGTACAACTTCCCGCAGGGGGTCGTCTGCCAGCTCTACCGCGACATCGCCGCGGGCCGGCCCGGCTGCATTACGCACGTCGGGCTGGGGACGTTCATCGACCCGATCCATGACGGCGGGCGGCTGAACTCGCGCACCGTGGAGGCGCTGGTCGAGCGCGTGGAGATCGGCGGCAAAATCTGGCTCTGGTACAAATCGCTGCCCATCCACGTCGGCCTGATCCGCGCCACCGCCGCCGACCCGCACGGCAACCTGATCATGGACGAGGAAACCCTCATCGGCGACGTGCTGGCCATCGCCCAGGCCGCCCACAACAGCGGCGGCATCGTGCTGGCGCAGGTGAAGCGGCTGCTCAACAAGGCGGCGATGCCCCACCAGGTGCGTGTGCCGGGAATTCTGGTGGACTGCATCACGCTGGCGGAGGCGCACGAGCACGATCAGACCTTTGCGGAGACGTTCAACGCCGCCTACGTCTCTCCCGCGCCGGAGGGGGATTACCACCCCGTCGAGCCGCTGCCGATGGATGAGCGGCGGCTCATCGCCGCGCGCGCGTGCGACGAACTCCCGGAGGGGGCCATCGCCAACCTCGGCATCGGAATGCCCGAAGGGATCGCCCGCATCGCGGGGGAGCGCGGCCTGCTGAGCCGGTTCACCCTGACGGTGGAGAGCGGCCCCATCGGCGGAATGCCCGCCGCCGGCCTGAGCTTCGGCGCCTCCACACACCCGCAGGCCATCGTGGACCAGCCGGCGCAATTCGATTTCTACGACGGGCGCGCGCTCGATTTCGCGGCGCTGGGCGCGGCGGAGATCGACCGCGAGGGGAACGTCAACGTCTCCAAGTTCGGACCGCGCGTGGCCGGCGTGGGAGGATTCGTGAACATCACCCAGACCGCCCGCAAGCTGGTGTTCTGCGGCACGTTCACCGCGGGCGGGCTGGAGGTGGCGGTGGAGGCGGGGAGGCTGCGGATCGTCCGGGAGGGGAAAATCCGCAAGTTTGTCGAGTGCGTGGAGCATCTCTCCTTCAGCGCCGGTCGCTCGCGCGAGGTCGGGCAGGATGTCCTTTACATCACCGAGCGCTGCGTCTTCCGGCTGGTGAAGGAGGGGCTGCAACTGATCGAATTGGCGCCGGGGATCGACCTGGAGAGCCAGGTGGTCGCGCTGATGGCATTCCGTCCGATCATCAAGGAGGTGCGCCCGATGCCGCTGCATCTGGCGGGCGCGGGAGGAACGCATGGCTGATCGCATCTGCATCGTCGCGGCGCGGCGCACTCCGCAGGGGAGGCTCCTGGGGGCGCTGGCGGAGCACAGCGCCGTCGCGCTGGCCGAGCATGCGACGCGCCCGCTGCTCGAAGTGGTCCCCCCCGGGCAGGTGGACCTGGTGATCGTGGGGAACATCCTCTCCGCGGGCCAGGGGATGAACATGGCGCGCCAGGTGGCGCTGGGGGTGGGCGTGCCCATTCACGCCCCGGCGTACACCGTCAATATGATGTGCGGCTCCGGCATGCAGGCCGCGGCGCTCGCGGCGCAGGCGATTGTGGCCGGGGAGGCCGATGTCGTTCTGGCCGGCGGCGCGGAATCCATGAGCAACGCCCCCTACCTGCTCGAACGCGCGCGGACGGGGTACCGCCTGGGGGATGGAAAGCTGGTGGATGCCATCCTGCGCGATGGATTGGTGGACAACCGGCTGGAGGAGCACATGGCGCTCAACGCCGAGCGGCTGGCCGGCGAGTGCAAAGTGACCCGGCAGGAGCAGGATGAGTTCGCCCTGCGCAGCCACCGCAAATACTTCGAGGCGCTTGCGGCGGGGCGCTTCGCCGGCGAGATAGTCCCCATCGGCAAGGTGGAGCGCGATGAGCCTCCCCGCACCGACACATCGCTGGAGAAACTCGCATCGCTCAAACCGCTCTTCAGCACGCAGGGGACGATCACCGCCGGGAACGCGTCGGGGGTCAACGATGGCGCGGCGATGTTCATCCTCTGCCGCGAGGAGACCGCCCGGAAGCGCGGCTGGCAGCCCCTGTGCATCCTGAGCGCCTGGGCGGCGGTCGGCTGCGACCCGCGCGCGATGGGCTTGGGGCCGGTGCACGCCGCGCGCAAGCTGTGCGATCGCGCCGGCTGCAAGCTGGAGCAGTTCGATACGATTGAGCTCAATGAGGCCTTCGCGGCGCAGGCGCTGGCCTGCCTTCGCCAATGGTCCCCCGAGGTAGGGGCGCGCGTCAACCCCGATGGCGGCGCCATCGCCATGGGGCATCCCATCGCCGCCAGCGGCGCGCGGCTGATCGTCCACCTCGCCCACCGCATCCGCCGCGGCGAAACCCGACGCGGCCTGGCCGCTCTCTGCGTCGGCGGCGGCATGGGAATCGCCGTCGCGCTGGAGACCTGCTAGAAGCAAATAAGTCGGGACACAATACTTTCTGCGCCAGTCAAACCATTGCGCGGCAACGGTTTAGCGTTTTGCAAAGTATTATGTCCCGACTTTTCGTCTTACGGGTTCAGGTTCAGCGCCTTCAGGAACTCCTCGTTGCTCTTGCTGCGGGCGATGCGGTCGCGCAGCAGTTCCATCGCTTCGATCATCGGCATTTCGCTCAGCACGCGGCGAAGCACCCAGATGCGCTTCTGCTCCTCGGCGGTGAGCAGCAGTTCCTCCTTGCGGGTGCCGGAGCGCTCGATGTCGATGGCCGGGAAAATGCGGCGCTCGACGACGCGGCGATCCAGGTGCAGGTCCATGTTGCCGGTCGCCTTGAACTCTTCAAAAATGACTTCGTCCATTCGGCTGCCGGTATCGATGAGGCAGGTGCCCAGGATGGTGAGCGAGCCCCCCTCCTCGACGTTACGGGCGGAGCCGAAGAAGCGCTTCGGCTTCTGGAGCGCGTTGGAGTCCACGCCGCCGGAGAGGATCTTGCCGCTGTGCGGCACTTCCGCGTTGTACGCGCGGCCCAGGCGCGTGATCGAGTCCATCAGGATGACCACGTCGCGGCCGTACTCGACCAGGCGGCGCGCTTTCTCGATGACCATCTCGGAGACTTGGCAGTGGCGGCTGGTAGGCTCGTCGAAGGTGGAGCTGACGACCTCCCCCTTGACGGAGCGCTCCATGTCGGTCACTTCCTCGGGGCGCTCGGCGATGAGCAGGACGATAAGGTTGACCTCCGGGTGGTTCTGCGCGATGGCCTGAGCCATCTTCTGGATCAGCACGGTCTTGCCGGTGCGCGGCGGGGCGACGATGAGCCCGCGCTGCCCCTTGCCGATCGGGGTGATGAGGTCCACGATGCGCATGTCCACGTTCTTCGCGTCGGTCTCCAGGTGCAGCCGCTCCTGCGGGTAGAGCGGGGTGAGTTCGTCGAACGGAATCTTCTCATGCACCTTCTCGGGGGATTCGTGGTTGATCGCCTCGACGCGCAGGAGGGCGAAGTAGCGCTCGCCATCCTTGGGGGGCCGGATCTGCCCCTGGACGATGGAGCCGGTCTTGATCCCGAAACGGCGGATCTGCGAGGGGCTGATGTAGATGTCGTCCGGGCAGGGGAGATAATTGTAGTCGGGGCTGCGCAGGAAGCCGAAGCCGTCGGGAAGCACTTCGAGCACCCCTTCGCCGTACATCAGGCCGTTCTTGGTGCAGCGCTCCTTGAGTATCTTGAAGAGCAGGTCCTGCTTGTTGAGCTGGGAGTATTCGGTGAGGTTCTCCAGCTTGGCGGTGTCGCGCAGTTCCTTGATGGTCATGTGCTGCAGGTCGGCGATGAAGAGGCGGTCGCTTCCGCCGGCGACGCGCGACTGCTCGGCGGCCTGTTCGGCTGCGCGCTCCTCGGCCTCCTCCGAGCGCGCAGCGGGCTGCGCCTGCATCTGCTGCGGCGGCTGAGGCTGTGCCTGCGGCTGCGGCCGGGGCTGGGACTGCGGCTGAGAGCGCGGGTCGCGCCGGCCGCGCGGCTCCTCTCCGTTTCCTCCTGCGTTTCGTTGTCTGGACATTCTGTCTCCTCCTGCCGGTCTCCTTGGGTTCATCGCCATTACTGTCTCTTCCATTCCTGAAATAAAGACTGGACCTGTTCGAAGGTCTCCGATTCCTCTCCGTCATTGCGCACCACCGCGTCCGCGCGGCGGCGTTTCTGCGCCAGAGGGACCTGATGCGCCTCGCGGCGGGCCAGTTCCCCCGGTTCCCATCCTCGGACCGAAGTCGCGCGGCGGGCGCGCGCCTCGGGCCCGGCTTCCACAAACAGCAGAGCGTCGCACCAGGAGTGCGTCTCCCCTTCGAGCAGCAGCGGCGCGTCAATCACGATGAGCGGGACGGCGGCGTCGGCCAGCGCGCGGTCCAACTGCGCGCGCATCTCGCGGAGGATCGGCGGGTGAATCCAGCCGATCAGCTTCTTGAGCTTCTCCGCGTCGCCGAAGACCAGCCGGCCGATCCTGGCGCGATCGGGGAAACCGTCCGCGCCGAACAGCGCCTCTCCCCATTCGCGGCGAACGGCCTCGGCGACCGCCGGGGTGCGGAGCATCTCCTTCGCAATCGCGTCCGCGTCGATCACCACCGCGCCCAGCCGCTCGAACAGCCGCGCCACCGTGCTCTTGCCCGAGGCGATGCCGCCGACCAGTCCGATGACGGCGGGCGATTTCTGATTTCTGATTTCTGATTTCTGATTCGCGATTGTCATTGGCGCATCACCGTCGTCCGTCACCCATTTGCCGAGATCGAGATTCTCTACTCATCGGGCGCAGACCGTGTGTCTCCTCCGTCGAATCAGAAATCGCGAATCTGAAATCACTTCGCTTCCTGCCAATTCTTCCCGACGGCGACATTCACCTTGATCGGCACGCTCAGCGCGAGGGCGCCGATCATCTCCGCGCGGACCAGGTCGGTCAGCGCAGCCTGTTCGGACTCGGGCAGGTCGAAAACCAGTTCGTCATGGATTTGCAGGAGCATCCTGGACTTCATCCGCTCCTCGCGCAGGCGGCGGTGGATGCGGATCATCGCCATCTTGATCATGTCGGCGGCGGTCCCCTGAACGACGGCGTTGACCGCGGCGCGCTCGGCGAAGGAGCGGACGGCGCGGTTGGCGTCCTCCAGCCCCGGCAGCGGCCTCCGCCGCCCGCACAGCGTGGCGACGCTCCCCGCCCGGTGCGCCTCGGCGATGGTGTCGTCGATGAACTTCTTGACGCCGGGGTATTTCTCGAAATAGCCGGTGATGAACTGATCCGCCTCTTTCGGGCTGATGCCCAGTTCGCGCGAGAGGCCGAAGGGGGTGAGGCCGTATATGATGCCGAAGTTCACCGCCTTGGCGGCGCGGCGCATGACCGGGGTGACCTGCTCCGGCGTGACGTTGTTCACCTGCGCGGCGACGAACTGGTGGATGTCCAGGTCCTTGGCGAACGCATCGACCAGCGCGGCGTCGCGGCAGATGTGCGCCAGGATGCGCAGCTCGATCTGCGAGTAGTCGGCCGTCAGGAGCAGACGGTCCGGCCCGGAGGGGACGAACGCCTGCCGGATGCGCTCCCCCACCTCGCTGCGGATGGGGATGTTCTGAAGGTTCGGGGCGCTGCTGCTGAGCCGCCCCGTCGTGGTGCCGGTCTGGTTGAAGCTGGTGTGAACTCTGCCGGTGGCGGGAATGACCATCTCCGGCAGCGAATCGGCGTACGTGCTCTTGATCTTCGCCATCTGGCGGTATTCCAGCACGAGGCCGGGCAGCGGGTGCGCGAGGCTCAGTTGCTCAAGCACGTCGCTGTCGGTGCTGACGCCCGTCTTGGTGCGCCGCCCCGGCTGGAGGTTGAGTTTTTCGAACAGGATGCGGGAAAGCTGCTTGGTGGAGGCGATGTTGAACTCCTCCCCCGCTTCCTTGTAGATCTCCTTTTCGATGCGCTCCATCTGCAGCGCGAGCCAGGCGGAGATCTTTTCGAGCACCTTCACATCCAGCGTGATCCCCTGGTACTCCATATCCGCCAGCACCGGGATGAGCGGCAATTCGTACCGGTCGAACAGGTCAAGCATCTCTTTTTCGCGCAGGCGCGGCTCGAACAGGTCGGCCAGACGCAGGGTGATATCGGCGTCGGCGCAGGAGTACTCGCACACCTTGTCGCAGGGGACGCGGTCCATCGTGGTCGCCGTGCGCCCCTTGCCGATGAGGTCGGTGATCGGGATCATGCGGTAATTGAGGAAATCGGCGGCCAGATCATCCAGGGCGTACCGGCGGCGGTCGGCGTCGAGGATGTAGGCCGCGACCATCGTATCGAAGACGATGCCGGCCACTTCGACGCCGTGATTGCGCAGGACGATGGCGTCGTACTTGATGTTCTGGCCCACCTTGCCGATGGCCGGGTCGGTGAGGATGGGGCGCAGGGCGTCGAGGACGAGCTTCTTGTCCAGCACCTTGTCCCCCATCGGGCCGCGCACCGGCACGTACCAGGACTCGCGCGGCTTCCAACTGAAGGAAAGGCCGCAGAGTTTGGCGGCCATCGGGGTGGCGCTGGTCGTCTCGGTGTCGAGGGCGAAGCGCTTCTGCGCGCGCAGGAGGCCCAGGAAGTTCTTGAACTTCTCCTCGGTGTCCACGAGATGGTACTCCGCCTCCTCCTTCGTGGGGGCCCCGGAGACGCTCATCTCAGCGAGAAACTGGCGGAAGCCGAATTTCTGATAGATCGGAATCATGCGCTCCGGTTCGGCGGGCGCGACGCGCGCGGCGACCAGATCGATTTCCATTGGGACATCCGTATCGATCACCACGAGGCGATGGGAAAGGCGCGCCAACTCGACGTTCGCGCGCAGCCGCTCGCGCAGGGCGGCGGACTTGACCTGCTCCAGATTCGCCAGGAGGTTCTCCACGCTGCCGAACTGATGCACCAGGTCGAGCGCCGTTTTCGGGCCGACTTTGGGCACGCCCGGGATATTGTCGGAGGAATCGCCGGCGAGGGCCAGCATCTCGATCACTTGCGCGGGGGTGATCGCATCGCGCTCCCGGAGGGTCTCTTCGGTGGTGACCTGCTCCTTGAGAGTGTCCAGCAATGTGACATGCGGTGAGAGCAATTGGCCGGCGTCCTTGTCGGAGGTGACCAGGACCACGTCGATCCCCTGCGCGGAGAGGCGTTTGGCGACGGTGCCCATCACGTCATCCGCCTCGTACCCCGGCACGGCGTAGACGGGAATGCGCATCGCGTCGAGCAGCTCGCGCGCCATGGGAATCTGCACGATGAACTCATCCGGGGGCTTCTGACGGGTGGCTTTGTATTCGGCGTACATTTTGTGTCGGAAGGTCGGGGCGGGCAGGTCGAAAGCGACCGCGAGGTAGTCGGGGACCCGCTCGCGCAGCAACCTGCGCAGCATGGAGGCGAATCCGAAGACGGCATTCGTGGGGCGTCCGTCCGGCCCTGTCAGACCTCTGACCCCGAAGAAGGCGCGATAGAGGTGTGAATGCCCGTCGATCAGGTAGAACTTCTCGGCCATGAATCACTCAGACTGGTTCGTTCTGGCGGTAGTCAACAGACCGGGTGCGGCAACGGCTGCGGAGGAGACGGTCGTCGGGAAAGCGCGGCTCCAGATACGGCTGACGCGGCACGGCGGCTCCGGCGGATGAGGAACTGGAAGTCAAAGTCTGGAACGCCGGGAAACGAACCCGAGTGCGGTGCGCTGGAGGAGTTTCGCTGGTGCGGCCTTTCGCCGGGGAAAATCGAAACCGTCGCGCGTTGCGTACAGGATGAAAGACCCGATCTCCCGGCAGGCGTGTAAGGGATCTCGCTTCAGGAAGGTCGCAGTGGCCCGTCCTCCCGGGCCGTTACTCCATCTATCATAGCATCTGGGGAATCCTTGTCAAGCGGAAAAGAGGCGAATCATTGGGCCATGGGGAATAGTCAACGGTCATCCGTCAATGAACAGCGCGCGATGGGAAAGCGCCCTCGGCCCGGCGCAACTCCCGCCAAAGGGAGAATGGCTGGTCGATAAATGCCCGTTCCCCATTGACCTTTCGCCGGTCGCGCGTGCATTTTGCCCTCCCATCACTTGACAAAATGGCCCGTCCACGCTTGAATCCTGTTATTGCGGCTTCCTTTTCACGGAAATCCACAGAGGGAAAACCATGGCTAAGAATGTCCTCGTCGCGCAGTCCGGCGGCCCCACGCCGGTGATCAACAACAGCCTCCGCGGAATCATCGACGCCTGCCGCTCTTTCCCGGGGGATTTCGGCAAAATCTACGCCGGATTCCACGGGATCGAGGGGGTGCTCAAGGAGGAGCTGCTGGACCTCAGCGCTCAGGCGGACAAGGAGATCGATCTGCTCAAGAACACCCCCGCCGCCGGCTCCATCGGCACCTGCCGTTACAAGCTGCGCGAGAAGAATAAGGAAGATTTCGACCGCGCCATCGAGGTGCTCAAGACGCACAATATCGGCTACGTTTTCTACATCGGCGGGAACGACTCGATGGACACCGCCAACAAGCTGGCGCTGGTCGCCAGGGAGCGCGGTCTGGACCTGATCGCCACCGGCGTCCCCAAGACGATCGACAATGACGTGGGGGATTCCGAGTTCAAGATCATCGACCACACCCCCGGCTTCGGCTCGGTGGCGCGCTACTGGGGCTGCATGGTGCAGTCGGCCAACGAGGAGAACTCCGGTTCCTCCCCGGCCGACCCGGTGCTGGTGATGCAGGCGATGGGACGCAAGATCGGCTTCATTCCCGCCGCCGCGCGCCTGGCCGACCCGAAGCGCGAGATGCCGCTCCAGATTTACATGGCCGAGAGCAAGGTGAGCATGGAGCAGTTGGCTGAGAACGTCAACGCGCAACTGAAGCGCGACGGCCGCTGCATCGTGGTGGTCAGCGAGGGGTTCGACGTCGGCAGCCTGGGGGAGAAGCGCGACTCCTTCGGCCACGTCCAGTTCAGTTCCAGCGAGACCACCGTCGAGCAGATCGTCGTGAATTACCTGAACAAGGTGGGGCTGGCCGCGCGCGGCGCGGCGCGCGGGAACGTCCCGGGCACCGACCAGCGCCACATGATGGTCTGCGCCTCCGTGACCGATCTGGATGAGGCGTACCAGGTGGGGCGGCAGGCCGCGCTGATCGCCTTGAACGAGGGGAGCGGCTTCATGAGCACCATCCTGCGCGAGCCCGGCGCGGCGTACCGCGTCCGCTACGACAAGGTCCCGCTGCCGCTGGTGGCCAACTCGGAGCGCACCTTCCCGCAGGCGTGGATCACGCCGAACCGCATCGACGTGACGGACGATTTCATCAAGTACGCGCGTCCGCTCATCGGCAGCGAATGGGTGAAAATTCCGATAGACGAGAACGGTCTCCAGCGTTACACTCGTTTCCAGCCGATCTTCGCGACGAAGAAATGCAAGCCGTACGTCCCGCAGGCGTATCGATAACATAAGGTCCGCACATGCCCGAACGCGTGCCCCATGCGCCGTCGCTCCCGCCTTTCGGTCCGGCGACGGCGCAGTCGTTGGAACGCGCTTCAGCGCTGGAGTGGCTGGAGACGAACGGCCTGGGGGATTTCGCCTGCGGCACGGTCGCCGGGGTGAACACGCGCCGCGCGCACGGACTCTTCATCGCCAGGACGCCGCGGCCGATGCTCCTGCTGGCGGCGCTGGACGTTGCGATCGAGCGCGACGGCGAGCGCATCGCGCTCTCCACCCACCAGTTCGCCGATACGGTTCATCCGGAGGGATACCGCCTCTGCGCGCAGTTCCGGCTGGACCCCTTCCCGGAGTGGCGCATCGAGTTCCCCGGCGGAGCGCTGACGCGCCGCACGTTCATGCCGGCAGGCCGCCGCTGCGCGGTGACGGCGTGGGAACTGGATGCCGCATCCTCGCCCGCATCCTGGCGGCTCAAGGTCCGCCCGCTGTTCGCCTGCCGCGATCTGGAAGCGCTCACGCATGCCAACCCCGCCGCCGACATGGCGCTCCGCCCCGCCCCCGAGGGGTTCGCCATCGCCCCATACCCGGGTTGCCCGGAGATCTCCGTGCGCTGTCCCTGCGCGGCGACGCGGTTCGACCCGGTCTGGTACTTCCGCTTCCGGCATGACGAAGATATCGCCCTCGACCGCACTTCAACCTGTTCGACAGGCTCAGGGCCGGGCGAGGCGGAGGAGGATTTCTTCACTCCATGCGAGTTGACGTACGACCTCGCTCCCGGCGGGACCGCCTGGTTCGTGGCCGGAATAGAATCCCTCTGCGAAGACCCCGCCGCGCTCGAAGCCCATGAGCGCGCCCGTCGCAACGGGTTGGCGCTGCGCGGGCTCGAAACCGACGCCACCTCCTGCGCCCTGACCCGCGCAGCGGATGCCTTCTGCATGCACCCCATTTCGGAAGAAGGGAAGGCGGCCATCATTGCCCGCTATCCCGAGCTCACCCGCGACCTGCGCGCGGAGCTGATCGCGCTGCCGGGCCTGCTGCTGGTGACGCGGCGGCTGGCCGAAGCGCGCTCCTGCCTGAGCGGCGCTCTGGCGCAACTCCAGTCGCGCCCCGCGCTGAATGATGAAGCGCTCTGGTTCATCCGCGCCGCCGAGTTGTACGTGGACCACTCGCGCGACTGGGAGTTCCTGCGCGCAGAACTGGCCCCCGGTTGCCTCGCGCTGACCGAACGGCTGGCCACGGAGAAGCCGGAGTCCGGCCTGCGCCTGGACGCCGACGGACTCCTCCTCTGCGCCGGCGGCGCTCCGCTGACCTGGATGGACGCGATCGTCAACGGACTGCCGGTCACCCCGCGCGCGGGGAAGCCGGTCGAGGTGAACGCGTTGTGGCATTGCGCGCTGGGGTTGATGGCCCGCTGGGCGGGGCGGCTCGGGCAGGAGGAGGCGGCGCGCCGCTGGCTGGCGGTGCGCGAGCTTTGCGGGCGCTCCTTCCGCAGGCGCTTCTGGAACGCGGAGCGCGGATGCCTCTTCGACGTGCTGGACACCCCGGCGGGGAACGACCCGGCGATCCGTCCGAACCAGGTGCTGGCCGTCGCTCTGGCGGGAGACCTGCTGGACCGCTCGCAGGCGAACGCGGTGCTGGACCTGGTCGAGAAGCGCCTTCTGGCTCCCGGCGGGCTGCGGACGCTGTCGCTCGAGGAGCCGGCGTTCCACCCCAGCGGGGCGGGGGATGCCGACGCCCGCGCCGCCGCGCGCCACCAGGGGAGCGTGCATCCCTGGCTGCTCGGATTTTACGCCGACGCCCTCTTCCGCGTGCATGGACGCACCCCGCGCGCCCACGCACGCGCCGAGACGGCGCTGGACTGGCTGATGCGCGAGCATCTGGCGCAGGGCTGCATCGGACAGGTGGGGGAGATGTTCGACGGCGCCGCGCCGCACGCGCCCAGAGGCGCCATCGCCCACGCCCCCGCCGTCGGCGAACTCCTCCGCGCCTGCACCGAACTGCGCAGCAGGGGGTTGTGAGCGTCGGCAGAGCGCGAAGGTCCAATGTAGCGCGGGCTTCAGCCCGCGTCCTTTATGAAATTGAAAGAACTCACAATACCGCGGGTTTGATAACCCGCGCTACACAGGTGAGCGCCGTATGTAGCGCGGGCTTCAGCCCGCGTCCCCCGCAAAATCGGAACAACTCACGATCCCGCGGGTTTGATAACCCGCGCTACATGGTTGGGCGTCGTGCGTGGCGCGGCCTATAAGCCCGCGTCGCGCGCGAACCGCCCGCAGCGACGTTGTAGGGCAAGGCATGCCTTGCCCAAGTGCCGGAATAAATCCCCTCCCTAATTCCCATTTCCCCATCTTGATTCGGCTACCACTCACGCATAGCATTATTAATTGTTGTGGGTGTCCGAGTTTTGGACGGGGGAAGGGCCATGAGCGATTTTGTCGCCGTTACTGGAGCTACGGGGCATGTAGGCAAGGCGTTGGTGGAGCGGCTGCTGAGCCAGCGCGTGCGGGTGCGCGCGATGGGACGGCAGATGGAGCGGCTCGCGCCGCTGGTGCTGATGGGGGCCGAAGCGCGCGCGGGCGACCTGACGGATGTGAATTTCACCGCCGAGGCGTTCCGCGACGCGCAAGCGGTCTTCCTGATGATCCCGCCGCATTACACGTCGCCCGACATGTACGCCGAGCAGCGCCGCATCGCCACCAGCCTCGCGCAGGCGTTGAAGCGCTCCGAGGTCCCCTTTGCGGTGGCGCTCAGCAGCGTGGGGGCAAGCCTCCACTCCGGCACCGGCCCCATCGCGGGGCTGCACGCCTTCGAGGAGATTCTCAAGGACATTCCCAGCGCCGCCATCCTGGTCCTGCGCGCAGCCTACTTCATGGAGAACCACCTAGCGGCCATCCCGCAGATCAAGAGCGCGGGGATGATGGCCAGCGCCATCGGCTGCGACACGCAGTTGCCGATGGTCGCGACCCGCGATATCGCCGCCGCGGCCGCCGTCTGGCTGAAGGAGCCCGCCTTCAAGGGATACTCCGTCCATGAAGTGCTCGGCCCGCGCGATTACACGATGTGCGGGACTGCGGCGATCCTCGGCGCCGCCATCGGCAACCCGAATCTCCCCTTCACGGAACTCACCTACACCGAGTTGCGCGACGCGCTGACGCAGGGGGGCATCTCCTCCAGCGTGGCCGACGGGTTTGTCGAGATGCAGCAGGCGTTCAACGCCGGGATCGTGCAGGGGACGTACACGCGCAAGCCGTCGAACTCCAGCCCCACCACGCTGGAGGAGTTCGCGCGCGACGTCTTCGCGCCGGCCTATTACCGTCAGCAGCCCGCGGCGAGTGCGCAGCGGCAGACGGCGGGCGCCCGTCGCTGAACGCGCGACGGACGACGGGAGCGCCCCCGCCGCGGGGTTCGCGGTCGGCGCTGTTCTTCACCCCGCATGTGAAAAGGAGATTTGCGATGGTTCATGTCGATGGCGCGACGAAGGAACGTCCGGCGCTCGCGCGGCAGTGTGTGTTGGTAATGTGCCTGGCCGGAGTCATGATGCTCTGTGGCTGCCGGGCGCTATTCATCGGGGCCGGCGCGGCGGCCGGCGCGGCGGCCGTGGTCGTCTACGTCAAGGGAAACGCGGAGCAGACCGTTGACGTGCCGCTGGAGAAATTCCACGCTGCCACGGTTCAGGCATTAAAGGACCTGAAGTTGCCCCTGAACGAGGACAAGATGGATTACTCCGGCGCAAGCATGAAGTCGGAATACTCCGACGGCACGAGCGTTTGGATCACCCTGACTGCGATGACGCCCGGAAGCACTAAGATACGCGTCCGCGTGGGCATCATGGGAGAGATGGAACGCGCCAGGGAAATCATCAACAAGATCAACCTGGACGCAGGACTGGAGACCCCACAGATCAAGATGGGGGACGCATAGCGGAAAGAGAACCGTTATCCAGTGCGCTCTCAGGGGTGCTGCGCTTGCTGCGCCGAGGCATAGGCGCACAAGCGCCGCGCCCCTGTCCTTTTCCACCCCGTCGTTGCGCGTTCCAACGCCAGTCAAGAGGGGCGCGCGGGCCCTCCCGGGACAGCGCAAATCCTCCGTTCGGTTGAAACCACCCCCCCGCTGCTGATAACATGCGGTTCAGCCTCCCTGCCAATCCGGGAGGCATCCCGCGGTTTTGCCCCAGAGGCGCGACGAACGATGACCTTTCAGGACCTGATCCTCACGCTCACCCGGCACTGGGCCGACTACGGCTGCGTGGCGCTCCAGCCCTACGACATGGAGAAAGGGGCCGGCACATTCAACCCCGGCACCTTCCTGCGCGCGCTCGGACCCGAGCCGTGGAAAGTCGTCTACGCCGAGCCCTCGCGCCGCCCGGCGGACGGACGCTACGGCGAGAACCCCTTCCGCGTGCAAATGCACCACCAATTGCAGGTGCTGCTCAAGCCCGCCCCCGCGGACGCGCAGAAGATCTACCTGGACAGCCTCCGCGCGTTGGGGGTGGACATCGTCGCCCACGACGTGCGCTTCATCGAGGATGACTGGGAATCCCCCACCCTGGGCGCAACCGGGCTGGGCTGGCAGGTCTGGCTCGACGGGTTGGAAGTAACACAGTACACCTACTTCCAGCAGGTGGCCGGCTTCCAGTGCGATCCCATCTGCGTGGAATACACCTACGGGCTGGAGCGCATCGCGATGGCGATCCAGGGGAAGGACAACCTGTTCGACCTGGAGTGGGGCAACGGGATCACCTACGGCGACCTGCGCAAGCGCGAGGAATTCGAAGTCAGCAAATACAACTTCGAACTGGCGAACGTGGAGATGCTGCGCGCGCAATTCGACACCTGCGAGAAAGAATGCGTGCGGCTCGTCGAGGAGGGGCTGGTGATGCCGGCGTACGACTTCGTCATGAAATGCTCGCACACCTTCAACCTGTTGGACGCGCGGCGAGCCATCAGCGTCGCGGAGCGCACGGCCACGATCACCCGCGTGCGGCGGCTGGCGCGCAAAGTGGCCGAAGCGTGGGTGAAACAGCGCGAGGCCGCCGGCTTCCCCCTCCTGAGAGGGGCCGTGGCCGCAACCTGAGCGCTGGGGCGGCGCGGCGGGTCGTTCCGTTGAAAACCCTCGTGGCATCTGATAGGATTGTTGATTCGGCGAGGGTGTAGCTCAGTTGGCAGAGCACCGGATTTTTAATCCTGTGGCCGTGGGTTCGAGTCCCACCACCCTCACCATTGATTGCGGGTTCTGGAGTTCGGATCGAGCGCCGCGGCGAAGCAAAGCGTGGTTGTTGAGCGATCTGCAATCCAGAGTCCGCAATAGTGCGACCCCATCGTCCAGCGGTTAGGACACCAGATTTTCATTCTGGGAACGGGGGTTCGATTCCCCCTGGGGTCGCCATTCGACCGGAACGAAGCGCTCTCCGGAAGCCAAGGCCCGCTGCCACACGCAGCGGGCCTTGCGCGTTTCTGGCCAATAATCGCAAGGGTTCTGGCATTCCAACAGCGGGCGCCTTTGCACGATCTGGCAACCAGGTACCCCAACCTACCCCCACTCTCGGCCCCTTTTCTCTCTCTTTCTCCGATAACCGACAACCACCCCCTACCTAGTTGCCAGATCGACGATCGTTACGCAGCAAAGGGTTGCAACAACGTCGTTTTTGGCGGTTCGACTCCTGACGGGAGTAACATGCAGTGCCCATATCGAAAGTAAAACTTTCAGGCACCCTTCAGCAAGGAGGATCGCTTGTTGGCAAATCGGCGCAATCCACGCCTCCGTGCGGGAGGCGACACGCTGGCCCCGGAAGTGACAAAAGCCGTTGACCGTTTCAATCCACGCCTCCGTGCGGGAGGCGACCTGATTCCGCGCTACGCCTACGGGGACGCCAACGTGTTTCAATCCACGCCTCCGTGCGGGAGGCGACCATGATGCAGATGGCCGCCGAGGATGGGATTCGGTTTCAATCCACGCCTCCGTGCGGGAGGCGACGCGACCGCGCCCGGGCTTTATTACGTCCCCAAAGTTTCAATCCACGCCTCCGTGCGGGAGGCGACGACATACCGAGGTTGAGGGCCAGCCGGAACCAGGTTTCAATCCACGCCTCCGTGCGGGAGGCGACGCCATCGTCTGAGA
>CAIUPP010000125.1 GCA_903901045.1 uncultured Planctomycetota bacterium
GCATGCTGCGCCCTGGCGCGGGACGCACCCCAAATCAAGGGCGCAGCATGCTGCGCCCCTACAAGGCAAGACGGTCGCGTGAACATCGCGCGGATGTTGCCGCTCATGGCATCGGCTCCCACTTGTCCACCAGCCGAATCGCCTTGCTCGGGCAGTTGTCCACGCACTTCAGGCACATGTGGCACTCACGCGGGTCCACGGTCCCGTGCTTCACTGCGTCCACCCCACACACCTCGTCGCACTTGCCGCAATGGGTGCAGAGGGAATGATCGGTCTCCAGCTTGCGCACGCTCTGCTTCGCCGCCCAGGCAATCGCCTCGCGCCAGGGGCAGAGGTAGCGGCACCAGATGTGCGGCACCGCCAGCGCGGCCAGCACCACCATCACCGTCGCCAGGATCGAGGCGGGGTCGTACACCTTGTTGAAGCCGAAATGCACCGGCGAGGTGATCACCAGCCCCGCGACGGACGCCCCCACGACGATGCCAAACGAGATCACCCGCAACCGCCGCAGCCGCCCGTCCCACTGCCGCATCCGCCAGACCAGGATCAGCAGGATCAGCACGAGCACCTCGGACCAGTAGATGCTGGCGTCCTCCACGAAGAAAATGCGCGTGGCGGAGAGCCAGGCCGTCCATCCCAGGAATATCCCGGCGATGAGCAGCGCCATCGCCAGCAGCTTGCCGGAGAAGGGGTAGCCCGCGCGCTTGCGGCGGCAGTGGCTCCCGCCGAACAGCATCGCCGCGAACTCCTGCAGCGCGCCGGTCGGGCAGATCCAGCCGCAGAACATCGGCCCGAAGATCAGCGAAGTCACCAGCACCATCACCGGCACCGAGCAATAGTACAGCGCGACGATGTTCTCGCGCCCGATCTCGCTCAGACCGCGCTGGAAGTTGCGGATCATCCCGAAGACACCGAGGCATGTGTACACAACGAAGATGAAAATGGCGATGCCGAAGAGCTGGTTCAAGTGGCGGTAGAACTGGCGGCGTTTCTCCGGAAGGATGATCGGCAGCACCGCCAGGAGTCCCAGCGCCAGGACGGTGAGCAATTCGACGTAGCTCCCCTCCATCCCGCTGAGGGCTTTGTCCACCAGCTTGATGTTGGCCGAGAAGCGCGCCAGAATGTCGCCAAACGTGTCCATGCTGTCTCACAAGTGAGGGGGAAACTGGGTGACTGGGAGATTGGGACATTGGGACATTTCGCTACTCCCATCCCTAATTCCCCGACCTCCTAGTTTCCCAATCTCCTAATCTCCGAATCTCCCAATTACCCAATCTCCTACTCTCCGCCCTTGCCCAGGAACTCCGCCACGAACGGCGTCGCCGGGGCGCGGAATATCTCCTCCGTCGCCCCAATCTGTTCAATCTTCCCGGCTCGCATCACCGCGCAGCGTCCGCCGATGCGGCGCGCCTCGTCGCGGTCGTGTGTCACGTGGACTGTCGCCGTCCCGAGTTCGTCATGGAGCATGCGCAGCGTGCGGAGCATCTCAGGGCGCGCGAATTCATCGATGCCGCTCAGCGGCTCATCCAGGAGCAGCGCGCGCGGGCTGACCACCAGGCTGCGCGCCATCGCCACGCGTTTCCCCTCGCCGCCGGAGAGGTTCGCCGGGCTGCGCCCCAGCAAAGCGCGAACGCCGAGCAACTCCACGATCCGCTCGAACTGCAGGCGCTTCTCCTGCGCCGTCAGCGGCAGATACGCCAGGCCGAAGCGGATATTTGCCGCGACGTCCATGTGCGGGAAGAGGTCCACGCTCTGCGCCACGTAGCCGATCCGGCGCAGGTGAGGCGGCAGCGCGCCGGCGTCCTCTCCCTCCAGGAAGAGGACTCCCGGTTCCACCGCGTACGCGCCGACGAGCGTGCGCAGCAGCGTGCTCTTGCCGCATCCGCTCGGGCCGAGAAGCACCAGGTAGTCGCCGCGCATCAGGGACAGGGAGATGCCCTGCAGCGCGAAGCCGTTGAGGCGGACAGTCAGATTTCTGAGCTCAAGCAAGGGAGCCAATGTAACTCTTCCTTATGCCACATCTGTGCGCCAGAGAATGACGAAGCACGAATGACGAATGAATGTCCCAATAACCCAATCTCCCAGTTTCCCAATCACCTAATCACCCAATCTCCCGCCTCGTGCCGCGGGCAGCGCACGCGTGGCGACCTGCAGCAGAAAAAACATCGCCATCGAGAAGAGCAGCAGCAGCGCGACCAGCGGGGCGGTCTCCACCACGCCGACGCTGTTGAACCGGTTCCATGCGGCGATCGGCGCGGACTCCGGCGTCGGGGCGATGAACAGCAGCGCGCCAAACTCCCCCGCCGCGCGCGCCCAAGCCAGCACCGCGCCCAGAAAAATTCCCCGCGACGCCAGCGGCAGCGCCACCCGGCGGAAAGCGCTCCACGAAGGCGCGCCCAGCGTCCGCGCGGACATCTCCAGCCCCTCCGGCACCCCGTCGAACGCCGCAATGGCCGGCCGCGCCAGGAAGGGCATCGCCACGAACACCTGAGCGGCGCAGATTCCCAGCAGCGTGCCGTCGAAGCGCAAGCCGAACAGGTTGAAGAACGTCTCCCCCAGGAACTGCTGCCGCCCGAGCACGGCGATCAGTGCGATCCCCGCCACCGACTGAGGCACAACGATCGGCACGTCCATCAGCGACAGCAGCAACGTCCGCCCCGGGAAGCGCAGCCGGCTCATTGCGTACGCCAGCGGCACGGTGAAAAGCGCCAGGAACAGCGTCGAAGCCGTGGCGGTGAGGAGCGTCACCCCGATGGCGGAACGCACGCGCGCATCGCCCAGCACCCGCAGCAGGTTATGCGGGTCCTCTCCCAGAAGGACGATAATCACCGGCAGCAGCACCAGGAAGAGCAGCGCCAGTCCGATGCCCAGGAAGAGCAGCGCCGTCCGCGAGCGCAGCAGGCCGCGCGCGCCGAACAGCGCCGTGACGATGAAGAGCGAGATGAACGTGGATTCCCAGGCATACGGCTGGCAGAAGGTGAAGCTCAGCGTGACGCACCAGAAGCAGGCCAGCAGGCGCATCGAGCGCGAACAAGCCGCCAGCCCCAGCGCGAAAAGCAGGAAGAGCGCCTCGGCGTTTTTCATCCCCAGGATGAAGAGGAAGAAAAGCGCGAAGTACCCCGCCACGAACGCGTACCAATAGCGCGCCGGCAGGTGGCGGTTCAGCTTGACTCCGACGTACAGGATGATCAGGTTCACCATCAGCAGCGCACCGCTGGTCAGCGCGTCGGGCGCGAGGCGGTTGCCGATGGCGGCGTGCGCGGCGATGAGGAACATGCTCCCGGCGCCCAGCAGCAGGTCCCCTTTTTCCCGGAGCAGGATGATCGCAATGACCGCGTTCGCCGCGAGCAGGAGCAGATTGAATAACTCCAGCGGGCGGATCACACCCAACGCGCACAGAACCACCACCGCCGCAAGGTGCGCGGCGAGGAGCGAGAAGACGATAGTGCTTCGCGTTTTCCGCGAGACGGTCACGGCCTCAACTCTCCCGCATAGTCTGCGATATTCTGAAACGCCGCGAACTTCTCTTTCGGCCCATGGAAACGCGGCCGCGTTATGAGCGCAAAGCCGTTGCGTTCGAGCAGCCCCGCCTGGGGGCCGATAAGGCAGCGGATGAACTTCAGCGCTGCGGCTTCGTCCGCCCCTTGGTCCGGAATGCTCAGCGTCCAGCAGATGGGCGCGCCCTTGACGGTCACCGTTTCCGCCGCGCCGGATTGGAGCTTCTTGAACTGCACCTCGGCGGCGCTGTAGTCCGCGTCGAGCGAGCCGAGGTTCACGCTCCTATCGAGTTCGATGTAACGGATGTCGTGCGCGATGCAGGTGGAGCGATAGGTGAAGGCGTAATCGAGTTCGCCGTTCTTCAACAGCGGCGTCAGGCGCTCCACGTCATCCACCACCTTGGTCGCCTTCGCGACGAGGCGGTCGTAGAGAGGCGTCCCGCGCCGGCGCTCTTCGAGCTTCCAGACAAGGAGGGTGCGGTAGCCGATGGGGCTGGTGTTCTCATTGGCGCGGCCAAGGCGCGCGTTGTCCAGCAAAAGCACCGGCGGCCACTCCTGCTCGGCGCGGCTGACCTCCGGGGCGCGCGCGCCGACCGCCAGCACCATCTGGTCGCAGGCGAAATCCAGCCGCCAGGAGCAGCTTCCCTTCAGCATCGTCGCCACCAGGTCGCTGTCGGCCAGGAGGATCACGTCGCAGGGGCGGCCCAGCTCGGTCAGCTTGCGGCAGGCCACCTGGCTGCCGCTTCCCTCAGCCAGGAGGTTCAGCCCCAGCGCCTTGCACGGCTCCCGCAGGGCGTCCACCACCGGCGTCAGGCCGGCGGCGTGAAAGAGACGCACGTCCGCCGGGGCGGACGCTTTGCGACCGCAGCCGGAGAGGGAGAAAGCGAGGAACAGGAGGCAGGCGGCAAAAGCGCGTTTCGTGTGTAGCGCGGGCTTCAGCCCGCGGTCGTTGTAGGGGCGCAGCATGCTGCGCCCTGGAGCGGCCGCTGTCGCGCGAAGCAGGCGCGAAGCGTCTTGTAAGCGGAAGGAACGCACGCTGATCGCGGGTTTGAGAACCCGCGCTACATCGGCCGGCGCACGACCGAAGTGATTTGGACTGCGGCGGAAGCGCCGCCGCTTTGGCTCCGCGCCGGAACTATCGAATGTGTCCGAGCATTCATTCTCTCGCATGTCGCGCGCGCCGCAAGCCAAAGCGCCGCCGCTGGCGGCGCACTCCATAGCGCTCATCCGGCACTCCCTCGCGTTGCTGCGCCGCCCTTGGTCGCCTTCTGCCGCGCGCCGAGCGCCGCGCCGAGAGCGATGATCGTCTGCGCCCCTTCCGGCACGTGGACGAAGCGATTCAGCGTCTCCTGCACAGCGCGGACCAGCGCGGCATTGCGCGCGCCTCCGCCCACGAAGCAGAACCCGCCGCGCTGCCCGACGCGCCGGGTCATGCTGGCGATGCGCGACGCGATGGCGTTGTGCGCCGCCGCGGCGATGTCCGACTTGGAGACGTTCCGCGCCAGCATTCCCACCACCTCGCTCTCGGCGAAGACCGCGCAGGTGGCGTTCATCTGGATCAACGTCCGGGAGGCGAGCGCGTCGGCCACGAACTCCTCGTACGTCAGCCCGAGCTTGGCGGCGAGCATTTCCAGGAAGCGCCCCGTGCCGGCGGCGCACTTGTCATTCATGCTGAAATCCTCGATCTCGCCGCTGTCGTCGAGGGAGACCACCTTGGTGTCCTGTCCGCCGACATCGATGACGGTGTGGATCGGCCCGTCGGGACCGGGGCGGAAGAGCGCGCCCGCCGCGCAGGCCTTGATCTCCGTCATCACCATATCGCCGAAATCCGCCAGACGCCGCCCGTAGCCCGTGGTCGCCACCACCGCCACGTCGGACTCGGCTGCCCCGGCCTCTTTCAGCGCCGAGCGGAACGTCTCCGCCGCCGTCTTCCCCGGCAGGTTGCCGCTGGGAACAACCACCGCGGCGCGGATGACGTCGCCATCCAACAGCACAACCTTCGTGGTCGTCGAACCGATATCCACTCCGGCGCAGATCATTCCCGTTCTCCCGGCAAATGCTCCGCAAACAACAAGGACATAAGGGAAGGCAGTGACATAAAGGACGATGTTATGATCAGCAGCTTCATCATTCTCTTTCTCCCACTGTCTCCAGAAACGCCTCCAGGCGCACGCGCAACTGCTCGGTGTCCTCCAGGCTGTAATCGGTGCGCAGGTTCATGAACGGAATCTTCTTCCCCTTCAGGACGCGCGACAGCCGGTAGCTCTCCATGTCGAAGAGCTGGCAGAGGCGCAGCCCGTAATGGATTACGCCGTCGGCGTGGAACTGCTCGACCAGTTCCAGCACGCGGCTCAGGCGCGTCCCCTGAGAGATGAAGCAGGGGCAGGGGCTGGCGAAGAGATACCGCGCCGCTAGCGCACGCATCAGCGCGCCTCGGCTCTTCTCCTCCGTCACCACCGGGTCGAAGAAACTCTGCGCCCCGGTGCAGAGGGTGTCGGCGACGACGTCCGCGCCGGACTCCTCGATGAGGTTCAGCGGCTTGAAATTCGGCCAGAGGATCGGCGCGCCGGTGAGCACCATGCGCGCGCGAATCCGGCGGCGGGCGGGTCGGTATGCTTCCGCTTCGGCCAACGCGCCCTGCGCCTGCTCCGCCCACTCCGCCAGGTCGGCGCCAAGCGCGCTGGACTGGAGGATGAGGAAAAAATCGCGGATGGAGATCGCGGCGGGGTTCGCCGCGCGGGCTTCCTGAAGCTTGCGCACGAGGGCGGTGCGCTTGCGGCCCGCCTCGATGGCATCCAGCAGCGCCCCTTTGGAGATTGTGCCGAACCGCGCCGAGAGAAACTCCGCCAGTCGCTCCACCTCCGCCTGCGCGGACTTGCCGTAGCGCGCGGCATCCTGCTCAGGCGGCAGGGCGAGCGTGAAGGTGGGCTTGAAGTCGGCGAGGACTTCGCCCAGCTTGCGCTTGGCGTCGCAACTGGCGGCGACGATCAGCGCGTCGCAGCGGTTCGCCAGACTCTCGCGGTCGAGGAAAGAGCCGAAGGAGGACTTGGCCACCAGGCAGACCTCGCCGGAGAGCACCTCCTCGCCGGGCTGCACCAGGGCCGCGTTGCCGCAATCGAGCCGCACGGGCCGCGCGCCCGCCGCCCAGATCAACTCCGTCGGGACCATATTGCAGAAATACCCCACCAGCGGCTTGTCGGCCGGGACAGAAGCGTAATCCATCCGCTTCTCGAACCAGGCGATGTTCGCCGGGCGATGCGAAATCCCCGCCTGCACCTCGAGTTGCTGCGCCGCGATGAACCGCGCGCGCTTCCGCGCGCCCGGATCCTCCGCATGGTAGGGGGGGAGGGTGTAACGTTTGTCGAATTGGCTCATGGAGGTCGGTTACCAACTGCCGAAGTGAATTCCTTCATCCAAGATACCACAAACTGGGAATAAATGGGACTCCAAGCAACCCATGCGCGTTGATATGAGGTACTTGCAACTCGGGAGCATAAGGGATACATTGCAGCGGACATTACTATAGGTCTTGCGAGAAGAAGGACACCCCAATCGATGCCTAGGCAAGGCGCGCTTCTGACCCAGCCAAATGCCGGCAAGAATCGGATGTTGGCTCCCGACCGGGGGGTGCACGAGTGGTATCGTTTCGTGCTTTCCTATCCTCCCCATCTCGTCAGGGAGTACCTCGAACGTTTTGAGGTCAGCCGTGGAAGTCTGGTGCTTGACCCTTTCTGCGGAACTGGGACCACACTGGTCGAATGCAAAAAACTGGGCATTCCAAGCGTCGGAATCGAAGCCAATCCCATGGCCGCTTATGCCAGCCGCGTCAAGACGGATTGGAGCCCCGAGCCGAAGGCGTTTGTTGAACACGCAAACGCTGTGGCCGATGCAACCGAAGTCCGGTTGGCGGCGGAAGGGCTATCCGAAGCGATCTTTGCCCGACGTTTCGCATTGTCCCGCGTTGCGTTGCGTTCGCTGCCGGCTGAGATGAACGCTCTCTTGCTCAAGGGGTCAATCAGCCCGTTGCCATTGCACAAGACATTGGTTTTGCTGGATGTTCTGGAAGAACTTCGCGATGACCGATTTTGGGACCACGAGCGACTTGCGCTTGCACGGGCGCTCGTGGAGAGCATCAGCAACCTGCACTTCGGCCCCGAGGTCGGCGTAGGCAAGCCGAAAGTCGACGCGCCTGTCGTTTCGACATGGCTGGGGCTGGTACATCAGATGGCAAGCGACCTGACGTTGCTGTGTGAAGTCTCATATGCGCCAGCCGATGTGTTGCAGGTGGATGCTCGAAGCCTCTCCGGGGTACTAAAGGCGCAAAGCATTGACGCGGTAATCACGTCGCCGCCGTATCCGAACGAGAAAGACTATACGAGAACCACGCGATTGGAGTCCGTGATTCTCGGCTTCCTTCGCAGCAAGGCGGAGTTGCGGCAATTCAAGAAGGGACTTGTCTGCTCCAACACAAGAACGGTCTATGTGGATGACAAGGACGACCGCTGGATTGCGAACCATCTGGAGATCAACCAGATCGCCTCGCGCATCGAGGCCCGGCGAGTTGAATTGGGAAAGACCTCCGGCTTTGAGCGCCTGTACCCGCGGGTGACCAAACTGTACTTCGGCGGTATGACGCGGCACCTGAGTGAATTGCGGCGAGCGCTACGCCCCGGTGCGCAACTCGCCTATGTTGTAGGAGATCAGGCCTCCTATCTCCGCGTGCTCATTCGAACCGGGAAACTGATTGGTGAAATAGCGCACTCGCTTGGGTATGAAGTCATGGGTACGGACTTGTTCCGCACCCGCCTTGCCACCGCAACGCGCGAGCAGTTGCGTGAAGAAGTTCTGCTGCTGCGCTGGCCGGGCGCGGCCAAGGAATCGCAGGCCAGTTCGGTCGCCGAAGCGCGCGCGAAGTACCGGACAAAGAGAAAACTTGTTGGAAAGAGGAGGCGGGTGTGAAGAACCGATACGAACAAATCATCGAGAACGTCTTTTTCTCTCACTACAAAGCAGGCACGGCCTCATTCGAGTTCGAGCGGCGCGAGATTGAACAGCAGGCGCGAAAGCTCAAGATACGTTTGCCTAAGAACCTGGGCGATCTTATCTACTCGTTCCGGTATCGGATCGCTCTTCCTGAAAGTGTCCGCAAGACGGCGACGCGGGGGAAAGAATGGCTTATTCTGCCGTCGGGCCGTGCTTGTTATCGCTTTGCCTTGTGCGCAAAATCGGATATCCACCCGAACCAGATGCTCTCTGAAACGAAGATTCCCGAGGCTACGCCGGGCATCATTTCAATGTACGCTTTGGATGACGAACAGGCCCTCTTGGCCAAAGTTCGCTACAACCGCCTGATAGACATCTTCACCCGAGTCACATGTTACTCGCTACAGAGCCATCTTCGCACGTTTGTATCGGAAGTGGGGCAAGTTGAAACTGACGAAGTCTACATCGGCGTGGATCGCGGTGGCGTTCACTATGTATTTCCGGTTCAGGCCAAGGGCGGCAAGGATCGCCTCAGCATTGTTCAGGTGAAGCAGGACGTTGGCGTTTGCCGCCAGAAATTCCCTGGTCTTGTGTGCCGTCCGATCGGCGCCCAGTTCGCCGCAGACAAGACCATCGTCCTTTTCGAATTTGTCGAGGAAGGTGAAGAGGTGAAGATCGCCGCCGAGAAGCACTATCGGCTCGTGTCTCCTGACAACCTCACCACGGCAGAACTTGAGAAGTATCGAAAAACCGATGAACAGTAAGTTCAGAGCTTTGTTTCACGACGTGATGTTGAGAACAGGCTTGATTACGCGCCCTACTCCTCGAACCTCGACTCCACCACCTTCACCCCTCCATGTTCCAGCGACAGGCAGCCGTTGCGGGGGCATTTCTCGATGCATTTCAGGCAGAGGACGCAGTCGTAGGAACTCACGTCGGGCTGCTCCATCTCGGCGCGGACGCGGTCGATGTGCATGGGGCAGACCTCCGCGCAGACGCCGCAGCGGTTGCACTTGCCCGCATCCTTGCGCAGCCGGAACATCCCGCCGCGATTGAAAATCCCGCTGATCATCCCCATCGGGCAGAGCCGGCACCAGAGCCGCCGGCTCGTGATGAAGGCGAAGCCGAAGAACAGCAGCAGCGTGACGCTCGCGACGCGGAAGAACCCCCATCCCCACTCCCACGAGGGCAGCCCGGAAACCATCCCAGGCCCGCCCGCCGCGACCGGGCAGACCTGCTGGCTCGGGCAGATTTTGCAGAAGGGGTAGAGCGGAATTTTGCACCCGGCGAATTTTCCGTTCGCGTCCAGATGCGGGTAGAGCTTCGCCATCGCCAGGGCGATTCCCGCGAAGCCCAGCCCAGAGAAGAGCAGCCCCAGCTTCACCGGCTGCGAGGGTTTCAGGTGCGGCAGCCCGAGCTTGCGCCGGATGAAATCGAACAGGCTCCCCAGCGTGCTCAACGGGCAGAGCCAGCCGCACGTCCAGCGCGCCGAGAGGAAGCAGAGCGTCAGGAGGAGCGCCGTTGCCCCCAGCAGCACCGAGAGCGCGCCGATCACCGCCGGGTCGCGCGCGGAGAGGGCGGATGTGTTCAGTTGCATCAACCGCTGAGCCAACTCCATGTTGCATCCCTGCACGTAGCCGCCGTCGGCGGTGAAGCGGCAGGGCGCGGAAGGGAGGTGCGTCATGCGGCCGTCGCTCTGGAGCACCGGCGAGGTTTCGGCCAGCGTCATGATGTCCGGACGCGCATGCGGGCGGCGCGCGAGCATCCCCTGGTAGTCCGCGTAATCCTGCCTCAGCGCGAACCCGCCGTAGAGCAGCACCAGCAGGCAGGCCACGCGCACCGCAAGCCGGAACCGGCCCAGGCTGAGCAGCGGCTGGATCAGCACCAGCAGCGACGCAACCGCCCCCATGAGGTACGCCGGGCGGATGAGGAACCAGTAGAAGCCCTCATGCCCTGCGGGCACGGAGCCGTATGCTTCGAACCCTGCCAGCACCGCCAGCGCGACGACGGCTGCCGGCAGGAGCAGGAAGAGCTTGTACCATCGGTTGCGCGGCAGGTACATCGCGGGGAGGATGATGAGCAGGAAGACCGCGAAGATCGGCGAGTTGAGCGCGCCCAGCCAGCGCTCCACCGCCGCGTTGAGTGCCGCGAGGTGGTAGGCGGCGAAGAAGGCAGCCAATAGCGCCGCGCCGAGGAATGTTGCGTGTAGCGCGGGCTTCAGCCCGCGTGGAAAAAGGAAGGAACGAACGATATCGCGGATTGGAGAACCCGCGCTACACGTTTGGACCGGAGGCCGTGTGTGGCGCGGACTATCAAGTCCGCGTCGCGCGCCGGCGGCGCGCGGAAGAGGAAGAACCGCATGATGATCGCGGGTTGGATAACCCGCGCCACATTGGCCTGCGTTTGCGCCGGCGCCCATCCGGCGCAACATCGGCAGCGCCACCGCCGCCAACAGCGCCAGCAGCGGTGAAGTCAGCGGCGTCGCGAAACGAAGCAGAGGCTCAATCAGTTGAATGGCGCGCACGGATCTTCCGAATCGTAAGAAGCGTGAAGATGACCGAGATCGGCAGCAGGTACCAGAGGAAGTAATAATCGGCGTGGCTGTCGGCGATAACCTCGATGGTCGCGACGGAAGGGGGCTCCGCGCCCGACGCCGCGCGGCTCCAGCGGAACTGCCGCAGCCGCTCATGCGCCACCGGCGCCAGCGCGATCCCCTCGCCGACGACGTTCACCGCGCGCACCTCGGGACCCCATTTCAGTTGGAGTCCCTCCGCGCCCAGTTCGCTCTCCGGCAGCGCGAAGACGAAGCGCATGGAGACGATCCTCCCGAGGTCGCGGAAGAGGCTGTTTTCCTCGATGAGGAGCGGCAGTTGCTCACCCTTCGCATCCACCACCGTGATCTGCGTGGGGTCGGCAATGGAGAAAGCGGGGTCGTCGAACCGGCCGAAGACCAGCACCGTTCCGGCCGCCGCGGGCGCCGCCGCGCCGGTCGCGGAGAGTTGGCTCTCGTCCGCCGGAACCAGTTGCAGCGCAGCCTGCTCGGCCGCCGCGCTTGTGCCCAGCAGCGCGAGTGCTGCGCCGACGAGCAATGTGCGTAGAACAATGGTTGTCATTGCGAGGCCCACCCTGAGCGAAGTCGAAGTGGCGGGCCGTGGCAATCTTCCAGTTATTCGTTGGGGTTGGAGACGGGCGGCCTGCTCCGCCTGCGTGCAGTGTGCATGGGGGGAACGGCCTGACGGAAGATCGGAAGATCGCCACGTCGTCCCCCGCGTTGCGGGGAACTCCTCGCGATGACCATGTTTATGAGCGTCCCACGCAGACAATTCGCCATGCAATTCAGGTTGAGTGGGGCAAGTCTGCGCGCAATGACGCTTCATTCTCGGTTACTCTGCAAATCTGAACTGGCCGAAGATGATCGGATCGCGCACGGAATAGGCGTTCCCTCGCCAGTAGGTGACCGTCTTGGCCTGGCCCTCCGTCAGCGTGCGCGTGAAGTTGGCGCAAAAAGCCTTGGCGGCCTGGCCGCCCAGCAGCGCGCGCGGGATGCGGCATTCGATGGCGCTCTTGTCGGCGCTCGCGGCCGACTCGATGGCAACGCCTTCCTTCTCGACGGCGACCTTCCCCGTCAGCCGGTTGAACGTGACGGCGACCGGCGCGTCAGCCGACGTGGGGGCGAGGTACATCACCGCCTCATCCGCCTCGGCATCCGCTCCACCCTGGAAATTCACCAGACAGTACAAATTGCTCTCATCGGCCAGCATCCGCACGCGCACCTGCGCGTCCGCCTTGTGATTCTCGGCGAACTTCCCTTTGCCGCCGGCCGTGCCGTGGGTGTAGAAATCGGTGCAGATCGCCGCATTCTCCCATTCGGCGGGCTGGGCCTGACCGTCGATCTTGATTCCCTTGGCGCGCGGCAGCGCGATGAGGTCCGCCGCGTTCTCCAAATCCACCGACTTGAATTCCTGGCTCGCGTTCTGGCCGTTGAACAGGCGCAGGCTGATCTTGTACTTGCCATCGGCAATGCCCGGCTTGCGCTGGAGCGTGACGGTGAAGAACTGCTTCTGCCCGCCCGCCTTGACCGCCTTGAGCAGCGGGAAGCTCTTCCAGTCCGTGGAGGGAGCGACCTGCCCGGTGAACTCGTCGCTCTTCACTTCCAGATTGATGTTGACGATATCGCGGTCCATCGTGTTGAGCAGGTAAACGCGAAAGGAGGCCTGCTGCGCGATGCGAAGCTGCCCGTCGCGGATATCCACCTTCACCGCCAGATTGTCCTTGGCCTGGGCGAAAACGTCGTTGCACAAATGAGCGCGGGCGGGAGTGACACAAGCGGCCAGCAGGAGCGCGCATAGAGTAAGACGCACCATGCCATATTTCCTTATGTAAGAGGTTTTGGCGGCGTACCCCGGCGGTTGACGAAGACCACGCACTTAACATCGATTATCCTCTCCGTCAGAATGTTTTGCAACAAGCGGGCGTAAGTCCATGTGGCATAACGGCCGGGCCGTGGCGTCGTATGTCATTGAAGGCGCGCGGCATGCTGCGCTCTGGCGCATGAGAACGGCCGAGCCGGTGGCTGATAGCGCCGCAGCCGCAGCGTTCCATGTGGTACAGCCGCCCCCGGCTGATTGCGTCGGGGCACTAGCGTTCCATGTGGCACAGCCGCCCTCGGCTGTGCTGCTGTCAGGAGACCCTCGATTGCCAACGCCTGCCGCTTTGCGCCATGGAGCCCGGAACGCAAACTCCCATTTCGCTCCACTCGCACCGCCATTGCGGTTACAATACCGAAAGTATCCGGTGCCGGGGGCAGGACCGGCCGGCCACGGAATTTCTTCTCTTCCACGGGAACTTTGGAGGCAGTGTCATGAGAACTTTCCGCATCGGATCGGTATGCGCAATGTCCGCCGCAATCCTCCTCATCGGCGCGTCCGTCGTCGCCGCCGATCCGGCAGCGACCCGTTCGCTGCCCGCCCCCCAGACGACGGGCGGCAAGCCGCTGATGGATGCGCTCAAGGCGCGCCATTCCGCCCGCGCCTTCCTCCCGGGCAAACTTCCCGACCAGGTGCTCGCCAACCTGCTCTGGGCCGCCGACGGCATCAACCGCGACGACGGTCACCGCACCGCCCCCTCGGCGATGAACTGGCAGGAGGTGGATGTCTACCTCGCGACAGCGGACGGGCTCTACCAGTACGATCCCAAGGCGAAGAACCTCGTGGTGATCAGTACCGCCGACGCGCGCGCCGCCACCGGCAAGCAGCCCTTCGTGAAGGACGCCCCGCTGAACCTCATCTTCGTGGCCGACTACGCGAAGATGGGCAAGGCCAACGATCAGGACAAGGTCACCTATGCCGCCGCGGACACCGGCTTCATCAGCCAGAACGTCTACCTCTACTGCGCCTCCGAGGGGTTGGACACCGTCGTGCGCGCCATGGTCGACCGCGACGCCCTGGCTCCGCTGCTCAAACTCCGCCCGGAGCAGAAGATCGTCCTGGTCCAGACCGTCGGCTATCCGGCGAAGTAGCTCGCTTGTGGGTACGAGTGATGCGGGCGTTGCAGAGAGCCGGTTTCGCAACTTGAAATGTAGCGCGGACTATCCCCTCGACCAACTCGGGGCCGCGAGCGAAGTCAAGCGGCAAGTCCGCGTCAGTGGATTCGCGGGTTTGATAACCCGCGCTACACGGTTTCTTTGCGCCTTGTTGGCAACGTCTGCTCGAAAATGTTAGAACGGCGATTCGTAATTGGCGTTGCCGTTCTCCGTGGCTCTCTGTGGCCCTCCGTGGTGAGAATTGGCCGTAACAGAAGGAACTGAAATGGAAGATCTGATTCGCAAAGCCGTGCAGGGCGTTGCCGGGGCGCAGTACGCCGAAGTGCGAGTGCATCGCGGGCGCGGCTCGCACGTCACATGGTCCGGCAAGGAATTGGAGGGGATCGGCGAGAGCACCAGCCTGGGCGGCTGCGTCCGCGTGCTGGTGAACGGCGCGTGGGGGTTCACCTCCTTCAACGACATCGCCGACCTCCCGCGCTACGTCGCCATGGCGCGCGACCAGGCGCAGCTCATCGGCGGCGGCACCGCGCGCCTCGCCCCCGTCGCGCCGCACACCGGCACATACAAGACGCAGCCGCAGGAGGACCCGACGCAGGTCTCCCTGGCCGAAAAGGAAGCCCTTTGCCGCGCCTACAACGAAGCGCTGCGCCGCGGTTCCGACAAGATCAAGACCACCTCCGCCCGCTACATGGACTCCGCCGGCAGCCTCTTCTTTGCCAACTCCGACGGAACCTTCATCGAGCAGCAGATGACCTTCTGCGGCGTCGCCCTCGCCGCCATCGTCATGGAAGGCTCCAACGTGCAGACCGGCCGCCACAGCGTCGGCGACCTGCGCGGCTTCCAGATCTGCCGCGGCCTTGAGGCGAAGTGCGACGACGTCGTGCGCCAGGCGGTCGAACTGCTCACCGCCAAGCCCCCCGAGGCGGGGAAGTACACCATCATCACCGACCCGCAGCTCACCGGCGTCTTTGTCCACGAAGCGTTCGGCCACCTCAGCGAGGCGGATTTCATCTACGAGCATGACCGGCTCAAGGAGATCATGAAGCTCGGTCGGCAGTTCGGCGGCGAGGAACTGAACATCGTGGATGACGCCAGCATCCCCGGCCTGGCCGGCAGCTACTTCTTCGACAGCGAAGGAGCCCCCGCGCGGAAGAACTACCTGCTCAAGGAGGGGAAACTCGTGGGGCGGCTGCACTCGCGCGAGACCGCCGCACTCATGGGCGAGGAACCCAGCGGCAACGCGCGCGCCATCAGCTACGGCTATTCTCCCATCGTCCGCATGAGCAACACCTACATGGAGGAGCGCAGTGTCCCCTTCGACCAGATGCTCTCCGAAGTCAAGGACGGCATCTACGCCAAGGGATTCCTCGGCGGGCAGACGGACATGGAAATGTTCAGCTTCTCCAGCGAGCAGGCGTACCGCATCCGCGACGGCAAACTGGCCGAGCCGCTGCGCGACGTGGTGCTCACCGGCAACGTCTTCTACACCCTCAAGCACATCGACGCCATCGGCAACGACCGCCGGATGTTCGGCGGCCTCGGCGGCTGCGGCAAGGGAGGCCAGTCCCCGCTGCGCGTGGCGGATGGCGGGCCGCATGTCAGGATACGGGATGTGGTCGTGGGCGGACAATAACAAGTCGTCATTGCGAGGAGTTCCATCCCGTCTCGGGATGGAACGACGTGGCAATCTCCCGCTTTTCCGTATGCCTGCTCGCGGAATGACCGATGTATGTCTATATGATGACAAACGCGAACAAGAGCGTCCTTTACACCGGCGTGACGAACGACTTGGGCCGGCGCGTGCTGGAGCATCGGGCGAAGATACATGAAGGGTTCACGAAGCGATATAATGTAACCCTCTTGCTGCTTTACGAAGAGATTCCCGACGCGGCCTCGGCCATTGCCCGCGAGAAACAGATTAAATCATGGTCCCGGGCGCGGAAAGAGGAATTGATTGCCCAGGCGAATCCCTTCTGGCGCGACTTGGCCGGTTCTCTGGAGGAAGAGGGGTAGACCTTGTCGGCCCGACGGCAACGGAAAGCAGGGAGATTGCCACGGCCCGCCGTAGGCGGGCCTCGCAATGACGGCATATTGTACGCCGAGGCGGGCCACATGTGAGGATAAGGGATGTCGTCGTGGGCGGGCAGTGAAGCAACGGCGATTGGCGATTGTAGATTACTGATTTGCGATTGGCGAATTGACGAGGAAAAGGGGTCTGGCTACTTTTCAGCCTTTCGAAAAGTTGCCTGACCCCTTTTCCTTCCGCCCTAAAGGGCAGCCCATACCAGCCCAGGGCTGGGTATGGCGCGCGCAGGTCGTTGTAGGGGCGAGGCATACCTTGCCCCTGCGGTGTGTAAAGACGATAATACGGCGCTCGATGGAAGTGGCTGTCATACGTTGAAAGTGCCGTCATGAAGTTGAAGAAGTCGTTGGCTGTGATTGCGCTGTGTTTGCTGGCCGCGTGGCAAGTGACGGCGGCTCCATCTCCCGCGGACGTGATGGCCTCCGCGCCTGCCCAAACCGAGAAGCCTGCTCCCGCCCCGCGCGCCGACGCGATTCCGCTGGGGGAGTGTCTGGCCTGGCAGATCGCCCTGGAGCGCGAAGGTTTCTCGCCGGGGTTGATTGACGGCAAGATAGGCCCCAAGACGCTCCTGGCGCTGCGCGAGTTCCGCCAGGCGCGCGGATTGGCCGCCTCGGACGAATTGGATGCCGACGCCGCCGCCGCGCTGAACGTGCCGTCCGCTGGGTACACCCTGCCCTACACGATCACGCCGGAGGATGCCGCTCAGGTCACCGGCTGGCCGCAGGACTGGCTTGAGCGCTCCCGCATGGCGCGCATGGGCTACGCCACGATGGCCGATATGGCGGCGGAGAAGTTCCACTGCTCGCAGGGGCTGCTGGCCCGACTCAATGAAGGCGTCGATTTCGCCAAGGTCAAAGCGGGCGATGCGCTCACCGTGCCCGCCATCGAAGCGCCCAAGTGCCCGCGCGTCGAGAGTCTGCGCGTGAACTTGACGGAGAAGGTCATCCGCTGCTTCGACAAAGAGGGCAAGCTTGTGGCGCTCTTCCACTGCTCCATCGCCCGCGATAAGGAGAAGCGCCCCGCCGGCGCGGCGCTGGTGGTGACGGTGATCCGAGACCCCGATTACACGTTCGACCCCGCGCTATGGCCGGAGGTCAAGGAGCCCCAGTCGAAGCTCATTATACCGCCCGGCCCGCGCAATCCCGTCGGCCTGTGCTGGATCGCCCTCAACCTGCCCGGCTACGGGATGCACGGCACCCCCACGCCCGAGATGATCGGCAAGACCGGTTCCCACGGCTGCTTCCGCCTGACCAACTGGGACGCCGTGCGCCTGGGCAAGATGCTCCGAGCGGGTGTGCCGGTGGAGTTCGATCAATAAAGCGCGCTCGGCTTGGACACGCGCGCCCCTCTATGCTAGTTTACGTCAGAGAGAGGCCCATTCCAGAGTGTTGTGCAGAGGTGCGACCATGCCACAAAGCGCAAGCGACATCGCCCAGTCCGTCCTGAAGCGCGCGAAGGCGCGCGTGGAGCAGGCGGAGGTGATCTTCGAGGAATCCGAGAGCGCGGGGGTGAGCTTTCAGGATGACAAGCTCAAGACCGTCAGTTCCAGCGCCGTGCGCGGCGTGGGGTTGCGGGTGATCCAGAAGGGGCGGCTGGGGTTCTCCAGCACGAACGACCTCGACGCCATCGACCTGCTCATCTCCAACGCGCTGGATAGCGCGGCGTTCGGGCAGGAGGCGAAGTTCGCCTTCCCCGCCAGCGCCGCGGGCGCTGTTCCGGTGGCGCAGTTCGACCCGCAAGTGCCCGCCCTCACCATGGAGCGCGCGGCCGATATGACGCGCGAAGGGATTGACTGCATTCACGCCTCCTTCCCCGACGCGCACTGCGGCGGCGGAGTCGAGCGCGACGCGGGCACGAGCGTTGTCTGCAACAGCGCCGGGTTGCATCAGGAGGAGTCCTCGACCGGTTTCAGCATGGGCATCGGCGGCTTTCTCGTGCGCGGGGAGAGTTTCCTCTCCGTGGACGAAGGGTCAAGCTCCTGCCGTTTCGACCCCGACCTGATGCGCCACGCGCGCAAGGTGGCCGACTGGATCCGCATGAGCCAGAAGGAAGTGCATCTGGGCGAGGAGACGCTCCCCGTGCTGTTCACCCCGCGCGCGTACGATTTCATGCTCGGCACTTTCGGGGCGAACACCAACGGCAAGACGGTGCAGAAGGGAGCGTCGCTCCTGGCCAAACGGCTCGGCGAGCGCATCCTCGATTCGCGCGTGAGCCTCTGGGATGACCCCTGGGTGGATTATGCCGACGGCTCGATGTCCGTTGACGGCGAGGGAGTGCCCGCGCGCCGCAAGGCGCTGTTCGAGAAGGGAGTCCTCAAGACTTTCCTCTACGATCTGCAAACCGCCGGGATGATGGGGACTCAATCCACCGGCAACGGGATGCGCGGCTGCAGCTCCATGCCGCGCCCGGGCGAGGCGAACCTGCGCCTGGAGCCAGGGCGGATGCCGATGGCGGAGATTCTGCGCGGCATGAAACGCGGCCTGCTGGTGGACGCGGCGCTCGGCGCGGGGCAGTCGAACGTGCTTGCCGGCGCGTTCTCCGTGAACATCGAACTCGGCTTCCTGGTGGAGAATGGCGAGGTCGTGGGGCGCGTGAAGGATTGCATGCTGGCGGGGAACGCCTTCGACGCCTTCAACCGCATCCGGGAGATCAGCGCGGAGACGGAATGGCACGGCTCGCTGGAAGCCCCCTTCATCTGCTTCGACGCGCTCAACGCCGTGGGCCGCGCTCATTGAGACGGTGGGTTCACCACGGAGACACGGAGGCACGGAGAACGGCAGGCCAGTTTAACGGCAACGGCGGTTATTGAATTTGTCGTCTCGTTGCCGTTGTCCCCTAACAGGCCGTTCTCCGTGCCTCCGTGTCTCCGTGGTGAGAACCCCCTGGGGATATCACTGATGTCGAAGACGGACCACGAATCGCTTTGCCGTCGTTGTGCGCGCTGCTGCTATGAGAAGTATGTCGTGGGGGAGCGCGTCTTCACCACGCGCCGCCCCTGCGATTGCCTCGACGTGAAGACCCGCCTCTGCCGCATCTACGAGACCCGTTTCCAGGACAATCACCGTTGCGTGCCGGTGGATCAGGGAATCAAGCTGGGGGTCTTCCCCGCCGACTGCCCGTACGTGCAGGGGGTGGAAGGGTACATCCCCTCCGAGGAAGGATGGCTGGAGGAGGAAGTCGTCGCCCTCATCGAACGCGGCGCGCTGCTGACGGCGGAGGATGTGCGGGCGGAAATGCGACGGCGGAGGAAGTCCACCACGGAGCGCCACGGAGGACCACGGAGAACGAAGACCTAAGAACCATGAGTTGCAGTTTCTCAGGGGCCATGCCGAATGATTTGTCCCAGCCCAGAGAAGACCAAAGCGAGAATGGGGCCGTACAGGGGCAGCCACGCAAGGCCGGTAATCTGTCGATTCGTCAGAATCGGGTATCCCCTGTAGTACCCAGTCGCGCTACGCGCGCCGAAATAAAGGACCATCGCCAGGGAATAGACCGCGATAGGTGCAATTGGTGGATCGAGCAGCGCAGTGGGGATGATGTAGACGAAATGTATCTTGATGAGGAAGTCCCATAAAGACCGGGTTCCTTCTGGGGAGGGCCGGAACCAAAGGGGTTCTGAAAAGAAGCCGCGCGCGTGCTTCGAGCAACAGCCCTTATCGAAGCTAAATGCCGGAACCTTGTATTCTTCTCCACAAAGCTGACAAGCGCGTCTCATCTGCCGCCTCCCGGACAAAGCCAGCCCGGCGCCCAAGGTCTCACCCGGCGCATTCTACCACGGAAACGGAAAGCTGGAAGATTGCCGCGTCGTTCCCCCGCGGGGCGGGGAACTCCTCGCAATGACGGACTTATGATCCTCGCGCGTCACCGCGCTGAGTCGTGCCAATCGCAAATCGCCAATCAGTAATCAGTAATCTACAATCGTCGTTCTACCCCTTCGGATCCAGCGCGTCCCGCAGCCCGTCGCCCAGCAGGTTGAACCCCAGGACCGTCAGCGCGATGGCGACGCCGGGGAAGGCGCTCATCCACCAGTAGAGCGGGAACCAGGAGCGCGCCTCGGCGAGCATGACGCCCCAACTCGGGTAGGGGGGCTCGACGCCGATGCCGAGGAAACTGAGCCCCGCCTCGCCGAGGATGTTGCCCGCCATGAGCAGCGTCGAGGTGACGATGACCGGGGCGAGGCAGTTGGGGAGGATGTGGCGGAAGAGGATGCGCATCCGTCCCACCCCCAGAGCGCGCGCCGCCTGCACGAACTCCTCCTCGCGCAGGGTCAGCACCTGGCTGCGCACGATGCGCGCCAGCCCGCTCCACCCCACCAGCCCGAGCGCGATGAAGACCACCATCAGCGACCGCGTGCGGAACGCCGCCGTGATCGCGACGGCCAGCAGGATGCCCGGGAACGCGCTGAACGCGTCGGCGGCGCGCATGAAAAGCTCGTCCGTCCATCGCCCGAAATATCCCGCCATCGCGCCGGCGAAAATGCCAAGCGCCACCGCGACCACCGTCGCTGCCAGCGCCACCTGCAATGAAACGCGCGCCCCGTAGAATGCGCGCGTCATCACGTCGCGCCCGTTCTGGTCCAGCCCCAGCGGGTGCCGCCAAGAAGGGGCGTCAGTGGCGCTGTGCTTGATCGGCTCGTCGTAGGCGTACGGCGTAACCCAGGGGCCGATCAGCGCGGCGGCGATCATGATCCCCACCAGCCAGAGACCCAGCAGCGCCATCGGGCTGCGGCGGAACCGCCGCCAGGCCGTCCGCATCGGCCCTTCGCCGCGCGATGCCGTCGCCGGTTTCAATGAGAGGTCATTGCGAGGCCCGTCGTTGCGGGCCGTGGCAATCTTCATGTTGTCCGTCGGTCGTTCACTCATATCAGTCATTGCTCAAGCCAGTTTGCAGTTCGTCATTGCGACACCGCCGAAGGCGGGGGAAGCAATCTTCAGGCGCGCAAACCGATGGACTCATCGACATCTTCCCCACGCAAAGATTGCTTCGTCCCCCGCCCCAGGCGGGGTCCTCGCAATGACGCCAACGAAAATGGCGCGCGGCGAGTGATCGGGGAGAAGCGCGCTGGGACAGCGCGCTCCACCACGGCCTCCGTTTGATTGAATAGTCTTGTCACTCATATCGTATCCGCGGGTCCAGCGCCGCATACAGCAGGTCCACGATCAGGTTGAGCGCCACGAACATCAGCGCCAGCCAGAGCACCGCGCCCATCACCACGGGGTAGTCGCGTCCGCCGATGGCGTCGAGGATCGCGCGTCCGAGGCCGGGGATGTTGAAGACCGTCTCGGTCAGCACCGCGCCGGAAAGCAGGCCGGCCAGCGAGGCGCCGATCATCGTCACGATGGGAAGCATTGCGTTGCGCATTCCGTGGCGCAGCAGCACGCGCCACTCCGCCACCCCCTTGGCGCGCGCGGTGCGGATGTAATCGCGCGAGAGCACTTCCAGCAGGCTGGAGCGCGTCAGCCGCGCCAGCAGCGCCGCCGTCACCGACCCCAGCGCGATGCAGGGGAGGGCGAAATGGCGCAGGCTCAGCGGCTCGTAGCCGCTCACCGCCAGCCAACTGTGCGGCCCGGCGAACAACAGCATCAGCATCATTCCGAGCCAGAAGACCGGCAGCGACACCCCCGCCAGTGCCCCGAGCATGCAGGCGGCGTCCAGCCATGAGCGCGGTTTTGCGGCGCTGACCGCTCCCGCGCCGACCCCGACGATCAGCGCGAAGAGCAGCGATCCCGCCGCCAATTGCAGCGTGGGGAGGAAGGATTCCAGAAGTTTACGCACGACGGGCCGCCCGGTCTGCACGGAAATGCCCAGGTCGCCGTGCGCCGCGCGCCCCAGGAAGTTCAGGTACTGCTTTGGCAGCGGGTCATCCAGGTGGTATTGCGCGCGGACCTCGGCGAGGACGCGCTCGTCGGCCGATTGCGGCGCCATCAGCGTCGCCGGGTCGCCGGGCAGGACGTACATCATAATGAACGCGGCCAGGCTGATCCCCAGCATCACCGGGACTAGGTTCAGCAGCCGCCGCAGAATGAAGCTCTTCATGGCGACCAACCTAATTCCTGAGGGGCGGAAAGTCAAAGAGAACGAGGACGGCTTTCACCACGGAGGGCCACGGAGAACGGCGAGTCAGGGTAACGAGATTCACCGCGGAGACGCGGAGAACGCGGAGGACGGCAGGTACAGGGCAACGGCTAAGACGTTGACAAACGGCAGAGAACGGCGCCGACAAAGAGAGAAACTACGAAATGCACCGTGCGCGACACGCTGCACAGTCCGGCGAAATGCGCGAAGAGAGTCCAAGTTTCCTTTCGCCTCTTTTGCATGTTTTGTAGTAGATTCCGTCGTTGCCGTCACCTGGCCTTGCCGTCCTCAGTGGTCCTCCGTGGCGCTCCGTGGTGACTGTCGTGGCCGTTGTTGCCCTGCTTGTGCCGTTCTCTGCGTTCTCTGTGTCTCTGCGGTGAAGAGTCTTTAGTGCTCTCACGCCCGCTTCTTGCGCGCGGCGCGAAGCTGCTCGAACAGCTTCAGCGCCTCGAACCAGCCGATGCTTACCACGCCGGCGATGGCGCAGAGCGTCAGATCGTTCCAGTCCAGCGTGCCGAAGTGGAAAAGTTTCTTCAGGAAAGGCGTCGTCACAACGAGCGCCAGCAGGAGCATCGCGCCGCCGGCAACCCACTTCACCGTGGAGTTGGGCACCTTGAACATCCCGATGATGGTCCGCGACCAGGAACGGTTCGTGAGGATCAGGCAGAGGTTCGCCACCACCAGCGCGACGAAGGTCAGCCCGCGCGCCACGTCGGCGTCATGCCCCAGGCGGCGCGCCACGATAAAGACCCCCAGCACGAGGATCAGGACGATGACCCCCTGCGCGAGGCTCAGCCCGATGGTCCGCCGGCTGAACAGCCGGTCATGCGGGTTGCGCGGCGGGCGGCGCATGATGTCCGGCTCCGCCGGCTCGGCCTCGAAAATGATCGAGCAGGCCGGGTCGATGATGAGCTCCAGGAACACCACGTGGACCGGCATGAGGATCGGGTCGGCCAGGTCCTTGAAGAAGATCGGCACCATGCAGAGCCCCGCGATGGGCACGTGGATGGCGAAGATGTAACTGATCGCCTTCTTGATGTTGTCGAAAATGCGTCGGCCGAGTTTCACCGCCTGGACGATGCTGGAGAAGTCGTCGTCGAGCAGCACCAGGGCGCTGGACTCGCGCGCCACGTCGGTGCCGCGTTCCCCCATGGCGATGCCGATGTGCGCGGCCTTGAGCGCGGGCGCGTCGTTGACGCCGTCGCCGGTCATCGCGACCACCTCGCGGTTGGCCTTCAGCGCTTTGACGATGCGCAGCTTCTGCTCCGGCACGACGCGCGCGAAGATGTTCACCCCGGGGATGCGCTGCGCCAACTCCTCGTCGCTCATCTTGTCCAGTTCCGGGCCGGTGATCACCTGCTCCGGGCTCTTCAGCCCGATCTGCCGCGCGATGCTCTGCGCCGTGGCGGGGTAATCCCCCGTAATCATGATCACGCGGATGCCCGCCGTGTAGCACTCCTGAATGGCGGCGGGCACGGCGGGCCTGACCGGGTCGGCCAGGCCGATCAGCCCGACCCACGAGAAGCGGAAATCATGCTGCCCGACGGGCAGTTCCTTCTTGCGGAAATGCGCCTTCGCCACTCCGAGCACGCGCAGCCCTTCGGCGGCCATGCGGCCCACCTGCGCGGAAAGCTCCTCGCGGCGCGCCTGCGGCAGATGGCAGAGGTCCGCAATGGCCTCCGGCGCGCCCTTGGAGGCGATGATGAATTCCCCGCCCTCCGGCGACTGCCACACTCGCGAAATCGCCAGCAGCTCGGGAGAAAGCGGGTACTCCTGCACCAGCTTCCAGTTGTGATGCAGATGCTCCGTATTCGTCAGCGTGCGCGTGCCGATATCGCGCAGCGCCTTCTCCATCGGGTCGAATGGATCGCGTTTGCCCGCCAGGATGCCGTATTCCAGCGTCTCGTGGAGCGGCTCCGGCAGCGGACGCCCCTCGGCGCCTGTCGCGTCGAACCGCGTTCCGCCGGCGACCAGCTCCTTCACCGACATCTGGTTGAGCGTGAGCGTTCCGGTCTTGTCCACGCACAGCACCGTGGCCGCGCCGAGCGTCTCGACGGCGGGCATCCGGCGCGTCAGCACCCGGTTCTGCGAAATGCGCCACGCCCCGAACGCCAGGAAAATGGTCAGCACCACCGGGAACTCCTCCGGCAGCGTCGCCATCGCCATCGTGATGCCGACCAGCAGCCCGTCCTTCCACGCGGCGGCGCTGGCGCCGCGCGTGAGCCCGTACAGGACCACCACCAGCACGCACAGCGACAGCCCCGCCATCGCCAGCGTGCGCACCATGCGGCCCGTCTCTCTCTGGAGGAGCGTCTGCTCCGGCTCGACGCTCTGCAGCGCCTTGCCGATCTTCCCCAGTTCCGTATTTCCCGCGGTAGCCAGCGTCTCGGCAATGCCGTGGCCCGCGGTGATCAGGGAGCCGGAATAAACGCAGGGGAGGTCCTCGCCGCCGGGGCGTTCCATGCGGCGCTGGCCCGTCGCCGCGCGCTTGCGCACGGGGACCGATTCGCCGGTCAGCAGCGACTCATCCACCGTCAGGTTCACGGCGTAGAGCAGCGCGCCATCGGCGGGGACGCGGTCGCCCTCGGCCAGCACCACCAGGTCGCCTCGCGCGACCTCGCGGCCGGCGATGCGCGTGCGGCGGCCGTCGCGGATTACCAGGGCGCGCGGGCTGGAGAGGTCCTTGAGGGCTTCCAGGGCGCGTTCGGTGCGGCGCTCCTGGACGATGGTGATCCCCATCACCACGAAGACGAACCCGAGCAGCATAATCGCATCGACCGGCTTGCCCGTCAGCAGATAGAGCGCCCCGCAAGCCACGAGCATCAGGAACATCGGCTCGCGCGCCACGTCGAAAACGACGGCGGCCAGGCTGCGGTGGAGGGAACCGGGGAGTTCGTTGAGACCCTCCATGGTCAGTCGGCGGAGCGCTTCCTCGTTTGACAGTCCCACAAGGCTGCGGACATCGAGTCCCTCAGGCATGTTGCGCTCCCGGCATAGAGATTCACTAGGCGGGCGCGACTTGGAGGGGACCTGTCCCTGATGGGACTGCACGCCGAGGCTCAGAATAATGGAGGTGGGGGCAAAAGTCAAAGGTTTTTTTTGGAGAGCGGGCAAGGCCGGAGGGTCGTGTATCCCTTGCGCGCGAAGTCATTCTGAGTCCGCCCGTTGGCGGACGAAGAATCTCTCGGCAGATGAACGGTTAGCGCTCCGAAAGACCCTTCGCTTCGCTAGGGGTGACAAAGGGGCAAGCCGCCCCGCGCGTAAGTGATACACAACCGGCCGGAGTCCAGCTTTGATTTCATCCCGTCCGTGTGCTATATTTCACCGGATACGCGGTGAGAGTAGCTCAGTTGGTTAGAGCATCAGACTGTGGCTCTGAGGGTCGCGGGTTCGAATCCCGTCTCTCACCCCACCTATGAAACCCTTGCAGCCCCTGGGACTGCAAGGGTTTTCGCATTCAAGGGGATGCGCGCCGGCGACGGCGACGCCGTTGCTGGAAGTCCTCCCTGCCCCCCATTAACGCAACTGCCCGGCGCCTGAATGAGAACAGGCGTCGGGCAGTGTGCGGAGGACTCACTCAGAACATCATTCCGGCGGCTTGCACGTCCCGCAGGGCTTGTAACTCTTCTTCGCGTCTTCAAGCAGCATGCCGGTCTTGGACTTGCTGTTGGCCAGCGTGGTGCATTCCGCGCGGTGATACGACTTGCCGCTGTCGGTCACGAACACCATCAGGGGCGCCTTGCAGTCGGCGCAGGGGGCAAAGCCGGCGAGCGTCGCGGCTTCCAGAGACATCACGGCCTGCGTCCCCTTCGCGGTCTTGCAGGCCGCCAGGTGGTAGAGCTTGTTCTTGTCCTTATCCGTGCCCGTCGCGAAGACGTACTGCGGCGGCTTGCAGACGGAGCAGGGGGAGAGGCCATCTTTGGCGACCTGAGCCAGCGTGGTGGCCTTCTTGCTCTTGGCGAGGAACTTGCAGCCATCGGCGTGGTAAGACTTGCCCGTCTCGGTCACATAGACCGTGATCGACGATGCGTCATTGTTCGCGGCCGCCGCAGCCGCCTTGGGCGGCGCGGCCGGCGCATCCTTCGTGTCGGCCGCAACGCAGACCGCCGCCAGACCCAGAACCAGCCCGCCCACGAGCGCAAGAAGTCCTGTCTTCCTCATCGCAGCATGACTCCTATCAAGAAGATGACATGAAACATCCACCGGAGCCCCATAGCTCCCGGAACACCGCGGAAGGCAGTAATATAGGAAATCAGCCGGTTTCCTGCAAGGCGACTTTGCGCCGGGACGCGCGGCCCCGGTCGTTGACAACCATCGGAATCGCGGATAGTGTACCGGCAGGGCGGGATATCGGGGTTGCAAGGTTGCGGGGAAGAAGGGGAGATCGGTCGTGCGTCCCCCGAGATCCTTCTGACCCGTGCCGGCCGCGGGACCTGAACTGGCCGGCGTGGCGCTGATGAGCCACTCCGCCGCGGCGCATACGCTCAATCACCGGCCTGGGCCCTGCCTCAATGGACAGACCGCCTGTGCGGTATTTGAGTCGCGACACGAGCTGATGAAGGCCTACACCAGACCCAAACGAAAGGAGGTAATTGACTGGATAACGAGGGAGGCGCTGGATATACTCTCCCGTGAAGGGTTATCCGGCGCCGATGCCCAGGACGCCGCGTGGCGTCGGGCCGTGGA
>CAIUPP010000126.1 GCA_903901045.1 uncultured Planctomycetota bacterium
ACGCAACCTGGCCACGGCCATTATCGACGGCAAGATTGCGAACCTGACGTACCACCGACAGTTGTGATACTTCGACCGGCTATGTTGCCGGCCGATACCCCACCGCGTGCGGGCCTCCCGGCGCGTACGCGGCTTTTACCCAAACAGGAGCGAACATGGCAAAGCGAAAGACGCCTACCCCAAAGATGCGAAAGCAGCGAATGGGCATCGCGTGGGGAATGCACGGAGATATTCGCGTCGGTCCCATCGGCGTGATGGAGTTTGTCTACGGCAAGAAGTTTATCACGCCCGGCGTGTTGACGTGGAATCCTAAAACGAAGCAACCCAAGTAGTACACCCCTTACACCGCGAGAGCGGAGAGTGGAACGAACGTGATAACCAAGCAGACCGCGTTTGACCTATGGGTAGCCTACGACGAAATCGAGAAGGGCGAGAAGCTGGCGTCTGATATGGCTAAGGCAATCAAGGAAGGCGAGCCTTGCAACCTACGCGATGCCTTTGGACGCCAGCGCAACATGACTCTCGGAGTGCCGACGAGGGAGAACTCACAGACGTTGCTTGACGTTGCTCCGGCACTGGCGTTGCAGGTCATCAAGGCTCATGTGGCCGGCAAACGCGCCGAACTGGCGACGATCAACGAACGGGCCAAAGCAGAACTTTAACACCCGCCATGCGCGGGAAAGGAACGAACGTGCCCAAGGATACCTTGAGACTCGACAACCTGAAGAACTTAGACTTCGGACTTGTCGCGGCGGCTTTTGACACCGACTTGCAACGGGTCGTTAAGGACTTGCAAGATCGGCCCCAGGACGGCAAGAAGCGGAAGGTGGCGATCATCTTCGAGCTTGTCAGCATTGACGACCACGCCGACGCCATATCAGTGACGGCGCAGGTAAAGAGCGTGATTCCTGACAGGATCAGCAGGCCATACGAGATGCACTCCAAGCAGGACGGCCGGCTGGAGTTCCATTCGGAAAGCCCGGAAAACCCCAACCAAAGCACAATCACCGATGAGATTGCGCGGAGGCGGGAAGAGCGCGGGCAGCCGCCAGCAGAGGACGAGATTGATCGGGAACTGAAGCCGTAATAGCGAGATCGAAACCCCTTACCCAGCCGGAAACGGCAGGAGCATACGATGAGCGAAGAGACAAACGGACTCGGAAGCGTAACCGAGCAAATGGAGCGACTGATTAACGAGGCCCAGCAGACCACCATCATGGATGCCAAGGACGAGCCGAATGGGTATTACTACCTGCTGGCTCCCAAGCAGCCCCCGGTGCTGAAGCTGGCGCAGGCATCCCGACACGCGGAGATACTGGCAACCCCCAGCGAGTTGGCCGAGTTCGCCAAGGAAGCCATTGCAAAGTGGAAGACGGCGAAACCCGACGCGGCGTTCTTGGTGAGCATGGACCGCATCGCGTTTGTGCATTCGATTGCCGATCGGCGCGATCTGGCGATCTGCCCGCTGACGCTGAGCCAACAATATCAGAAGCTGGCGGCATTCGAGAAGGGCGGCACGGCCCTTACCCAGCGGGATTTCATTTCCCTCCTGCGCGTGACCATGCGCGGCAACGTTGTCAGTTCCGGCCTGCTTCCGTTGATCCGAACGATCAAGTTCGATCAGGGGTCAAACGGCACTACCTCAATCCAGCAGGGCAGCGAGCAGATGGGCCGGCAGATTTTCAACAAGGTCATGGGGACCGATGCCATCCCGGAAGAGTTCCAGTTGGACATTCCGATCTTTGAAGAATACCGGATTGTTCAGCGCGTCGATTGCGCCCTGGACGTGGACGTTACAACGCAGCGGTTCGGGGTGACGCCGTTCCCTCAGCAGTTGCAGCAGGCCCGCGAAGTGACCATGCAGTCGCTGGTGTCGTACTTCCAGAAGGAAGTACAGATTCCCGCGTTCATGGGGCGCGTGCAGTAGTCTCAATCCCGCCGGGCGGTCCTGTGTGGCCGCCCGGTTTTACTGGCCCTACGCCGGCCGGCAAACAGGTGAGAATATGACGTACAACTTCTCCCTCCCCGGTGAAGCCTCCCGCGCAGGCACGTTGAGCGGCCAGAGCGAAGACCATCATCGCATCGACCGCGA
>CAIUPP010000127.1 GCA_903901045.1 uncultured Planctomycetota bacterium
ACGTTGAGATGGGCGTGATTCGAGCGGGCAGGCGCGCAGGCAAAGAACCTTGCGAAGGTTCGTCTGACCTTCGCAAGGTTTTCTTTTTCGGGGCGGACGCAGGCGAGCAAGGCCGCCGCGCACAACTGGGCGCAGCATGCTGCGCCCCTACGTTGAGATGGGCGTGATTCGAGCGGGCAGGCGCGCAGGCAAAGAACCTTGCGAAGGTCAAACAAACCTTCGCAAGGTTTTCGTTCTTTTGACTTTCCGCAGCGTTCAGGCAAGAATGCTGTCATGGCACGCGATTTCATAGATAAGAAGCTGTTCGCGCTGCTCTCCTCAACCTACGGGGAGCGCTTCGGGGTGTCCTTGTGCGCGGCGGACGCGCACGGCGCGCTGGCGCTGGGCAAGTGGGGCTGCCACGGCCCCGAGGAGGAGGTCTGCCGCGCGACGCGCCAGATGGCCATCGAGTCGACCTCGCGCTGGGGCGAATGCACGGTGGTCCCCTGCCACGGTCTGACGCTGGCCTGGGCCGTGCCGATCATGCGCAACACGCAGGTGCTGGGCGGGTTGATTGCCTCCGCGCCTGAACGCCAGGTGTTCCCGGGCGATTCCTCCCACTCCGCCATGAACCTGCGCGAGGCCTGCACGGAACTTCGGCTGCTGGCCGAGGCGCACAACCTGACCAACGCGGCGGCGCTGGAATTGCAGCGTCAGCGCTACGTGATCGAGCAGGAGCGCGCCGAGGCGATCCGCGAGTTCAAGGAATCCCCTTACGACGACATTCTCGAAATGTACCTTCGCAAGGAAGGGGAATTGATCGCCGCCATTCGGCGCGACGACCGCGGCGAGGCGCGCAAGATCATCAACAACCTGCTGGTCGCCATGCTGCACCGCTCCGGTGAATCGCTCAATCTCACCAAGACCTTTTTCCTGCAGTTGATCGTGGCGATGTGCCGGGCCGCCGTCGAAGCCGGGGGCAAGCCGGAGGAGTTGCTCGGAACCAATTTCCAGAGCTTGCAGGATTTGTCCGAGATCGATTCCGACGAGCAGTTGGCGCCCTGGCTGCACCGCATCCTCGACCACGTAATGGATGCGATTCGCGACGCGCCGGGTCGCGCCGCCGCCACGCCCCTGAGCGGCGCGCTGGCGTTCATGGAGCACAACTTCCACCGGGATATCTCGCGCGAGGAGATTTCGCGCGCGGCGCACCTCTCCCCCTCACACCTGTCGCACCTGTTCAAGGCGCACGTCGGGCAGGGACTGCGCGAGCGGTTGAACCACCTGCGCGTGGCCCGCGCGGCGGAGCTTCTGGTGCGCACGGAGAACCCGCTGTCGCAGATCGCGCTGGATTGCGGCTTCAAGGAGCAGAGCTACTTCACCAAGGTTTTCCGCCGCCAGATGGGATTCACGCCCAAGGCGTACCGCATGCGCAACGCCAAAGCCCGCAGCACATAATTACCACGTTCCGCACGTTGTTCCCAAGACTCCCTTTGTTCCAGACACCCACCGCACGCGATCAGCACATCTTTACCACTCCTTGGATTCAAACTGCCAGAACGCACCCCCGCCCCGCCCTTAGAATGCAGAGGTGCGAAGGGAAGCGCGTCGTGAGGAGCCTGTCCGAGCGCTTATGTTCTCTTCGCGTGTTCTGCATCCTGAAGGGTACGACGATGAGACGCGAATACTACGTCGGATTGGCGGAGTCCGGACTTGGGTTTCCAATCGGGACGGAGCTGGTGCTCCGGGAGCATCCCGATCATGAGAAGATATTGCGCGACGGGAACCGCCTGGGTTGTGTGATCGCCGAGGCCGCCTGGCGGTTCAATACGCCGTTTGCCATGCCGGTGATGGACCTGATGCTTGAGAAGGCGATGATCCTGCGCGCCATGGGCGGGGTGGCGGAGACAAACATCCCGACCTGGCACTTCACCGCGTGCCCCACCGCTGAGCAGGTGGCCGCGATTCGCAAGGGGATCGCCGGACCGCTCCCCGAACGGCTCCAGGCGAACGTGGACGCGGTGAAATACGTCGCCGAGAATACCGACCTGCTGCCGGTCGGCATGAGCGTCGGGCCGTTCTCTTTGATGACCAAGCTGATGGCAGACCCGATCACCCCGGTCTATCTGGCGGGCATGGGTCTCAGCGGCGCCGACGAACCGGACGTGAAGACGGTCGAGACGATCATGGAGCTTGCGGTGGAGACGATCCTGCGCAGTTTCGATGCGCAGGCGCGCGCGGGGGCGCGGGCGTTCTTCATCGCCGAGCCGGCGGCAAACAAAGTTTACATTTCCCCCAAGCAGATGGCCGGGGGTTCCGATGTGTTCGAGCGAATGGCGCTGAAATATCTCCGCCGCATCAAGGAGGCGATGGACCGCGCCGGGGTGGACCTGATTTTCCACTGCTGCGGCGATCTCACGCCGGAGATGCTCAAGGGATTCGCGCAACTGCGGCCGGCGATTCTGAGCCTGGGAAGTTCCCGCACGCTGTGGGAAGACGCACGGCTAATCCCAAAGGACATAGTCCTTTACGGCAATCTGCCATCCAAAAAGTTCTTCAGCGATGAAATGATCAGCCTGGCCGAGGTGCGCCGCATGGCGATGGAAAGCGTCGCGCGGATGCGAGAGACGGGGCATCCCTATATCCTCGGGACGGAGTGCGACGTGCTCAGTGTGCCGGGATGCGAACGCACGTTGATGGCGAAGGCGATGGCGGTGGTGCATTGTTCCAGCAAGCGCCGCCCGGCGCGGGCGATCCCCGTCGCGCCCGAGCGCGAGTTGGTGGGAGCCGTCGCGTAAGGCGAGGCGAGAAAACAGAAACCTTGCGAAGGTTCGTTTGACCTTCGCAAGGTTTTCTTTTTTGGGACGGACGCAGGAGAGTCGCCCCCTGCGCGAAACTGGACGCAGCAGGCTGCGCCCCTACGTTGAGGGGTGCGTGATTCGTGCGGGCATGCTGGACGCAACGAACCTTGCGAAGGTTCGTCTGACCTTCGCAAGGTTTTCTTTTTCGAGGCGGTCGCAGGAGAGCCATGCCCCTGCGCGCAACTGGGCGCAGCATGCTGCGCCCCTACGTTGAGGGGTGCGTGACACGGGCGGACGCAGGAGAGCCGGGCCCCTGCGCACAACTGGGCGCAGCATGCTGCGCCCCTACACGGGGCGGGCCCTTCCACTTTGCCACGGACGGGTGGCGCGCTCTGCCACGACTTAGTATCTGTAATGATCCGGCTTGTACGGTCCCTCGACCGGCACGCCCAGGTACTGCGCCTGCTCCGGCGTGAGCTTCGTCAGCTTGCCGCCGAGTTGCTTGATGTGCAGGCTGGCGACTTTCTCGTCGAGATGCTTCGGCAGCACGTAGACTTTGTTGGTGTACTTGCCGCTGGAGCGTTCCTTCCACAACTCCATCTGCGCGAGCGTCTGGTTGGTGAAGCTGTTGCTCATGACGAAGCTGGGGTGGCCGCTGGCGCAGCCGAGGTTCACCAACCGGCCGCGCGCGAGGACCGTCAGCCGCTTGCCGTTGGGCCACTCGATCTGATCCACCTGCGGCTTCACCTCGTGCACTTTCAGCGCCGGGTCGTCGTAGAGCGAGTTCACCTCGATCTCGGAATCGAAGTGCCCGATGTTGCAGACGATCGCCTCGTTCTTCATCCGGTCCATGTGCTGACGGGTGATGACCCCCTTGTTGCCCGTGGCGGTGACGAAGAGGTCGCCCCACGCACAGGCGTCATCCATCCGGACGACGGCGTAGCCCTCCATGAGCGCCTGCAGGGCGTTGATCGGGTCGATTTCGGTGACGGAGACCATCGCGCCGAGGCCGCGCAGCGCCTGGCAGCAGCCCTTGCCCACGTCGCCATAGCCGAGGACGACGCATTTCTTGCCCGCGATCATGACACCGGTGGCGCGCTTGATGCCGTCCACCAGCGACTCGCGGCAGCCGTAGAGGTTGTCGAACTTGCTCTTGGTGACGGAGTCGTTGACGTTGAACGCCGGGAAGATGAGGGTGCCGTTGCGCGCCATCTGGTAGAGGCGATGGACGCCGGTGGTGGTCTCCTCGCTGACGCCGACAATCCCTTTCGCCATGGCGCGCCAGCAGTTCGGGTCTTCGTCGAGGGTGCGGTTGAGCAGCGTGTCGATGATCTCGATTTCCTTGTTATCCCGGCTGACCGGCAGTTTCGTGCCGGTTCGGGCGAACTCCTTTTCGCGCGCCGCGCCGCGGTGCACCAGCAGCGTCGCGTCGCCGCCGTCGTCCACAATCAGGTTCACTCCGCCTTCATGTTCGAGCGCGAGCTTGGTGTACTCCCAGTAATCTTCGAGGCTCTCCCCCTTGTACGCGAAGACGGGCACGCCGGTCGCGGCGATGGCGGCGGCGGCCTGGTCCTGAGTCGAGTAGATATTGCAGCTTGCCCAGCGAATCTGCGCGCCGAGCGCGGCGAGGGTTTCGATCAGCACCGCCGTCTGCGTGGTCATGTGCAGCGAGCCGGTGATGCGAGCGCCGGCGAGCGGCTTGGAGGGGCCGTACTCCTCGCGCAGCGCCATCAACCCCGGCATCTCGTGCTCGGCGATGCGAATCTCCTTGCGCCCCCACTCGGCCAGGGAGATGTCCTTCACTTTGAACTTCGGGCTGCTCGCAGGCATGGTTCCTCGATTCGGTTGAGGGTGACGGTAATTACTCACGCACGAACGCATAGAACGATGAAGGGCATTGTACAGGGAATGAGGGGGAGGTTTCAAAGGGGTGCGCAGGGCGGCGCCGCGGTCTTGGCTTCCAAGACCTACTATGTCGGCGTCTTAGGAATATCGTGCGTGTCATAAACTCGCCCCTTATTCAAGTCCACCCAGTGGCTGTGCGGGAAGGTAGGCTCTTCGCGGTCAAACTCTTTCAAGATTTCCTTCCTTGCATCCTTCCATAGCGCAAATATCTTACTCCGAAACAACGCTGCATCCTGAGCACAGAAACCATCTGCATATCCCATCTTGACCACCAAACCATGAATGTCCTTGAGCGGCTCGAACGGATAGAAGCCGGTCGCCGCATCAGTTTCGCCAATATTGCAGAAGACACCGCGTACCTCATCAATGGCAATACTGAGTTTCGCGAGCGTCAAACGGTATTGGTCCTCTGTCGGATTAGTAAGGTGAGTGTACTGAGTCGTGCACGATATGGCTTCGACAAGTCGGGACCACAATATTCGCAACTGCTGCTGGTAGGCTGACCGACGCTGAACACAATATCCAAGCCAAGCGGCTGCGACTCCAAGAACGAGAGGCAAGAGATCTTTGAATGTCGTGAATATGATGCGTTTGTCTGTCTTGTCAATGATGCTCAAGAATACGCCGACGACCAGCAATGTTCCAAGTGATGCAAATACAAAATAGAAGGCCCGCCTTATTGAACGTTTATTCATTGGTCAGATCCTTCATTGGCCAAGATGCCATGCGCCATCTTCACGTAGTCCACCAATTGCGGGCATCATAGCAACATACTTCAACGTGTCAAGTTCATTGCGATGGCTTATGTTGGTTTTGTCGGGGCCGTCCCATCGGGACGGCGGGATAATAGGCAGGCAGTTCACTGCCTGCAAAGCGCCCCCTTTCCCCCTCCCCTATGGCGTGCCGTAGGTACGCCGGGAAGCAGGGCTCCTCGCAACACTCCCTCTTATGGAGAAGGTTTCCCTGCGTGCCTACGGCACGCAAAAACATAATTGAAGATGTTCCTCTCAATGCAGGGGCTAAAGCCGCCTGCCTATTTTCCTTCAGCCCCTACGGGGCAAACGCAGCGTGTGGCGGCTCTTGGTTGTGGCGACTCGTTCCGCACACTTCTTCACCTCCGCATGCCGAAAGCAGCCGACGAGGTGGTCGTTCACCATCCCGACCGCCTGCATGTGGGCATAGCAGATGGTGGAGCCGACGAAGTTGAAGCCCCGCTTCTTGAGTTCCTGGCTCAGCGCGTCGGACAAGGGGGTTTTGGCGGGAATTTCGGCCAGCGTCCGCCAGGCGTTCTGCACGGGGCGGCCATCCACGAAACGCCAGAGGAAGGCGTCGAGGGAACCGAACTCCTTCTGGATAGCCAGCGTGGCGCGCGCGTTGCGAATGGCGGATTCGATCTTCAGGCGGTTGCGGACGATGCCGGGGTCCGAAAGGAGCCGCTTGACCTCCTTCGCCGAATAGCGCGCCACTTTCTGCGGGTCGAACCCGTGGAACGCTTTGTGATAGTTCTCCCGTTTCCGCAGAATCGTCAGCCAGCTAAGCCCAGCCTGCGCCCCCTCCAGGACCAGGAACTCGAACAGGGCGCGGTCGTCATGCAGGGGCGTTCCCCATTCGCAGTCGTGGTACTCCAGGTACAGCGGATCGCTCCCGGCCCATTCGCATCTGGTTTTCATATCATTCTGCCCTCTGCACTGTAAGCGCCGAACGTTCATCTTTCGCCGCCATCTTACCACTCGCCCCCCATCCGTCAAGCGCCGCATTTCCTTGCGGGAACAGTTGTTGTAGAATGTCAGGGTCATGGTTCGTCAGCGCACATTGGGAGCGGATGATGGCAGCGAAGGATTACTACGAGATACTGGGCGTCCAGCGAGGCGCTACCGAGCAGGAAATCCGCCAGGCGTTCCGGCGGCTCGCGAAGAAGCATCACCCCGACCGCAACAAGGGGGAGAAGAAGTCGGAGCAGCGCTTCAAGGAGATCAACGAGGCGTACAGCGTGCTGATCGACAAGCAGAAGCGGGCGCAGTACGACCAGTTCGGCGAGGCGCGCGACCGGGGATTCACAGGGAACCAGTTCTGGGAGAACTACCAACAGCAGCAGCGCCGCCGGCCCACGGCCCAGCCGGAGAGCGGATTCGAGTGGGACGAAGGGGGAGATCTGGGGGACGTTTTCAGCCAGTTCTTCCGGCGGGAGTCGCCGCACGGGGCGCGGACGTGGCGCACCGGGCCGTCGCAGGGAGAGGACATCGAGGCGAGCATCGAGGTGCCGTTCGATACGGCGGTGCAAGGCGGGACAATGCAGATCGGCGTGCCGAGCACTTTCGCCTGCAAGAGCTGCCACGGAAGCGGCGGGCAGCCGGGGACGCAGGCGCAAATCTGCCCCACCTGCCACGGAACAGGCAACACGCAGGCGGTGCAGGGGGCGTTCGCGTTCAGCCGGCCCTGTCCGCACTGTTACGGGCGCGGCCAGATCATTACGACGCCCTGCGCAACCTGCCACGGCTCCGGCCAGGAGCAGACGACGCGCCGCTTCAACGTGCGCATTCCGCGCGGCGTCCAGGATGGGCAGAAGATACGCCTCGCCGGGCAGGGCCAGCCGGGATTCAACGGCGGGCCGGGGGGCGATCTGCTGGTGGAGGTGCACGTCGCGGAGCATCCGGATTTCACGCGCAAGGGGCTGGATATCTTCAGCGAGGTGGAGGTGAGCATCGTCCAGGCGACGCTGGGGACGCGGCTGGCCGTGCGCACCGTGGGGGGCGAGGCCGCCGTGCGGGTGCCGCCCGGGACGCAGCCGGGAACGAAGCTGCGCCTGCGGGAGCGCGGTATTTCCTCCGCGGAGGGACGCACGGGGGACCACATCGTGACGATCCGCGTGGCGGTTCCGCGGGAGGTCGATGCCGAGGCGGCGGCGCTGCTGCGCCAGTTCGGGCAGAAGGCGGGAATTCCGAGCGCGTGATGCGCCTCAGAAGAACCTTGCGCGGCGCGGCGGGAGCATTCCGCTACCCGATCCTGACCTCAATCTCCCTGTCCGCCCCGCGAAGCGGCAGTTCGACCCAGGCCCCCCGCCGCTTGTCCGAGGCGTGGAACCCGACGATCATCTCCAGCGCCGCCACACCATCCTGCCCGGTCGAGCGGGGCGCGCCCCCCTTCACGAGGCAATCCACTATATCGCGGATAGCCAGCGCGACGGAGGAGGGGCGCTGATCGCGCCGGTCCAGAATGCGGCGGGCCGGCCCGGTCCGCGGCTCGATGGAGGCCGACTCCCCCCACAGGATGGCCTGCCCGGCATCGCCGATCACCCGCAATTCGTTGGGGCCTTTGCATGACTGCCCGGCGTCGACGAACGCCCGGACGCCGTTGCGGAAGCGGACGATCCCCCATCCGCCCGGATCGCGATATTCCGTGCCGCGGCAGTCCGGGGCGACCTCTGGGTCGAGTGTGCCGCTGACGGCGGCGGCGTCGCTGTCCATGAGATAGCGCATCGCGTCGAGCATGTGAGTGCCGACGTTCCCCAGCCGGCCCGTGGGCCAGCGCGCCACGATGGAGCCGAGGCCGCCGAGTTCGCCGGCGCGGATGGCTTCCTTCACTTCCCTCCACATCGGATGCCAGCGGCGGTTGTGATTGATGGCCAGGAGCGTCCGCCGGCTGCGGCAGACTTCCACCATGCGGTCGGCGTCGGCCAGGCGCGTGGCGACCGGCTTCTCGCACAGGATGGCGCGCACGCCGGCCTCGGCGCAGCCGATGGTCACCTCGGCGTGATAGGGGCTGTTGGTGGAGACGGCGACGATATCGGGGCGCTCGCGGGCGAGCATCTCGCGCCAATCGGCGTAGGTGGAGGAGACGCCGGTGCGCTGAGTGAAACGCTCGCGCCGTCCGAGGTCGCGGCTGGCGCCGGCTACAAGCCGCACGCGCTCGTCCGCCAGAATCCCCTGCGCATGGGTTCCGTCGAGGTGGGCGACTTTCTGCCCTATGGCGTCGCCGGAGACCTGGTCCCCTGCGCCGACGAAACCCAGCCCGACAATCGCGGCCTTCAGCATGGACTGATCCCAGTGTTGTAGGGGCGCAGCATGCTGCGCCCAGCATTGGATCCGGGCCGACAAGCATTGCGTCCCAATATCGAAATTAAACGCGGAAGCCGGACGTAAGCCGAGTCCTGTTCCCCTCGACCCTTGCGGGCGCGAAGGGCGGCGACCATTTATCTGGGACCCGCCTTGCAGCGGGCCTCGAACGGCCTACCCGGGAGTCTTAACGAGGCGGGCAGCCTCATCCTCCCCTATTTGGCCTTTCTCCAGGCGGGGTTTGCCCTGCCACTCCTGTCGCCAGGAGCGCGGTGAGCTCTTACCTCACCATTTCACCCTTACCCTTCGGGCGTCCTTGCGGACCCCCTCGTGGCGGTATATTTTCTGTGGCACTTTCCCTGGGATCACTCCCGGTCCCCGTTAAGGACCGCCTTGCCCTGTGGAGCTCGGACTTTCCTCCCTCCGGCGCCGCGAACGGCCCGAAGAGCGGCCGCCTGTCCGGCTTCCGCGGTAGGATTATACCATGAGACAGGACGAGTGGGAATGATAGGTCGTAGCGCGGGCAGGGCAAACGCATTTCAAGAGCGCCGCAGGCTGTGGCGTCAGGGATCTGGATCGCGATGCATGATTACGATCGCGCTGAGCGCGATGGTTTGTGGAGTGCGGCGGCAACGACGCCGCTTTGGATGGCGTGGAGTCCGGCGCCCTCAGGATGCACCCCCGTGAGTCGTGCGCTCCGTCATAGCCAAAGCGCCGCCGGCGGCGGCGCACTCCACATTCTGCGGCGCTCTTTTGATGCGTTTGCCCTGGTAGCGCGGGCGGCTCAACAGCCCCGTATCGGACCTACTGCTCGCCACATAGCCAGACGTTCGGTCTTCCGCTTGCGAGCAATAGGGCCAGGGTTAGCAAGGGCAAGGCATGCCTTGCCCCTACCTGCGTGTCACGCTGATTACACGTCGCTCATCCGGGGGCGGATTTGGAACGCGCGCTGCGCAGGTACGGCGGTTCGAGGGAGATGGTGACCTGGACGTTGGGGAACTCGGCGGCGAGGCGCCGGACCACCGTGGCGCGCAGCGATTCGACGGGGTACTCCCCCTTCTCGTTCAGGACGACGATGTCGAAGGTGATCACAAGGTTCTCGCGCGGCCCGACAAGGCGCAGGTCGTGATAGCTGGCGATGCCCGGATCGGCGGCGATCAACTCGCCCACGGCCTGCTTCACGGCGGCATAATGCTCATGGCCGCTGTCTACGGGATCGGCATGGACGATGGCATGGCCGGGGAACCTGGCGCTGACGCGCGCCTCGATGGTCTCGCACATTTCATGCAGATGCATGGCCGACAGGTCGGCGGAGGCCTGGATGTGAAGGGAGATGAGATAGAGCGGGCCGTAGCGGTGGACGAGGATGTCGTGCACCCCTTCCACCCCAAAGAGTCCTTTGGCGATGCGCTCGATCTCCTGGTAGGTCTCCTCCGAGGCGGGCTCGCCCAGCAGCGGGTTGATCGCTTCGACCGTCGTCTCATAGGCGGCCCAGCCGATCATCCCGGAAACGGCGATCCCCATCGTGCCGTCGAGCCAGAAGAGCCCCTTCCAGTACGCTCCGATGAACGCCACCACGACCAGCGCGGTGGCGAACACGTCGCTGCGGTGATGCCATGCGTCGGCGACGAGCGCCTGCGAGTCGATCATCTTCCCCAGGTCGAAGGAGAAGCGCGCCAGTATCTCCTTGACGACAATCGTGGCCACGATGACGGCGATGACCCACCCGCTGGTCTCCACCGGCTGCGGGTTAAGCAGCCGCAGAATGGAGGCGTGAAACATTTCCACGGCGACCACGCCGAGCAGGACGCCGATCACGACCCCCGCGATGCTCTCCACGCGCCCGTGCCCGAACGGGTGGCGCGGATCGGCCGGGCGGTTGGACAGGGTGAATCCCAGGACGACGATGGCGCTGGTGACGGAGTCCGAGAGGGTGTGGAGTGAGTCGGCGATGAGCGACACGCTGTGCGTCATCAGCCCCAGCCCCCCCTTGATGAAGAACAGGAGGGTGTTGACGACGATGCTGATCCAGCCTTCCAGCAGCCCCATCTTCGTGCGGAAGGCCTGGTCCATGGAGTTATTCGACCCGGGCGCGACGCGCGCGATCAGCCACGAGGTGATGAGTTTCATTGAATACTCGCCATCAAAAGGACATTGCGCCGGCCGCGAAGTCATTGCGAGCCGCCCGCGACGCGGGGCCGCGAGCAGGGTCGAGCGGCGAGTCCGCACCGACGATTGTGCGGGTTGGACCCATTCGACTGCGCTCAGGACAAGTAACCTGCGCCCCGGTTTTGAAACAGCTTCGCTCTGTTGAAATCATCCCGTTCGTTAGGCCGCGAAGCGGCCGTCGGACTTTAGCCCACGGCGAGCGAAGCGAGTCGTGGGGGCAAGCCGTACCCAACCCCTGAGCCCCCGAAGGGGGCGACGGAGACTCCCGCCAAGGTTCCGTCG
>CAIUPP010000128.1 GCA_903901045.1 uncultured Planctomycetota bacterium
ATCCCGAAACGCTCGGCGATTTGCCCCATGGATTGGTGGTCCTTCAGGCGCGCCGCCACAATTCGCTTGCGAAGATCTATGGATGTGGGTCTCATGACCAACATTATACATCGTAGCTATAAAAAATAAAAGCGCTCTAGAGTCCGACGGCCGCTTCGCGGCCTAACGACCGGAGCAGGATAGTTTCAACAAAGCAACTTTTCTTCACCGGGTTGCCGCCACCCTCCCAGACAATTCCCCTAGGCACGCCTAGGGGACTCCCTTACACAATATTCACCATGCGCCGTAACTGCTCCGGCTCCTTGTATGGGCGGAGACTCTGCCATACGCTGGAGATACAGGGCACGATAGGAGCAGAGAACTGCCCAGTGCATGGCTCATTCGAGGAGGGTGGACCGTCGGCAGCGCGGGGCAGGCAGGCCGCGCGGGGCGCACACCGCAATCCGAGGGCAATTAGGAAAGTCACCGAGGCGGTTTAGGTGGATTTTCTTAGCGAAAGTGCGGGGCGCTCCCCGATTGTTGGAGAACACGGGGTTGACTAATATCAGGGGGAAGAAAAATTCTTAGCAGCGCTGGCTTGAGTGAAGAAAGAGTCGGTCCGATGAGCACGGTGCAACAGCGCATGCAATCGCTGATCAGAGAGGTCATTTACCATAGCGCGACGCTTTTCGGTCGCCGGCTTGGCACGAAAGGAGGGAACTCTATCGGCATGGATGTCGGGCGTGACGTGCTGTCGTCTTGGACTTCGCGAAGCATCGTGAAGCTGGAGGCGTTGCCGTTAAGCGTCGTGGTTTCCAGCCGCGCAAGGTAGAGGGCTTGACCCCTTTGGGACGGCGGGTCCCTCACATTAGCAGGAGAAAAGATATGAGGATGCGAACAGTTACGTCAGCCGTACCGATCGCCGTGGCCGTGGCGACCCTGACGTTGGGGATCGGCCTGGCGGGCGCGCAAACGACGGGGGGCCCGCAGAAGGCGGTGTTCCCGCACGTTTATCCGTGGGGTCACAACCCCATTCCCACCCCGGCTGTGGGATTCAATCCGGCGGTGGACTATGATGTGCCGAACTACAACCAGAGCCCGAACATCCGCAAGTTCGTGGACTCGTTGCCGGGGCTGAACCCCGCCAACGCGAACACCCGGGGCAAGTACATCCCGGTGGCCGTTCCCACCAACGTGGCGAATACGCCGGGCACGCCGTATCCGGATGCGGACTTCTATGAAATCACCACCAAGCAGTTCCCGCAGGTGCTTCACTCTGAGCTGCCCGCGACCATCGTGCGAGGATATTCGCAGGTCGCCGGCACCGGCCCCGGACAGACGAACGCGGCCGGCATTGGCGGCGTCAGCGAGTATCTCGGCCCGTTGATTCTTGCCAGAAAGTTCGATCCGACCCGCGCGCCTGGCGTCACGGACGCCCAGGGCGTGAACGGCAGGCCGGTGCGCCTGTACTTCCACAACGAGCTACCCCTGACCTCGTCCAACCCCCTCGGCACTACGGGCATGCTCATGGGACGCACGCTGCCCCTGCCGTTGGACATGACCATCATGGGCGCCGGCATGGGTCCCACGACGGGAGTGAACTACTCTGACAACCGCCTGAGCATCCCGCACCTCCACGGCGGACGCACCCCGTGGATCAGCGATGGCATCACGCACCAGTGGCTGACCCCGAACCTCGAACCGGTCGGCCTCACCAACGGCGCCAACTATCAGAAGGGCGCCAGCTTCCAGAACGTGCCCGACATGATCGGCGCGGGCAAGACCATTGTGACCCCCGCCACGGGCGACGGCAAGGCCACGCTCTACTACAGCAACCAGCAGAGCAGCCGCCTGATGTTCTACCACGACCACGCCTACGGCATTACCCGCCTGAACGTACTCTTGGGCGTAGCCGCGGGATATCTGCTTGTCGGCCAGGTCGAAGACGACCTGATCAACGGCACGAACGCCTCGCATGTGTTTGATAACATTCCCGGCGGCGCCAGGCCGATCCTCCCCAACCAGGCGGGCCTCGACCTGACCCCCGGCGCGGTGGGCGGCGGCATTTACACCTACGGCATTCCGCTGGTCATCCAGGACAGGAACTTCGTCAATGACGCCAACACGCCTCCGGGCTCGGGCTTCCCGGGCGTGGTCAACAACCCGACGGCTCCTGGCAGGTACCATTCGACGTTCAAGACCTCCGAAGCGGATCCGCTCTGGGCCTCCTACGTCGGAACCACCGGCGGCAACTTCTGGGTCTCCCACGAGTATATGCCGGTTGAGAACATCTTCGACACGGTCGGCGGCGCTGTGGCCGACCCGGGCACCGGCGGCACCTTCGCGTGGTCGGCCGGCAACACGACGAACGGCAGGTGGGACTACGCTCCCTTCATGATCCCGCCGATGATGCCGACCAACCTGACCCTTCCCAGCCCGACTATCACCCCCGAGTCGTTCGGCGACACGGTCATGGTCAACGGCCAGGTGTTCCCGTATGTCACGCTGCCGCCGGATGCCATCCGCTTCCGCATCCTGAACGCAGCCAACGACCGTTCGTTCAACCTCCAGATATACAAGGCTGAACCGCTTACCCTGCGCATCCTCAACGGCGGCACCGGCTACACCGGCGGCGCCACGGCCGTCATTGATGCTCCTCCGGTCGCGCCTGGCAATATCCAGGCCACGGCCAACTGCGTGGTGACCAATGGCGTCGTGACGGATATCGTCGTGACGAACCCCGGCAAGGGGTATGCTCTGTCCCCCGCCGCCCCGCCGCATGTCGCGATTAATCCGACGGTCGCCGGTCAGGGCGCGGGCGCTACCGCCTTCGCCTCGGTCGCGACCGAAGTCGCGATGGTGGACGCCGCTCCGAACGCCGCTTATCCGACCTGGCCGCGCGATGGCCGCGACGGTGGCGTGCCGGATCCGACCACCTCCGGTCCCTCCTGGCTCCAGATCGGCAACGAGGGCGGTTTCCTGGCTCAGCTCGCCGTGCGTCCGCCCCAGCCGGTGGACTTCAACTACAACCGCCAGATTATCGTCCTGGCCGGCGTGACGAGCACCTCGTTGTACCTGATGCCGGATAACCGTGCGGACGTCATCGTCGACCTCACGGGCACCCAGCCCGGCGACGTGTACATGCTTTACAACGACGCTCCGGCCCCGATGCCCTATCCGTGGCCGATCAACGACTACTACACGGACTGCCCGGACCAGAGAATGGCCGGCGGCCCCGGCCCGAGCGCGCCGGGTTACGCTCCGAACACCCGCACGATCATGCAGATCCGCATCGCGGGGACCAAGACGTCGACCTTCGACTTCAGCGTTCCGAACGGCGCGAGCTACGTCGCTCTGAATAACGCCGTTCCGCAGGCGTTCAATAAGGATCAGGACAGGCCGTTCGTTCCGCAGTTGGCTTACAATGCCGCTTTCCCGGGCTTTGCAACCGCGGACACGTACATACAGGCTCCTGATACCACGATCAACCTCACCGGAGTTGCTCAGCCCATATCCAAGATCCGGGCCATCGCTCCGGGCAACAACTACGCTGTCGCCCCCACCGTCAGCATCATCGGTGGCGGCGGGACGGGCGGCGGGACGGCTTCCGCAGGCCTCAACCCGTGCGGCGCTATCACCCTTCTCACCTCTGGCGCCGGCTACACCTCAGCTCCGACCGTCACGATCGGCGCGCCGGCACTGGCTCTCACGCCGGCCAACCTCGCGGTGGGTGGAGTCGTGCAAGGCGTACAGGCCACGGCCGTAGCAACGGTTTCCGGCGGCCAGGTGACCTCCATCAGCATCGTGGAACCGGGCGCGGGCTATACGAACACCGTCACCGCTCCCACCATCACCCTTACCGGTGGCGGCGCAACGACGGCAGCGACGGCCTCCGTCATGCTGCCAACGCTGAATACGGTCGGCTCGGTCGTCGTCACCACTCCGGGCAGTTATACCTCCGAGCCGCGCGTGTACCTCACTCCGGCTGCAGGCAGCAACGGCATGGGCGCCACCGCGGTGGCCCTGCTTAACGGCGCGAAGGTGATGACCGGAAAGAACATCACCGAAGGCTTTGACCCCGACTACGGGCGCATGGACATCCGCATGGGTTCGACCCCGAACCCCCTGACCCCGAACGTCGGCGCAAGCTTGGTCGTGGGCCTTTCCCGCTACATTGACCCGCCGACCGAGTTCGTGAACAACGGCGAAGTCACTCTCTGGCGCATCGGCCACCTCGGCGTGGACTCCCACCCGCTGCACTTCCACCTGTTCGACGTGCAGTTGGTCAACCGGGTTGACTGGACCAACGTGGTCAAGCCGCCCTATCCAGACGAGATCGGCTGGAGAGACACCATCCGGACGAACCCGATGGAAGACGAGATTGTGGCGTTCCGTCCGCACGCTCCGGTGCTGCCGTTCCAGATTCCCAGCAGCAACCGGCTGCTTGACCCGACGACGCCGTTGAACTCCACGATCAACTTCCTGCCCATCGTTCCGCCGGCTGGCGTGGCGGCTGTGGCGCAGGTCAGCAACGTGATGACCAACTTCGGATGGGAATATGTCTGGCACTGCCACATGCTCTCCCACGAGGAGAACGACTTCATGCGGCCCCTGTGCCTGGTCGTTCCTCCTCCGCTCGCTCCGACGGGGTTGAGGGCCAACGTCACGGTTCCGGCTCCGGGGACGGTCAACGTAGTCCTCAACTGGGCCGACGCCGATCCGACGCAGGATGACGACTTCTTCACCATCCAGCGCTCTACCACCACCGGGTTCCCGGTGGGACCGACGACGGTGAGCTGGAAGACGAGCGGTTGGGCTCTGACGTACACCGACACCACCGCCGTTGCGGGGAATCGGTACTACTACAGAGTGATGTGCTCCAACGCGGCGGCCAACTCCGCTTGGACGGCGGCGCTGAGCGTCATCGTGGCGCCGGCTCCGACGGGCCTGGCGGTCACAGCCGGCAGCATCACCCGCACCGGATGCACCCTGACCTGGACGAACAGCTTCAGCACAGGGACAGGCGTGAGCATCCAGCGGGCGACGAACACGGCGTTCACGGCCGGCTTGAACACGCTTAACGTGAACGGCGGCACCGTGCAGACGAGAATCATCACCGGACTTCGCCGCAACACGACGTACTACTACCGCATCGCGGCCCGTGTCGCAGCAGGCACCGGCCCGTACAGCGCGACGTACGTCACCGTGCAGACGTTGCCGTAACAGTCTCATAGCAAGTGTCGGGGAGAGCGGCCACCGGGTCGCTCTCCCCGATGCGTTTAATCACTTGTTTCGCCGGCCCGTCTCCCGCAAAATAGTATTGTGTTCCCGTTCAGATGATTTTCAGCGAGGAGGAGAAAGATGTCACGTTCACGCATGAAGGGGCTTGCCCTGCTGGCCGCGGGACTCCTGGTTGTGCAGGCCGGCTGCAAGACCGAGACGGTCGCGCCGACGCCGGCAGCAGCGCCGAAAGCCGTCAACACGGCCGACACGACCCCCCTTAACACGAAGGCGGAAATGACCAGCTACGCCATCGGCGTCGATACGGCGCGAAACTACAAGCGGCTGGGGGTGGAAATTAACCCCGACATGGTGGCGCGCGGCATGAAAGATGTGGCCGCCGGTAAACCGCTGATGATTGCCAACGCCAATATCGACGGGCTGATAACCGATTTCAGGGCCGAAATGACCGCGAGAGCGCGCGGACTGAAGGGGGCGGAGGCTTACGATAACCAGATGGCCAGCGAGGCGTTCCTGGCCGCGAACAAGACGAAGGAAGGAGTCGTCACGCTCCCCAGCGGCCTCCAGTTCAAGGTGCTCAAAGCCGGCACGGGCAAGGTCCCCACCGACGGGGACACGGTGGAGTTCGCCTACGTGGGAACGCTCATGGATGGGACCGTCTTCGACAGCTCCAAGAAGGCCGGTCAGTTGGCGGTCATCGAAGTCTCGAATCCCAGTTTGATCGCCGGCTTCAAAGAGGCGCTCAAGCTGATGCCCGTTGGCTCCACGTGGCAACTCTTCATCCCCCCGCGGCTGGCCTACATGGACAAGGGGAAGCAGCCGCTGGTCGGGCCGAACGCCCTGCTCATCTACGAAGTGGAACTCAGGGGTATTCAGTGAGCGCTCGCCAGCCGCTGGAAATGGATTGGACGGCAAGCCAAAGGAGAGTACGATGACGGCAAAGGGATTGTGGATTCTGGCGATCGTTCTCATATTGGCGATCGGCGCGGCTGTCTGGATAGCGCGCCCGCCCAAGACTCAGCCGTACAGCACTCCGGAGGTGCAGCAGGCGCCGGCAAGCCGCGAGGCGGCCTCGATGCCCTCCGGCAGCACTTCGGCCGCCCCGACGCAGCTCCCCGCCGCAGCCGAAGTTCCAGCCCTGCCCCCCGCCGCCGTTCCACTCTCCGGCGCGCCCGCCCTCACCGAGGCGGAAGCCGAAGAACTCCTGACGGCGAACTTCACGCCGGAAATGCGCCAGATGTGCGACCGGTTCGGGGTGGTTGTTCTCGATGTCACAGCGCATGGAGACTTGCTTGATGCCCGGTTCTCGGTCTCCGACGCCGCGAAAGCGGAGCCGGTCATTGCCCCGGAAGCGCCGCGGCATCTGTACGCCGCCAACGGGACGGAACTTCCCGTCCCGACCGGCCCGAGAGGAAAGCTGTTGCGCAAGACGACCGGCCTGGGCCCCAAGGGTCAGGGGTACATCGCCACGTTCTACAACCCCGGCGGCCTGGTGAAGCGGGGGGACAAAGTATCGCTGGTGCTGGGCGAGTGCCGCGCCTCCGACCTGATTGTAAAATGACGAGCGGCTGACTCGCCGCTGCGCGGCAATGCGCAGCGGCGGGCTTCGGCCGGCAGCAGTACCCCCCCCTCTGCACGAGTCCGCGCCGGCGCCTGCATGCCCCCCCCCTGCACGGGCCAGCGCCCGTGCCTGTATGCCCCCCCCCCATCACGGCAGGCGCACTTGCAATCAGGTAATCATCCAGTTATACTAAGTAACTAAAAGGTTACCCCTATGAAACAGAATCGCGTCGTCTCCCGCAACGCCTCCGACAGCCGCGAGCGCCTGCTGCGCGCGGGGGAGAAACTTTTCGCCGAGCGCGGCGCGGATGCGACGAGCGTCGAACGGCTCTCCCGGGAGGCGGGGCTCAACCGCCGGATGATTTATCACTACTTCGGGAGCAAAGAGGGGCTCTACCGGGCGGTGATCCAGAGGATGTACGACCGCAGCGCCTCCATCGAGGTGCCTCTGGCGCACATGCTGCTGCCGGCGGACCAGCTTCTGGAACGGATCATCCGCGCCTACTACGCGTTCCTGCGGGACCACCCGGAGTTCGTCCGGCTGCTGGCATGGGAGAACCTGCGCCAGGGCCGCGCGGCGCGGGATATCGGCATCGCCGAAACGAAAGCGCCGATCCTGGAGGCGCTGCGGCTGGCGCTCCAGGCGGGCATCCGCGAGGGGCGCTTCCGCCGCGACGTGGATGAGCGGCAGTTGCTGATCAGTTGCATGGGGCTGAGCTTCTTTTATTTCTCGAACCGCCACACGCTGGGGCGGTTGCTGGGTTTCGATCTGATGAGCAAGGCGGCGGTGGAACGGCGCATGAGTCACGTGGTGAACCTGCTTCTGGACGGCATCCGGGCGAAGGCCCCCCGCCGCTCCAGACGCACAAAGGGAGAGCGGTCATGAAGAAACTGGGCGTGGCGATCATCGGTCCCGGCTGGGTGGCGGGGGAGCATGTCCGGGGTTATTGCGGCGACGCGCGGACGGAGATCCGCGCCATTGTCGGCATGGTGCCCGAGGACAAACCGCGCGCGCAGCAATACATGGCGAAGCACGGCTTCCAGGCGGAGTATCTCGAAAGCGTGGAGCAGCTTTGCCGGAGAAAGGATATCGACGCCGTCAGCATCTGCACCATCAATTTCCTCCATTATGAGCAGGCGCTGGCGTGCATCAAGGCGGGCAAGCACGTCTTCGTGGAGAAGCCACTCTGCTTGACGCAGAAGGAGAATCGGACGCTGGCGGATGCGGCGAAGCGCGCAGGGGTGCAGACGCACGTCGGCCACGTCGGGCGTTTCTACCCTGCCATCGTGGGGCTGAAGAACTTCCGCGATTCCGGCGCCATCGGCGAGGTCTTCTATGCCGAGTCCGATTACTGGCACGAGATCCTCGGGGCTTGGAAGGTGAAGCGCCGCACCAGCGGCAGCGCGCTGCTGATGGGGGGCTGCCACTCCGTGGACATGGTGCGCTGGATGATCGGCGAGGAGCATGAGGCCGTCGAGGTGTCCGCCATGTCCGTCGCGCCGCGCTGGAGGAAGGACTTCGACTTCGACCCGACCCTCTCCCTCATGGCGAAATTCTCCAACGGCGCCGTCGGGCGCGTGAGTTGCTCGCTGGAGTGCAACATGCCGTACGTTTTCCACCTCCAGGTCAACGGGACGAAGGGGACGATCCGGAACAACGGTTTCTACAGCGACATGTTCCCCAAGAGCCAGGGGTTCATGCACGTGACCTCCACCTACCTGGATGACTGGAACGTGGCGCACCACCCCTTCCCGGAAGAGGTGCGGTACTTCGTGGATTGCGTCGCGAACGGCACGGAGTCGATGCTGAGCATACCGCGCGCTTTCAAGACGTACGAACTGGTCTTCGCCGCGGAGTTGGCCGCGTCCAAGGGACGCATCGTCAAGCTGCCGCTGAAAGCGTGATGTGCGGCACAGCCGCCCTCGGCTGTGCAAGGGTCTCGCTTGTATCCGCGCAGCCGAGGGCGGCTGGGCCACAAGGAATGATGCTATGCTTTCAATCCGCATAGGAAACGTCACGCTGCCGAACCCGATTGTGATCGCCTCGGGCCCGCTCACGGACAAGTTCTCCAAGATCAAGGCGGCTTCCGACGCCGGGGCGGGCGCCGTGAGCCTGAAGCTGACCTTCGTGAAGGTCCCCTTCCAGTCCCAGATGCGCAGCTATTCCCTGCCCGGCAACGTCATCATCTCCCCCACCAACAAGCGCCTCGACCTGGCGACGGGGGCGGAGTTGATGCGGCAGGTCAAGAAGGAGCTGCCGGTCCGGATGATGGCCAACTTCTCGGCCGTCGGCTCCGCGGTGGATGAGTGGCGGCAGTTGGCGGAGGAGTTCCTCGACGCCGGCACGGACATGCTCGAACCGAATTTCTGCTGCCCCAACCTGGACACCTCCGACCCGAAAAGCGCCAAGCATTCCGACCACGGCGGGGCGAGCATCGCCGAGAACCCGGAGGTATGCTCCCGGCTGATCGGGATGATGCGCGGGCTGACGGACAAGCCGATCGTGCCGAAGGTCATCATCGCCGACCGCGCCATGCTCCTGCGCGCCGCCAAGGCGTGCGTGGAAGCCGGGGCGGACGGCATGCACGTCGTCGGCCTGCCCATTTCGGGGCTTCCCCCGATTGACGACGAGGGAGTGCCGGACATCCCGCTGCTCAAGGGGACGCCGCAGGGCTCGGCCAACGGCTCGATCTGCAAGTACTCGACCTTCCTGGCCACCGCGCAACTCGGGCAGGTGATGAAGAAGCCGGTGATGGCCTCCGGCGGCCTGGACAACTGGAAGGACTGCACCGACGCCATCCTCTGGGGCGCCACCTCCACCAGCATCTGCAGCACGGTCATGTGGTCGGGCTGGGAGGTCGTGGGACAGATGCTTGCGGGGATGAAGAACTACATGGAGGCGCACAACTACACCTCCCTCGAGGATTTCCGCGGCAAGGCGCTGGCGCATTTCACTACGCCGGACAAGGTGAAGCTCATCCAGGGGCATTCGAAGGTGGAGGAGCGTTATTGCATCGGCTGCGGGAAGTGCGTGCGGCCGGGGCATTGCGAGGCGATTGAGATCGTGGAGGGCAAAGCGAAGGTGGACGCGGAGAAGTGCATCGCGTGCGGCGTGTGCCGGGCCCTCTGTCCCACCGGCGCCATCAGCTACCAGCAGGACGAGGAGAAGTAACTTGGCAACCGAGACAAGAAAAACATTGACGCGCGTCATGGCGGTGAACGAGGCGCGGCGCTGCCTCCAGTGCACGTCGGCGGAGTGCAACCAGGGGTGCCCCGCGGGGGTGGATGTCCGGCGCTTCGTGGGCGCCATCGCCACCGGCGATTTCATCGGCGCAATGAAAACGCTCTACGAGAAGAACATCCTGCCGCTCTCCTGCGCCTACATCTGCCCGGTGGGAAAGCAGTGCATCGAGCGCTGCCGCCATACGGAGCTGAACTACCCGATCACCATCAACCGGCTGCAGGAATGGCTGACGCGCTACGCCATCGAGCAGAAGCTGTACTTCCCCAGGCCCGCGACGGAGAACGGCCGGCGCGTGGCGGTGGTCGGCGCGGGGCCTTCGGGGCTGGCGGCTGCGATGAAGCTGCGCCTGAATGGCTTCCGCGTGACGGTGTTCGAAAGGTCGGAGAGCCTCGGCGGGATGTTGCGCCATTGTGTGCCCCCCTTCCGGCTGCCGCGCGAGGCGCTGGATCTGGAAATCGAGATCATCCGCAGCACGGGGATTGAATTCAGGACGGGCGCGCCCGTCACCGATGCGCGCGCGCTGCTGAAGGAGGGATTTGAGGCGGTCTACCTGGCCACCGGACTCTGGAAGTCGGCGGGGCTCAATCTGGAAACGCAGCCGGGCAAGGGCGTCTACGAAGCGCTGCCCTTCCTGAGCGATTGCGCCGCCGGCGACGGCGCAGCGGCGAAATACGACCTGGCCGGCAAGCGCGTGGTGGTCATCGGCGGCGGGTCGGTGGCGGCGGATGTGAGCGCGCACGCGGTGCGCCTCGGCGCGCGCAGCGTGACCCTCGCAATGCTGGAATCTCCCGCGGAGATGCCCGCCGCGCCGGATGAGATCGACCGCGCCTGGGCCGACGGCGTGCTCTTCGAGTGCCGCATGCTGCCGCTGGAGCTCGCGCGCGAGGGGGGCCGCCTCAAGGCGCTCAAGGCCGTCCACATCGAATGGAAGCAGCCGGGCCTCATCCATCCCTCCAACGCGATCCAGATCGCCGGGAGCGAGTTCGCGCTGCCGGCGGATGTGATATTCTATGCCATCGGCCAGCGCCCGGACGCCGAGACCCAGAAGCTCATCGAGCCGCTGGAGAAGGCGCGCGCGCTGCCCAAGGTCGACGAGAAGACCATGGGCGCCTCGCAGCCGGGCCTCTTCGCCGGCGGCGACCTCGTCACCGGCGGCGGTTCCGCTGCCAAGGCCATTGCGGACGGCATGCGCGCGGCCGAAGGGATGATGGCTTACTTGCGTTCAACCCCGCGCAAGGGGTAGCGTGGTGTCCCGGAATGTGGCGACTCGTGAAACAGAACCCATAATGGAGGCCTGACGAACTGTGGCGAAATTCAAAGTGGCGATGGTGGATTACGATTATGCCTCGCTGACGGCGCTGGAGGCGGAGGTGACGAAGCTCGGCGGCGAGTTCGTGCATCATCGCTGCAAGGACCTGGATGACGCCATCAAGCGCTTCGGCGATGCGGATGGCTGGATCGTCCAGTACCTCAACCCGATCGGCGACAAAGTTTTCTCCGCCTGCAAGAAGCTCAAGGTGGTCGGGCGCACGGGCATCGGGTACGACGTCATCGACGTCCCCTCCGCCACGCGCCACAACGTGGTGGTCTGCAACGTCCCCTCTTACTGCGAGGATGAAGTCAGCGACCACGCGATGGCGCTGCTGCTCTCCAGCGTGCGCCGCACCGTCCGCTACACGAACTCCGTCAAGGGGGGCGTGTGGGACTGGAAAGTCGGCGCGCCGATTCCGCGCCTGCGCGGGATGACGCTGGGTCTGATGGGGTTCGGCAAGATTCCGCGCACGCTGGCGCCCAAGGCGAAGGCGTTCGGCCTGAACGTCCTGGCCTGCGACCCCTACCTGAAGCCCGAGGCGGCGCGCAAGGAAGGGGTGGAGTTGGCGGACTTCGACGCGCTGCTGGCGCGCTCGGACTTCATCTCCATCCATTGCCCGCTGAACAACGAAACGCGCGGCCTTTTCGGCAAGGCGGCGTTCGCCAAGATGAAGAAGACGGCGGTGATCCTCAACACGGCGCGCGGCGCGGTGATCGACACCGCGGCGCTGGCCGAGGCGCTCAAGAGCGGCCGCATCGCCGGCGCGGGGCTGGACGTGATGCCTCAGGAGCCGCCTGCCGTGGACGACGCGCTGCTGAAATGCGATAATCTCGTCGTCACGCCGCACGTCGGCTGGTACTCCGAAGGGTCCATCGTCAACCTTCAGGCGAACATCGCGCGCTACGTCGCCGAGGTGTGCGTCGGAAAGAAGCCGGGCGCGGTGGTCAACCCCGAGGTGTTGGAGAAGGTCAAGCTGGCATAAGAGTTCGCGGGGCATTCGCAGTTTGTAGGGGCAAGGCATGCCTTGTTCTTGTCGCGAGTTGTGCCCCGGATGGCGCACTCGCTTCACATAAGGAGAAAATCATGGCTCGATTCAAACGCTTGCAGACGCTGAACACGCTGATTGAGGGCGGACTGGTTCCGGTGTTCTATGAGCCGGATGCGGAGGTGGCCAAAAAGATCATCGAATCGCTCGCCAAGGGGGGCTGCCGCGTGGCGGAGATGACCAACCGCGGCGACCGCGCGTACAAGGTCTTCGAGGAACTGGAAGTTTTCTGCGCGAAGAACCTGCCGGAGATGATCCTAGGCGTCGGCTCCATCGTGGACGCACCGACGGCGGCGCTGTACATCGCCAACGGCGCGAACTTCGTCGTCGGCCCGACGCTGGACGAGGCGACGGCGGCGCTGTGCAACAGCCGCAAGATCCCCTACTCCCCCGGCTGCGGCAGCGCCACGGAGATTCAGCGCGCGCACACGCTGGGAGTGGAGATCGTCAAGGTGTTCCCCGGCGCGGAAGTGGGCGGGCCCAACTTCGTGAAGTCCATGCTCGGCCCCTGCCCCTGGACCAGCATCATGCCCACCGGCGGCGTCGAGACGACCGAGGAGGGACTCAACGCCTGGTTCAAGGCGGGCGTCGTCGCGGTGGGAGTCGGCAGCAACCTGATCACCAAGGAGCTCGTCGCGAAGAAGGATTTCGACGGCATCTCCGCCAAGACGCGGCAGGTGCTGGAGTGGATCAAGAAGGCGCGCGCGGCGAAGAAGTGACGCGTCGCGCCACGGATGCCCCGCCGAAAGCATTCAGCCCTGTGAACCCGCGATTGACCGCGAGTTCACAGGGCTTTTCGTATGTGGGATGAACGATGGGGTGCGACGGGCTGTTGAGGAAGTGCCGCACAGCCGGGGGCGGCTGTGCCACATGGCTCCAGGGCTACGCCTCCTGCCCTGCCGGCAAGGAACGATAGTGGCGCACGAGTTCGTCGTACTTGGGCAGCGCTTCGCGCCCCTTCGGCGTCACGGCGTAGACGCCCCGGCCGACGCGGCTGAACCAGCCGTAGACGTTCCTCGATAGAATCGAAAGCGTCTTGGGCCCTGCGCCGAGCGCGCGCAGTTGCTTCGGCGACATCTCGCCGCTGTCGGCAAGGTAGCAGGCGATCTGGATCGCATTTTCGCGGTAGGCGGTGACCAGCGGCCTTCGCGTGCTGCCGCCGACGTTATAGTCCCCCGAGCGCCGGCCGATTTCATCGAGCACCACCCTCCGGGCGTCGCGACGCTTGCGGCGCTCGAACGGCAGCGGGTGGAACGCCACCTCCACCGGCGGCTTGCCCGGCTTGAGGGACACCAGCAGCAGCCCCAATTCCAGCCGGCGCAGAACGCGGTACGCTCCGCGCATCTGCCGCGTCCATTTCGCATAGTTCGCCGGGCGGGGCACGGCAAGGTAGACAGAATCGGTCATCTGCTGCCGCCGCACCCCCTGCGCGACGAGCGCCAGGTTCAGCGCCAGCTTCATCTCGATCACGAGCAGGTCATCCCCCTTCACCGCCACGATATCGCAGTGCTTCACCTCGCCGCGCACGGTGTAGCCCTGCGCTGTGAGGTGGGCGCGCAGCGGCGGGTAGAGGTCCGTCTCCGCGGGGCTCTTCCTGGCTTTCTTCGGCATGGGTCCTGCTCGACAAGAGAACCGTTGTGCGGGGCGCGCGACGCGCATCAGAAGGCCCGGCTTTCGACGAACTCGGTCCGTGCAAACACATTCATCAGGTCAGGGATTTCACTTCTGCCCGACGAGGCGCACCTTCACGAACTTCCCGGTCTCCGCCGACTCCTTGGCCGCGAGGCAGGTGTAGACGCTTTGGACGCCCATGGCGACCGTCGTGCGCGACTTGGCCTTGCCGCGGATGATCCCGATGAAATCGTGCGCCAACTCCGCATCCCCGCCGAAGTGGCTCAGCCCCTCCCCCGCCTTGATCGTATCGGTGAACGGCTCGTGGTGGCGCACGTACTTCATCTCGTTCTTGTACCAGTCGAAGCTCACCGTGCCGTGGTAGCCGCTGACGACCGCGCCGCGCGCGGCGGCGTCGCGGCGGGAGAAGAAGACCTGCGTGTAGACCCCATGCGCGCCGCCGGCGAACTCGATCAGCGCGCTGGAGGAATCCTCATTCGTCCCGGTTTCCGGCGAGCCGCACTCCACGCCGAACGTGCAGGGATGATCCGTCAACAAGCCGCCGGAGCCGTTGCGCTTGCGGTTGGCCGGGCTCTCCAGGCAGCGCTCCGCCTTGCGGCACTCCGCGCAGGTGAGGCCCGCGCGCTCGCGCCCGCCGAACACCTTCCCCCAGGTCGCCATCGCCGCCACGCGGACGATCGGCGAACCCATCAGGTAGGCGAGATAATCCAGGTCGTGCGTCGCCTTCTGCAGGAAGAGCCCCTGCGTGATCTCGAAGTTGCGGTAGCCCATGTCCCAGTAGGCTGTTCCGTACGGGACATAGTTGAACGCCATCACGTGATCGGCCCGCCCGACGGCCCCCTCCTCGATGTGGCGGCGCATGCGCATGCAGAGCGGGGAGACGCGCAGCGGAAAGCTGACGACCGCCTGGCACTTGGATTTCTCGAAGGCGCGCTCCAGAGCGATGGCCTGCTTCATGTTGATCGCGACGGGCTTCTCCAGATAGAGCGGCAGGTCGTATTTCGCCGCCTCGATGGCGTACGGGGCGTGCAGATTGCAGCGCGTGCCGATGGCCAGGGCGTCGAGCTTCCCCCGGCGCACCATCTCCGGGAGGTTCTTGCAGAAGACCACTTCCTTCCGGTCGCGCTCATCCAGGCGGCTGCGCGCGCCGGCTTCATCCGGGTCCACAATCGCGACCACGCGAACATCCGGCTCGACCGCGCGCAGGCAGATGTTGATGACCGATGCAATGCGCTGCCCATGTCCGACAACGCCGAGGCGTATCATCGTTTCTTTCCTTTCAGAACGGTTCACTTCGGTCGCATTTCACACGGCCCTTCCGGGCCCGAAAGCCCGTTGCTTCAGCCCTGGGGAACGCCGCCAGTCGCGGCGTACGCAATTCCAGAGATGCCGTTAAGCTATCCGCCATTCGGATGGTTGTCAATTATTGGGGATGGGGCAAGAGGACGCGGGGATTCTAGATGGGTGGAGAATCACCGGATATCCGCGTAGTTGTCGGATCGTCGCGATCCCCAGCACTGCAACCGTATCGGACTGGTGCCCCCCGTCACCTCCACCAGCACATCCTCGACCACGTCAAAGGGTGCAACTACTCGGTATTCCGCGGTATTCCGCGGTATTCCGGGTATTCCGGGGACAGGGTATTCCGGGTATTCCGGGTATTCCGGGGACACAAACCTATTTGGGTATTCCAGGGACACAAACCTATTTGCGCTTCCTGCGCTTGGGCGGGCGGCCGGGTTTGAGCGGATGCAACAGCCGTCCGGTAATCTTCTCGGCCAGTTTCATGAATCCCTCGGCGCCGCATGGCCGCC
>CAIUPP010000129.1 GCA_903901045.1 uncultured Planctomycetota bacterium
GGCTGTTCAAACATGGAGTACTCTCGCGCTGTTTCTAACGATCGATATCCGGGATAACCAGATCCAGGCTGCCCATGAGCGCCAGGGCGTCGGGGAGCAACATGCCTGCGCTGGCTTCCTCGAACAGGCTGAGATTGGACAGTGACGGCGTGCGCAGCTTGACCCGGTAAGGGATTTCCTTGCCGTCACTCACGATCCGCACGGCAAAACGGCCGCGCGCGGCTTCGGTCGCGTAACAGTAGTCGCCGGCGGGCAATTTAAGGACGCGCGGCACCTTCTCGGCCATGACCGGGCCAGCGGGCAGCTTGTCCAGCGCTTGCTCGATGATGCGGAGGCTCTGGACCATCTCCTCCATGCGCACCGCGTAACGCGCCATAGAATCGGTTTCCTCGCAGGTGGGAATCACGAAGTCGAATTCGGAATAGACGGAATACGGCTCGACCCGGCGCACGTCGTAGGGAACGCCGGAACCGCGGATGACCGGGCCGGTGGCGCCGTATTTGCGGCACATCTCTTTGCTGATGGGGCCGATGTCAATCAGGCGCTTGCGCAGGATGATGTTATCGGTCACCAGCGCACGATACATCTTCAGCCGGGGGCGCATCTGGGCGACGAACTCACGGGTGCCTTTGAGGAACTGGTCGTCCACGTCGTTATACACCCCGCCGATACGGAAGTAGCTATAGGTCAGCCGGGACCCGGTGATGCTTTCGAGCAGGTCGAGGATCTTCTCCCGGTCATCGAAGGCATACAGCAGCGGGGTGAAGCCGCCGAGGTCGAGCAGGAACGCGCCCCACCAGACCAGGTGGCTGGAGATGCGGTTCATTTCCGAGGTGATGACGCGGATATACTCGGCGCGTGGCGGCACCTGGAGCTTCAAGGCGCGTTCCACCGCCCCCACGAAGCCGTGGGTGTAGGTCATCGCCGAGAGATAATCAATGCGGCTGGTGTTGGGCAGGAACTGCGCATAGGTGCGGTTCTCGCCCATCTTCTCCTGCATCCGGTGAATGTAGCCGCAAACCGGTTCGGCGCGGACGATGTATTCACCGTCCATCGTCATCTTGACGCGCAGCACGCCGTGGGTGGCGGGATGTTGCGGGCCCAGGTTGAGAACGAAGGTCTCGTTGGCACCACCGTTGGAAAGTATGGCGTCCTTGGCAATCACGGGGCGTAATCCTTCCGGAGCGGGTGGAAATCGGCATCTTCCGGCAGCAGGAAGGGCGTCAGGTTGGGATGCCCGAGAAAACGGATGCCGAAGAAGTCGTGGGTCTCGCGCTCATGCCAGTTGGCGCCGGGGAACACCTTGTGAATCGAGGCGATCTCCGGGTTGTCGCGCGGAATGCGGGTGCGGACGACGACACGCAAGGCTTTGGCGGGGTGGAAGTAATCGTAAACAACCTCCATCTGACCCTCAGCCATCCAGTCCACGCCGGTAATTGTGTCCAAAGACAGGCCCTCTTTGTCGAGCACCTCGGCAACGGCAACGACCAAGTCGGGCGAGACAGTTGCGTCAGCATGGTAGCCTTTGGCAGCGTAATCTACACCCTTGAAGGGGAGCGGCAGATGGGCCAAAGGGTTCGGGGCCGGAGGGGCGGGGGACGGGGGCGGTTGGGCAGGCGCGGCCGGCCGGGGAGCGGTAGCCGCCACGGGCTTCGGCGGAACGACTGCCGTCGGCGCAGGGACC
>CAIUPP010000130.1 GCA_903901045.1 uncultured Planctomycetota bacterium
ATCTGGGTCCCCCACGACTCGCTTCGCTCGCCGTGGGCTACTATCCGTCACCCCCTGCGGGGGTTCGCAGAATGATTTCAAGAGAGCAAAACAGCTTCTACTCTTCCATCAGCGTCCGAGCCGCTTCAGCGTCCAGTACGCGTTGAGCCAGGCGATATGCCCCTCGGCCCAGAAGGTGTTCCGGTAGTCGCCGCCGGCCACCATCGGACTGATCTTGTCCAGGCGCTGTCCGCGGCTGAGATGATAGAAGTCGCCGCGCTTGTTGTAGGTCGTCAGCAGCTCGGCGATCATCTTGTCATAGCCCCGTTCGGGCAGCAGAGCGTGCGCCGTACACAAATGGTGGGCGCAATAAGCGTTCATCTGGAACCGGGTGGGGTTGCCGACGAAGGCCTGCCCCTCCCGGAAGAGCGCCACCATGTTGTCCGCGCAGGTCCGCGCGCACAGAAGCCAGAACTCCCGGTGGTCCGGGCGCAATTCCATCAGGCGCTGAAGGCATTCCAGCGCCAGGCCGTTGCCGTTCAAGCACACCCGGCGCGTGGGCGCCGACAGGTGCTGGCTGAGTTCCAGCCAGAGGTTGAAACCCTCCAGGTATTTCCGGCGCGGGACAATCGAGTAAGCCAATGCGTTCAGGTAAAGGAAGTAACCCGCAGGGTGCGCGCCCGCTTTCTTCCAGTAGTTGCAGATGCCGAAGTAGCCGGCGGTGTAATCGTGATCGATCCACCAGTCGGCAAAGGACAGGATCATCTCCTTGATCATCTGCCGCTCCGACGGAGTCGCCGCTTCCCGGCTGAAGGCGTCGATCCCCTGGGTGATGTCGCAGTACTGGTCCACGCTGCATTCGAATACTTCCGCCACCTCGCGGATTCCCCCGTACGGCTTGGGCATCCAGCCGCGCCCCCATTGGTGGTCCCGGGCGCAGTTGTTCCAGAGCAGCGCCAGCGCCTCCAGCGTCTTGCGGGCGTGTCCCAGCACCTTGGGGTCCTTCGTGACGGCGTACTTGTTCAACATGGCGCGAAGGTACTTGCCGCTGGCCTGGCCGGTGTTCTCATAGTTCAACCAGACCGCTTTCAGGCGGCGCGGCGCCGCCGCATATTCCGCGTGCGTGCCGAACCCATGCGGCCGGTCGGGAACGTCCTTCTCCTCCAGGGGCTGCATGTCGCGGCCGTTCACTCCCGACCTCAGGATGCCATCCTTGTCCCGGAAGATCCGCTCGATAACCTCCTGGGCGGTGCGCTCGACTTCTTCGAGCGTGCGCCCGTAAACCTTGGGCGGATACGTCAACATGCACACGTCGCGGGTCACTTTTTCCATGATTGTCTCCTATGTGCATCCGACGCCCGGCGGGACAACTCCAGGGCGCCCGTTGGCCGAGCAGCGAAGTCCTCGGCGGCGGAAAGGGACTTCGCGCAATCACCGGCCGCCGAACACAAACTCGCCGAAGTTGGCGTCGATGTTGTAGAACCCACCCCCCTTGTATGCCCAACCGGAGAGGTCGGCCGGACCGCCTTGCCGGAAGAGTCCGACAATCCAGGCGTCGCCGGGCTTGGGCGCGGCCAGGCCGAAGTCCGCCCAGGGGATCGCCACTTCCGCGGTCCAGTCCGCCTGGAACTCGAAGCCGGTCGCCGCTTTCCACGTGCCGTTCCAGTCGATATCTTCAAAATGAACTTTCGGGTCATTATACACCGCGTCCCACTGTCCGCCGCCGGCGTTCAGACAGAATTGGTAAACCTTGTTGACCCCTTTGGGCATGATGTAGATCTCGATGTTGGGGGGCTGGCAGCACTGGCGGTTGTCATGCGTGAGCTTCGACGGCAGCCGGAGGATCGCTTCGTTGCAGCGCGCGGCGAGGTAGAGGTTCTTCTCATCGTATCCGGCATAGAATACCGTTTCAGCCCCGGCCATGTCCAGACGGGCCGCCTTCGCCCAGGTCTCATCCTTAAGCGTGCCGTTCAGGGAGGGTGCGGCGGCCAGGTACGGGACCTCCGCCCGCTTTCGCTCGACCTTGGCGACCTCTCCTTCGCCGGCCGGGCGCGCGATGAACCGGAGGTCCGACACGTACAGTTCCCCCGCCGGCAGCGACCAGCAGAAGGTCGACGTGGCTTCCCATTTCGCCTTCGGATGCGTATCGAACTCCTCCTCCAGAATGGTGAATTCCTTCCAGCCGGCGAAGTCGAGCGGAATCTTCTTGACGAAGGCGTTGGCGCCGTTGCCGAACTCAAAGGCCATCACCCCCTTGGCCGTTCCCGGATTGACCTTGAACGTGACGCCGCGCGTTCCCTTGAAGGGCCTGTTGAAGGGGCTGTCGAGCCGTCCCGCGCCGGTCATCTTCCAGCACGGCAGCCCGTCCAATCGGTCGGCAACGATCTTCGGCGCGCCTCCATCGATCATGTAGCTCAGCGAGTAATCCTGGTACTCATTGCGCGTGGGAGGGGTCAGCCCCTTCGGCCCGCCGGAGCCTTTGGCCTGGGTGACGACGACCTGGGAGCTCCCCTTGCCGACGGGGACTTTGGCGAAGCAATGCGTCCCCAGCGCCAGCGTTTCGCAGGTCGCCGCCTTCCCATTCACCGTCGCCTGCGCCTGCTTCCAGCCCGGCGGCAGGAGCGCGAGGATTTCCGCCGCGTCTGCCTCGCTCCGCACAGACACGGTGACGTCGCTCCGCCCCATCTTCCCCTCGATCACCACGCCGCGCCCTGCGGCCATGAGGTAATGCATCCGCCGGGCGTTGACGGAATAGACGAAGCCCGGGGTCTGGCTCAGCGTCACCATCCGCATCAGGTTGTACTTCATCGCCGGGGCCGTCACCTTCAACGCGCCGTTCTCGGGCGTCAGGATGTCAAACTGCAGCGCCACGCTCTCCACGGACTCGCGCAGCGGCTGCGTCCAGTCCATGAGGTAGTTCAGGTGCGGGATGAGCGGCTGAATCTGCCAGGCATACACCGGCTGTTGCGGATCCAGATCCAGCCCCGCCAGCGAGAGCGTGACGGTCTCGCTCCGTTCCTCCTTCGCATGGTTGACCAGCGGCAGGAGCGTGCTCTTGCCCTGCCTGAGGAGGGCGCTCTCCAGCGTCTGCGTCTCCAGCTTCCACCAGTTCGGGTGGACGTTGTCATTGGCGAGCAGTTCGTTCTCCTTGATCTCGTAGGACAGGTCGGCGGTGAGGAGCGTATGTGAGATGCCCAGGGGGGACCAGAGTGTGCCGAGGTGCGGCTTGAGGCCGTACATGGCGTAATGGTTGGAGTGGCCCTGGGAGCTCCAATAGAGGAGGCAGCCGATGTTCGGCGCGCGCATGCAGCGGGCCGTGATGTAGGCCACGTTGGCCATCGTGCGCCAGTCCTTCTGATCGACCGGGTCGGCGGCCCCGCCATACTCGAAGAACCCGCCGTGCGAAGTGTCGGGGTAGCAGCCGCCGTTCTGAAAATGGGCCTTGCCCGCCTCTTCCGCCACCAACTTCATGCCGCGCAGGATATTGTGAGCGTGGTAGTTGTGGACGTAGTTCATCTCCGGGAAGAAGTTGAGCGCCTCGCCATGGGCGCCGTCCACGTAGGTGAAATCCACGTCGTAATCCTTCAGAATCGCCCGGCGCTGGTTAAGGATGAAGTCCACCTGATCCTGCGTGACGCAGTTCAGGAAGTAGTTGTAAGTTTCCCCGGAGCCGTACTGGCACGGGTCGCCGTTCTGGTTGCGCAGGAGCCACTCCGGATGCTCCTTGTATGTCCTCGACTTGTCGGAAGCGCTGCCGTACCAAGTGTAGAGCGCCAGGCGGACGCGGGTCGGGTCGATCTCGTGCAGGCGCTTGAGGTCGGCGTTGATCGACTCGGCGCTGCGCTCGGCGCTCTTTCCGGGGGTCCGATACAGCGGAAGGACCGGGCCATGGGTGGCATAGTCACCGGTGCTCATGACGTCGGAGAGAGGCGAGGCCAACTCTTCGTCGGAGGCAAAATCGGTCAGGAGGCCGGCAATACGGCATTCGGCTCGGTTGGTCTTGTAGGCCACCCCGTCATAGTCGTAGCCGGCGACCGTCTTGATGTGGCGCCACCAGTCCGGGACCTTGCTCCTGGCCATCTCGACCATATCCGGCAGGTTCATCAAGTGCTCGTGGACCGCCCGCGGGTCCCCCTCCAGAATGGCCAGGTGCGTTTCGCAGGAAAGGAAGTATCCTTCGCGGATGACGTCGCCGCTGACGAACGCCTCCCATCCCTGCGGGTCGAAGTAGCCCTGATCGTCAATGAAATCCGGCTGGAATGCGAGGGTGAAGAACCTCTCGTAATGGCCGTTGATCTTGTACCTATAATGGGTGAGGATGAGATCGGCCTTCGGCTGGTAGTAAGCGAAGAACGCGCTGCAAAGGTCGCGCACCTCCTTGCGCGCCTTGACTGCGCTGCCCGGCGAGAACGGCACGGATCCCGTCCCCGGCCCGCTGCCGCCGTCCCAGATCGGCCGGTAGATATAGCCGTCGGCATAGAACTGCGGCGCCATCTGCAGCGCCGAACGCAGGAAGATCAGCTTGCCGTCGTTCCGGTCGCTCGTGGCGCGGAAATAGACCACCTTCACCACATGGTCCTTTTCCAAACGGTATGACTTCGTCAACTCGATGTCCGGCAAGCCGGGGTTCGTGCAGAGGATCTCGAAGCCGTCGGGCTTGCCCTCGGCCCCCTGCCGGAAGCCGGTCACCTTGTCCGCCGTCTCCTGGACTCGCGCCCCCTCCTTGCCGTCGAAGACGTAGATATCGTGGTTTTCGATCACCACGGGCATCTCCTTCGGCAGGTAGCGGAGGCGGAGAATCTGGCCGGTGGCGGGGGAGATTTCGCACTCGATTTTGTCGTTTCGCAGAGTCAGCGCCGCCGGCACGGCCGTGCTCGAGCGGTTCTCCGGCGTGCGCGTCAGGCCGATATAAGGCCGGGAGGGGTACTTGGGAATCTTGAACGATCCGACGGCAATGGCCTCCCCGTTCGGCGCGTGGAGCGTGGCGCGGATCTCGTAATCCCCCGCCGCCCAGTCGGTGGAGGGGAAGGTGAGCAGCGCCGTGCGCGGATCGTTCAGCGCCGGGAGCGTGCGCGCCGCCACGGCCTTCTCCTGCCCCGCCGGCAGCACTTGAACCTCCAGCGAGGGTTTGAACGGCAGGGTCTCCGCGCCGGCCAGGTCGAGCGCCACGTGCAGGTTCTTTCCCACGAAAAACGGCAGCGGTCGGAAGCCCACGTCGACCACCGGGATCATGTTGTCATCCCTGTTTGCCTCTTCCTGCTTCGTCAGCGCCTGCACCTCCTGCGCCGTCAGCGCGCGGTTGTAGATCCGCAGGTCCGCCAGCGCCCCCCTGAAGAACATCTGCCGCTCGGCGCCGTACCGGCCCGTGCCCAGCACAAGGTTGACAGGCGTCTCGACCCAGAGGAGCGGGTCCTCCGTGCGCGCGCGCATGTTGTCCAGAACGCCGTTGATGTAGATTCGCTCCTCGCGCGCTGTCCGATCGTACACTGCCGCCACATGGCTCCAGACGCCGGCCGGCAGCGCCTGTTTCGAGACCAGGGAGGTCCATTTCTTTTCCGGCGCTTTGGAGATTGTGGTGAAACCCACATTTCCCTTCGCGGTCAGGTAGACGTTGTAGTCCGCCTTGCCGATGACGTAGTACTTCTCCTGCGAAGGCTTCGGCGCGTCCTGCTTCACCCAGAAGGAAATGCTGAGCGGCCCGGCGATCCCCAGCGAGGGGCCATTGCCGCAATCGACGTAGGACTTGACGCCGTCGAATTGCAGCGCGAAGCCCCCCTTCCCCTTCAGCCAGTGGGCTCCGGCGATCTTGGCCGGGTTGTTGCCGCTCTTGTCGGCCAGCGTCGCGCCGCTCCCTTCGGAGAAGGTGTACCACGCCACCAGGCCCTCTTCGGCCCGCGCGGCGAAACCGGCCACAAAGGTCAAGAGGCACGCCCACGCTAGCTGACGCATTGACATAGGAACATTCCTTTGAAAGAATGACGGCCAATAACAGGAGGCTCAGGTGATCTCCAGCCGCAGCGCCCAACGACGCCGGGGAAAATCCCCGGGCGCGCGACGCCGTAGAAGGCGCGCTGTGCTGAACGGTTCATCATCGGACACATGACATGATCTGTGGCTGTAGTTTCTTCAACTAACTTCGCTTGCGGACACGACTGGAACTCGTTATAGTACGCCCGGTCTAGTGGTATTCCACTAGACCGCGATGGATTGTAGCGGCTGCTTTCATGATTGTCAATGCGCTCCTGCAAGGGAGAATTGGATGCTGTTTTGCGCTGTGGGTCGAGGTGGGGACACAAAACTTTCCTTTGGAGAGTATTGTGTCCCCACCGGCCCCAGGCAGAATCTATGAGTCCGCCTGCAAAGAAATCGCTTCGCTCGCAATGAGGTGACGCCGCGCTCAAGTGAACCTTTCCCGGAAATTGGCGCTGCTCTTCGACTCGGAGAATCGCATGCTAAGGCCCATTCAACGCGAGTCGCTTGTGAATCACGCCGTTACGACGATTCACAACTATATTATCGACGAGGCCATGCAACCCGGCGACCAGTTGCCGCCCGAGCGGCAGTTGGCCGGAGCGCTGGTCATCAGCCGTGTGACACTGCGAAATGCCCTGGCCATCCTGGAAGGAAAGGGCGCTATCAAGCGCGACCGCGGCCGGGCGACCGTGGTGGCCTCCCTGGTGGGCATCCCCCACATGGGCAGCCCCGCAAAACTGCGCCGCGAACTGAGCCGGTTGATGGAGCTGCGCTTTGCGGTTGAGGTCGGCGCGGCCGAATACGCCTGCCGGGGGCGGACGGATGAACAGGTCGCGCGACTCCACGCGCTGGTCGATAAGATGGCCAAAGAAAATCTGGCCGGACACCCCGTCAGCGAATACGACGTGCAATTCCATCTCATTCTGCTCGAATGCGCCGGCGAGTCCTTTGTCGAGAGTTTCGGCGACACGGTCCAGGAGTTCTTTCGGTTGAGCACGCTGGCTCGACCCTGGTTGATCGCGCGCGGCCAGTCGGAACAGATCGTCGCGGAGCACAAGGCCATCCTGGCTGCCCTGCAGAAGCGGGACGCCGCCGGGCTTCGCCAACTGCACCTTCAGGCGCAGGAGCGGGATCCCGTCACCGACCTGCCGAGCGATCCGTCCGCCGCGCCTGCGCCGGAACCGGACGCTGCGAAGCGGGAAGGGCATTGATCGAACCTTTTGCCGGCCCGGGCGGAACCGCCCGGGTCAGCCATCCATAAGGAAGGGTCTGCACGATGGACAGGTTATGCAACGCGGTGGACGTGCATGCTCATTTCGGGCAGAGCGTTCTCGGCGCGCCCTCGCTTCTGGGACAACCGCCGGAGGGGACGCCCGCGCGCGTCGTGGCGCGAGCGCGCGCCGCCGGGGTGCGGCTGACTTTCGTGTCGGCGCTGCAGGCGCTGTGGCCCCGCGGAGCCGGGAACCCGATCCAGGGCAACCTGGCCGCGGTGCGCGCGGTGGACGAATTCCCGGAGGACCTGCGTTTCTGGTGCGTGCTGAGCCCGAAGCAGGAGGAGACGTTCGCCCAGGCGCGCGAGCTGCTCACGCATCCCCGCTGCATCGGCCTCAAGGTCCATCCGGTGGAGCATCGGTACGAGATACGGGAGTTCGGAACCCGGATATTTGAATTCGCCGCCGAGCGAGGGGCCATCGTCCAGAGCCACAGCGGCGAGCCGGGATCATGGCCGGCGGATTTCGTGCCGCTGGCGGACGCGTTCCCCACAGTGCGGCTGATCCTGTCGCACCTCGGTTGCGGGGCCGACGGGCTGCTGGACCACCAGGTCCGCGCAGTCAAGGCCGCGCGGCATCACAACATCTGGACCGACACATCGAGCGCGCAGTCCATGCGGGCGGACCTGATCGAGCGGGCGGTCGCGCTGATCGGAGCGGATCGCATCCTCTTCGGCACCGACTCGCCCCTCTACTCGACGGGCGCGCAGGTGGCGCGGATCGCCCTGGCCGAACTCACCGAAAAGGAAAAAGCCGCCATCTTCCGCGAAAACGCTGCGTCGCTCTTCGGGCTGGCGAAAGCGGCTCCACGTCCCAAGACGCGATCGAAATGAAAAGAAGAGGGCGCGCGGCATGGCAGGTCTCATGAACTCAAGGGAGCGGGTCCAGGCGGTCTTCGAGCGGCGGCTGCCCGACCGCTGCCCCATCGACTTTCGCTGCACGGAGCAGATGCAGGCCAAGCTCATCGCCCAGCTTCGGCTTCCGGATGCCGAAAGCCTTTATCGGATGATGGGCCACGATTTCCGCTTCGTCCAGCCCCGGCTCAAGGCGCGGAACGTGGGGGAGTACTACGGGCATTTCTTCGTCAGGGAGCCGGCGCCGGGACGCTACGTGGACAATTGGGGCATCACATGGCAGCGCGCGGAGATGGAGTCCGGCGACGTGTTCTACGACGTGGTGGAGGCTCCGCTGCGGGAGGTCCGCTCGGTGCGGGAAGTGGAGCAGTACCCGTTCCCGGACCCCGCCGACGAGTGGGATTTCAGCGGCGTGCGCGCGCAGGCGGAGCGGTATCCGGAGTACGCCGTGGCCGGCCGCACCTCCGCCGTCTTCGATGACGCCTGGCGCATGCTGGGATTCGAGCGGATGCTTCTCGAAATGGCGCTGAACCCCGAGCTGGCCCACGCCGTGCTGCGCAAGGTGTGCGACTACTGGATGAAATTCGCGGAGCTTCTGCTGCAGGCGGCCCGCGGGCGGATCGATGTGATGTGGAGCTTCGACGACCTGGGCACGCAGAACGGACTGGTGATGTCCGCGGGGATGTGCCGGGAGTTCATCATCCCCCTGGTGAAGGAGCGCGCCGATCTGTTCCGCCGCCACGGCGCGCACGTCGCCATGCACTCCTGCGGCAGCATTGCGCCCATCGTGGGCGACCTGATGCAAGCCGGCGTGGAATGCCTCAATCCCATCCAGCCGGCGGCGGGGATGGACCGCGCCCAGCTCAAGGCGCGCCACGGCAACCTCGTTTTTCACGGCTCGGTCGATCAGCAGCGCGTGCTGGTGCCGGGCAAGCCCGCCGACGTCATTCGCGACACCCGCGAGTGCATCGACGTGCTGGGCCGGGACGGCGGCTACATCGTCGCCGCAAGCCATGAGATCGAGGCGGACATCCCGGTGGAGAACGTCACGGCCATGTTTCTTGCGGCGCAGGAGTATGGCGTTTATCGGCAATGACCTCCCCGCTCAGGTGCGGCGGGGCTTTTCGGGAGCATGAAAGCGATATGAACGCAACTCGGTTACGCGAACTGTTGTCCCAGACGCAGTCGGCGCGCGTGGGGGTCTTTGGCGACTTCTGCCTGGACATGTACTGGCTGCTGGATCCCGCGCTGTCCGAGGTTTCCATTGAGACGGGCAAGCGCACGTCGGGCGTGCGCCGGCAGTACGCCAGCCTGGGCGGGGCGGGGGGCATTGTCGCCAACCTGTCGGACCTGGGCGTCGCCGAAGTTCACGCCGTGGGCGTTCTGGGCAATGACCTGTTCGGCCGCGAAGTGATACGGCTGCTCAAGGCCCGGCGCGCCGACGTCTCCGGCATGCTCATCCAGGAGGCCGATTGGATCACACCGGTCTACTGCAAGCCGTTCATCGGCGACGAGGAACAGGGGCGCGTGGATTTCGGCGGGGCGAACGGCCTGACGCCGGACACCGAAAGCGCGCTGCTGAAGGCGCTCGCCGCAATGTCCGCCCGGGTGGATGCGGTCATCATCAACCAGCAACTGCCCCGCGGGGTCAACACGGATCGAGTCCTTGAGGGGATCAACCGGCTCGTGGCGGCGCACCCGGAGAGGCTTTTCATCGTGGATTCGCGAGACCGGAGCGAGGCTTATCATGGCGTGATGTATCGGATGAACGCGCACGAAGCCATGCGGATGTGCGCAACGCCCAAGCCCCGCGAGCAGCGGGTGCTGCTGGAGGAGGCGCGCCGGTGCATCGAGCGCATCGCGGCGGCCGGCGGCAGGCCGGTATTCCTTTCGCGCGGCGACCGCGGCTCCCTGGTCCGGGCCGAAGGGACCACTCACGAAATCCCCGGCATCCAGATTCTGAAAGAGGTGGACCCCGTCGGCGCGGGTGATACCAGCATCTCCGCCATTGCCGCCGCGCTCGCGGCCGGGGCGGCCCCGCTGGAGGCGGCCGAGTTGGCCAACTTCGCCTCCGCCGTCACGGTGCAGAAACTCAAGACCACCGGCACCGCCAACCCGGAGGAGATCCTGGCGACCGGCTCCGACCCGGATTATATTTTCCGGCCCGAGCTGGCGGACGACCCGCGCGCCGCGCGCTGCTACGAAGGCAGCGAAATCGAGGTGGTGAGCGGCCCGCTCGGGTCCGAGCCCATCCGCTTCGCGTTGTTCGACCACGACGGCACCCTCTCCACCCTGCGGCAGGGCTGGGAGCCGATCATGGAGGAGGTCTTCATCCGCTCCATCCTGGGAGCGCGTTACGACAGCTGCGACGAATCGGTCTACGGCCGCGTGGCGAACCGCGTGCGCGAGTTCATCAACCGCTCCACAGGCATTCAAACCATCAACCAGATGGTGATGCTGGCGGAAATGGTCGTCGAGGCGGGGTATGTTCCGAAGGAGCAGGTCTTGTCTCCCGCCGAGTACAAACGCAACTACCTCGCCGCCCTCATGGGCACCGTGCGCCGGCGCGTGGAAAAACTGCAGCGCGGCGAGCTCGACCCGGTGGATTTCACGATCAAGGGGGCGGCGGAATTCCTGAAGAGCCTGCGGAGCCGGGGAGTGACGCTCTACCTGGCCAGCGGAACGGACCACGAGGATGTCGTCCGGGAGGCGAACGGCCTGGGTTATGCCGACCTGTTCAACGGCGGAATATTCGGCTCCATCGGGCGCGTTGATCGCGATGCCAAGCGGGAGGTGATCGGCAAGATTCTGTCGAACCCGCAACTTTCCGGAGCGGCCCTGGCGTGCTTCGGCGACGGCCCCGTGGAGCTGCGCGAATCGAAGAAGCGCAACGGGCGCGCCGTGGGCGTCGCGTCGGATGAAGTGCGCCGGTACGGCATGAATCCGGAGAAGCGCTCGCGCCTGATTCGTGCGGGGGCGGACCTCATCATCCCGGACTTCAGCCAGCGCGAGCTCCTGCTGCAGTTCCTTCGGGTGCGGGCCTGACGTGCGATCCTGAGCTTACCTGCCCCCCTCCCCGTGAATTGACCCAGTCGATGTGAGAGAATCCAGGCGGCCTGAGGTATGGCCAGGCCGTTGACGGTCCTGGAGAAGGAGAACGGGCGCCTGAAGCGGTTGGTGGCCGATCAGGCGCTGGAGATTCCGATTCTCAAGGAGGCATCCCGCCACACTTGTGAGCCTGAGCAGGTTTCCGATCGCCGGGCGTGCATGGCGTTGGACCGACCGTAACGACAACAGGCCGGAGTTTATCGCGAAAGAGATGCAACGCTGGATGCATGAGGCTCCAGTCGGTACACTGTATATCCAGAAAGCCGAAGCCCTCGCCAAGTTCAAAGAGGCGCTGGCCGTCCCGGGGATCGGCGAATGGAAGGAGCCGTGCGAGAAGCGAATCAAGGAGCTTGAGGCCGACGCGAAATAGGAAGAGGGGCCGTTGAAGTCATCTGGCCCGGCCGCCCGGGGCTGGGCGGACGCGCTGAGCGCCCCAGGGGGCAGTGCGTTTTAACAACCCAAAGGGCCGTTGCCACTCGAAAACAAAGGAGAAGAAGTGAAGATTACGGTCATCGGCGGGGGCTCGTACTGCTGGACGCCCACATTATTCCGCGACATCGTCTGCACCGAGGGGCTCCAAGGCAGCGAGATCGTCCTGGAGGACATCAACCGAAAGCATCTGGACGATCTGCACCAGTGCTGCAAGGCCATCCTGGCGCAGTTGGGCAAGACAAACCAGTTCAAGCTCCGCGCCACGACGGACCTTTCCGCAGCGCTTCGCCGGGCGGACTTCGTGATTCTGACGATCACCACCGGCGGCTACGACGCCATGGAGCGCGACCTGAAGATTCCGTACAAGTACGGGATCTGGCAGCCCGTCGGCGACACCGTCGGGCCCGGCGGCATTTCCCGCGCCCTGCGCAACATCCCCGTCGTCGTGGGGCTTGCCAAAGCCATGGAGCGCTGCTGCCCGAACGCCTGGGTGCTCAATATCACCAATCCCATGTCCACCCTGACGCGCTGCATCTGGCGCGAGACGGACATCCGCTGCATCGGCCTGTGCCACGAACTGTACGGAACCCTGGCCAAGTTGCAGGAGCTGCTGGGCTGCAAGAACTGGCGCAAGGAGTTCGATTGTGTCAGCGTCGGGGTCAATCACATGCCCTGGATCACCCGGCTGCGCTGCAACGGCCGGGACGCCTTCCCCCTCCTGCGCAAGGCGCTTCGGGAAGGGAAGGCGCCGGCCGCCGGCAAAGGCCTCGGCACGGCGCTCGACCGGACGCTCGTCGGCTCCAACCGCGTGAAGTTCGAGCTCTTCAAGGCTTACGGCGCCCTCCCCGCGGCGGGCGACCGGCACATCGTGGAGTTCTTCCCGTACTTCTGCACCGAGAAGACGCGCAAGGGCGCGGCGCTGGGCGTCGAGTTGACAACCATCGAAGAACGCCGCCGCAAGTTCACGCCGGACTGGAAAAAGAACGTCGCCGAGATCACCCGCGGCAAGAAGAAGGTGAAACCGGAGGTCTCTCAGGAAGCCACCTCGCGGGTCCTCGCCGCGCTGGCGGGGCTGGCCGAATGGAAGGACATCGTCAATATCCCCAATGCCGGCCAGGTGCCGGGCATTCCGAAGGATGTCATCGTCGAGACCATGGGCCTCATCGCCCGCGACCACGTGTATGGCCTGCCCGTGGGGGATGTGCCCCCGGCCATCCTCACCCAGATCGAACGCCACGCCACGAATCAGGAGATGACCGTCGAGGCGGCCCTCACCGGCGACCGCAACCTCGTCCTGCAGATCATGCTCAACGACCCGCTGTGCGGCTCCATCCGCGACTTCCGCCTGATGGAAAAGATGATGGACGAGATGCTTCTGGCCAACCGCCAGTGGCTGCCGCAGTTCTTCAAGAAGTGAAGGAGGCCGGCGGCACCGGGGCCTTTCGGGACTAGTGGAAGGAGACGCCGCAGTGGTCAAGGACTGGTCGTTCGAGCAGGAGGACGAAGCGGCGGCCGGGGCCGTCGCAGGCAGGCTCCCGGCCAGCGTGTTCGACGCCCATGCGCACCTCTACAGCAAGAGCGCGCTGTCCGTTCCTCCCGGCAACATCTTCGCGACAGGTCCCGACGAGGTCACGCCGACGGTCTGGTGGGAATACGCAGGACGCCAGATCGGGGGAGACCGCCTGAAGGGCGCGCTCTTCCTGCCCGTGCCATTCGTTCCGCCCGAGCGGATTCCGGCGGCCAACGCCTGGATGATGAAGGCGACCGCCGGACTGACCGACTCCAAGGCGTTCGCGCTCCTTGCCCCGGGCATGTCCCCGGCGGAGGTCGAGCCGCTGCTCGATTTCAGCCAGTTCGCGGGATTCAAGCCATATCACACCTACAGCAAGTCCCAGCCGACATTTGACGCGCTCCCGGAAGAGTACATTCCGGAATGGGTATGGCCCCTGGCGCACCAGCGCGGCCTGGCGATGACGCTGCACCTCGTGCGCGCCGGCGCGATGGCGGACGCGGGGAACCTGCGCTACTTGAGGGAGCATTGCGAGAAGTTCCCCGGCGCGCGCGTGATCCTGGCGCATTGCGGCCGCGCCTTCCACGCGCCCAACGCGGCGGCAGGCATTGCCGGCCTGCGCGACCTGCCGAACGTCTGGTTCGACCTCGCCGCCATCTGCGAGGAGGAGCCGATCCTGGCTCTGCTGGACGCCTGCGGCCCGCGGCGGCTGTTATGGGGAAGCGATTTCCCCGTCTCCGAAATGCGGGGGCGCGCCGTGACGGCAGGGAATGGATTCTTCTGGGTCACCGCCGCCGAGGTGAAGCCCGGCCCGACGGCTTGCCGGCTGCTCCCCGTGGGGCTGGAGAACCTGCGGGCGGTCATGAGCGCCGCCGCGCAGTTCGGCCTGAATGCCGGCGATCTGCAGGACCTCTTCGCGGGCAACGCCCGGCGCTTGCTGGGGTTGGCGGCCGAGACTCCCTCCGAGAACCAGGCGCTCTATCGCCACGCCAAGGAGCGAATGCCCGGCGGCACGCAACTGCGGAGCAAACGCCCGGAGCAGTTCGCGCCGGAACAGTGGCCCCCCTATTTCCGCGAGGCGCGCGGCTGCGAACTCTGGGACCTCGACGGGCAGCATCTGTACGACATGTCCTTCATGGGCATCGGAAGCTGTCTGCTGGGCTATCGCGACCCGGAGGTCACCGCGGCCGTCGTGCGCCGCGTCCGGCTGGGGAGCATGTCCACGCTCAACCCGCCCGAGGAAGTCGAGCTGGCGGACCTGTTGTGCGAATTGCACCCCTGGGCGGAGCAGGTCCGATTCCAGCGCTGCGGCGGAGAGGCGATGGCCGTGGCGGTGCGCATCGCCCGCGCGACCACCGGGCGCACCAAGATCGCTCTCTGCGGCTACCACGGCTGGCAGGACTGGTACCTGTCGGTGAACCTGGGAGCCGAGAACGGCCTGGAGGGGCATCTGCTGCCGGGGCTGAAGCCCGCCGGCGTGCCCCCCGAGCTTCGCGGGACGGCGGTCCCCTTCCACTACAATAACATCGCGGAATTCGACGCCGCGCTGAAGGCCTGCGGGAGCGATCTCGCCGCGGTGGTCATGGAGCCCTGCCGCAACGCCGACCCCGCGCCGGGCTTCCTGGAGCATATCCGGGAACGAACGCGCGCCTGCGGGGCGCTCTGGATCCTGGACGAGATCACGGCGGGATTCCGCCTCGCCCTGGGGGGTGCGCACAAGAACTACGGCGTCGCGCCCGATATGGCGGTCTTCGCCAAGGCGATGGGGAACGGGCATCCGATTGCCGCCGTCATCGGCACGGGCGCGGCCATGCGCGGCGCGCAGGACTCATTCATCAGCAGCACCTACTGGACCGAGAGCGTCGGCCCGGTCGCCGGGTTGGCGACGCTGCGCAGGATGCAGCAGCACAACGTCCCGGCGCACGTCCGCCGGATCGGGACCCTGGTCCTGGATCACTGGCGTCGCCTCGCTCAGAAACATGCGCTGCCCGTGGAAGTCGGCGGCTTCCCCTGCCTGGCGCACTTCGCCTTCAAGCACCCCAAGGCGGATGCGCTGCGCACGCTGTACACGCAGTGGATGCTGGACAGAGGTTTCCTGGCGGGGACCGGCTTCTATCCCTCCTGGGCGCATTCGAGCGAAATCGTCGCCGAGTACGCCGGCGCGGTGGATGAGGTCTTCGCGCAGATTGCCGAATCGCTCCGCGCAGGCGAGCCGGAGAAGTCTCTGTGCGGCCCCGTGGCCCACACGGAATTCCGGCGGCTGGCCTGAGGAAGAGACGCCCGTCGCGTCACGATCACAGAAGCGTCAGGATGTTCTCCCGGTCGATCCTCTGCCGAAGCTCCGCCGCGGGCCGGTGGGGACACAATACTTTCCAAAGGAAAGTATTGTGTCCCCACCTCGACCCGTTTAGCGGCCCGCCCGCCCGCGAGTGTCCAGGCGGAGGATGGGGCCGCCCCTGGGAAGCGGCACGCGCTTCCGGTACTCGCCGGCAATCTTCTCGGAGGTGGCCGGAACGAACCGGCATCCCTGCGCTTTGCAGATCCCCTTCGCGGCGGCGATGATTCCCAGCAGCGTCTCCCGGCGGAAGTTCCGCTTGTCGCCGTAATCGAAAGTGTTGTGCGTGACCGCCTTCAGGTACTTGACCGGAATTTTCTCCCCCGCGCTCAACTGCCGCAGGACGCTCTTCTGGATCGTGTACCAATGGTTCTTGGCGTCCACGAGCTCGACGCGCAGGTCCTGCGGGTGCGCCCCGCCCCACATGCGGGAACTCGGGTCGATTGTCGGCGGAACGTCCACGAAATCCACGTCGCCGCAGAGGCAGCGGTTGTAGCGGTGGGGATAGTGCAGGTCCGGCGAGGAATTCCCCCAGACGCAGGCGCACTGCGGCAGATTGCGCGTCGGGATGGAAACGAGGCCGTGGTTCAGCCCGAGCGACTCCAGCGCCGGATAGGTATGATCGTTGGCGGAACCGTAACCGGGGGTGAATCCCCGCGGGCGGTAGCCCATATGTTGGGCAAAGAGGCCCATCGCCTCGCCGACGATTTTCACCTGCTCCTCGAACCCGTACACCCCGAGGAACTCCTGGTAACCCTGATCGGCGGGGTGGACGTGCAGGCCGATCTCATGCCCCTGGGCCTCCAGCTCCTGGTAGATGCGATGGTGGGCCTTCAGGTCGCTGGGGATGACCTGAAAAGTGGCCTTGATCCCGGCGTCGGCGCAAATCTCGCCGAGGCCGCGAATGGCGCGCGCGCCCAGCTTCGGATCGCGGATGCTGTGCTGAGTCGCTTCGCAGTCGATTTGAAGAGTGAAATAGAGGGGCGTTTTCACAATCGAATCTCCCAAAGAAATCCGCTGCGCGCGGGGTGGTCGTTCTCGCCGGCGTAAAGCATTCCATCGGGCGCGGCGCAGATATCGTGCACCTGCCAGGGGGTGGTTCCCGTCGCCGAGTCGCGCAGGGGGCCCAGCAGTTTCCACGCCCCGCTCTTCGGATTGAACTGCAGCAACTCGCAGTTCCCGTCGCGCCCGGTTACGCCGTAGGCCAGGCCCTCCGGAGAGAGACACATGGAGGCAAGCCGGCTGCGGCGTCCCCCTTCGGAGCCGATGGCCTGGAACAGGAACTGGGCGTCGCCGCCGGCGGGGTCGAGCCGGTACAACGCCCCGCTGCCGCCGCTGGCGAAAAGAGTTCCCGTGCCGAAGTTGAAGAACGCCTCCGGCTTCACATAGCCGTACGAGCCGTCGGGGTGGAGAAGTCCCTTGTCGAGGTACTCGATGCGACCCTTGGCCGGATCGAAGCGGAAGAGGCGGTACGTGTCCGCGCCGGAGTGGGACTGCCAGGCGCGCGTGACCGCCCAGACGCCCCAGACGCCTCCCCGGTCATCCAGACACAGGTTCTCCCCCTGCGCCATGGTCATTCCCGAGCTGATCGGCCCCAGCCAGCGCGATTCCCGAGTGCGGATGTTGAAGGAGACGAGGTTCTCGGGGGTGAAGGTCTGGCCGTAGAGCATGTCGCGCGATTCATCCAGAATGAGCGACTGGATGTAGAGGTGCGGCATGGGGATGCCGAGCTTGGCGATCTCCTTCGTGCCGGGGCTGTAGCGCACGATGCTGGCGCCCGGGGCCTCCCAGAAGCGGTCCACGTCGTGCAGCAGCGCCTGGGTGGCGTAGAGGCAGCCGTCGCGCGAATCGCGCAGGAGCGAGCGGTGGAACTTGGCGTCGTAGCGGTCGCGCACGCGCCCGTAGCCGCAGTCCACCCATTTCTTTTCGCGCCGGCTCCATCCCCAGAAGATATCGGCGTCGAAGGAGGTGATGCCGCAGAAGATCGTATCGGTCGCCGGGTCGTGGCAGACGCAGTCAAAACTGATCCAGTCCTTGCGCCATCCCGGGGAGTTGAGGAAGTCGGAATACTCCCAGCGGTCCTCCACCTCGCGATTCCACTGGTCGCTGAAATCCCGGTCGCGCAGCTTCAAGGCCGTTACGCGCATGGCGAAGATCTCCTTTGCGAAAGCTCGGACACGCTTTGGGTGACTTTGGTCAACGCGCTGAAGAACCCGTCGAAGACCTCCGCGATCTCCAGCGCCGTCTGCTTCTGCCGCCCCGCCTCCCAGTGGCCGGGGGTCAGCCGGACGAACTCGCGCGTGCAGCGCAGCTCTTCGGGAGTGAGCAGCCCCTCGGCAAGACGGTCCAGCACGGTGGCGGGGTCTTTCAGTTTCACGCCGGCGCGCAGTTCCCAATACACGCCGAAGGGGATATCGAAGAAGCTGCGTTTCAGGCGCAGCAGTTCATTCTCGATCGGCCAGATGCTGTCGAAGTGCGCCGGGGCGCGCCCGTAGAACTTGAGCCGGCCCTTCATCAGGCGGCAGAAGCGCGCGGCATCGAAGACGCGCTGGGCCGGGTTGACGGGCGCCGCGTCCAGGGCCGCTTTCCATTGAGCGACGCCCCCGCGCGCCGCGTCGGGGACCACCGTCAATTCCGGGGCAAGGCGGCGGCGAAGCATCTCCAGCGCCCCCTCCAATCGGTCCTCCAGGTGCGTCAGCCCCGGCTCCTCGCACAACTCCGGCGTCTCGTAATGGCGCTCCACGGCGTCGCGCATCTCCTTGAACACCGGCTCGGGGAACATCTCGCAGGCCAGCCGCACGGTCTCCATCTTCCCCGCCACCGGCCGCTTCAGGAGGAGGCACAGGGCGGACTGGAGCGGCGGGCAGAAGTAGTGCATGAACCGGCTGTGCAGCGGGTACTTGCTCTCGTACGGCCCGAGGTTCACCGCCGGGTCGATGGTGCGGTTGTAGCGCCCGTAGAAGAGGCAGAACTTCTTGAGATGGAAGATTTCATCCTGCGCGCCCCAGGGGCGCGCGCCCAGGTACCGCTGCGCCTGCGCCAGGCGCGGAGGGTCGGCCGTGTCGTAGAACGTCCACTGGGGATACTCGGGATAGAAGCTGGCCGGGTCGGTCAGTTCAGACCAGGTCAGGTTGATCCCCGGCAGGTGTTCGAGGTTGCGCGCCCAATGCGGGTAGCGCGTGCACAGTTCCAGGTGCACCTGCCCCACGACTTCGGACATGTCGCACCAGTCCCGGAAGGTCAGACCGTCCTGGACGATGAAGCGCGTGTCGAAATCGCTCAGGCCCGGGATCAAGTCCTCGAACCGCCACTTGGCGGCGATGGCGGCAATGCGCGGAAAGCGTGTGCGGCACTCGGCGTAGTAGAGGTCGTAGAACCTCCGGAAGTCGTTCTCGGGCCTGGGGGCGAATTTCATTTCGCAATCTCCGCGATCGCCACTTCGCGCCGCTCCCTGGCGGAGCGGTAGAGCGCGTCGATGACCTGATTGGTCTTCGCCCCCTCCTCCGGGGTGACCGCGGGACTTCGGTTCTCCCGGATGGCGCTGACGAAGTCCTCGATGAGCGGCGCGTGGACGTTCCCGGGGTTCGGCGTGGTCACGTCCACCGAGTTGCGCCCGACGGTCTTGAGGACGGATTCGCCGTCGTACGGGTGCCACTTCACCTTCGCCTCCGTCCCGACGATCTCGAATTCATGCGACCAGGTCTTGCTGCTCCAGTGGAAGCTGGCGACGACCTGCGCGCCGCCGGGCATCGTGAGAAGCGCGACGGAGGAGTCCTCCACGGCGTACGGCTGGACCAGCGTCTCGGCCCTGGCAAAGACGGTCTCGGGCAGGCCGAACAGGCCGATAAGCACGTCGAACATATGCGTCCCCATGTCGGAAATGGGCCCGCCGCCGGAGCGCTCGGGCACCACGCGCCAGTACTTCGGGTCCTCTTTGGGCGGGTTGAACCAGGAGAAATACGCCATGCGGATGAGGACCACCCTGCCGAATTCCCCCTTCTGCAGCATCTCGCGCGCCATGGCGTATTTCGGAGCGAAGCGCCGGAAGTAGGCCGCGCCGCATTTCCGGCCGCTGCGACTTGCCTCCGATACGAGTTGCCTCGCCTCGGGATAGTTCAGCGCCACCGGCTTCTCCACGAGGACGTGCTTGCCCGCCCGCAGCGCCTGAATCGCCTGCGGCACGTGGAGGAACACCGGCGTGCAGAGGTACACCGCATCGACGTCCGGCGACTTGAGCGCGTCGGCATATTCCGTGTAAGCCGCCGCGCCACGCGGGGCCGCGGCCGCCTTCGCGCGCTCTTCCACTTTGTCGCAGACGGCGACCAGCCGGCTGCGCGGCTCCGACTCGATGGCCGGAATCACCCGCTTGTTCGCGATATCCCCCGTCCCAACGACCAGCCAGCGCAATGACGCCATCGGTCAACCTTTCTTCAAATCGGCCAGTGTCTGCTTCAGCGCCCAGGCGATGTACTCGCAGTCCGCGTCCGTCGTGCGCGGGAAGATCGGCAGCGAGACCACCTGCTTGCAGGCCTTCGCGGCCAGCGGGCAGCGCGCCTTCTTCTCGGAGTAGCCGAGTCCGGCGAACGCCTCCCAGCTCCAGACCGCCGGGTAGTGGATGGCCGTAGCCACGCCGTACTCCTCTTTGAGCCGCTTGGTGAATGCCTCGCGTACGAAAGAAACCTTGTCGGTATTCAAGCGGATGACGTAGAGGTGGCTGCCGTGCTCCGGGCCATGACCGGCGGGCAGAAGAATCTCCTCCACGCCCCGGAGCAACTCGTTCATCCTGACCATCGCCTTCTGGCGCATGGCGATGACGCGGTCTATCTTGGCCAGTTGCGTCAGCCCCACGGCGTACTGCGGCTTGGTCATCCGGTAGTTGAAGCCGATGGAGACCACCCGCAGTTGCGCCCCATAGACGTAGCCGAAGGTCTTCTTCTGGCGCACGATTTCGGCAAACGCCGGGTCGTTGCTCGTCACCGCCCCCCCCTCGCCGAGGCAGGTCATATTCTTGTTGCTCTGGAAGCTGTAGCAACTCCCCTTGCCCAGCCCGCCGATCGGCTTCCCTTTGTGCTTGCAGCCGACGGCGTGCGCGGCGTCGTAGATGATCGGCACGCCGCTCTCCCGGCTCAGCGCGTCGAACGCGTCGATATCCGCCGCCAGCCCGGTAAAGTGCACCGGGATGACCGCCTTCGTCCGGGGGGTGATCCGCTCGCGCGCCGACTTCGGGTCGAGGTTCATCGTCACCGGGTCGATATCGGCGAAGACCACCTGCGCGCCCTGGCCGACGGCGGTGCCCGCCGTGCAGACGAAGGTGAGCGGCGTGGTGATGACTTCGTCACCCGGCTTGATCCCCAGCGCCATCATGCACAGGTCCAGCGCCGTGCCGCAGGAGTTGACCGCGACCGCCTTGGCCGCGCCCTCATGCCTGGCCAGCGCTTCCTGGAATTGGTTCTCCTCCGGCAGCGGGAAGAAGTTGCCCGTTTCGCCGCACGCCTGCTCCAGGACGGACTGCGCCGCGCGCGCATCCTCCTGATCGAAGATGCCGCCCATCGGAAGGAAGGGAACGACGCGCTTTGCCGGATTCTGCATGAGATGGACCTTTGCCTGAGAAAACCGCCGGGCGGTACATTATGCGGTTAACTTTACATTGCCCCCCTCCCTCCTGTCAAGCGCAGCCCCCAACAGGGAGGCGAAACGCACAGGAGGAAAGAGGCCTTTTGGCGCGGACTATCCTGCCCGCGCACTGCGTTGTAGGCGCGTAAAAGCAAGCGGAAGAATGCATTATGACCGCGGGCCGGATAAACTGCGCCACTCCCGGGAAGTCTTCCCGCCGTTGCATTACCCCCCGGCCCCGGGGACGGCTTGGCAGCAGGGAGACCGCGTGCTAGAATCCTGACGGAAAATCCGGTTAACGAGGTGCCTATGGGAATCACGATTCGCCAACTGGCCCGCCTCTGCGGCGCCTCCACCGCTGCGGTGTCGCTGGTTCTGAGCAACAAGGACCAGGGGCGCGTGGGGGCGCAGCGGCGCGAAAAGATTCTGCGCCTGGCGGAGCAGTACGGCTACCAGTCCAATTCCGCAGCCAAGGGACTGGCCGAAGGGCGCACCTACCGCGTGGCCCTGGCCATCGAGGGGGTGCTTTCGGACCATGCGATCATCGGCCAGTTCAGTTTCTACGAACGCCTGGGATTCCTCGCTAAGGCGCTCCACGACGCCGGTTACTCCATTGAGATTCTCCAGGTGGACACGGGCCGCAAGACGGCGGACGTCTGCCGCGACCTGGCGCGCATCGCAGCGGACGGCTTTGTGCTTCTGAACTGGGAGCCGGAGGCCGCCGCAGCCATTCTGCTCTCGCTGCGCGAGAAGCGCCGCCCCGCCGTGGCCAGCGGCACGCTCCTGCGGGATGACCAGTACACCTGGACGGACGTTGACCGCGCGGCGGCGTTCGAGGACGCCACGCGCCGGCTGATCCGCGACGGCCGCCGGCAGGTCGTCTTTTTGGATTGCGAGGTCCATCACACGCACTTGCCCGAGAAGCAGGCGGGATTCCTCAAGGGTGTGCGCGATGAACTGGGGCGGGATGGCAAGCGGTGGATGTTCGCCTCCGGCGGGAGCTCCTACGACGACGTGGTATCGCTCACTCAGAAAGCGGTTCGCAGGATGCCCGAGGCGCGCGCGTTTCTGCTGACGGACAACTTCTACGCCGCCGCCGTCGAGCACGCGCTGCGCCGCGAGGGGCTTCATCCCGGCGCGGACTGCCGGGTGATCGGCTTCGGCGACACCGCGCTGGCGGACCGTTGCACGCCGCGGCTTTCACATTACAGCCTTCAGGTCGAGCGGCAGGTGGAATTCGGCATTGGGGCGCTGCTCGAGGAGATACAGAACCCGGACGCGTTCCAGCCCCGGCATCAGCTCTTCGGGCCAGAGTTCATCGAACGGGATACCTGATTCGTTCTCATGCCCCGCCGCCGAGCTTCCACATTCTCAAGCCGTCCGCGCCGGCCCCGCACCTGCCCGCGGCGTTCCCTCCTGCGCGGAGCAGCGCACCCCCGGATTGACACCGCCCGGCGGGGGTGGTAGAAGGCCGGTACGTCCTGTTGAGGCGCAACCTTGCCCTGCGTTCGATCCACGCCCTTTAACGCCACGCCGAGAGGAGCGCCAAATCTTGAGAACCATGAATGCAATTCTTGCGGCCGTGCTGTTCGCGATGCCCTCCATCCTGGTCGCGGGATGCTCGCATTGCGCCGCGGGCGGGGAGCGCCATCTCCAGGGATACGCGATCGCCGCCGATGTCTTTACGACGCGCCAGAGGACCGTTGTGCCGGACGCGATCCCTGCGGGTGCGGAGAAGATATTCCCCTTCGAGATTTCAAAGTACGCGCAGAACGGCTATGGCGTCTGGCACTACGGGCCCGGCCTCGATTGCGTGAAGCGCCTCGACCTCATGCCGGCGACCTATCCCGGCGCGTCCGTGGCGAATAGCGCGCGCCTCCTCACGTTCTTCACCCTCACCGATATTCACATCACCGACAAGGAATCCCCCGCGCAGGCGATCTTCTTCGGCTACAAAGGGGGCGTTTCCTCGGGCTACTCGCCGGTCATGCTCTACACGACGCAGGTCCTCAACGCCGCTGTCCAGACGATCAACGCCCTTCACAGGGACGACCCCTTCGATTTCGGCCTCTCGCTGGGGGACACCTGCAACAACACGCAGTACAACGAACTGCGCTGGTACATCGACCTCCTCGACGGCAGGAACATCAACCCGGACTCCGGCGTCAAGGACGATCCGGTCCCCGGCCCGTACAACGATTATCAGGACGAGTACAAGGCGGCGGGGCTGGACCGCACCATCCCCTGGTACCAGGCCCTCGGCAACCATGATCATTTCTGGATGGGCTTCCTGCCGCCGAACGATTATGTCCGCCAGAGCCTGATCGGCGACAAGGTGATCAACCTGGGCAATCCCTTTGTGGATTCGCGCGGCCTGGACAGCCGCGGTTTCTATCTGGGCGCGATGGACGGGCGGACGCTTTACGGCGACCTCATCGGCGTCGGGCCGGTCAAGGACTTCGCCGCTCCTCCGACGATCCCCGCCGCCGATCCGAACCGCCGGTCGCTCTCGCGAAAGGAGTGGATACGCGAGTTCTTCCATACCTCCTCAAACCCGAAGGGGCATGGGTTCAGCCCGGCCAACATTGACACCGGCTTTGCCTGCTACACCTTCGAGCCGCGACCGGATATGCCCCTCAAGGTCATCGTGCTCGACGACACCCAGAGCAACGATGACCCCAACGACCCCGACGCGCTCGGCTTCGGTCATGGCTCGTTCGGCTATGGACACGGCTCTCTGGACACGGCGCGGTACGACTGGCTCATGAATGAACTGGATAAGGGCCAGGCGGAAGGCAAGCTCATGATCATCGCCGCGCACATTCCGATCGGGGTCGAGCCGCCGGGCTCCATGGTGGACTGGAACCCGGAGCTTGAAGCGAAGCTGCTCTCCAAACTGCATGCCTGCCCGAATTTCATCCTGTGGGTCGCGGGGCATCGGCATCTCAACACCGTCACCGCATTCCAATCGCCCGATCCCGCGCATCCCGAACTCGGGTTCTGGGAGGTTGAAACCTCTTCCCTCAGGGACTTCGCCCAGCAGTTCCGCCTTTTCGACATCGACCGCAACGCCGACGATACCGTGTCCATCATCACGACCGACGTGGATTCCGCCGTCAAAGAGGGAACTTTCGCCGCGATATCGCGCTCGTATGCCATCGCCGCCCAGCAATTGTTCAAGAACGCGATCAGCCCCTTGCCCACCGGTTCCTATGACGCGGAACTGGTCAAGCAACTGACCCCCGAGATGCAGGCGAAGATTCACAAATGCGGGTCGACGACGCGGAAATGATCGGGCCGCGAACTGAGCTGGATCAGTCCCCGGCGTTCCTCGCAGGAAGAGAAGCGCTCCCTCTACCGCGCCGGGAGATATTTCAGCGCCTTGCGCAGCGACGCGCCGCTCTCGAGGGCCGGCATGTATTCCAGCGCAAACACCCCCTGATACCTAAGCGCCTCGATCCGCGCCAGGAGATGCGGATAATTCACTTCGCAGCCCTGTAGTTCATGTCGTCCGGGGACGCCTGCGGCGTGGAAATGGCCGATCACGTCGATGTTCGCTTCGATGTGGCGGATCAGGTCCCCTTCCATGGTCTGCATGTGATAGCAGTCGAAGAGCATCTTCATCCGCGGCGATTTCACCGCACGGCAGAGCGCCGCTCCCTCGTCGGAGCTCGTGCAGAAGTAGCCGGCGTGGTCCACGCGGTCATTGAGCGGTTCGAGGAAGAGGTCGATTCCCGCCTTCTCGGCGCGCTCTGCGGTGGCCTTCAGGCCCTCCAGCACGCTTCGGCGCATGGCGGCGCGGCTCTGGCCGGGAACGACGTTGCCGGTGCAGACGATGGCGGCGCGAATGCCGGCTTCCTTGCAGAAAGCGAACGTCCTGTCGGTCCGCTTGAGCCATTCCTTCCGGCGCGACGGGCGGGTGAGGCCGCCGCCCAGCGAGCCGTCCGGGGAGCCGATGACCGCGTTGGTCAGCGTGACCCCCGCCTTCTCCGCCGCTGCGCGCACCTTGCCGGGGTTCTTCGCGTCGGCCGAGTCGATCCCCTTCCCGTCGAAGGTGCCGTCGATGAACCACATCTCGGCGAAGCGCGCCCCCGCTTCAGCCGCCAGCCCGATGCGCTTGAGAAACGGCTGATCCGTGAAGAACATTTCCAGGCAGACCCCAATCTTCATTCTATTCCTCCTTTTGTAGGGGCAAGGCATGCCTTGCCCCTGCCGCGCGTCAAGCCAGTTACGCGTCGCTCATTTGAGCGCGCCAAGGACCTTGTTGATCCCGTCGGCGATGGCTTTGCAGTCCCGCGCTGAATACGCCCACTGAATGTCGATCATGATCGCCCGCGAAAGGTAATCCAGACATTGCGGGCACATCTTCGGATCGTACTTGGGCAACTCGGACTTGGGCACGCCGCTCCAGGGGAGGCCGTCGGAGGCCACGGCCTTCCGCCCGAGAATGTGCTCCCAGTAGGCGTAGATGTGCCAGTCCTTCACCTTCTGGTCGTAGATCCCGCCGGCGGGGACCCCCTCCGCCTGCATCGCCTGGAGCGCCCACTTCGTCTTCTGAATATCCGGCATGAAGAGGATCAGGCAGATTCCCGCGTCTCCCTTCGGGTCGGCCACGCGCTGCAGCGAAACGCCCTTCGGCAGCTCAAGCGCCTGCGCGATGCGCCGCTTGTTCTGGCGATAGCCCTTCAAGTAACTGCTCGCCTTGCGAATCTGCGCCACCGCCACCGCCCCCTGGAGCTCGCTCATCCGGTAGTTCTCGCCGCAGAAAAGCTCCCCCTCGCGCCGCTCCGAGCCGTACCGGTCCGGCCGCCAGCAGGCCGCCGTGTCGTGCCAGCTCTGCGCGCGCGTGTAGAGCCACTGATCGTTCGTGACGACGAATCCCCCTTCGCCGCTGTTCAGAATCTTGTAGTAGTCGAAGCTGAAGCAGCCCATCGTGCCGATGCTGCCCAGCATCTTCCCCTTGTACGAGCCCCCCGCCGCCTGCGCCACGTCCTCAATGAGGGCGATCTTGTGCTTCCGCGCGATGGCCAGCAGTTGGTCCATCTGCGCCGGCATGCCGCGCATGTGCACGACCGTGATCGCCTTCGTCCGCGGGGTGATCTTGCGCTCGACGTCCCGGGGGTCCAGCGTCAGCGTGTCATCCACATCCGCGATGACGGGGATCGCGTTGCTTGCGCAGACCGTCGCCGCCGTGGCGAAGAACGTATACGCCGGCACGATCACCTCATCCCCCGCCCCAACGCCCAGCGCCCGCAGACTCGCGATCAGGGCGGAGGTGCAGGAGTTCACCGCCAGGACGTGCTTGACCCCCAGGTACTTGGCGAACGCCTTCTCCGCCTCCGCCACCTTGCTAGGCTTCGGGTTGTAATAACGGAACAGGTGCGGCCCGCGCAGGTTCTTCTCGCTTCGCAGCACCGCCTCCAGTTTCTTGCGACTGGCCGGGCTGAACTCCCACAGGCTCAGCAGTTCGGCGAGTTCTTCGCGCCCGATCTTCGCAGGATAAGGACCGAGTTTTTCGACGGCTTTTGCGCCGCCATCTAACGCCAGTTTGTCCATCATCGTAATGCCTTTCAGTAGCGCGGAGGGTACCAGACCGTGAGCAGTTGCAGCGGGCGGCACCCGTCGTTGCGCGCGCGATGCCGCTGCCCCGCTTTGACGTAGAACGCGAACCCCTGGCGGAGCGTCCAGTCTCCCTCCCCCTGGAATTCCAGCCGCAGTTGCCCTTTCGACAGGAGGACGCCCCCCATGTCGCAGTCGTGCATTTCCCACTCGCTCTCCTTCTCCGAGGGGGCCAGCGTCTCCATCACCATCTGGAACTGAATATCGCGCCGGCGGGGGAAGAGGAGGCGGTACTCGCGATGCGCGTCGCGGATCGGGCGCATCAGGTCCGGCGCGAAGACCGGCGCGCTCACCGGCGAGCTTTCCGCCGCAAAGAACGCCGAGAAGTCCGTCCCCAGCGCGCGCAGCACCTTGTGAAGCGTCGCCAGCGTCGGGCTGCTCGTCCCCCGTTCAATCGCCATTAGCGCAGCAGGAGACATTTCCGCAGTCCGCCCCAGCTCGCGCAGGCCGCAGTTCTTCTCAAGCCGCAGCCGCCGGATCTGTTTGCCGAGTTGTGAAGGTTCCATCGTTCCTCGCGGTTTCCTCAACATGAGTGTGTGCGCTACTCCTAACAGCCGTTTGTTATACTATCACGCCCTTGCCGCCCCTGTCAACGGGGGGGGGGCGGTTGGCCGATTTTCCCCTCAAGCCCAGGGCAAACGCATCTCAAAAGCGTCGCAGAATGTGGAGTGCGCCGCCGCCGGCGGCGCTTTGGCTATGACGGGGCGCACGACTCACGGGGGTGGCCCCTGAGAGCGCCGGACTCCACGCCATCCAAAGCGGCGTCGTTGCCGCCGCACTCCACAAACCATTGCGCTCAGCGCGATCACAATCATGCATCGCGATCCAGACCCTTGACGCCACAGCCAGCGGCGTTCTTGAGATGCGTTTGCCCTGCCCTCAAGCCCGGAAGCCCTAACAACGAGCGGGGGAGAATGGTACAATCCTGGGCGCTTTTGGAGTGAGTTGGAATTGCCGGAAGTGCAACGGGGTTTTTGCAGGAAAAGGAGAGGAACTATGACGCGCGCATGGATGGCCGCACTGTTGCTGGTGAGCGCCGTGGCGATGGCTGCGCCTGCGAAGTGGGGCAATGCCGATTGGTCGTACCGGGCGCAACTCTCCGCGTGCTCGCTGGAGCAGCGCGAAAACCCGATGGTGGAATGGGAAGTGGACTTCGCCGATCTGCTGAGCCGCGCCGGCGCGCAGGGCGCTTTCGACCCCAGTTCTCCGCGCGTGATGCTCCTCCAGGATGGACAGGAAAAGGAGATGCCCTGCCGCTTCTTCGCCGACACCGACAACCCCGCCAAGGGAACGCTCTGCTGGTTGCGCATGGGGACCATGCCGGCCAACGCGCTGGACAGCTACAGCATCTACTTTGACGCGGGCGCCGCAAAGCCGGCCAAGGCCTATCCGGAAATGGCCCGCGCCAAGCCCGTCCAGGCGAAGAACCTGGCGGTCAACGGCTCGCTGACCCTTGCCGACAAGACCGATCCGACCAGGGCGGCGGCCTGGGTCTTCAGCCTCTCCCCGGCCGACAAGACGAAGGGGGAGTGGATCAAAGAGGGCACCGCCGATCCATATCTCAAGCTGACCGACACAGTCGGCGAGTCCTCCATGGCGGCCGCCGCGCAATCCGGCGTGGCCGTTGAGCCGGTCAAGCGTTACGCCGCAAGCTGCTGGATGAAGGCGGGGAAGGAAACCAAGGACGGCGCCGTGATCCTGACGAACTGGTTCAGCGGCCCCGAAGGAAAGGCCATCACCGGCCCCGATGGCGACTACGGCAATTACAAGATGCAGGGCATCCTGGCGACCACCCCGAACACCGAGACCCCCTGGACTTACAAGGCATTCACCGGAATCAACTTCTACGATCCCAAGACCAAGCTCAACGGTCCCACCCCGGACCAGAAGACCCTGCCGGGCACGATGCAGGTCCGGCTGGAGGTGGGTGCGATCTACGGCACCGTCGTGGGCAGTTTCTCCGACATCGCCTTCCGCGAAATGCCGGCGGGGACCCCCATCGGCCTGCGCGTGACCGAGGTGCAGAAGAAGCCGTGACTTTCGATTCCGTCATCCGTTCTTGAGATGCCCCCGCACTCGGACGCGGCCGCTTCCGGGTCGCGTTCGAGTGCGGGCAATTTCCCCGCCGCGGCGTCCTCCCATGGACACTCAACGGGAGTTGAACTATGACCGACGCAGAGATCGTCCTGCTCAAGAAAAGAGCGGCGGAACTGTTCACGCAGGCGGACAGACACTGCGTCCGCGACAGCCGCTACAACTATATGGAAATGAAGCGGTTGCGCGCCAAGCTGGCCCGGGCGGAGCCGCACGAACCCCGGCACTTTCTCCAGATGGCCTTCGCTTATCATCGCCTCGGCCGGGACTGCGAGGCGGAACTCTACTTCGAAAAGGCCGGCGCGCTCGTGGACGTGAGCCGGGAGAAGCCGGACCGGCTGACGCCGCGCCGCCGCGACATGAAGACCGTGGCCGCGGAGTGTCTCCTGCAAAAAGCCGGCACCGCCATGGTGCGGTTCAACGAGTCCGAGGGGCGCATCCTCGGGGCGGCCGCGCGGACGGCGGGGGGGCGATGGGCGCTTCCCGTCCGGTTGGATTGGAAGGCGCTCCGGGGGGCGGGACGGGAGTATGAAACGGAGATGCTCCTGGACTGCGGCAAGCTCGTCATCGACCCGAAAGGCAAGGTCGTCGACGATCGCGCCGCGGAACTCTACCGCGTGGCGCTGACGAGCTTCACGGGGGCGTTCATCGTGCGCCGGACGCGCGGCGCCTTCACCTGCATTTTCCCGCACCAGTACGGGCGGATCATGATCGCGCGGCTTCGCCGGCTCGGCGGCGGGGGGAAGGGCGCGGTGCAGGAACAGGGGAACCCGCTTCGCCGGGAGATCGCGGTATCCGGACGCCGCGTGGTGGTGGAGGATTACGAAAGCGCGTTCACGTTCCACCTGCCGCAAAACGCTTTCTTCGCCCTCCTGGGGCTGACCACCCCCATGCGGAAAGCGTTCGCATCGCTGAAACAGCCCTCGGTGGTGGTGGCGTTCAATCGCGTCATCGCCGTGCGCCCCTGCGAGGATCCGGAAAACCCGGATGAGGTGCTCCTCGATCCCGGGATCAACCGGCTCTATCATGCCGCATTCGAACGCATCCGCAGGAAGGTCCTCCACGGGAAACCATTCCCCCTGGAGGAGCCGTACGAGTTCGATTACGCCGGGAGTGCGCCGCTGCCGCCGGCCCGGCTGCTGACGGCCAAGGAGCTTGCGCGCGAGCGGTTCGAACGCCCGGCGCTCGACGGCGGATCGGGACCCCTGCAATTCAAGGCGGCGCGGCCGGAGGTGCAGGCGTTCATCGAGAGCGCCTACCGGGCCATCATGGATTCCGTCTGGCCGACGCCGGTGAAGGGCGCGTTCAACGGAAAACCGTTCGAGGGGCGCGTCGCGGAGGCCGGCGCAACGCATTACGCCAACTACTTCATCCACGACGCCTTCCGCAACACGATGGCGATGAGCTACTTTGACAGCGCGCTGGCCCAGGAGCTCATGCTGACCATGCTGCGTTACGGGATGCACCCGAACGGCGCGTTCCCGAACGGAAAATGCAACAGCTTCCGCTCCGACGACTGCCAGTGGATGCACCAGGTCTGGACGCTTTACGACCTGACGCGCGACAAGGCCTGGCTGGCGGAAATCTACGAAGCGCTCGAAAAGCTCGACGGCTGGTGGGAGCGGTACGCGTTCGTCAAGGAGGCGGGGCTATACACCGGCCGCTACACCGCCCCGGACTACGACTGGCCCGTCCCCGGCGAAGACCGGAACGTCTTCTCCGCCGGGCTGAACAGCACGGTCTATATGTCCAAGATGCTCATGGCGCGCATGGCGGAGGAACTGGGCAAGGAGGGCGGGCCGAACCGCGCGCAAGCCGAGGCCCTGCGCGCGCGCATCAACGACCTCATGTGGGACGATCGGCTCGGGTTCTACTTCAACTACGACGGCCTGACGCGCAAGCTCTTCCGGACCAGCGCGCCGGATGGCTTCCTGAAAAGCTCCCTTGTCTACAACCTGCACAACCTGGCCCCCCTGGCCTGCGGCGTGCCGGAGGCGGGGCAGGCGAAGCGCATGATGGGCGTGCTGAACGACCCCGCCATCTTCGGCCGCTTCCGCGGAGTGGTGGAGACGGTGAGCGCGAGCGGGTGCGACGAGCGCCGGTTGCGCGTCTGGCCGTTCCCCAACTGGATCATTCTCCAGGGGCTGCGCCAATACGGCCTGCACCGGGAGGCCGACCGGCTCTCGACGGAGCTCTACAATATGTGCTTCCGCGCATGGTACGTGCAGGATGATTTCCCGGAGTGCTTCGACGCCACGCACCGCTGCCTGCCGGAGGAGAACCCGTACGTCGGCGGCGTGGGGACGATCTCCGTGCCGCTGCTCCTGGTGCTGGACCGCATCGGCATCTACCATTCCGCGCTGCCGGACCATCCGGGCTTTCGCACCCGGCCGGTGACGAAGAGCGGCATCGGGGATCTCTCGTTCCGCTGCCGAATCGCGGGGAAATCGGTCGAAGCGGCGTTCCGGGAAGGCAAAGGTCTGGCGATAACGGCTCGATAGCCCCTGGCGGATGACCCTGAGCACGAAAGAGTGCACGATGAAACGCGGCGCTGATCCACGGCATGAAACTCCTGCAACACCCGCGAGCGCTGTGCGCCCCTGGGGGGAGCAGCAATGGCGCATCCTGGGCAATTGGGAGCCGGAGATGTTCCTTCGCCGGCGCGGCGACGGGGCCTTCCTCGACGTGGACGCGCTCTGGCAGGAGCTCCATTGCGACGCGGCCATCGCGCGGATGAAACGCATGGGCATCAACCTCTCCCACATCCACTTCCACAAGGGCTATGGACTCGAGCGCGAGGCGGCCTCCATCGCCGAAGCCAGGGACTGGGCGGCGCGCCTGCACGCGGCGGGGATCCGCGTCGGCGCTTACATCGGCTGCACCTTCTTCTTCGAAACCTTCCACCACCCCCAGGTCGAGCGCATGCTCATGCAGCACGACGGCGGCGGCTGGGGCGGAGGGCAGTACTTCCGCCGCTTCTGGTGCTACAACAGCCCGGAGGCGATGGAGTATTTCAAGGAAGTCATCCGCGTCGCCGTGCAGGAAGTCAAAGCCGACGTGCTGCACTTCGACAACGGGTTCAGCTTCCTCCAGGACCATCTGTGTCATTGCGAGAATTGCCTGGCGGGGTTCCGCCGGTACGTGCGCGAGGAAGTCCCCGAAGCGATCCATGCCGCCGGCTACGACAGCGCCGAAGAGCTCCTGCCCCCTCCGAATGGAAACCTGCCGTACCTGGCCGGCATCGAATCGATGAACGAGCCGGTGAGCGCCGCCTGGCTGCGCTATCACGCCGACACGGGGCTCCGGGCCCTGAAGCTCCTGGCGGAACACGGGCGCGCGCTGTCGCCTGAGGTGGCGATCCTCTACAACGGCGCCAACCTGTGCGGAGTGACCCCCTTCAGCCGGCCCCACCGTGAAATGGATGCGCTGGAGGCGGTGGACATCACCTGCGTGGAGGACAGCATCGAGAACCCCGTCGGCGTGCTGGCCGATGGCATGCCCGTCTCGCGTTTCAGGGCGTACAAGGCCGGCGCGCGCGCCCGGACGCGCGTCTGCTACTACACCACCCAGCAGGGGCGCGATGGCGCCCTCATGCTCGCCGAAGCGGCCGCATTCAACTACCGCTCCCTCGGCTTTGTCGAAGCCGCCATGCAGGCCAACCACCGGCTGGAGAAGCCGGAGGAATTGGCGTTGATGGACTACCTCGTGCGTCACGAGGAGTTGTTTCTCGACCGCGAGCCCTGGCATCACATCGGCGTGGTGCGCCATCACGAGAGCATGCTCCTGAACCCCTGGCCCAGCGCGCTGACCCCCTACGTGGTGGAGCAGGCGCTCTTCGAGGCGCACTATCCTTTTGCCCTCGTGAACGCCGCCGCCCTCTCCGCCGATGCCCTGCAACGGGAGTTCGACCTGCTCATCCTGCCGGACTCCAAATGCCTGAGCGACCGCGATCTCGACGAACTGACCGGCTACGTGCGGCAGGGGGGCCGCCTGCTGGTGATCGGCAACTCCGGCGCCGCCACACCTCTCAACCAGTACCGCCCCACCTGGGGATTTGCGCCCCTGTTCAACCTGAAGAAATGCCCGATGGGCATCGCGAGCCGGTACGAGGAAACCGCCACCTCGGAGGCGAAGGGAAGCGCTGAAGCGCTCGGCATGGCGCAAGGACGCCTCGGAAAAGGCGAAGCGGCGTACTTCCCGCCGCTGGACTTCCGCCTGCCCGACCGCGCCCGCACGGCGCGCTTCGGCGGCGCTTTCGAGTGGTACTACCATCCCTACTGGCAGCCGCCCGTAAACGTCGCCGACTTGCTCCAATCCATCGAGGCATTGCTGGGGAGCCGCAAGCGCGTGGAGACGGAGTTGCCGCGGCACGTCGGCGTCGAGTACTACCGCATTCCCGGGGGATACCGAATCCAGATGATCAACTACCGGCACCCCGCGCCGGCCCCCGCCGCCGCCATGACCCTGCGCCTGCCCGAGACGGTCCAGACCGTTGAATGGCAGACGCCCGAAGGGGATAAGACCCTCGCCGTGGCGCGAAAGCCGGAGGGGGCCGTGGCGCTTTCCATCCCCTCCTTCGACTTGCTGGCGACCATGACCCTGCGGACGAAATAGGGAATCAGGCCGAAGGCGGGCGCGGTCGACCTTCGGAGGACTTCCCGAAGGCAGGGCCGTCGCCGACGGAGATCGGCGCGGCCCTTCCCCCCGGAACAGAACCTCCTGATCCTCCCTTACCGTGCGGGCAGCGAGAACTGGGGCAAGTAACGGCGGTTTGCGCGCAGCAGTTCCAGCCCCATCTTCCGCACAGTGGCGAAGGGGAGCGCAGCGCAGACCGGGTCGGCGGCCAGCGCCTGCAGCGCGGCTTCCAGATCGCCGGAGATTCCCGCTTCGACCGTGCGCACTTGTATCTGCGCATACGGAACCAGCATGGGCAGCAGCACCTCGGGCATCGGCCCGACGGTGAACGGCGTGAAGCCGTTCCCGGAGACGCTGCCGAGAGTCTCGACCGCCGCGCCGCGCGGCAGGTTCTCGATCTGCCCCACGTTGACCATGTTCACCACGTCGCAGAACGACTCGTTGAGAGAGACCGCCTTGATAATATCCGCCGCGGTCTCGCGCGAAGGCTTCGACGTGAACGGTCCGATATCAGCGGTGCGCCCGCGCTGCCAGAGACGGATGCGCTTCGCCGCATCGCGATACATCCGCTCGCGCTCCGCGATGGTCGTGCGATGGATATCCAGCCGCTTGAGCTGAGCCTGGCTCGTCATCGTCACGGCGAAGAACTCGCAGGTGTGCCGGTCGGCCAGGTACGGCAGGTACCCGGTCGACTCGAACAGCTCGGAGGCGAACCACTTGTTGGAGTTCCAGCCCATCGCGTCGGGGCGCGATTCGCGGATGATCTCATTCAGACGGCGGCCGTGCAGCTTCCGGCGCAGCAGCGGATAGCCCGCCTTGCCTTTCACCTGGAAATCGAGCATCCAGAAGAAATGGTTGAGTCCTCCCACGCGCACCCGGATATCCTCCTCGCTCTTCACGCCGAAGATCGCCTTGAGGATCTCGTAATTCTCGAACAGCCCGTGGCAGAGGCCCACCACGCGGTTCGGCCCCAGCGCGTCGGCTAGCACCTTCGTCAGCGCCCCCATCGGGTTGGTGTAATTGAGCGCGTAGGCATTGGGCGCGTAACGGCGGATGAGCGCCGCGTAATCGAGGAAGACCGGGATATTGCGCAGCGCGCGCGCCCAGCCGCCCGGCCCCGCGGTATCGCCGACGGTATGGTAGATGCCGTACTTCTGCGGGATCGCCAGGTCATGCGTCATCGCTTCGAGACGGCCGGTGGAGATGGTGAAGACAACGAAGTCGGCCCCCTCGATGGCGCGGCGGGGGTCGCTCACGGCGCGGACCACCGCGCGGCTCACTTTCCACTCCCGCAGGCGCGCCTTGAACAGCGCTTCCATCGCCTGCGCGCGCTCGGCGGACAAATCGAGCAGCACGAGATCCATGCGCATCTGTTCCATGCCCGGCTTGAAAATGATATCGCGCAGGATCGTCGGGGACCACGGCTGGCTGCCGCCGCCCACCAGGCAAACCTTGATCGACTTCTTCGCGCTCGCCATAACCTTCCATCTCCTTTGTTGAATGCTCAGCTTCTCTCGCCCCATGCACGCTGGATTGTATCATTCTTCCCCGCCGCCGTCTCCTGACCGGCGGTTACGAGGCAGCCGCGGAACTACCGGGGAATCGGCGGGAATTACGTCGGTGGGGGAGGGACGTTCCGCCAGTTAGGAATTCCCTTATTCATCGAGGCTCTGGTTGTAATGGCCCATGCGAGAGGCAGCGTTGCCGCGCTTCGAGCCCGCCTGGTGATGGTCGCCACGTCCTTACTTCTCGACCCTCTTCTTCAATTCGTCTATGACGGCTTTCTCCCAGTATCTCATTGAGTACCAGCGAATGAGCGGAGTGGCGACGACGCGCAGCCATATCTTATGGATAGAAACGCGATAGGTATAGGTGATCAATGTTCCCTCGGGATGCGTTGAAAGCAATAACTCCTCATGGCCCGAGGTTCCAAACTTCGGACTATCGTTGTCCGAAACAAATCCTCTTTGAGGGAGAATCCGAGTTCGCATCTTCACTGAAAACCTTTGACCGAACGACTTGACCGTCGCGTCCATCTCCAAATAGTCTTCTTCGCGTTTCTTGATGCGAACAGATTCGGCAACCTTTGGGAAATATACGGGGAACTTCTCAAAATCCGTCATCACCCTGAACACATCGTCGAGAGATGCCTTGATAACCCATTCCTTTTGAAGCGTAATTTCTTTCATGCATCTCATCTCATAGGGGGACCTCCGAGTAATTTGCAGCGCCACTGCAAACTACTCGGAGACCAGGGGGAGTCAGGGCCGGACCGGGGACATCAAAGCCAGGCTGCATCGCCCTCACAACGCTTCCAGGCCAGTCCCATGATCCTTGAGAGCGGTCGTCAACTTCATCCGGCAGGGAGTCATTTCGTTCATCTTCACCACCGCAGCATGAATCCGTTTGGCCGAGAACCCCTTCTGCCGCTTGGGGTCGAGCTTTGTAAGTATCTTAGACCAGTTGATTTTGACACCTGGTCCTTGTGCACGAATAAAGTTCCACACTTCCTGCTGGATGTTCGTCAGTTGCGCCATTGGCCTGTCCTCTCACTGTTAAAACCGTATTGTTCCCCGCCGGTCCTTCCAAGGGCCGGCGGTTTTGAAACCTGAGGGTATATGGTCGAACGGCCGTCGTCAAGTGATTTTTCGACCGCGTGTTGCTCTTGAAAACCGTTCCGCTGCGTTGAGCAAGGCTGCAACAGGGCGGAACGATGTCGCCTTCTTGTTTACGAAGCCTGTCAACCTTCCTTTGGCGCGGCGTCCTGGGCCGCGACCGCGCCTCCCATGAGCAGGAGCGCCGCCACAACACCGATGAGCAGCTTCGTCATGAAACACCTTCCTGCGAGACAGCGACTGGCGCCTCTGGCGGCGGACATGGCGTCTCAGGCGTTGCGGCAACATCGAGTTTCGTGCCACGATGGCCGAAGTGCCTCCAAAGCCATGCGCGCATGTTGCATGCCTGGCAGAGGTCCTTCATGAATACCTCCTCCTTCTTGCATCTCGAACACTTCACGGGGGGCTGGGAATGGCCCTCCTTTGCCGCGGTCCGAGGACTCATCATCGTCTCTGGCGCGTTCTGCAGGAGCGGGGCTTGCGTGCAAGGCGGAATGTCCATGACTTCACTTGTTCTTTCTTTGACTGGCCGGATGTGTGGCTCGTGAAGACAATGCGAACTTGGCGTCCGGAGAACATGAAAGGCAAATCGCTGCCGGTGGGAAAGAGAAGCAGGACCGGCGTCTTCCTCAACATTCATAAGGGGAACCGTTCTGTCCTGCGGCAACTGGCGGAGGGAGAGGGATTCGAACCCCCGGAGCCTTTCGACTCAGCGGTTTTCAAGACCGCCGCCTTAAACCACTCGGCCATCCCTCCGCGTCAAGGGGTCTGCTCGGGAGGCGGCTCTTCCGGCGGAAAGTCGCTCTCCGGCGTCTGCGAGATCGCGCCGAGCACCTTTTCCTCGACGAAAATCGGCGCGCCTTGCAGCACCGCCAGCGCGATGGCGTCGCTCGGCCGCGAGTCCACCTCCAGGCTCTCCTCCCCCCTCAGGAGCATCAGCTTGGCGTAGAACGTGTCGTTGCGCAAATCGCAGACGATGACGCGTTCCAGCTTCACGTCGAGGCTCTTCAGGATCAGGCAGATCAGGTCGTGCGTGAGCGGGCGCGGGGTGCGCAGCTCCTTCACGCCGCGGTCGATCGCCATCGCCTCGTAGATCGAGATCACGATCGGGAAGGCGCGCGGGCCCTCCTTTTCCTTCAGGACGATCACCTGCTTATCGCTGCGCTCGTTGATAATGATGCGCGACAGTTCAACCTGGATCATGCCGCCTCCTCCGACGCCTCCGCGCCCTGCACAGACTGCTCAAGTCCACCTTCGCGATTCTAGCAGAAGGCCGCTTGAAAGCCAACGAACGCCGCGCCGCCGGCACTTGGTCATCATCCATTATCGCTCATCAATGATCCCTCCGTTGTGCCTCTTCCCCCTGCCGTGTATAATCCCCGCGACGAACGGTTCCCGGCCCCTGAGAGAAGGAGTCCCCATGCCTGAGCGCGTGATCCTTGAGACGGAGCTGCCCGGCCTGAAACGCGTCAACCGCGGCAAGGTGCGCGACATCTACGAAACCGACGGCAAGCTGCTGATCGTCGCCACCGACCGCATCAGCGCTTTCGACAGCATCCTGCCCACGGGCATTCCGTTCAAAGGGAAGGTGCTCACCGGCCTGACGCTGTTCTGGCTGGAGTTCTTCAAGGGCGCCGTCGAGAACCACCTGGTGACCGCCGACGTGGCGCAAATGGGCCCTGCCCTGCGCGGGCAGGAGGAGACGCTGCGCGGCCGCTCCATGCTGGTGCGCAAAGCCAAAGTGTTCCCCATCGAGTGCGTCGTGCGCGGCTATATGGCCGGCTCCGGCTGGGCCGGCTACCGCAAGAACGGCGCGGTCTGCGGGATCAAGCTGCCCGCCGGCCTCAAGGAATCCGACAAGCTGCCCGAGCCGATCTTCACCCCCTCCACCAAGGCGGAGAGCGGCCATGACGAGAATATTTCCTTCGACCAGATGGTGAACTCCATCGGGCGCGAGGCGGCGCAGACCCTGCGCGATAAGTCGCTGGAGGTGTACCGACGCGCGGCGGACTACGCGCGCGGCAAGGGGATCATCATCTGCGACACCAAGTTCGAGTGGGGCCTGGCCGACGGGCGCGTGATCCTGATCGACGAGGTCCTCACCCCGGATTCGTCGCGCCTCTGGCCCGCCGAAGGCTACGCCCCGGGCCGCGCGCAGCCCTCGTTCGACAAGCAGTTCGTGCGCGACTGGCTCATCGACTCGGGCTGGAACAAAGAACCCCCCGCGCCGCCGCTGCCCGAGCAGGTCGTCCGCAAGACCAGCGAGAAATACCGGCAGGCTTACGAAATCCTGACCGGCCGGAAGATCTCCTGAACGGGAGTTCGCCGTGGCTGATGAAGATGAGGATCCGTCTGATCCGTCCGATCCGTCGGATGAGTTTGAGCCGACCCCCGAAGAACAGGAGGCGCTCGAGCAGGAGCGCCTCGAATCCGAGCGCCGCTACATCAACCTCACGCGTTCCCTCTCCGTCAGCCTGCTCTTCGTCCTGCCGCTGCTGCTGATCTACGAACTCGGGGTGCTGATCGGCGGCTCCGAGCTCAACGCCGCCGCCGAGCTGATGAAGAAGCCGATCTCCTGGCTCCAGAGCCACCCCACCAAGCTCTTCGGCGCCGACGCCATGCTGCTGCTGAACAGCCTGCTGATCGTCGTCGCGCTCGTGGCGGTCTGGCGCGCCAGCCGGCGCAACGCGCTCCGCCTGAGCCCCTACCTCTGGATGCTCACCGAAAGCGGCGTCTATGCGCTGCTGCTGGGCCCCCTGGCGCTGGCCCCCATCACGGGGCAGTTCCAGTTCTCCGGCCTCACCCCCAACGGCGCAAGCTTCCTGGATGCCCTGGTCGTGGGCGCGGGGGCGGGGCTCTACGAGGAGGCCTTCTTCCGCCTCATGATCCTGGGGACGATCTACTTCCTTGCCAAAGAACTCGGGAACATGCGCTCCTTCGGCGCGGGAATGCTCGCGCTGTTCGTCTCCGGCGCGCTCTTCAGCGCCGCGCACTTCATGGTGGGGGAGATGCCCGACCTCGGAGCGTTCATCTTCCGCCTGTCGGCGGGGATGCTCCTGGGGCTGATCTACCTGACGCGCGGCTTCGGCATTGCCGTCTGGACGCACGCCCTGTTCGATATGTACGTGATGACGCTCACGCCGCGATAGCGCAAGGGTCTCCCTGCTGCGGGTAGGGGCGCAGCATGCTGCGCCCTTGCAACGGCCCGCGCATTACAGACCATCCCCCTTTGCCGGGGCAGCCCCGGCCTGCTAGAATCGCGGCATGGGAGGTTCAGGAATGGCTCACAAGATACTCGCCTTGGCCGGGAGTCCCCGGCGCAACGGGAACTCGGAGACGCTGCTGGATCGCGCCCTCACCGGCGCGCTGCAGGCCGACCCCGCCGTCGAAGTCCGCAAGATGGTGCTGAACGAACTGAAGTTCGTCCCCTGCCAGAACTGCGGCTTCTGCACCGGGAAGGGGGTCTGCCGTTACGCCGCCTCCGACGACATGGGGCCGATCTACGAAGCCATCGAGTCGTGCGACCGGTTCATCATCGCCTCGCCGATCTACTTCGCCTGCGTCTCGGCGCAGCTCAAGGGGATGGTTGACCGCTGCCAGGCGCTCTGGGCGCGCAAGTACCTTCTGAAGCGCCGCCACCCGAACGCCGACCGGCGCGCGCTGTTCCTGAGCTGCGGCGGTTTCAAGCACGACCGCTACTTCAAGTGCGCGGCGGAAGTGGTCAGCGCCTGGTGCGCGGTGTGCGACGTGAAGCTGGGCGGGGAGTTGTTCTTCCCCTCCATCGACGGGCGCGGGGAGATCGAGTCGCACCCGACCGCCCTGGCCGACGCGCTCGCGGCGGGCCGCGAATTGATGAAATGAGGAGAGCGTTTGTGGGCCTGATTCCCTCGGCATTGCTGATCATGGGGGTGATGGGAATCCTCTTCGGCATCGGCCTGGCCATCGCCAGCCGGTACTTCCACATCGAGAGCGACTCGCGCGTCGAGCAGCTCATCGCCTGCCTGCCGGGCGCGAATTGCGGCGCATGCGGCCATGCCGGCTGCGAGGGGTACGCGCAGGCCGTCGCCGCCGGAAGCGCCGCGCCCGACCTGTGCATCCCCGGCGGGCCGAAAGCCGCCCTGGGGCTCGGCCGGATCATGGGCATCGAGGTGGACGTTAACAAGCAGCCGGTGCGCGCCGTCGTCCATTGCCAGGGGGGAACCGGTCGCTGCGGCCAACGCTTCGCCTACCACGGCTTGGCCGATTGCCGCGCCGCGAACCTCGTTCAGGGCGGCCCCAAGCGCTGCGAGTACGGCTGCCTCGGCCTCGGGACCTGCGCCGCCGCCTGCCCGTTCGACGCGATCGTGATGGGCGCCGATCTCATCCCGGTGATCGACTGGGACAAGTGCACCGCCTGCGGCGCTTGCGTGCGCGCCTGCCCCCGCGCGCTGATCGACCTGCTCCCGGCCAACGTCAGCCATCTGCTCGCCTGCTCCTCGCAGGACAAGGCCAGCGTGGTCAGGGAGAGCTGCAGCGTGGGCTGCATCGCCTGCTGGATCTGCATCAAGAACGCGCCGGAGGGCGCCATCGTCAAGAAGGGGAACCTGGCCCAGTTGACCTATCCCCAGGGATGCGATTACAGCCGGGCCGCCGAGAAATGCCCGATGCACTGCTTCGTCAAAGTGGAAGCCGCCGGAATCGCCTTAATGCATTCGCCGCAAGCGCTGTCACAATAAATTGTCCTTTATGTCATTGCAGTCCCTTATGTCCTTGTCCTTTAATTGGCGGCCATGCCCAACACATTGCGCGTAGCGCTCATCAACCCGCCGGTTCCCGGTGCGGGGCGTCGTGAGAAGAGCCTTCCCTCGCTGGCGCTGGCCCAACTGGCCGCCGTCGCGCGCGCACAGGGGCACGAAGTGCTCCTGCGGGACGCCGCAGCCGGCGGCGCATCGTTCAAGCGGACCGTGAATGAGATCGTCGCATTCCAACCCGACCTGCTCGGCCTGAGCGCCACCAGCGCGACGATCCAGAGCGCCCGCGCCGTCGCCGCCGCCGTGCGCGAGGCGCTGCCCGGCTGCCTGTGCCTCCTCGGCGGGCCGCACGCCTCCGCCGTCCCGAGAAGCACTCTGGAGGCGAGCCCCGCGCTCGACGCCGCCCTCGTCGGCGAAGGGGAGGAGACGCTGCTCGAACTGCTCGGCCGCCTGCCCGGACGCAACTTCTCCGGCGTGCGCGGCCTCGTCTGGAGGGACGGCCAGGAAATCCGCTCCGAAGAGCGCCGTCCGCGCCTCAGCGACCTCAACCTCCTCCCGCTCCCCTGGTGGGAAGGTTACCCCGGCTACCCCGAGGGGTTCCGCGCCGCCGCCGGAGGACGCCGCTGGCCCGCCTCGTACCTCGTCACCTCGCGCGGCTGCCCTTACCGCTGCACCTTCTGCGACCGCAGCGTCTTCGGCCAGAGCGTCACCAGCTTCAGCGCGGAGTACATCCTGCGCGCGGTGGATGAGATGGTCCGCCGCTTCGGCGTCCGGGAGCTCGACTTCGAGGACGACCTGTTCACCCTTTACGAGCCGCGCCTGCGCCGCGTCTGCGAGGGGCTGATCGAGCGGCGGCACGACCTGATCTGGCGCTGCCACGCGCGCGCGGAAGCGGTCGGCGAGGAGTTGTTCCGCCTGATGCAGCAGGCGGGCTGCCGGCAGGTGACCCTGGGAGTGGAAAGCGGCGATGAGCGCGTGCTGGCGCTGGCGCGCAAACGCCTGCGCCCGGCGCAGATTGCGGAGACGGTCAAGGCCGCGCACCGCGCGCGCCTGAAGGTGGATGGGTTCTTCATCCTCGGCCTGCCCGGCGAGGATGACGCGGCCATCGAGAAAAGCATTGGTTTGGCCCTCGAACTCCCCTTCGACGACATCGGCATCGCCTTCCTCGCGCCGCTCCCCGGCTCGGAGGTCAGCGACCGCGCGGAGGAGTGGGGGCGGATGGTCGCCGGGGCCGAACTGGCGGACACCGCGCGCCCCGTGTACCTCCCCCATGGAATGACCGCCGAGCGGCTCACTCAGGCCCGGATTGAATTCTACCGCCGTTTTCACCTGCGTCCGCGTCGCATCGGCAGGCTCTTCTGCCGGTTCATCGCCCACCCCCGCGCCACGCTGCGCATGTTGGGCGTGTAACGGCGCACGCCAACGCGCCGTCAATAAATTGTCATCGCGAGCGAGCGCCGCCGGAAACCGCGTTTGCGCGCAAACGGTTATCGGCGCGAACGCGGCGATCTTCCTTGTTCCTCACCCGCTGGCGGCGCGCACGTTCGCCCTGGCGAGGTCATGGAACCAGCTCACTCCCTCGCCGTCTCGACGAACGCCAGCGCGTTCTCCAGCGGGAAATCGTGCGTCAGATCGAGGTTGGGGGCCAGGATGTAGCCCCCGCCGCGCGCCAGGAGGTCGCGCTCGCGCCGGACCGTATCGCGTATCTCCCCCGGCGTGCCGTGCCGCAGCAACCGCTGCGTGTTGATGCCGCCGAAGAGACACAGATCGCGGCCGAACTCCCTCTTCACCGCGTGCACGTCCATCGCCTCCGCCTGGACCGGGTGCAGAATCTCCAGCCCCGCCTCCACCAGGTCCGGCAGGAAGGCCGTGACATCCCCGCAACTGTGCAGCGCCGCGCGCTGGCCGTGCGAGCGAATGCGCGCGAACAGTTTCTTCAGCCGCGGCTTGATGAACTCCCGGAAGTGCCGCGGCGAAAAGAGCGGCCCGGACTGCTGGCCGTAGTCGTCGCTGATCATGATCGCATCCAGCGGGAACGGCGCAAGCACGTCGGTCATCTCCAGGCAGAACTCGAGCAGGACGTCGAGCAGCCCGTGGACGAACTGCGGCTCCTCGACCATGTCCACCATCAGGTTGTCCATCCCGCGCAGGAAATGGGCGCGCTCGAACATCTCACCGCACCAGGCGACCAGGTAGAGGTCGCCGTCGCGCTCGCACGCTTCGCGCAGCCCCGCGACGCGTTCCGCCGGCCGCAGCGCGGGGCGCTTCACATCGGAGAGGAGGGGGCGCTTGAGCGGATGCTCCAGCGCGTAGCCGCGGTTGATATGCGTCTCTTTCCAGCGGACTCCCCACTCATCCATGAATTCGTCGTTCGGCAGCGCCACGCGTCCCACCGCCGCCGGCGGCAGACTCCAGTTCAGGTAGTTGCCCACCGCGCGGTTGATATCCGTTCCGCCCAGGCGCTGCAGGACGCGCTCCCGCAGCGGCCCGAGGAACAGGACGTGGTAGGGAACCTTCGCCGTTTCGCGATGAGCGACGGCTTCGCGGGCGATCTCGCGTCGATTCAACGGAGCCTCCTCGCAGCGAAAGAGTTGCGCACGCCGACGGCCGGGCCTCACTTATAATTCGGCGCGGAGCGGCAGTCAAGTGCGCGCCGCTTGCGGGCCGGGGGGCGGGCGGGTACATTAGGCCGCAGGAGGGAGGAGGTCGCTTTGGAGCAGTCGCAAACATTGGAACCCGGACGCTCGCCGCGGCGCGCGGCCCTTGCGCTGATGGCCGTCGCGCTGCTGGCGGCAATGCTCATGGCCGTGCAGCCGGTGCGCAGCCCGGACGTCTGGCACCACATCGCGTGCGGCAGGCTCGTGACGCAGCAGGGGCCCGCCCACACCGACCCTTTCAGTTGCACCGCGCAGGGGCAGCCCTGGATTCAATACGAGTGGCTCGCGCAGCTTGCCATCTACGGCATCTGGACGGCCGGCGGCGCGACCGGCTTGATGCTGATGCAGATCGGCATGATCGGCCTGACGGCCTTCTTCCTCTTTTGGACCGCACGCGTGCGGCTTGGGTGGAGCGCGCTGTCCCAGCGCGCTAGTACGTCCTTGTGCGGCGGCGCCGCAGCCTTGGCCGTCGCGCTGGCCTTCTGCGCCGCCTCCGACCGCATCTTCACCCGCCCCGAGCTGTTCAGTTGGGCGATCCTTGCCGCCTGGCTCCTGGCGTTGGAGCAGTTGCGGCAGGGGCGCTTGCGCTGGATGGCCCTTTTCCCGCTCCTCATGGCGCTCTGGGTGAACCTGCATGGCGCGTGGCCGGCGGGGCTGGCGCTGAGCGGATTGTACTGCGGCGCGGAGACCTTCCTTGCGCTGCGGCGCCGCCCATCCGCCATCCATCGCAGGACGCTGACCGCCCTCTGGGGGGCGTTCGGCCTGGCGCTGGCCGCCACGCTGGCGAACCCCTATGGCGCGCTCATCTGGGAGGTGCCCTTCAAGCTGGCGCAAAGCCCCGAGGTCCGCGCCTCCATCCTGGAATGGCAGAAGCCGGGCTGGTCCGACTGGCTCGCGCTGCGCAACGTGGGAATGGTGGCGCTGCTGATGGCGCTGATTCTGGCGCCCCGCGCGCTGAAGCTGCGCGACTGGGCCGTTCTGCTCTTCTTCGGCGCGCTCGCGCTGACCGCGCGGCGTCACATCGCCGTCGCGATGCTGGTCACCGCGCCGCTCCTCGCCGCCCTCCTGGCCGCCGCCTGGGCAGTGTTGTGCAGGTGCCCCGCAGCTAACACAGAAGGCGCCGATCTCGAAAAATCAGAAATCAGTAATCAGAATTCAGAATTCAGAAATCGTTCGTCTCTGTATTCTTCTTGTCTCCGCGGTGAACATTCCATATCGGCAACACTCCTCGTCGCCGCCGCCTGCCTGGCGCTCGTTCTCCTCGCCCTCGGCTTCCGCCTCGAACGCGCGGGCTTCGGCTTGAAGAAGCGCGGCTATCCCATCGCCGCCGCGGACTTCCTCGCGCGCAACCGACTCGACGGCAACCTGTTCAACTCCTACTCCTACGGCAACTACCTGCTCTACGCGCTCTACCCGGCGAATCACGTCTTCATTGACGGCCGCGTGGACATGTACGGCTCGCGCGTGGTGAAGCTGTACGACGCCGTGCGCCTGGCCGGGCCCGGCTGGCGCGAACTCCTGGCCCAGTATCACATCACCCTTTGCGTTCTGGAGATCAGCCGCACGACGGACGAGAAACTGCTCCGCGCGCTCGCCCGTGATCCCGCCTGGGCGCTCGTCTTCTGGGATGCCGACTCGGCCGTATTCCTCCAGCGCGGCCCCGAGCGCGAGGAGTTCCTGCGAAGCGCGCGCGTCTATTCCTTTTTGCCGGCTCTGTTCAATCCGGACTCGCTGCGCTCGCGCGACGAATTGCTCCGCGCGGAGGCGGAATTCCGGGCCAAGGTGGCGGAGCAGCCGGATTGCGCTCCGGCGCTCTACGCCCTCGCGCGCGCGGAAGGGGCGCTGGGCCGCCCCGACGAGGCCCGCGCGCTCCTGCAGAAAGCGCTTGATCTGGAGCCGGAGAACGCCGTGCTCCACTACGAACTCGGGAACCTTCTCATGGAGAAGGGGGCCCTCCCGGAAGCGGAGCAGGCGTTCCGCCGCGCCATCGCGCTCGGCGGGCAGCAAGGGAGCGCCTACCTCGCGCTCAGCGTCATCCGCCACGGGCAGAAGGACCTGCCCGGCGCCATCCGCGAGGCGCGCGCCGCGTTGACTTTCGCCCCCGACAACTGGAGAATCCACTGGAACCTCTCGGTCCTCTATGAGGAAACGGGGCGCATTCCGGAAGCGATATCGGAGGCGCAGGAAGTGTTGAAGCTCCAGCCGAAAATGACCGCCGCCGCCGAGCGGCTGGCCGCCCTGCGCGCGCGCAACGGCGCGGGAGCCGCGCCATGAAGCCCGCCGTCGTGCTGCCCACCTACAACGAAGCGGAGAACATCCAACCGCTGATCCGCGCGCTGCTGGAAGCGGAGCCGGCGCTGACGGTGCTGGTCGTCGATGACAACTCCCCCGACGGCACGGGCAGACTGGCCGACGAAATCGCGGTGAAGGAGCCGCGCGTCCAGGTGCTTCACCGCACCGAGCGGCGCGGCCGCGGATACGCCGGGGCGGAGGGCTTCTCCTGGTGCCTCGCCCGGGGGTTCGACCCGATCCTCGAAATGGATGCCGACTTCAGCCACGACCCCGCGGCCCTGCCGCAACTGCTGGCCACATCGCGCGACTGGGAGGTCGTGATCGGCTCGCGCGCCGTCCCCGGCGGCGGCGAGGAAGGGCGCGGCGCGCTGCGCCGGTTCATCACCTGGGGAGCGGCGGTCTACCTGCGCGCAATGCTCGGCGTCCGCGTGAAGGACCCCACCAGCGGCTACCGCTGCTTCCGACGCAGCGCCATGGAGGCCGCGCACCCCGAAACGCTCACCTCCGCCGGCCCCTCCATCGTCACCGAAATGCTCTACCGCGTCCGGCGCTGCCGCATCAAGGAAATCCCGATCCAGTTCAAGGACCGCCGCGAAGGGCGCAGCAAGTTCAACCTCAAAGCGATGACCGACAGCCTGAAGCTGGCGGCGCGCCTGCGCTTCAGGGGGCGATGAGCGGCAAACTTTCTTCGTGGCCGTGCTCGTCCATTTCCGTCCCTGTCCGCCCGTTGTTCCCCCCGCCGCCGCCCCAGGGCCAACGCATCTAAGAAGCGCCGCAGAATGTGGAGTGCGCCGCCGCCGGCGGCGCTTTGACTATGACAGAGCGCACGACTCAAGGGGATGCGCCCTGAGGGTGCCGGACTCCACGCCATCCAAAGCGGCGTCCTTGCCGCCGCACTCCATAAACCATCGCGCTCAGCGCGATCACAATCATGCATCGCGATCCAGACCCCTGACGCCACAGCCGGCGGCGCTCTCTAGACGCGTTCCCCCCGCCGCCGCCCGGCCACAGTTGAAAACCCTCGCGCTTTTGCTCTATGATAATAGTATGGTGCTGTGAGTCGGCGGCGTCACTCCATCCGCGCATCCCCATCGGCGGAGAACCCGGAGCCAGAGATGAGAAAGTATTCTGTCGTCGTTGTCGGAATCGGCCTGGTCGGCACGCGCATCCTTCAAGTCCTGCGCGAGCGGAAGTTCCCGGTCAAGAGCATCAAAGTGCTGGCGCGCAGCGCTCGCACGGAGACGATAGACGGCGTGGACTACGAAGTCGTGCCCGCCTCCGCGGACGCGTTCGCGGGCGCGGAGTTCGCGCTGTTCGCCGGGACCGAGGGCGCCAAGGGCGCATCGCAGCTCTACGGCTGGGAAGCGGTCAAGCGCGGCTGCATCGTGATCGATAACGGCGACGATTTCCGCATGGACGACCGCGTGCCGCTGGTCGTGCCCGAGGTGAACCCCGAGGCGCTGCGCAACCACCAGGGGCTGATTGCGGTCCCGAATTGCAGCACCGTGCAGATGGTCGCGGCCCTCGCGCCGCTGCACCGCGCGGCGCGCATCCGCCGCGTCGTCGTCACCACGTTCCAGGCCGTCAGCGGCACCGGCGGCGCCGCCGTGACCGAGTTGGAGCGCCAGGTGGCCGACGTCCCCGCCGGCAAGCCGGCCAATCCGCAGCAGTACCCGCACCAGATCTTCGGCAACGTCATCCCGCAGATCAGCACGCTTAAGGATATCTTCCCAGGCTACTACGGCGAAGAGATCAAGATGATCCGCGAGACGCGCAAGATCCTCTCCGCCCCGGAGATTGCCGTCAGCGCCACCTGCGTGCGCGTCCCGGTCTACTTCGGCCACTCCGAGGCGATCAACGTGGAGACGGAGAAGAAGCTCACCGCCGCCCAGGCGCGCGAACTCCTCTCCAAGGCCCCGGGGATCGTGGTCGTGGACGACCCGGCCAAGAGCCGCTACCCCATGCCGCTGGATGCCGCCGGCAAGGACGAGGTCTTCGTCGGCCGCATTCGCGAGGATTCCTGCCACGCCAACACGCTGGACCTCTGGTGCGTGGCCGACAATATCCGCAAGGGAGCCGCCACCAACGCCATCCAGATCGCCGAGAAGATGATTGAGATGGGGCTGGTGAAGTAACGACCGCCGAATGCGGAACATGGTGGAGCGCGCTGTCCCAGCGCGCTTGCCGTTATTTCGGCACTCTCAAGTGCGCCGTGCGCACAGCGCATTCTGCTTTCTGCATTCTGCGTTCTCTAAGGCCCCGCAATGCCCGCGCTGATCGGCATCCAGCTCTTCCTGCTCCTGCTGGCCCACGCGCTGGGGGACTTCTACGCCTCCTTCTACGGGCCGCTGGTGCCGCACCTGCGCCAGCAACTGGGGCTCAGCCTGACCATGACAACCGTCATGGGCACGGTGTACCTCTCCATGTCCAACTTCATGCAGCCGGTCTTCGGCGCGCTGGGGGAACGCTACGGACGGCGCAGGATCATGGTGACGGGAGTCCTCTGCGCCGCGGTCGGCATGAGCCTGCTGACGACGCCGGGCCGGTTCCACCTGCCGCAGGCGGGGGCGTTCGCCTGCGTCCTGCTCGCGCTGGTGGGGGGCGCCGTCGGGGTCGGGATGTTCCACCCCAGCGGGGCCGCCATCGCCGGCAGTATCGCCGGACGCAGCCGGTCGAGCGGCCTGTCGCTGTACATGGTCGGCGGAAACCTCGGGGTGATGCTTGCGCCGCTGGTGATTCCCTGGATACTGAAGGGGAGCGCGGAGAACGTCCTCTTCCTGGCGATCCCCGGCGTCGCGGCGGCCCTCCTGCTGGGGACCCTAATGACCCCCGACGCCCCCGCGCCGAAGGAGAAACCCTCCGCGCATCCGCTGCATCTCTGGGGAATTCTCCGCAAAATCTGGCCGATCCACCTGGACGTCATCCTGCGCTTCACGCCGCTGAACGCCTTTGCCATCATGCTCCCGCTGTACGGAACGCTCTGCGGCTACACCCTCTTCCAGTCCGGGCTGATCCTGGCGGTCTTCATGTTCGCCGGGGCGCTGGGAGTGGTCTGCGGCGGCGCACTGGTCGAGCGGTTCCCCGGCACGAGCACCATCGCCTATAGCGAGATCGGCGCGGGGGTCTGCCTCGTGGCCGCCCCGGCAGCGCATGCCTGCTGGCCGCTGATGATCGCGCTGCTCTTCGTCGCGGGCTTCCTCGTGTACTCGTTGACGCCGCTGCAGATCGCCAACGCGCAGCGGCGCGTCCCCCGCGACGTCGCCGCCGCCTCCGGCATCGTGATGGGCCTGGCGTACGGCAACGCCGGGCTGCTGCTGGTCCCGCTCGGGATGCTCGGCGACCACCTCGGCGCGACCCTCGGCTCCGAGCGCATCGCGCTGCAATACGTCCTGCAACTCTCCGCAATCACCCTCTTCCTCGCCGCCGCCCTTGTGTTTCTGGTCAAAATGCCGGAACATAGCGCGGAGAAGAGCGGCGTGTAGAGCGGGCTTCAGCCCGCTGCATGATGTGGCGCGGACTACGCCCTCGACAGGCTCGGGCCCGCGAGCGAGGTCGAGCGGCCAGTCCGCGTAGCGGGCGGAACGCCCGCGGCCGTCGCAGGGACAAGGCATTGCCTTTCCCTATCAGCGGTACACGCGTTCTGCGCCACAACGAGGGCGCAGCATGCTGCGCCCCTACGCCAGCTTGTGCCGACAGCCGAGAGGTTACCCATGGAGCGCTGGAACAATAACATTGCGTCGTTGGACGCGCACCTGTTCTCCCCCCCTCGGGCGGAGCGGGGCGCGCGTGCGTTCCAATGGCTCTTCCTGGGGGCGCTCTTCCTCCTGGGCGCCTGGGCCTGGGCCTGCTTCCTGAACTGCGGCCACCTGGGCATGACCGCCGAGGACTGGCCGCGCCAGCGCATGTACTTGAGCGCCCTGACGCAGGCCCTGTCCGAGGGAAGAATCCCCTGGCACGTTTCGCGGCAATTCTACGGAATCGATTCCTTCCTCGGCGTCCCCGAACTGCTCCTCTCGCCGCAACTGCTCCTGCTGCCCTTCATGGATGCCGGGCGGTTCGTGCTGGTCAACGTGCTGCTGCTCTACACCGTCGGCTTCGCCGGACTGCTGCTCATCCGCCGGCGCTGGCGGCTTTCGGCCGCCGCCTTCGCCCTGCTTTTCCTGCTCTTCAACTTCAACGGACACATCCTCTCGCACCTCGCGGTCGGGCATCAGTGGACGGGCTACTTCTTCCTCCCCTTCTTCCTTCTGCTCGCGCTGGAAATGGCCGAAGGGAAGCGCGGGCCGCGCCTGCCGATCCTGGCGGCGCTGGCGCTGAACGCCGTCCTGCTGCAGGGCTCCTTCCACATGATGAACTGGTGCCTGATCTTCCTGGCGCTGATGGTCCTTTTCATCCCCGCCGCGCGGCGCGCGGGACTCTGGACGATGCTCCTCACCGCGCTGCTGGCGGCCTGGCGAGTGGTCCCGGGGGTCATGGAACTCCACGGCGGCGGCTACTCCTTCAAGAACGGCTACCCCAGCCTGTACGATCTTTGGCTCGGCCTGACGAAGCGGTTCGGCCCCGACGGCCCGCAGGTGGGGGGAATCTTCGGGCCGGAGCGCTGGTGGGAGTATGACCTGTACATCGGCCTCCCCGCGCTGGCGCTGCTGCTGGGGCTGGGAATCGCCGTGCGCCGCTGCAGGAGTTGGCGGCTGGAAGCGACGCGCTTCCCCTCCCTGGATGCGCCGCTGGTGGCAATGCTCCTCTGCTCGCTGAGCTACTTCTGGGCGCTCATCGCCATGCTGCCGCTCCCGCTCGCCAACGCGGAGCGCATCTCATCGCGCTTCTTGCTCATCCCCTTCCTGATGCTGCTGGTGATCGCCTGCGCGCGCGCGCAGGAGGGGCTGGACCGGCTCGGCCGCTGGCGCTGGCTCTGCCTGCCGCTCCTGGCGGAAATCGGCTTCGAGTTGTTCAACCACGCCCTCCCCTGGCGACTCAGCGAGATGGAGCGGCTTCAGCCGGACATGCCCTACGACATCGGCCTGCGCATCATCCAGCGCGCCGAACCGCTGTATCAATGGGGAACCACCGCCGCCGCGGCCATCTCACTGGCCACGCTGGCGGCGATGCTGATCCTACTGGCGCGACGGCGGTCGCCTGTGTAGGGGCGGGCTTCAGCCCGCCCACGCGTGCATGGGCTAAAGCCCGCGCCTACACTGCCGGGGAACCATTGACTTTCTGAGCCGGTATTGGACAGAATGGCAAGGCAAGGCGCCTGCGCGGTTCGTTGTTGTGAGTCCATTCCGTCCATCTCGTCCGGTCGTTGTTGATGAATTGAGAGAGAATAGAGAGAGAAATGAAGAACCCCTTCGTTGAAGAGATCGCGCGCCAGCTCGCCGGGCCGACCGGCCTTGCCCCCGACCAGGTCGCCCGGTCGCTGAGCATCCCGCCCGCCGAGACGCAGACCGACTACGCCTTCCCCTGTTTCGCGCTGGCCAAAACGAAGCGCCTGAAGCCCACGGAGATCGCGCAGGAGCTCGCGCAGCACGTGCATCCCGGCGAGTGGATCGAATCCGCCGCCGTGAATGGCCCGTACCTGAACTTCCGCGTCGCGCGCGGCAAGTTCATCGCCTGGGCGCTGGAGCGCGTCCGCGAAGAGAAGACCTCCTACGGCTGCTCCGACGAAGGCGCGGGCCGGACGGTGGTCGTCGAATTCTCCAGCCCGAACATCGCCAAGCACCTCGGCGTCCACCACATCCGCAGCACCATGATCGGCAACGCGCTCACCCATATCTTCACCGCGCTGGGGTACAAAGTCGTCTCTATCAACTTCCTCGGCGACTGGGGAACGCAGTTCGGCATCCTCATGGCCGCCTACCGCAAGTGGGGAACCGCCGCCACGCTCGAAGGGGACGCCGTCAGCAACCTCAACGCGCTCTACGTGCGGTTCAACCAGGAGGCGAAAGAGAACCCCGCGCTGCGCGACGAGGGACGCGCGTGGTTCAAGCGCCTCGAAGATGGCGACGCGGAAGCCGTCGCGCTCTGGGAGCAGTTCCGCGCCATCAGCCTCGCGGAATTCCAGAAGGTGTACGACCTGCTCGGCGTCAAGTTCGAGGTGCTCAGCGGCGAATCGCTCTACGACAAACTCATGCCCGCGACCATCGCGCGGCTGGAGAAACTCGGGCTGGCCAAGATCGACCAGGGGGCGCTGATCGTCGACCTCTCGACGCACAAGATGCCCCCCGTGATTCTCCGAAAGTCCGACGGTGCGACGCTTTACGACACCCGCGACATCGCCGCCGCCGAGGATCGCTGGGAGAAGTACCATTTCGCGCGCATGGCGTACGTCGTCGGCGGCGAGCAGAAACTGCACTTCCGCCAGATCTTCACCACGCTGCAAATGATGGGCTACGACTGGGCGAAGGAGTGCGTCCACGTGGACTTCGGCATGCTGCGTTTTCAGGGAGCCAAGATGTCCGGCCGGCAGGGGCAGGTGGTGATGCTGCGCCAGGTGCTCACCGAGGCCATCGACCGCGCGCGCCAGGCCATCGACCAGAAGAACCCCGCGCTGCCGAACAAGGAAGCCGTCGCCGCCGCCGTCGGCATCGGCGCGGTGGTCTTCAACGACCTCAAGCGCCAGCGCTCAAAAGATGTGGACTTCGACTGGGACGCCATCCTCAGCTTCGAGGGGGAGACCGGACCGTACGTCCAGTACGCGCACGTGCGCCTCTGCAGCATCCTGCGCAAATACGGTCAGCCCGTGGACGCCGCCGCCGACCTCTCGCTGCTCACCGAGCCGGAGGAATTCGCGCTGGCCAAAGCGCTCGCCGACTTCAACAGCGTCATCCGCCGCGCCGCCGACGGCTGCGAGCCCTCCGCCGTCAGCCAGTATCTCCTGGAGCTCTGCGGCCTTTTCAGCACCTACTACCACAAGCACAAGGTGCTCACCGAGGACGCCCCCCTCACCGCCGCGCGCATCCGCCTGGTCGACTCCCTCCGCCAGGTCATCGCCAACGGACTGCGCCTGCTGGGAATGCAGACGCCAGAGGAGATGTAGAGAGTGTAGATTGCCCGGCACGCATCGTGCGCCGGAGCCGCAGGTGGCGCGGACTATCCAGTCCGCGTTGCGGGCCAACGGCCCGCAAAGGTCTCGCCAACGGCTTATCCCCATGCGCGTTACGACAAAGTTGGGTTCGTTTCGCAATTTCGCTGTAGCCCCCGACTCCCTCCACCACCTTAAGTTCCGCTCGCCCCGTCTTCGCAGAAGATGCCCCTCCACCCTCATCAGGATTCGTAAGGCAAGCGAGCATTTCGCCCCGTCCTTGCGACCGGCGCAATCGGCGGATGGCGTTCATACGTCGGCCCGGCGCTACGTCGGCTGCTGCCCCAGCGCCCGCTGCGCGCACTGCCATGCTTTCTTGAACTCGATGATCGCCGCCGCGACCCTGCCCTCCGCCGCCAGCGCCTGACCGTTGGCGTAATACTCATTCGCCTTTGCCGCCGCGGGAATTTCCTGATCGCTGATCGCGTTGATCGCCGTCAGGGCGAGCTGATCGGCCGCCGCGACGAGGTCGTCCATGGCGTCCTGCGCATCCTGTTGAATGAGGGCGTCGGCCCCCTCTCGCTCCGTAATCGCCTTGGGATGCTTCACGGCCGAGGCGAGCTTGTCAAAGACCGCCTCTCCCTTCCGGCGGTCGAGCGTGTCCTCGTCCAGCCAGCGGGTCGTCAGGAGGCCGTCTTGAATATCCCGGTAGGCTTTCCAGAGGAGCATATCCTGCCAGGCGTCCCCGGTGGGCCGGTCGGCGATCACGCTTCCCCGCGCCCTCAGCACCTTGGCTCGCGCCGAGCGGGCCGCGAGGTCGGCATCCGCCGTGAAGTTGTCCATAAGCACCCAGTCGCCCCCGCCCAGGCTTTGCACCACGACCCGCTTGATCCCCTTCGCGCGGATTCCGAAATAGTCCCCCGCATTGCTGCCCACCAGCGGCGGCATGTCCAGCGTCTCGATCACCGCGCCATCCGAATCGTACGCCGTGATGCGCCACCAGACGTCGGACGCCCCCCAGAGAAACGCAAAGGCGTTGACCCTGCGGGACAAGTCGATCACCAGAATGGTTGCCGCCGCCTCATCCGGCCCGGTATACAGCGCGCACGCCCCCCGGGTGTTGTAGCCCCCCATGAAGAAGCCGCCGCCGATGTAGAACGGCGCGTTGCCCGAGAAAGTCGCGCCATCGATCGTCACCGGCGCGGGGAAGACTCCGGTGGGGCCGGAGTCGAAGTTGACGACGCTTCCCCCCTTCACGACATCGCTGGGGTCTCCCTGTCCCGTGATCGGAGCCGCGCGGAGAGCCGACGCGCCGAAGAACGCCATCGCCGCCACTGCACAGGCCCAGCCCACCCGCTTCCCTCGCATGACGTGACTCCTATCCAAGAGGTCTGCCAACAATGCACGGAGTCCGACCCAGCCCGGCCTTTCGCGCGATAGCCGCCTCTTCTCCCCGCGGCCAACCGGCCGGACGATATCATATATTTCGCCGGAAAGACAAGCGGAAAACCGCCGCGCGCGTAGTGTATCACATACGCGCGGGACGAGTTGCCCCTTTGTCACCCTCAGCGAAGCGAAGGGTCTTTCGGAGCGCTAACCGTTCGCCTTGCGAAAGATTCTTCGTCCGCCAACGGGCGGACTCAGAATGACTTCGCGCGTAAGTGATACACCTCCGCCCGCTCTCTTGACTGGCCCGCCCGCGTCGCATATCGTCGAAGCGATCCTCCCACTCCCGAGGCAACGATGAGAAAGAAAGCGACTTCCGCTCCTTCACCCGCTCGCGCCAACCGTCTGGCGGCCGAGTCCAGTCCGTACCTCCTCCAGCACGCGCACAACCCCGTGGACTGGTATCCCTGGGGCGCGGAGGCGTTCGCGCGGGCGCGGCGCGAGGACAAGCCGGTCTTCCTCTCCCTCGGCTACTCCACCTGCCACTGGTGCCACGTCATGGAGCGCGAATCCTTCGAGAACGAGGAGGTGGCGGCTGTTCTCAACGCGGATTTCGTGTCGATCAAGGTGGACCGCGAGGAGCGCCCGGAGCTGGATGAGTACTTCATGACGGTGACGCAACTGCTCACCGGCAGCGGCGGCTGGCCGAATCAGGTTTGGCTGACCCCCGACGGCAGGCCGTGGTACGCGGGGACCTACTTCCCCCCGGAGGACCGGGGCGGGCGACCGGGGCTGAAAGGGCTGCTGCGGCAACTCGCCGCCGCCTGGAAAGAGCGCCGCGCCGAGGTCGAGGAGCAGGCGAACCGGATCCGCGATGCCGTGGCCCGCACGCAGAGCGAAGCGGGCGCTCCCCCCGGCTGGCCCCTCAGCCGCGACCTGGTCGCGCAGACGATGCGGGCGCTGGAGCAGTCCTGCGACCCGCGTTTTGGCGGCTTCGGCGGCGCGCCGAAATTCCCGCCGCATGCCGCGCTGCGCCTGCTCCTGTACGAGCGCCGGCAGCGCGGCGGCGAACGAGCGCTGGAGATGCTCACCGCCACGCTCGACGCGATGGCCCGCGGGGGAATCCGCGACCACGTCGGCGGCGGCTTCCACCGCTACGCCACCGACGAGCGCTGGTTCCTGCCGCATTTCGAGAAGATGCTCTACGACAACGCGCTGCTGGCGCGCGCGTACGCCGAGGCGCACACCGCCACGAAGCGCCGGGAGTATCGCCGCGCGGCGAAGGAGACGCTGGACTGGGCGCTGCGCGAGATGCGGGCGCCGGAAGGGGCGTTCCAGTCCGCCTGCGACGCCGACAGCGAGGGCGCGGAGGGGAAGTACTACGTATGGACGGCGCAGGAGATCGCCGCCGCGCTCCCCTCGGAAAGCGCGGCCCTCTTCGCGCACGTCTACGGAATCGAGAAGGAGGGAAACTTCCGCGACGAGGCTTCCGGCCGGCCCACCGGCCTCAACATCCCGTACCTGCGCGCGTTCCCGGAGGAACTCGCGGCGGCGGAAGGGCTCGATCCGGAAGAGACGCGGCGCACGCTCGACGCCGCCCGCGCGAAGCTCCTGGCCGAGCGCGTCCGGCGCGTTCATCCCCGCCAGGACGACAAGGCGCTGACGGACTGGAACGGGCTGATGATCGGCGCGCTGGCCTTCGCAGGGAAAGAGTTCGCGTGTGAGCGGTATCTCGACGCGGCGCGCGGGGCGGCGGACTTCCTCTTCACCCGCTGCCGTCAAGGTGGCGGCCTGCTGCACTCCTGGCGCACGGGAAAGGGAAGCATTCCCGGCTACCTGGACGACTACGCTTTTCTCGCCGACGGCCTGCTCGATCTGCACGCGGCGACCGGCGAGGCGCGCTGGCTGGAGTGGGCGCGGCCGCTGGCCGAGACGCTGCAAAGCCGCTTCCAGGACAGGGAGCGCGGGGGGTTCTACTTCACCTCGGCGGAGCACGAGGCGCTGCCGGTCCGCGCGCGCGAGCCGTTCGACCGCGCGACCCCCTCCGGGAACGGCGTGGCGGCGCGCGTCCTCGTTCGCCTCTCGGCTCTCACCGGGGAGCCGGCATGGGCGCAGGAGGCCGCCCGCTGCATCCGCAGCTTCATGCCGCTGATCGCTCAGGCCCCGCAAGCCGCGCCAAGCCTAGCGCTCGCCGCGGCAATGCTTCTGGACCAGAGCGGGCAGGGGCAGAAGCAGGCGAGTGCTCCCGTGCCCCATAGGCTTTCTCAAGAGTAGGTTGATAAGTCAGCGGCTGCCATTAGTTGCCTCCTCCATCGGCGTCCATCGGCGGATGCCGTTCCTTCGCAACTCCACCCACCGCACCGGCTCATTTGCTCCTTCCCCGGCGAAAGGTACAATTAGCGCATTCAACTATGCGCAGTCCCCGAACTGCCGGACATCCCGGAGGTTGCGCCTTATCAAGCACATGGAGGAGTACTTCTTGAATAGCCCGAGCACGCAGCCGCCCGAAGTCGCGCCTCTCCAATCCTGTCACGCCCGCCGGACCACCCGCGGCCGCATCTGGCAGACTCTCGGCGTGGCGCTGATATTCGGCGTGGCCATGGGGCTTCTGGAAGCCATCTGCGTCATCTACCTTCGCCACTTGCTCAGCCCTTCCGAAAATCCCGTCGCTGCGTTGAACCGCTTTCCCGTCGAACAAATAAGGGAAGCCAGCACCCTGGTGATGCTCCTGACCGTCGCCTGGCTCGCGGGATTCAACGCCCGGACGCGCCTGGCTTATTTCTCTCTGCTGTTCGGCATTTGGGACATTACTTACTATGTCGGGCTCAAATGGCTGGCGCACTGGCCGACCTCCTGGCTCGAATGGGACACATTGTTCCTGATCCCCGTCCCCTGGTACGGTCCCGTCCTTTCCGTGCTGCTGATCAGCGCCTATCTCGTCGGGGCCTGCGTTCTCTGCGTCCTCCGAGAAGACCGCGGCGCGCCCCTTCGCTGGCGTCCGCTCTCCCTCCTCTTGCAGATGGCCGCGCTCGGCTTCTGGTACTACTCCTTCACCAGCGACTCGGCAACCATCCGGGCTCACGGCCACGCGGGGGTAAGCTACCCATGGACCCTCCTGGCCTGCGGCCTGCTCTGCGGCTGCTTCAGCATGTTCCTGGCGATGCGTGCCGGAGCGGACAAGCGCGCCCCAAACGCGCCGAGCCGTTCCCCCGCGTGAATCCGGGGTATAATGTCGGTCGGGGGGATGTCCGGCACTTTCACCGTTCGGAGGAATTGCGATGCGCAGAGTCATCATTCCGTTGATCTGTTTGGCTCTGACCGGCTGCGCCGCGCCCGGCGCGAAAGGGCACGAGGCCGTGAAAGCCGCGCAGGGGGCGCTCGTCGCGGCGGTGGACACCGGCGACGTTGCCGCGGCCGCGAAGATTCTCCGATCGAACCGGGGGCTTGCCGACACTTCAGACGGGCAGGGGGGCACGCTCCTTCTCGCTGCCGCCTTCAGGAATAACACCGCCATGGTCCGGCTGCTCCTGGCGAACGGCCCGGACGCCAACGCGCAGAAGCCCGACGGCTGGACGCCGCTGCTCTTCGCGGCGCGCAACGGGAACGCGGAAATCGCCCGGGCGCTCCTGGAGAAGGGGGCGCGGGTGGACATGCCCAAAACCGACGGCGGCACCCCGCTGCACACCGCGGCGTATGAAGGGAAGGCGGAGGTCGCCGCGCTCCTGATCTCCCACGGCGCCGACGTCAACGCCCGCAAGGCCGATGGCATGACCGCCCTGCGCCTCGCCGCATTAGGAAAGCACGAGGCGGTGATCGACCTGCTCAAGAGCCACGGCGCGAAGGAGTAGAAGCTGTTTTGTTCTGTTGAAACCATCCCGTCGGCGTCGTCTTCGGCGTGAGACACGGCTGGGACACAATACTTTCCTTCGGAAAGTTTTGTGTCCCGATGGCTCCCCCGCGCGCGCTACTTCCCCCGTCCCCTGCTCCGGAGGAAAACGGTGTCCCCGTACTCCACCCCTATCTCCGCGGCAACTTCCGTGCACTTGGCCTTGAGGAGGAAGAAGATCTCCTCGAGCCGCTCGTTGAGCGTCTCGAAATTCCCCTGTCCCTTGGCGAGGATCAGGTCGGCCGAGGCGAACGCCTCGCGGAACTCCGCGCTGGTGTACTCCCACTCGACCCCGATGTAGTCGCTGCCGGTCTCGATGACGCGGACGAGGCCGGTCAGCCCCACCGCGCGCGCATCCTCCATCGTCGCATCGTTGATGATGGGGCCCGACTTGACGGAGGCGATGACCTCGCAATGCGGCTTAAGCTGCTCGATGAGGAGGCAGTCGAGGGCGATCTCCCCGGCGTTGTCGCACACGTACAGCAGCCGGCGGCATTGCCCGAGCCGTTTCGCGAACGCCTCGTAGTGGTCCAGCGTGATGGGATTGTCGGTGATGCGCGCGACGTCGCGCTCCAGGTCGAACACATGGCCGATGCCCAGGTCGATCACATTGCCGCTGAGCGCCGCCTTGACCGCCATGTGCAGCGGGTCGGGGGCGGAGGCAATCTTGCGCCGCAGCGCCGGCAGGAGCGAGAGGGCGAGGCGGTTCGTTTCGCGCTTGGCCGCGGCGAAGGGGTCGGCCACGCCGGCGATCTCCCGCGCCACATCGTACGAGACGCGGCTGAGGAAGGAAGGGGTGCGCTCCAAGTCGAGCCCCTGCATCCGGCGCAACAACTCCTCAAGCCCTCGCTGTTGCAGCGCCGGGTCCGGGGTGGACAGGCGCAGCGCGGCAAGGCCCTGCTTGACCAGGCAGGGATAGCAGGCAAGACGGCCTTTCAAAATGCACTCCTATCTAAGCGCGACGTGGCATGCCACGTTATTGCGCGCACATTAACCGCGCGAACGACCGAGCGGGCCGGGCTCCTCGCAATGACGGTCCTGGCGCACGGTTTACTTGAGGCCCATCTGATGCAGATTCTTCAGACTGATGGCGAGACTCTCGAAGGGGTCGCGCTCGCATTCATCCTGTTCGACGATGTACCAGCGCACCCCGGCGGCGCGCGCGGCCTCCAGAATGGGGGGCCAATTCAGGTTCCCTTCCCCCACCTCGGCGAAGATCGTCTTGTCGCGGCGATAGGTCATGTCCTTCAGATGGAGCAGCGTCTGGCGGCCGGCCAGCTTGCGGACCCACGCGGCCGGGTCGCCGCCGCCGTGCTGAACCCAGTAGACATCCAGTTCCGCCTGCACGCAGAGGGGGTCGGTGTCGCCATAGATCATATCCATGATGAGTCGCCCGCCGAGCTTCTCGAACTCGAAGGAGTGGTTATGGTAGGAGAACGTCATCGCCGCCTCGCGCAACCGCCGCCCGGCGCGCTCCATATCCTTCACGAATTTCGCCAGCGCGACGGGGTCGCGACGCGCCGCCTCGGGCATGGAGCCGATCGCTGAGTTCGGGCAGCCGAGGATCTTGTGCTCTTCAATCAACTGCTCGGTCTGCTCGAAAGCCTTCTGCGCGTTGACGTGCGTGGCGCAGATGACGAGCCCCGTGTCGTCGGAAATCTTGCGCAGTTCCTTCGGTTCGATGGGGCCCAGGCCCGAAGCCTGCGCGGCGTCGTAGCCGAGCTTCTTCACCTTCTTGAAGGTCGCTGCAATATCCGCCGGGGTCTTCAGGAACGCACGCAGGGTGTACAATTGCGCCGCCAATACGGTGTCCGACATGGTCTTTCCTCTCCAGAAATTAACGCCGTCGTCCGAGCAATATCTTGATGAACAGCACGCCGCCCACGATGGCGGTGATCACTCCCACGGGGATTTCCTGCTTGCTGAACAGGGTGCGCCCCACGGTATCGCATAGCGCCAGAAACGCGCCGCCCAGCAGGAAGCTGGCGGGCAGCACGATGCGCTGGTCGTAGCCGCTGAGCCGCCGCACGGCGTGCGGGATGATGAGCCCGACGAAGCCGATCGGCCCCGCCAGCGAGACCACCGCGGCGATGGTCAGCCCGCTGCCGACGAACGTAAGTCGCTGCACCTGCGCGACTTGCACGCCATGCCCCGCCGCCATTTCCTCGCCGAGCGACAGATGGTTCAGCGGACCGGCCTGCATGAACAGCAGCGCCAGCCCCGGCAGCAGCAGCGGCAGCACCGGCCCCATCTCGCGATAGCCGACGATGTCGAGGCCCCCCATGAGCCAGCGGTCCATGCTGATGAGGTTATACGGATCGGCGACGTAGCGGATGAGCATGATGAGCCCGGCGGAGAGGATGCTGATGGTCACCCCCGCCAGCAGCAGCGTGTTCATGGACATGCCGTGCGGGCGGCGCGCGACGACGTACACGAGGCCGAGGCTGATGGCCGCTCCGACGAAGGAGCAGAGCTGGAGGGAGCTGAACGGCCCGAAGGAAATCGCCAGCCCCGGCACGGAGAGCGCCAGCACCGCGCCGACGGCGGAGCCGCCGGTGATCCCCAGCGTAAACGGGTCGGCCAGCGGGTTGCGCAGGATCACCTGGAAGCAGGCTCCCACCAGCGCCAGCGTGCCCCCCGCCAGCAGCGCCAGCAGGACGCGCGGAACGCGCAACTGAAGCAGGATGCTCCCGAAATCCGGATGCCCCGCCAGAAGGCGCTTGATCTGCGCCGACGCCTCCACCGGCTCGCGCCCGACGAAGGGGCAGACCAGGAACGCCGCCAGGAAGAGCGCCGCGTAAATCGCCATCACCCAGGTCCAGCGTCGCGCGGTGAGCGGTGCGCTCATGGCGTCCCTCCCGGCAGGCCCGGCAGCACGATGGGCCGGCCCGTCCGCGAATCGCGGTCCACGTGCACCGATTCCCCGTACACCTCCGCCAGCGTCTCCTGCCGCAGCACCTCCTCGGCATTCCCCTCGCGCACCGCACCGCCGCGGGACAGGAGAAGCAGCCGGTCGCAATAGAGCGAGGCGATATTCAAATCGTGAGTGACCACCGCGACGGCGATCCCCGTCCCCCCCAACTCGCGCAGCAGCCGGAAGAAACGCGCCTGATGGTGGATGTCCAGCGCGCTGGTGGGCTCGTCCAGCAGCAGCACGCGCGGCTCCTGCGCCAGCACCGAGGCGAGGAAAACACGCTGCCGCTCGCCGCCGGAAAGCCGCGAAAGCGACCGCGCGCGATACTCCAGCGTCTCCGTCCGGCGCATCGCCGATTCCACAATGCGCGCATCCTCCGGCCGCAGGAACCCCAGCCCCGCCAGGTGCGGGAAGCGCCCCATGCTCACCGCCTCCTCCACCGAGTAGTCGAACGCCGACTGCACCTGCTGCGGCAGATAGCCCAGCGTGCGGGCCACCTCGCGCCGCGGCAGCGACTCCATGTCGCGCCCCTCCAGGCGCACCTTCCCCTGGCGCGGCGGCAGGATGCCCGCCGCGATGCGCAGCAGCGTGCTTTTCCCCGATCCGTTGGGCCCGATGATCGCCAGAATCTCCCCCGCTCGCGCCTCGAAGGAGAGCCCCGCCAGTTCCCACTCCGAGGCTTCGTAGCGGTAGCCGACTCCTTGCACGCTGAGCAGTCCGGGCGTGGCGTTCATGACCGCTCCTTGGGGTGAAGGACATCCGCCAGCCGCCCGGCGATCAGGCCGATGCGCGGCCCCGGCACGACGAGGAAGTCCTCGGTGAGCAGGAAGATACGCCCGTCGCGCACGGCCGGAATCTTCGGCAACGCCGCCCAGTCGGCGATGATCCTCTTGCGCTGTTCCTCGGAGAATTTCTGCGACGGATACGCCTCGATGATGACCTGCGGAGCAAGCTGGATGAGCGATTCCGCGCTGATCTGCGGATAGGATTCCTGAACCTCCTCGTAGACGTTCCGGCCGCCTGCCAGCGTGAGCATCTCCGTGAGGAAGCTGGTGCCCCCCGTGGCGAACAGGCCGCGGGGCGAGCCGGGGGCGCGCCCCACGCAGAAGAAGACGCTGGTCCGCGGCAGCCCCTGCACGCGCGCCCGCACGGCGGCCAGATCGGCCAGGATTTTCTTCTGAAGCGCGGCGGCGTTCTCCGGCACGCCGAGCCGGTCCCCCAGTTGGCGCACCCCGTCCAGAATGCTCCCCACGCGCAGCATCTTCACGCGCATCACCTCGATGCCCCGCTCCGCGCAGAGCTGCTCCACCTTCTCATGCTTCTCCTGAACGATCACCAGGTCCGGCTTGAGCGAGGCGATCTTCTCCAGGTCGGCGTTGTACTGCGCGCCGACCGTGGGGAGTTTCACCGCCTCGGGGGGATAGACGGTGTACTCGCTGACGCCGACGACGCGATCCCCCGCGCCGAGCGCAAAGACCGTCTCGGCGATATTCGGCGCCATGCAGACGATCCGCTGCGGGTAGCCCGTGCGCGCCGCGCCGGGCTTCTCCGCCCGCGACAGCAGCATCGAAAGCGCCACCGCGATCAGCGCCACCGCCGCCAGAATCACACAGTTCGTCTTGCTCATGATCACCCTAAGGCAAAGTCATACGGCAACGGCAAGCTTCTGCACCCGGCGCTCGACTTTGTGATGGACCAGGTCGTAAGTCGCATGGAGATTCATCCAGAATTGAGGGCTCGTTCCGAACGCCTTTGCGAAGAGCCATGCCGTCTCCGGAGTAATCGAGCGCCGGCCGTTGACGATTTCGTTGATCCGCTTGAAACTCACGCCGATGTGCCTGGCGAACGCCAATTGAGTGATCCCCATCGGCTTGAGGAATTCCTCCAAGAGCATCTCGCCCGGCAACGTGGGGTTCTTCGGCAGCCTGTCCGACATGCTTTTCTTCCTCCGAGACGGTGTCAATGGTAGACGGATACCATCCTACCTGTCAATGTCGCGAAAGTCGGGGCCGCTTGTGGACTGCGGCGGCAACGACGCCGCTTTGGCTTGGTAAGGACTTGTTCACGCGCAGGACTTGCTGGGCAGGTATGCCGCGTTCACCAAGAGCCAAAGCGCCGCCGTTGGCGGCGCACTCCATAGAAGGTCGCAAACCCTTCATAGGAGCATGATTAGGCCGTGGGGCGTCTGAACTGTGTACCAGTTCTTGCCGCTGCGAATGTCTTTGATTCCTCTGGGGGAGGTTATTTTCGCCACGGTTGCTCTCCAATCCGTGAGGCAGCCTGTCCTACAGCCCCAGCACCTTCGCGGCGTTTCCGCTCATGATCTTTTCATGAATATCGTAGCTGATGTGCCCGCTGGCGAGCGCGTCGCGCATGAAATCGACCAGCGGCGTCTTGTTGCTCGGCGCGCAGATATCCAGCCCGAAGCACAGCCGGTCCTGGAACTCCTCCATGAACCGGTAGCCCCACTCCGGATCGCGGGAAACGGAGTTGCAGCCGCTCCCGCCGGACATATCCCCCCACAGGTTCGGGCACTCGCGGAAGAGCCGCGGCAGCGCGCCGCCGGGCAGCACTTTCCCCGGCGGGTATCCGCCGCGCTCCGCCTCGGAGACCGGCCCCACCTCCGACCAGAAAGCCTGGGAATGCCCCAGGAATTGCAGCTTCGGGAATTTCTTCAGCGCCCGCTCCAGCCCCTTCAGCCCCGGCTCGCCGATGAGCCCGTACATGCCGAACTCCTTGACGGCGATGTGGAACGTCACCGGCAGGCCGACGGTCTGGCAGTCTTCCAGCAGCCGCTGGACGCGCGGGTCGTCCCACCAGAGGTTGGCGACGAACTCCCCCATCCCCTTGCATCCGCGCTCCTTGTAGTATTGAAGCGTCGGGAGGAAGTTGTGGGTGGTGCTGTTGTCCTGGACGCGCGGGTCCACGCAGCAGAACTTGATGAAGCGGTCCGGCCAGCGGTCGCACGCGGCGTGAATCTCCGGGTTCGACTGGATGTCCGGCAGCGCCTCGGGGGAGCTCAGCGGCAGGATGCACATCTTGTCCACCCCGCAGCGGTCCATGATGGCGATCAACTGCTCCGGCGTGGCCAGGTTCTCATGGCTCGGCACCGGCAGGGGGTTCACTCCCATGTGCGTGTGAATGTCGATGACTGGCATGGCGGCTCCTACCAAGAAGAAGGAAGGAATGAGGCTCTATTATAGGCAGCGGCGCACGACGGCTCAAATATAGGGGGGGGGGCGAGACGCCGCTCTGTCCCAGGGTCCGGCATATCAACTTCTCCGGCAAAACGGGTTGTGTGTCTAACGGTCCCCCGGTTTGTCGATGATATCGAGGACCGATTTCGCAACATAGACGCGGCGCCACGTTCGGCCCGATGTTTCCTTCACAATGCCGTGCTTCTGCAGCTGGCCCACTGCCAATCTCGCCGTGGGGTTGGACACCTTGAGCGCCGCCTGCGCTTTCGCTACCGTGATGAAAGGGTTGAGGAAGAGTTCATCGAGAAGACAAAGCGCCTTTGTTTCGCCCCGGAGCCGCTCCCGCCACTCGGTTCGCAAGTCCGTCAGTTGCCCCGCGCGGCTCACCGCGTCACGGGCCGTTTCCGTCACGCCCGCCAGGAAGTAACGCAGCCAACTGCTCCAGTCTCCGTGCGTCCGCACGCGCTGCAGCAGGTCATAGTAGTCCTGCCGATGCTCCTCAATGTACCCCGACAGGTACAGCAGCGGCTGCGACAACCGGCCCCGTTCGATGAGGAATAGAGTGATCAGCAGCCTGCCGACGCGCCCATTGCCATCCAGGAAGGGATGGATCGCTTCGAATTGTTCATGCACCAGAGCGCACTGGATCAGGTCGGGCATCTTTTCCCACTCATGCAGGAATTTCTCCCAATGGCCCAGAGCCTCCTGCATTTCATCAGGCGGCGGAGGGACATAGGGCGCGTTCTCCGGTGTGCTGCCGGCAGGGCCTATCCAGTTCTGCGACCGGCGAAACTCGCCCGGCGTGGCATGCTCGCCACGGCCGTCTTGCATCAGTTTCCCATGAATTTCGCGCACCAGCCGAAGCGAGAGCGGCAGCGTGCGCAATTGTGCCATGCCGTGTTCAAGGGCGCTCACGTAGTTGCGCACCTCGAGAATGTCGGCCGCATGATCACGTGGCGCGTCGGCTTTGGCTTCGTCCAGAAGAATGTCGGAAAGGCTTGCTCGCGTTCCCTCGATGCGTGAGGAGAGTACGGCTTCGCGCCGAACATACGGAGCGATCAGCAGGTGCGGGTTCGGCAACACGCGGCCAAGGCCGGATAACTCGCTCAGGGCGGCATCCGCGCGCGACAGCGCCAACGTCAGGGATGAGTCGTATTTCAGCTCGGGTGGCAGCGGCGCGGGCAAAAACGCTGCATAACCCAGCCCCGTCTGCACCACTCTCCCTGCTGCCTGGCATTGAAAGTCCTTGGGGTTCATAGAGTTAACTCACTTTGCAGGTCCGGTTTCAAAGCCCCCAACGCTTTGAAAGATAATACCATATATCTTTCAAAGGTCAAGCCGCTTCGTAGGCAGTCTTTCACGAGGGCGCAGTGTGCAGGGCAAACGCGTCTGAATATTGACGCGTCATTGGCATGCCCCGGCCGCGACAGCGTCTATGGAGTGCGCCGCCCTAGGCGGCGCTTTGGCTGCGCCGGGGGCGAGGGTCCGAACCGACAGGCCCACCGCATGATCAAGTCTCCACCAACACAAAGCGGCGTCGCCCTGCGGCAAGCTCAGGGCAAGTTGCCGCCGCAGTCCATAAGCGGCCTCGTTCCGCGCCATCATACCGTGCGCAGCGTCAAACGGGCGGACAGGGAAATTTAGATGCGTTTGCCCTGGCGCGGCATGCTGCGCCCCTACAACAACGGTCGCTTGCGCGGTACAATGGGGGCGCACCGCGAAGGGAACCGGCGTTGCCGCCAACAAGAGAGGATGGGGCCTGCACCTGATGAACACCGCGCGTCCGAGCCATCACGGGCGTTTCAGAAGGCTGGGCCGCGCGCTGGCGCGGCTCTGGTACCGGGTGAGGTACTTCCCGTTTCACGCCGCCTCAAAGGAGGCGCCCCCGCAACAGCGCGGGTTCGTCTGCATTCAGATCGACAGCCTCTCCTACGATCATCTGCTGCTGGCGATGCGCAAAGGGTACATGCGCCGGCTGCGCCGCTGGGTGCGCAACCGATCGGTGACCGTGCGCCGCTTCCACCCCGGCCTGCCCACTTCCACCCCTTACGCGCAGGCGGGCATCCTGTTCGGCATGGAGCAGGACATCCCGGGCTTCCGCTGGTACGAGCGGGAGGACCACCGCGTGGTCAACTGCAACGAGGCCTCCTCCTCGCAGTACATCAGCGACCATATCATCGGCCGGCGGCCCGGAGCGCTCGAAGGGGGCGCCAGCTACATGAACATGCTGGATGGCGGGGCGCGCCGCACGGTGTTCACCCTGTCGTCCAGCCACGACGACAGCATCCTGGGCCGCATGGGAGGATGGCACCTCTTCCTGCTGCTGCTGTTTCACCCGCTGAGAATTCTGCGGACCGGCTTCGCCTCGCTGATGGAGTTGTGGGCGGAGTTGTGCGACCGCTGGCTGGCGCCGGAACCGCATTCCGAACAGGCGGAGGTGGAGGGGCTGTTCCCGCTGCTCCGCGTGAGCAGCAACGTCATTATGCGGGAGATGCAGACCTTCGGCCTGCTGATGGAAATATACACCGGAACACCTTATATATACACGACTTACGCAGGCTACGACGAGATGGCGCACCACTTCGGCCCGACCTCGCGCGCGGCGCTGCAGAACCTGCGCCACATCGACCGGCGCATCGGGGAAATCCATCGGATGATCCGTTACGGCGCGGGGCGGCCGTACGATTTGATCATTCTCTCCGACCACGGACAGACCCCGGCGGTCCCTTTCACCCGGCGCTTCGGGCGCACGCTGGGGGCGGACATCGCCGCGGCGCTTCAGCGCGAGCGCGTGGCGGAAGTGGCCGGGACGCAGGCGTACATGCGCCGGCGCGCGCAGTACCTGACCGGCCGCGTCCGCGAAAGCCGCATCGCCCGGTTTCCGGGGGTGACCCCCGCGACGCAGGCGCTGCTGCGCCGCCTCGAACACCACTCACTGCTGCCGCTGGTGCATGCCGAGTCGGTCTTTCTGGGGGCCGATATGGGGGCGGTGGTCACCTACTCAAGCTGCCTGGCGCATCTGTATCTGCTCGAAGCGGACAGCAAGCGGCTGAACCTGGAGGAAATCGAGGCGCTGCATCCGGGGCTGCTGCCTTACCTGCGCGCCCACACCGGCATCGGCCCCTTCTTCGTGCGCGCCGAGCCGGGGCGATGGGTGGTGTTCGAGGGGCCGAACCGCGCCGAGTTGCGCGCGGGGCGGCTCGAGCAAATCGAGGGACTGGATCCGCTGCGCATGGAGGACCCCCACGGCAGTTACCGGCAGGACCTCTGGCGGTTCCTCTGCTTCCCGAACGTCGGGGATGTCGTGATCTTCGGAAGATTCGACGGGAAACGGATTGTCTGTTTCGACGACCAGGTGGGGGCGCACGGCACGGTGGGGGGGGAGCAATCGCGGCCCTTCCTGCTGCTCCCCTCCACTCACCCCATGGCCGGCGCGCGCCTGCGCGGCTACGGCGCAATCTTCCGCGACGTGCTTCGCCCCTATCATCTGGCATAGTGGGGACAGGTGCAGTGGGGACAAGCGCAGTGGGGACATAATACTTTCCGAAGGAAAGTTTTGTGTCCCCACTAGTTCCGTCAGAGGAACGGATTGATCTGATCCAGCAACTCCTTCTGCCGCACCGACTTCTGCAGCGCGTCCTCACGCGAGATGATTCGGCTCTTGTACAACTTCACCAGGCTGCTGTTGAGCGTGCACATCCCCTCGCCGGCGCCGGTCTGGATGGAGGTGTACACCTGGTGGATTTCGTTGGCGCGGATCATGTGGGCGAGGCCGGGGGTGTTCACCAGCACTTCGTACGCCAGCACGCGGCCGCGCTGGTCCACGCGCCGCAGCAGTTCCTGCGCCATGATTCCGATCAGCGAAAGCGAAAGCTGGGTGCGCGCCTGCGCCTGCTGGTGCGGCGAGTAAATGTCGATAATGCGCGTGAGCGCCTGGCTGGTATCGCCGGTGTGCAGCGTGGCCAGCACGAGGTGGCCGGTCTCGGCCATCATCAGGGCGGTCTCGACGGTTTCGAGGTCGCGCATTTCGCCGATGAGGATGACATCCGGGTCCTGGCGCAGGACGTGGCGCAGCGCCTCGGGGAAGGAGAGCGTGTCGTGGTGCATTTCGCGCTGGCTGACCAGCGACTTCTTGTGGCGATGCAGGTACTCGATGGGGTCCTCGATGGTGACGATGTGGCAACTGCGCGTCTCATTGATGTAATCCACCATGGCGGCCAGCGTGGTGGACTTGCCGGAGCCGGTCGGGCCGGTGACCAGGAACAGGCCGTGGTCCTTCTCGGCGAACTTCTTGAGCACCGAGGGAAGCCCGAGCTGCTCGAAGGTGGGGATCTCATGCGGGATGGAGCGCAACGCGATGGAGACGGAGCCGCGCTGCCACGAGAGGTTCGCGCGGAACCGGCTGATCTTGTGCTGGCTCAGGGAGAAATCCAGCTCGCGGTCCTTGACGAACTTCTCCCACTGCTCGCCGGTGGTCATTTGTTGCGCGACCGTCTGGGTCATCGCGGGGGTCAGGACGGGCCAATCTTTGACCAGGATCAACTCGCCGTCCACGCGCACGATGGGCACGCGGCCCGGGGTCATGTGGATATCCGAGGCGCGCTGCTTGATGGCCTGCTCGATCAGCGATTCCAGGGACGGCAACGACGGCGCTTTCGCTTCTCCCATAGCAGCGTCTCTTTTCCGTGTTGAGGTTACAGCGAAGTTTCGAGCAGCAGCGCTTCCTCGACGGTGGTGTCGCCGATGAGGGCGCGGCGCAGGGCGTTTTCCATCAGGTTGCCGGTTCCCTGGGTCTTCTGCAGGCCGCGCAGCTCCTGCTCGGAGGCGCGGCGGGTGATCATGTCGCGCGCCGCCACGTCGATGTTGAAGAACTCGAAGACCGCCGTGCGCCCGTAGTAGCCGGTGCCGCCGCAGCCCGGGCATCCCTTGCCGTGCAGGAGCTTGTCGGGCACCTTCACCTGAAGCAGGTCCTCCAGGCGCGCGCGCAGCGCGGGAGTGGGCGCGTATTCCTCCTTGCAGTCCGGGCAGATGGTGCGCACGAGGCGTTGCGCCGCGCAGGTGACCAGGGTGGAGGCGATCAGGTACGGCTCGGCCCCCATGTTCACCATGCGCGTGACGGTGCTGACGGCATCGTTGGTGTGCAGGGTGCTGAGCACCAGGTGGCCCGTGAGGCTCGCCCGGATGGCGATCTCGAGCGTCTCCAGGTCGCGGATTTCGCCCACCATGACGATGTCCGGGTCTTGCCGCAGAATGCTGCGCAGCGCGCGGGCGAAGGTCATGCCGATCTCGGAACGCGCCAGCACCTGGGTGACTCCCTCGATTTCATACTCGACGGGGTCCTCCACGCTGATGATGTTCTTGGAGACTTCGCGCACGTAGTTGAGGCAGGCGTAGAGGGTGGTGGTTTTGCCGGAGCCGGTGGGGCCGGTGACCAGGATCATCCCGGTCTGGCGGCGCAGGATGACGCGCAAGTGTTCGAGAAACTTCGCGTCGGCGCCGATCTTCTCCAGTTCCATGCGCACCGCGGTCTTGTCCAGAATTCGCAGCACCACCTTCTCGCCGTGGATGGTCGGCAGCGTGCTCACGCGCAGGTCCACCTCGCGCCCCTGGAGCTTCACGCGCAGGCGGCCGTCCAGCGGCAGGCGCTTTTCGGCGATGTCCAGACTGGAGAGAATCTTGATGCGGCTGATCACCGCGTTCTGCATGTTTTTGGGCGGAGCGATGGTGGGGCGCAGGCGGCCGTCCACGCGGATGCGCACGCTCACCGCGTCGCGCGCCGGCTCGATGTGAATGTCGCTGGCGCGGTCCTGAATGGCGTGGCTGATGAGGCTGTCCACGTACTTGACCACGGGCGCGTCCTCGGCTTCGTTGCGGATCTGGCCGACGTCGAGGCTCTCCTCCTCCTCCGAGGCCCCCACCTCGATGCTGGCCAGCTCGCTGGCGCTGTTCTCCAGGTCGGCGCCGAAACCGTAGCAGCGGTCCTGCGCCTGGCGGATGGCGCGCTCGGGCGCGGCCAGCGCCTTCACCTCGTAGCCGGTGGCGGCGCGGACGGCGTCGATCGCGAAGACGTTCCCCGGGCTGACCATGGCGACCGTCAGCGTCTTGCCCTCCAGCGCGGTGGGGATGAGCAGGTACCGGCGGGCGATGCGCTCGGGAAGCACGCCGGTCGCCTCGGGGTCGATGTCGGAAAGGTGGCTCAGGTCGGTGAAGCCCACGCCCAGCCGCACGGCCAGCGCGTGCGCCAGTTGGACGTCCGTGATGATGTTGCGCCGCAGCAATCGCAGGCCGAGCTGGAGTCCCGCATCCTCCTCGCTCTTGATCGTCTCCTCGATCTGCTGGTGCGTCGCGTACCCCAGGTCCGAAAGGATATCGCCGATGCGCCGATTGCTTCGCTTCGCCGCTGTGGCCTTGTCGGGTGCCGGAGCGCCGGCCGGTTCCTGAGCATTTTCCGCCATGTGCGTCTCCTAGCCGGATTCTTCGCCGCGCGATACGACGGCCCGGCCCTTGTCAGCCGCCGCCGCGCATCGCTTTGCTGAGGCCGAAAATCGGCAGGTAAATTGCCAGAACGGTGACCAGCACCAGCGCCCCCATGCCGATGATCAATATGGGCTCGATGACCACCGCAATGCGGCCCAGCGCGTGGTCGACTTCCTGGTCATAGTAATTGGCGACATCCTGCAGCATGCCGCTGAGCGTGCCGGACTCCTCGCCCACGCGCACCATGCGCGGGAGCAGGCGCGGGAACTCGGCCACCCGCGAGAAACTCTCGGCCAGGCCGTACCCCTTCATCACGTCGCGGCGGGTGTTGCGAACCCCCTCTTCCAGCACGCTGTTGCCCAGCGTGCCGCTGGCGGTCGCCAGCGCGTCGGTCAGCGGGATGCCGTTGTGCAGCAGGGTGCTCAGCGTCATGGCCAGGCGCGCGACCGCGCCGTGCAGGAACAGCATGCCGAAGAACGGTATCTTCAGCACGAGCTGGTCGTAGAGCCGCGAGCCCCGCTCCGAGTTGCGCATCGAGACCAGCAGCACGATCAGCCCGATCCCGCCGAAAATCAGCAGGATGATATTGCCGCGGACGAACATGCTGATGTCCATCATGCGCTGGGTGAGCCAAGGGAGCTTGGCGCCGAAGTCCTCGAAAATCTGCTTGAAGCGCGGGATGATGAACAGGAAGATGCCCGCGCTCAGGATGGTGAAGAAGACGACGACGAACTTCGGGTAGGCGGTGGCGCTCTTGAGCTTCTGGCGGAAGGATTCGCGGCGTTCGAGGTACTCGGAAAGGCGCGTGACGTTCTGGGCGAGGCTTCCGCTGGTCTCGCCGGCGTGGATGATGCTGATGAACAGATTGTCGAAGGCCGCCGGGTGGCGGCGCAGCGCCTCGCTGAGGGAGCGCCCGCGCTGCACGTCGGTGCGCACCTGCAGCAGAATGTTGTGAAGGCGCGGCTGCTCGACGCTGTGGGCGATGGTGTGCAGCGCATCGGTGAGCGAAACGCCCGCCTTGAGCATCGCGGCCAACTGCCGCGTGACCACCATCAGGTCGATCTGCCGGATCCGCCCGCGCGTCAGGTTCTCAAAGAAGATCCGCCAGCGCGCAAACTGCGGCGATTCCTCAGTCCCGGCCTCCTCGGTCACGGCGGTCACCACCATGCTCTCGCTGCGCAGGCGCGCAATGAGTTCCTGGCGGCTGCCCGCAACGCGGGCGCCGTTCACGACGCTGCCATTCTGGTCCGTCGCTATGAACGAAAACGTGGGCATGGATCACCACTTCGGATCGGAAGCCGGAGACTCGCCCGAGTGCCGCGGCGGATTGGCGATGATGCTGCGGTTCTCCATCAGCATCTGCTTCATGACCTCGGCCGAAACGATCTTCGGGCTCAGCAGGAACAGCAGATCGTTCTTGGTGTCATTCTTCGCCTTGTGCTGGAAGAACCAGCCGATCAACGGGACGTGCGCCAGGAAGGGCACTTCCTCGAAAGTCAGGTCGATGTTGCGCTGCACCAGTCCGCCGATGATCAAAGTGGAGCCGTCGCACACCGTCACGTTGGTGGCCGCCTCGCGCGTGCTCAGGATCGGCTGGCGCGGATCGACGGTGTAGCCGATGACGCTCTTGATGCTGGGATGCACGTCCATGAAAATCATCCCGTCGGTGGCGATGTGCGGGGTGACGTCCAGGCGCACGACGACTTCCTTGAAGTCATACGTGCGGATGGGGTTGGCCGCCGTGGATTCGATGCTGCTCAGGTAGGGGATTTCCTGGCCCGCCACGACGCTCGCGGTGCGGTGGTTCATGACCAGGATGCGCGGGTTGGTGCGCAAGTCCACGCGATGGCGCGTGGCCAGCGCCTCCAGCACCACGGAGATGTTGGAGTTGACGATGCCGAAACTGAAGAACTTGTCCAGCCCCGGCCCGGGGCCCCCGGTGGTGAACATGGTGCCGTTGAAGTCGCCGGGCTTGCCGGTGGCCTGGTTGATCTTGCCGGCACCGCCGATCTTGTTGCTGGTGGACCAGTGGAAGCCGAGGTCCTCGTCATCCTCCAGGGAGACTTCCAGCAGACTGCTTTCGATGTAGACTTGCGGCGGCACTTTCCACAGCTCGGCCACGAACTCCTCGATGCTGGTCACGGTCCCTTCATCATCCTCGATGATGGCGATGTGCTGACGCGAGTAGTAGGCCATTCGGCCCATGGGGCTGAGCATGTTCCGGATCGTGTCCTCGATGCTCTCGGTCGCCTTGGTGGCGCCGCCGGCAGCACTGCTGCCGTACGACCCGCTCGAGGTCGCCCCGACAATCGAGTCGCTCTCCGTTCCGGAGTAAGGCACCTGCAGGACGGCGCGGATCGGCTTGCGCACGATCGGCATGGCGCTGTTGGGGGCTGTCCCGCCGCCGGCGGTGGCTTGCTTGAGCACCAGGATGACGCCATCCGCCTCGGTGTACGTGCAGCCGTTGGTGCGCACGAGCGTATCCAGCGCGGTGCGAGCGCTGACGTTGGTGAGCGTGCAGGTGACTTTGCCGGCGACTTCCCGTCCTACGGCGAGGTTCAGCCCGGTCGCTTCCGCGAGAGAGCGCAGCGCCTGGCTGAGGTCCATTTCGCGCAGACTGAGGCTGACCAGCGTGTCCAGCCCCTTCTTCTCCCCAGCAGCAATGACCTTCGCCGTTTCCGGCGCGGCCGCCGCGACAGGGGCGGGAGCTTCCTCAGTCGCCGGGACCGCCGCAGGAACAGCCGCCGGGGCAGCCGCAGGCGCGGCGGCGGGCGCCACCGCAGGAGCAGCGGCGGGAGTAGCGACCGGCTGAGCCCAGGCGGGCCCGCAGGTGAGCAGAGCCAGGACCGCCCACGCGGCCCAAAGGGTGTCTGCGCGTCTCATGGCATTCCTTTCAGTTGACCAGGTTCAAAACCAACTCGCGACCATCGCTCGCTTGAAGCGTCACAGAGGCTGCGCCGACTTGCTTCACTTTGAAGTCCGAATTGGCGACCGTCTGGCCGACACGATAGCTTTCACCGCCGATCAGCGCCACCCGCTGGCCTGCGACCACCAGGATTCCCTGGAGCGCCAGGGCGCTCTCGGGCTGTTTGTTCTCCACGGCGGGGCCCTCCGTCTTCGGGGCCGCGGCCAGGCCGAATCCCACCCGAGGAAGCACGGCCTCCACCTGCGACTGGGGAACGAGCCAGGCGCTCAATGCGTCCAGTTCCTGGGCGGTCGGCGGCGTGCCGGCCGATTGCTCAACCGGCGCGGCCTCCGCGGCGGAGGGGCTCGCGCTCGGCGTCGCGCTTTCCGCCCTCGCGCCGCCGCCTCTCCGGCCCTTGCCTCCAAGCGAAATGACGGCAACGACCGCCAGCAGCGCAAGGAGCACGCCCAGCGTAATCAGTTGGGTTCGCTGTTTCATATCCTCTGTGCCTTAGATTTTTCCGCGCGCGGCGCGACCGGAGCGCGCTCTAGCGAGCGATCCGGTAAATAATGAGTCCGACCATGATAGCGGACAGGAGGCAAAGAATGACCAGCTTCAGACGATCCTTCATTGTCCATTCCCTTTCTGTGCTGTCTTTCCATCGGTGGTCCGAGCCGCGGGCACGGGGATGAGGCAGGAGACGTACAGCTTCATCTTCCCCCCGCTGGTGCCGGTGCGGTCGGCGAACAGAGAGAAGTTGTCCACGATCATCGGCTGGCCGGAGCGCTCGACCGCCTCGATGTAGCGCACCAGCGGGATGTATTCCCCTTCCAGGTCCAGGTCGAATCGGATGCGGGTGTACGTCCCGGCGGCCACCAGATTGCCATCGCGCTCCGCGCTGAGGATCTTGCTGGAGACGAGGCGGACGTTGTCGCGCACGCCGGTCTCGGAGAACCAGCGCAGCAGTTGCGTCGGATCGTTCTGCCAGTTCTGCTGGGGAGCGATGATCTCCGCGGCGAGCTGCTTGATTTCGGCATACCGGCGGCTCTCGTTCTGCCGGCCCATCTGCCGCTCCTCGGCGATGCGGGCCTCCTGCTTGAGCTTGTCGCGCTGCGTCACCTCGCGGCGGACGCGCATCGCGGTGAGCCGCTCCGCCGCGACGGCGATGAGCAGGAACGTCAGCGCCAGCAGCACCAGCCATTTCGCTTTCATGGCCTGACCTCCTCGGACCCCTTACAGGCGCCGGTCAAAACCATGGCGGGGCTGCCCATCCAACTATCCTGCACGGAGGCGTCCAGGCGAACGCCGGACATCCCCTTCATGAAAGCGTCGGAATGCTTCAGGCGCTCCTGGAACTGGCTGAGGTTGGGCCCGCCCACCGACGGAGCAAACAGGACGGAGAACTTCATGGCCGGAGGGGCGGCCGGTTTCGCCACGGGCACCGGGATGGGTTTGCCCGACCGGTCGAGGGTCGGCGCCACAGGGGGCGGAGCCTGCCAGAAAATGTCGCCGCTGAGCCCTTCGACGGCGAGAATGCCGCCGCCGGGGGGGAGCGCCTGCGCCAGCGCGGCCAGTTTGGGCGCCCAGGCCACTCTCCGGCATGCGATGGAGGAGAGGGAACCGACCGATCCCAGCGCCTCGCAAGCCGCCTTGCGCTCCAGGTCCAGCGTCGCCGTGGCGCTCTGCGCATCGGACAATTGAATGGCCGCCTGGTGCGCTCCCTGGCGCGCCCGGACGTAGGCGACGAGGTTCCGCGCGGTCACCAGGCTGAGGCCGCCGCCGGCCACCACCATCAGCAGGGCCAGCGCCGAGCAGATCTGGAAGAAGCGGACGCGCCGGTGCATGCGCTGGACGCGGTCGCCCAGCAGGTTGATCTCGAACAGCCCGTCCCGGCCGGGTGTGGGAAGACTTTCTGTGGATTCAGCCATTGCGCTTCCTCAGGTCAAATTCCCGCATCGCCAGTCCAAACGCCACGGTCATCTCGTAATGCGTCCCCGGCATCGTCGGCCCCAGCGGAGGGGCCCAGCGCTCGACCGGGACGTTGAGCGACTGGCTCAGAAAATCGGGCATTTCGGGCACCTGGGAGCCGCCGCCGGTGATGATGATGCGCGTGAGCGGCCCGACGAGCTTCTCGCTGATCCAGTATTCGATGGTGTCGCGCAGGCGCACGACGAAATCGTGCGCGTCGTTCTGCAGAATCTCCCCCATCGGCAGCGCGGCGGCCCCCGCGGCGGCGCCGGCCTGCGCCCAGTGGCGGCGCTTCATCTCTTCCGCCTCCGCCGCCTGCACTCCCATTTTGGCGGCGATGTGCTCGGTCAGGTGCGCCCCGGCCCAGGGGACGTCGCGCACCAGCAGCGTGCCGCCGCTGCCGGTGAGCGCCAGGTTGCTGTAGCGGTAGCCGATGTTGAGGATGCCGGCGTTCGCGTTGCTCTCCAGCGCCTTGCAGGCGAGCAGGGCATTGACGCAGGCGCTCGAGGCCGGTTCCATGCAGAAGGCTTCCATGTTGGCGCGGCGGATGGGGGCCAGCCGGCTCTCGACGAACGGCCCGTCGGCGGCGATGGCCAGACCGTGCGTGCGCACTTTGCCCTGGGCCTGGCGCTGCTCGGGGAACAGGACGTAGCTGATCAGCGCCGTCTCGGCGCGGAAGGGAAGCGCCGTCTCCACTTCGATGCGCACGGCTTCCGGGACGTCCTCAGGCATGAGTTGCGGGAAATTGAAGTATTGAGGGGCGACCGCCTCGCCGCTGACGGCGTGGGCCACCCAGCGACCCCGCATCCCCTGGCGCTGCGTCACTTCCATGATCACGTTGGCCAGACGCTGCTGGTCCGCGTTGGCCCAATCGACGATGGGGCTGTCGTACGCCACCAAGGCAGCGCGCTCGACGGTGGGCTTCCCGTCGCGCCAGGCCATTTCCACGGCGCGCGCCCCCGTGGCGCCCAGGTCGAGTCCGATGGATGTTTTCGCGTGACCGAACACGTGCACTCCCATCCCTAAGGGTCGAGGCTCCAGGACTGGAATTCATACCCGATCTGAGGCAAGAAGGGGGGCGGACTGGTGAGGAACCGCGTATCGTAATGATAGTCCTTCAGGAAGCCGCTGCCTCCGATCTGTCCGACCGCGCCGCGCGTCCCCTGCGTGAAGCCCCCCCACAGATGCAGGTTCTTGCTCGGCGTGGAGGTGTAGCTGGCGTTCTTGATGCTCCCGTTGGGCGCGACGCAGACGGCGGTCAGGTAAAAGTCCGTCCAGGTGTTGTCCCACGTCTTATCGATGATGATGTCGCCGCCGGCGACGAGCGCGAGCTTGTCGTCGAACAGGGTGTTGTTGGGGTTGAACCCGGCTTGAAAAACCGTGGCGATGGAGGCCGGGTAGGCATAGTACAGGTTGTCGGTGATGGTGATGTCCTTGCCGGTCGGGGTGGCCAGCGTCACCTTGCCGTTGAGCACCCCCTTGACCTGGACGTCCTCCTCGATATAGAAGGCGCCGTTGGTCGAGGAGATGGTCTGGCTGTTGATGACGGTCGTCCACTTCCCCTTGCTGTCCGACTTCTCGATCTTGAACGTGCCGCCGGAGCTGAAGGTCACGCGGTAGGGGTTCCCGCCGTTAGAGGCCAGCCAGATGCCGCCGGTGGCCTTGGACTGGGTGCGGATGGCGTTGAGCTGCCCGCCGGAGAAGACGGTGGTCATTTGAATGTCCGGCGCGTTCAGCACGAGCCCGTTGTTGAATTGCGGGTTGTCGTTGGGGGGGCCGCCGTTTCGATAGTTCACGCTGGAAGCGCCGCTGTGGACGCGCTGCTGGAAGACCGGGTTGCCGTTGATGTTGATCTGGTCGTTGGTGTAGAGCCAGCCATCCAGGTAGTCGCCGGTGGTGAAGTAGACGCCGTTCTCGTTGTCGCTGAACCAGAGGAAAGAGCCGAAGGTGAGCGTCTGCGCGTCGACGTAGACATGCCGGGTGAAGGGGCCCGAGGTCCCGTAGGAGTGAATGCGGTAGGTGCCGCTGCTGATGAGGGAGCCGGTGAGGTCCTCCACGACCACGCGGTAGGTCGCGGTGCTGGCGCCGCCGACGGGCGTCGCCGCGCCCCCCGCGCTGAACGGAATCGGGCAGATCTGGTGGCCGTTGTAGGCCGTGTCGTTGGTGTAATCGAAGTTGAGATAGGTGCCGTTGTACGTCATCCCGGCCCAGGCGATCTTCTGGCTCAGCGCCATGGCGCGCGCGCGCGCCAGCCCCAGTTCGGCGGCGGAGACGGATTGCACGGCCTCCAGGTCGCGCTCACTGCGCACCTGGTCGATCTTGCTGGCTTCCAGCAGCGCCAGGCCGAGCGCCAGGATCAGAACGGTGACCACCATCGCCAGCATCAGGGCAAACCCCTGCTGCCGGGTGCGGGCGAAGTGGCGGCCTGACAGTCCTTCTGTCTCCATCATGTCAGTTCCTCCTCGCGGCGACGGTCTGCATCGTCATCGCCTTGCCGTTGAACGTGCAGGTGCAGCTGATCTGCACCTGCGAGTTCGTCGGGGCGTCCTGAATCGTGAACGTCAGCGCCGTGATGTGATCGAACGCCGTGTACGGCGCGGGGCCTTCGTCCTTGTAATCCACGATCAGGGCGTTGCCCACCAGCCGGAAGGCCCGGCGCTTCGCGCCGGCCGCCGTGGGAACCGACACCTGCATGGAGGGGACGTTGGTGTAGGCCGGATCGGGCACCGTGATCACGGAGCCGCGATTGACCTCCTGCTCGATGCGCTGCAGGACGCCGAAGGTCTCTTTGCTGACTTTGGCGGTCGTGGCCGCATTCGACGACTCGCGCCAGGACATTTCCCAGCCGCACAGCGCGGTGAACACCACGATCACCGAGATGGCGGTAGCCACCATCATCTCGGGGAGCGTGAAGCCGCCGCAATGGCTGAGTTTTGTCCGATTCATGCGCCTGACCTTTTCCTACGGCGTCACGGCCGTCCTGACGACGACGGCAGCCGGTGCGCCGGGCCATGTAACAGAAACTTCCGCTTGCTTATACGTGCTGGCGGCATCCGCAGGGTCCGCCTGTACGGTGGTGACCGTCAGCGTCCAGGTGTACGTAATACCGTTGTAAACCACGGTGCCATTGGCGTTTGCCAGGGCGGTATATCCGTTGGCGCGCCCGCGCTCCAGCCGTTCGGCGGCCACCTGAGTCGCCGCGCGCTTCTGCGCCGCGCGGTCCACTCCGATGTGGCCGGTCGCCATGAAAGCCACCGAGCCGAGAATCACCACGGCCAGCACGACGATGGCGACAACCACTTCCACCATGCTCACCCCGGCACAGCGGCCCGGGCGGCTCGACCGCTTCAGGAACTTCCATCTGCCGCACGCCATTAGAATTCCCCTCTCGCCTCGTTCCCGTCCTGGTCCGTCTGGTACCAGCATGCCGGGTCCGTCGGCAGGGTGACGCGGATCGTATAACTGTTGGCCGTGGACGTCACCGCGTAGTCCCCCGACGTGAAGAACTTTCCGTCCAGGGCGTCCGGAGCGATGAAGAGGGCGGATAGTTGGTCGCCGCGGGCGCCTGTCAGCGTCGGATACTGTCCCTGGTGCGAGGAGGCATAGGTGCGCAACGCGGTGCGAATCGTCCCGACGCCGGCAATTCCTTCGCTCATCCGGGCGTTCTTGACGTGCCCCATCTGCATGGGCACGACCGCCAGCGCCAGCACCGCGACAATAACCACCACGATCATCAGCTCGATGAGCGTGAACCCTGCGGCTGCGCTGACACGTCCCGCATGCTGGTGTGTCATTACACCTCGCATGGACGCCTTGGGGGCGGAGGGAAAAGTCCCTCCACCCCCAGTCGCCCGAACTCAGGACTTATCAGTTGCCTGTCGTATACGTTCCGCTCTCGACACCCGCCTGGTTGATGATGTACGTCTGCGTGGGCGTGTAACCCGGCAGCGTCGCGGTGATCGTGTACGTGGTGGCATCGGAAGTCACCGCATAGTTCGTCACGGCGAAATACTTGCCGGCCAGGTCCGTGGCGCCGACCCCCAGCACGCTCAGCTGGCTGGCGTTCTGGGCGGTCAACACCGGGTAGGCGGCATGCGCGGCGTAGTACACGCGGAAAGCGGTGCGGATGGAGCCGCACCCGGCGATACCTTCGCTCATCTTGGCGGCCACGACGTTCCCCTGATACAGGGGGATCGCAACCAGGGCCAAAATGGCCACAATGACGACCACGATCATCAACTCAATCAACGTAAATGCGCCCGAACGACGGCTCTGGCTTACCAGTGTATGCATCCCCGTCCTCCTCGTTAAAAAACCCATGTAAATGAGCGCCACGGTACGCGTCCGATCAGTTCCCCGTCGTGTACGTCCCGCTTTCAACTCCCGCCTGATTGATGATGTACGTCTGGGTCGGCGTGTAATTCGGCAGCGTCGCGGTGATCGTGTACGTGGTGGCGTCCGAAGTCACCGCATAGTTCGTCACGGCGAAGTACTTGCCGGCCAGATCCGTCGCCCCGATCCCCAGGACGCTGAGCTGACTCCCGTTCTGGGCGGTCAGCACCGGGTAGTTCCCGGCATGCGAGGCGGCATAGGTGCGGAACGCGGTGCGGATCGTGCCGCAGCCGGCGATTCCTTCGCTCATCTTCGCGGCGATGACGTTCCCCTGATACAGGGGGATCGCCACCAGCGCCAGAATGGCCACAATGACGACCACAATCATCAGCTCGATCAACGTAAACGCGCCCGAACGACGGCTCTGGCTTACCAGCGCATGCATCCCAGTCCTCCTTATCCAAATTCACGCGGGTGGCCATCGCTGCGCTACCCCACGCTCGGTAGCACTGTTGACAGCGCATCCCTGACCGATTTAGCGGTTTTCAAACGCCCGTCGCGGCGACACTGCGCCAGCCCCTCTCGACGTCGGGCCCACCTGCGGGCGCCCAGCTACATTACGCACGCATCACAACTCCTTGAGAAGCGTGTTGATTATACCCGTTCTTCAGGATAATCCGCAATACCCGAAACTGTCTTTTTTTTGAACGAAGTTGCCGGAAACAACCGCAAAGTCAGCTTTCGACCATCTGGCTTCATTCAAGACCGGCGCGGGGCCGCAACACACTACCGCACAAGCTCTTGGCCGCCTTTGGCCGATTCTGGCGCAATTAACGAATGTGCAGGACTTGCTTCTCGATGAATTCGGCGGTCGCTCGGGCCATTTTTGACAGGTTGAGTAACAAACTTTTGAAAGAAATCTTTGAGAAAATTCGCCATTTCAGGCCAAGCCGCCCACAACCAGCTATGCCACGGGAGGTTGTGGAGAGAACGAAAACTTCCAATTCTTACAAAAGGCTAGTTGACAGCCGCTCCTGTTCCGGTTATATTCTTAGTAGAGATTTGAGGGCCCGCCGGTGGTTCCCGGCGCAATGCTGCGGAACTTGCCCCTCACCGGTGTGGCCCTCTTTATTTTAACTCACCCTCCCTCCCCCGCTTCCGCGCCTCCCGTTTAATCAACGGCGAGAACTGAGAACTTAGGACTGAAAACTGAGAGAGGAGAGAATGCTCCGTTTTCTTGAGTCTTCCTCCTCCATATCCTGGTAACCCCCGCCCGCCCTGAGCGCAGCCGAAGGGTTATCCTGTCCCCTGTCAATTGTGTCGTTTCTGCTCTGTCGTTGTTCGCTCCAAATCGCAAATCGTCGGTCTCCCCGCCTTGCCCTGTCCGCCTCCAGTTGCTACCATCGGCGTCCATGAGCGCCTCATCCAAAAAAGAAAAGGAGTTCGCCGAGAACTCCATCGCGCGGAACCGGAAGGCCTTCTTCCAATACGAGATTCTCGAAAAAATGGAAGTGGGCCTCTGCCTGACCGGGTCGGAGGTCAAGTCGCTGCGCAATCGCGACGTGAGCATCGCGGAGGCATTCGCTCGTCCGCGCGACGGGGAACTGTACCTCTTCGGCATGAACATCAAGCCGTACCTGCAGGCCTCCGTGTTCAACCATGAGCCGCTGCGTCCGCGCAAGCTGCTGCTGCATCGCAAGGAGATGGACCGGCTGCTCGGGCGCGTGGCCGAGCGCGGCTTCACCCTGGTGCCGCTGGGGCTGTACTGGAACAAGCGCGGCATCGCCAAGATGACGCTGGCCGTCGCGCGCGGGAAGAAGACGTACGACAAGCGCGACAGCATCCGCAAGCGCGAGGCGCAGCGCGACATCAGCCGGCAGTTGCGGCGGCGCGATTAAGGGGAGGGACGGCCATGAACGCAAAACGGCTGGCGCACCTGCTCAAGGCGGTCGAGCAGGGGAATGTGACCGTCGGCGAAGCGCTCCAGCATCTGAAGAACCTGACCTACGATGACATGGGATTCGCCAAGGTGGACCTGCACCGCCAGACGCGCTGCGGCATGCCCGAGGCGGTCTTCTGCCAGGGCAAAACCGTGGCGCAGGTGCGTGAGATCGCCCGGCGGATGCTCGCGCACGGCGTGAATTTCCTGGCAACGCGCGCGGACCCGGCGATGTATGAAGCGGTCCTCCAGGTGGCGCCGGACGCGCGCTTCGAGGAGGCCGCGCGGGCCATCGTGGTCAAACGCCATCCGCACGCGCAGCCCCCGGGCCTGATCCAGGTGATCTGCGCCGGCACCGCCGACCTGCCGGTCGCCGAGGAAGCGCGCGTGACGGCGCAGTTCCTCGATAACCCCGTGGACGTCCTCTACGACGTCGGCGTCGCCGGATTGCACCGCCTGCTGGACCACAACCGGCGGCTGCGCCGGGCGAACGTGCTCATCGTGGTGGCGGGGATGGAAGGGGCGCTGGCCAGCGTGGTGGGGGGGATGGTGGCGCGCCCGGTGATCGCCGTCCCGACCAGCGTGGGCTACGGCGCCAGCTTCGGCGGCGTCGCGCCGCTTTTGACCATGCTGAACAGTTGCGCTGCCGGGGTCGCCGTGGTAAATATTGACAACGGTTTCGGCGCCGCGTGCGTCGCTTCGCTCATCAACAGGACCGGCTGGCACGATGAAAACCATCACGGAAATTCCAAAGCTGCCGCCCCGAAGGGCTGAGTCTCACAAGGGGGACTACGGGCGCGTCCTCGTATTGGGAGGCTCGACCGGCATGGCCGGCGCGGCAGCGCTGGCGGGAATGGCGGCGCTGCGCGCGGGGGCCGGGCTGGTCACCATCGGCTGCCCCCGGAGCGTCTATCCGATCGTCGCCTCCCGAGTCACCTGCGTCACCACCCACCCCTTCCCCGAGACCGATGCCGGCACGTTCAGCACGGCGGGGCTGGCGGAGGTCGTCGCGTTCGCCGAAGGGTTCGACGTGGTCGCGCTTGGCCCCGGCCTGGGCCGGCTGGCCGATACGACCGATTTCGTCTGCGCGTTGACCGCCTCGCTGAAGAAGCCGATGGTGATCGACGCCGACGCATTGAACGCGCTGGCCGAGGACCCGCTCTTCCTCAAGCAGGCCTCCGCCCCGCGCGTCCTCACGCCGCACCCCGGTGAAATGGGCCGCCTGGCGGGGCTCACCATCAAGGAGGTTCAGAAAGCGCGCCGGCAGGTGAGCGCCTGGTTCGCCCGCCATTACCGCGTCCTCCTGGTGTTGAAGGGGAACGGCACGATCGTCTGCGACGGGGGGCGGATGTATCTTAACACGACGGGGAACCCCGGCATGGCCACCGGCGGCTCCGGCGACGTGCTGACCGGCGTGATCGCCGGACTCATGGCGCAGCGGCTCGATCCGTTCGACGCCTCCGTGCTGGGCGTCTACGTCCACGGACTCGCCGGCGACCTGGCCGCCCGGAAATTCGGGCAGGTCTCGATGGTCGCCACCGACCTGCTGGAGTGCCTGCCGCAGGCGTTCATGGCGCTGTAAGGGCGCAGCGGCTGCGCCCTTCCGTGCGCCGTGTGTGGCGCGGACTATCCCCTCGACTAGCTCGGGGCCGTGAGCGGAGTCGAATGGCAAGTCCGCGTCGCGGGCGGAACGCCCGCAGGCCGTTGGAGAATCGGAAAGAACTCACGATATCGCGGGTTTGAGAACCCGCGCTACATGCCGTGCCTGTTATAGCGGAAAGGACGTTGGATGAAAACGCGCGCCGTCAGGATTCACGGGAAGAATGACCTTCGTCTGGATGAGTTCGAGCTGCCCGCCCTGAAGGAGGATGAGATCCTCGCCCAGGTCGTCTCCGACAGCATCTGCATGAGCAGCTACAAAGCGGCCAAGCAGGGCTCCGACCACAAGCGCGTCCCGAAGGACATCGCCACGAACCCCACCATCATCGGCCACGAATTCTCCGGCCGCATCCTGGAGGTGGGGCGCAAGTGGCAGGGGAAGTTCCGCGCGGGAGACAAGTTCTCCATTCAGCCCGCGCTCAACTACAAGGGGAGCCCGTACGCCCCCGGTTACTCTTTCCGCACCGTCGGCGGCGACGCCACCTACATCATCCTCCCGAACGAGGTGATGGAGTGCAACTGCCTGCTCGCGTACACCGGCGAGGGGTTCTTCCCCGCCTCCCTGGCCGAGCCGATGTCCTGCATCATCGGCACGTTCCACGCAACATACCACACCCGCACGGGCGTTTACGTGCATGACATGGGGATCGTCCAGGGGGGCGATATGGCGATCCTCGCGGGGGCCGGCCCGATGGGGCTGGGGGCGATCGACTACGCCCTGCATTGCGACCGCCGCCCGAAGCGCGTGGTGGTCACCGATATCGATGACGGCCGCCTCGGCCGCGCCGCCGCGCTGCTCAATCCCACCGGCGCCGCCAAAGATGGCATCGAGTTGATCTACGTCAACACCAAAGGGATGGCCGACCCGGTGAAGGGACTGCTCGACCTGACGGGAGGCAAGGGATACGACGAGGTGTTCGTCTTCGCCCCCGTCAAGCCGGTGGTGGAGTGCGGCGACAAAATCCTGGGGAAGGATGGCTGCCTGAATTTCTTCGCCGGGCCCACCGACCCGAATTTCCGCGCCGAGTTGAATTTCTACAACGTCCATTACAGCGCGACGCACCTGGTCGGCACCAGCGGCGGAAACACCGACGACATGGTCGAAGCGCTGCAACTAATGTCCGCGGGGCGCATCAACCCGGCCGTCATGATCACCCACATCGGCGGGATGGACGCCGTGATCCCGACCACGATGAACCTGCCGAGCATCCCCGGCGGCAAGAAGCTGATCTACACGAATATCGAGATGCCGCTGACGGCTATCGAGGAGTTCGAGGCCAAAGGAAAGACCGACCCGCTCTTCGCGAAGCTGTCCGAGATCACGCGCCGGCACAAGGGACTCTGGTCGGTGGAAGCGGAGGACTGCCTCCTGGCGAACGCAGGCAAGAGCGCACGCTGAAGTTCACCACGGAGACACGGAGCCGCAGAGAACAGTCCTATCAGGGCGACGACGAGGACCTTTCTTCAAGGGCAGTCGGCGCAAGTCCGTCGTTAGCCTGGAATTCCGTTCTCCGTGCCTCCGCGCCTTCGTGGTGAGAACCCGCCCTCTTTCAGTCTTTCCGTATTCTGCATTCTGCACTTGGCCGCATCCGAACGCCGCGTCGACTTCTTTATCCCAAATCAACCGCGCTCAGACCGCTGCTCCAGATCATATTGCTTGCGCCACACCACCTTGAGCCAGAGCCGCCAGAGCCGCATGAGGGTGCGGAAGATGCGCGGGAAGTTGAAGAACTGCGAGTGCCCGTAGGCGCGGAACATGTGCCGCACCCCCACCTCGGCGAAGCGCGCGCCGGTCTCCTGCAGCTTCTTGACCAGCTCCACGCAGATGCAGCCGGTGTCCTCCTTCAGCGCGAACCGCGCCAGCGCGGCGCGGCGCATGAGGCGGAAATCGCAATCCACATCCCGTATCTTCAGCCCGAAGGCGCACTGAATGACGTGCTGGTAGATCAGGCCGATCCAGATCCGGTAGAAAGGATCGTGGCGCTTGATCTTGAACCCCTGCACCACGTCCACCTCCGGCGCGGCCTTCTCCCAAAGCAGCGCCAGTTCGGCGACGTCGTACTGGTAATCCCCATCGGTGTAGAAAACCCAGTCGCCCCGCGCCGCCTCGAACCCGCTGCGCAGCGCGCCGCCATAGCCCTGGTTGGCCTCGTGGAAGACCAGCCGCAGGCGCGGATATTTCGGCTCCAGCGAGCGGAGAATCTTCCGGCTGTGGTCGCTGCTGCCGTCATCCACCACGATCAACTCGTACGAATCGGTGATCGCGCGCGCCGTCTCGTCCGCCAGCGCGACCATGCTGGCGATGGTGCCGGCGTCGTTGTAGCAGGGGAAGAAAATGCTCAGCGCCGGCGCGCCAGGCGCGTCGTTCGGCCGGTCCGTGGGCATGACCCAGTGTCCAATCAGAGGAAGAGCGAAAGATTCTCGCCCGGCGCATTGGCCGTTGTAGGGGCAAGGCGACCTGTCCTCCGAAGCTTTAGCGAAGGAGGATGCCTTGCCCTGCGAACGCAGGCAACGCCTGCCTCGCCGTAACGCACCACGGCATTGTAGCCCATTCGCCCACGGCGTCAAGCGGGTGGCGGAGGACATTTGCTTTTCGCCGGACCGTTGACATGCGAGGGGCCATCCCCTATCATCCGTGCGCGAGGATCAGAAGGAAAAGGGGTCGGGCTGCTTTTCGTCGTTGCGAAAAGATGCCTGACCCCCTTTCCCCAGGAGCTATAAGAGGAATAACGTGCGCGACGCGATCCACGAGGGTATCCTGCAACTCCTACCGCTGGCGGACGCTTCGTCCAAGCGGCTGCTGGACTTGAGCTGCGGTTCCGGCAACAGCGCACGCCGCTATGCCGCGCTCGGCTTCAGCGTGACCCCCACCAGCTTCCATCCCGAGACGTTCAAAGTCCCGGAGATGCGCTGCGAACGCGTGGACCTGAACCAGCCGATGCCCTTCGCCGACGCCTCCTTCGATTGCGTGACGCTCCAGGAGGTGGTCGAACATCTCGAGAATGTGCCGCACCTCTTCCGCGAAGTCCGGCGCGTGCTAAAGCCGGGGGGGAGTTTCATCCTGACCACGCCGAACCGCCTGAGCCTGCACTCCCGGGTGAAATATATCTTCTCGGGATTCTATCGCGGCTGTCGAAAACCGCTGGCGGCGGCGGATGCGCACCCCAATTGGCACATGCTGGACTTCCACGTCCTGCTCTGGATCGGGAAGCGCGCGGGGTTCGAGCTCGCCGGCACGGCGCGGAGCCACACGAAAGTCGGGTCGCGCCTGCTCTACGGGCCCCTGGTTCCCGCCCTGTGGATCGGCACTCGCCTCGCCACCGCGGAAGGGCATGCCACGAAAGAGGAACGCGCCGAGTACTTCCACCACATGATGAGCCGAAACGTCCTGCTAAGCGAGAACCTGATTCTCCACTTCAAAGCCGCCGCGCCCGCCAGCTAGGGACGCTGGGGACACAATACTTTCCGCAGGAAAGTTTCGTGTCCCCACCTCCCCCCAGCGCGCCAACAAGAACGCGCAATTAGTATTATGTCCCCGATTTCACCAGCGGCAGCACATACGGCCCGTGCGGCATGGCGAGGAGGCGCGCGCGGGGGCCGTGGCGCGTGAGGCATTCCGCCACGCCCGCCTCGACGGAACGCACGGGGGTGACGAACAGCTTCCGCTGGGTCGCCTCGGGCAAACCGTCGCTGTAGAGCAGCACCCGCGCCTGCCGCGCGACCAGCGCGAACTCCTGAAGCTGCCACTGGTCGTTGCGCCGGATGCGCCCGGCGGCGATCTCCTCCATGAACGTCTCCAGCGATTTCGTCGAGAAAATCAATTCCTGAAAATCGGCGCTGCCGATCCCTTCCGCCATGGCCGAGGCGACGAGGATCGTCCCGCCCGGCTCCACCGCCTCCCGCGCCGCGACCAGCCCCTTGATCGTCTGGTACCAGGTATTGTCCAGCGGATGGCCTCCCCCGGTGACCAGCACGATGGGCGCGCGCGCCGAGATCGGCGCGGTGGCGTGGCTCTCGGCCGAAGCGGTCGCCTGGCGGAAGCAGGCGCTCGGCTCGCCCGCAAAGATGCCGGCGGTCTGCTTGGCGGAATCGAGCACGAGGTTGACGGCGAACTCCATCCCCGCCAGCGCGGCGGCTTCGGAGCTGGTGCGGTGGATGAGGTTGCCATCGAGCCGGAGATTGATGGAGTCCGCGTGGCCGATGAGGGCGGGGGAGTGGAAACCGCGAATGGTCTCCTCGGCGCAAAGCCCCGGGCAGACCAGTTTGCGCCCGCCGGAGAAGCCGGCCATGAAGTGCGGCTCGACCAGCCCGAGCGCGACGCGCAACTCCGCCTCGCAGTAGCGCCGGTCGACCAGCACGGGGACGCCGGTGGTGGTGACCCCCAGGTCGCGATGCGCCGCGCGGTCCGTCGCGACATGGTTGGCGACGCGGTACCGGGCCGTAATCTCCGGGCCGAGCATGGCGTTCAGTTCGGCGTCGGAGGAAGGGCGATGCAGCCCCGTGGCGATCAGGATGAGAATGCGCTCCGGCGTGAGCCCTCCTTGCGCCAATCCCTCAAGGATCGGCGGGAGCGCCAACCGCAGCGGCATGGGGCGCGTGTGATCGGGGACGACGACGCAGGCCGACTTCTTCCCCCGCGCCATCTCGGCCAGCCGGGGCGCGCCCGCCGGATGCTGAAGCGCCTTTCGCAGCATCTCCTCCGGCCCCGCGCGCCGCGCCGCCTCGGCAGGCTCCAGAACCCCCGCCACGTTGGCGTCGGGCAGTTCCACCATGAGGCCGTTGCGGCCGTAGTCGAGTTGGAGTTTCATCGTTTGTAGCGTCCCAACTAATCAGACTGACACATGGTCAGGCGTCCCAGAGGGACGCCAGGATAATAGGCAGGGGTTTCAACCCCTGCAACGAGGGAATCCCCCCTGTTACCTTCGCGTCCCGTAGGGGCGCGGAGAAATCGTCTTACGGTTCGTCCACAGGGGCTGAAGCCCCTGCCTATTTTCCCAACGTCCCTGCGGGACGAACAGCCGGGCTTTCTCAGCGCGCCTTCTTCGTCCCTGCGCCAAACTCCCACGCGGCGTCGAACATGGCGATGATATTCTCCGCCGGGACGTTCGCCTGGACATTGTGCACCTGGTTGAAAACGTAGCCGCCGGCGGGGGAGAAGATGCGCACGCGGTCGCGCACATGCTCGCGCACTTCGCTGGGGACGGCTTTGTTCAGGACGCTCTGCGTGTCGCAGCCGCCGCCCCAGAACACGATGCGCCCGCCGAACTCCTTCTTCAGCCGCTCCGCCCCCATGTTCTCCGCCGAGGTCTGGACGGGGTTCAGGATGTCCACCCCCGCGTCGATGAAATGCGGGATCAGGTGGTACACCGACCCGCAGGAATGCAGGAAGGTCTTCCAGCCGGTGTTCTCGTGAATCCAGCCGCACAGGCGTTTGTAATGCGGCTTCAGCATCTCCGCCCAGAGCTCGGGGCGGATGAACTCGCGGCGCTGCGTGCCGCTGTCGTCGGCGGCGATCCCCCAGGCGAAGGGGCGGTCCCCCACGGCCTGATGCACCCGTTTGAGGCAGGCGATGCTGGCATCCACCGAGCGCCCCATCATCTCGTGGCAGGTCTCCTTCTCGGTCATCAGCATCATCAGCCACTCGCTCGGCTTGCCCTGCGTCACATTGTCCGCGCGCTCGGTGATCAGGCTCATCCCCAGGAAGCAGACGCCGAACCCCCACCCCAGCAGCGCGTACTCCGTCTCCTCGTGCATGCGCTGGGCATAACCGCCGAAGAGCTTCAGCGCTTCATCCGGCACGTCCATCACCGGACGGAACTGCGTGGGATCGATGCCGCCGGGCTGGTTGAATGAGCAATCGTCGAAATAGAACCCGTTGCGCGGCATGCGGAAACTGGTGTGGGAGCCGTCGGCCTTGAGCAGAATCCAGTTCCCCTCCGCATCCTCGGCAATGCCCGTCCCCGGAGGCAGGAGCACGTCCGTCCCGTCGAACAGGCGCTTGGGGATCCATTCCGCATCCGGGCGCAGAAGGCTGAAAGTGGTGGACCAATCCAGCGGCGCGACATCCAGATGGAAGCGTTTCCGCACCGGCTCATCCACATTGGCGATCATGAAGCGCGCATCGCTCACCTTGACCGGGCCGGGCAGCCCCAGCTTCCGGATGACCCGCGAATAGGCCGACGCCGCGATGCTCGACGCCTTCATTCCGCCCAGGTCGATGGGCATGCGGTCCGGCTGCTGGAAACTCACGGCCTTCAGTACGCGCTCGCGTGATGTCATAGGCGACCTCGCTCCTTGCTCATAGGGGTACCGGGACATGTTTTACATTTTCGCGCAACTTGCCCCACGGCATAACTTTATTCCCGGAGGGGCAGTTTGTCAATGAAATACGGACGGCCCCTGGAAAATCGGGGACATAATACTATTTCCCGTGAGATATAAGTATTATGTCCCCAGATTGCCCGGTACCCGCCACTCAATCCGGAATGCCCGGGACCGCGCTGATTGTAACCTCGTTCGGTTGTCCGTCTCTGCCCCACTTTGCGAATACTCGGTTATTCAGTTTGAGATCCAGTTTGCCGCAGACAAGATCCGGCAACCCTTCCTTCTTGAAAACAACGTCAACAAAATCAAGAGGGGTGATACCTATGCAGCACGGCGTCCTTTCAGGCATCCGGCGGCCGTTCAAATAGACCTCTGCGAAGTCCGGTTCGGTCTTGAAAGCAACGCCCCACGAGAGACGCGACGACTCAGTTTTCAAACGGTCCAATTGCGCGTACGTCCCGTCCAAGTTCGCATCAGATAAGAGGTCCAGAAAAGCGTCCCAATGGTCGCGAAGATATGCGGAGTTCGCAGGGTCCTCCACTATCGAGGTACTCCATTCCCCTCTTACCAAACGCCATGCATATTCCAAATCAATCCACCGTTGCTCGGAATCATGAAGATTTCTGATGGCCACACCCGTACCACCAGGCTCTCTGCCGAAGTATATCTCGATGCTGTCTGAAGCGATCACACAATTTGCCACCGGGAGAGCGCGGTCTTCTGTAAATTTCACGAGTCGAAAGCCGTGCGCACGGAATAGCGGCTCACACACTTTGTTAACCAGCTTTCGCAGTCCTTCGCCGGTGGTCATGCGCCTTTCTCCGCCATATCTAGTGTTGTCGCACAAGAATGCTATCAAGCCACTCGTAATTATGCACCTTCTTTATGAATTCAATTTCATCCGGCAGGAAACTCTTGGTGTCTCTAGCGACATCGCCAACAAATTCCTTCGGGATATTGAGATAAAAACTTTTCGATCTGGATGCCATGTTCTCAATGAAGTACCGATTCAGTCCAGCGCGCTGAACAGGTAAGTAACTATTCCACTTGGAATTCCGGGGACACAAACCCATTTTCCCCCTTGGGGAATTCCGGGGACATAAACCTATTTGGGTATTCCAGGGACACAAACCTATTTGCGCTTCCTGCGCTTGGGCGGGCGGCCGGGTTTGAGCGGATGCAACAGCCGTCCGGTAATCTTCTCGGCCAGTTTCATGAATCCCTCGGCGCCGCATGGCCGCC
>CAIUPP010000131.1 GCA_903901045.1 uncultured Planctomycetota bacterium
AAGGGCCCACTGGAATCACAAGCCATACCCTTACTTGCGGAATCGGGGAAAGCAAGTGTCCAAGATATGGCAGAGCGAACCCCCTTGGGGCAGAAGAACATGGGCTGGACTACAGGCTGTGGCATTATTCTGGCCATATTTCCTGCCGCGTCCATCGTTGTCTACCTCTTGGTAATTGCGCATGGTAGAATCAAGGGGGAAAACCCCGCCCTGATGGCGCTCTGGCGTCTGGCGAATAACCTCGGTGACTCTTCTGAGGACCACCCCGCTCTGGCTGCTTGCGTGATGGCAGTGTGTTTTCTATTATGTGTCGCTGGCGTAAGCATTGTAGTCCGGGACGTCAAGCGGAATAGGCGCGCTGCACACAGCAAGGCGTTGCCAACGCCACAAGTGGAGCAGTCAAGTGCGAATGCGGCGGCCAGTTTGGAAAAGAAGAAGGCCACATTTAGGCGAGTGCTTCTTGGGCGTCTCATCATGCTTGTGTTGGCGGCAGGAATAGTTTTCGGGGTGAAGTCCGGCTTTTTCTCAGGACACAAGTCTGTTGTTAACCAACATAAGTCTGCTATTAACCAAGTGGAACCACTTGAAGAGTTCAAGGCCGTATTCGAGGCGACTTTAGCTAACGGCGAGCCACTGCGGGTTGACTGGTGTATTGAAAATGGGGTAATCCGCGTGGAAAAGCCAGAAAAAGTTGAACTATACGGTTCTAATCGCCTCGGGGATTACAAAGTTGAGATACCTCTCGGTCCCTGTTTCCACCTGACAGCCAGGAATTCGGGTCTCGACAGAACTGCTGGGTTGGTTCTCTGTGTAGCCATTCTTGACAGCAAAGGAAACAAACGCTACGAAGACAAAGCGGCATATGGCGACACCATCGCCATTGAACACTGGCCGGAAGACGTTGCCAATAGGTTAAGACCCAAGTCCGCCGGTGGACCTTATATGGCAGAGCTAAAGGCGGAGGGGACGTCGGGAATCCCTGTGCCAGTAGTGACCTGCTTCTTTGAGGGTTCGCCACTGAAAATACGAACGGAATCTGGGGTGACACTTTACAATGCGGAAGAACTCTTTCAACTTGGCCATCCTGACGTTAGTATCCCTTTAGGAATGTCATTCGAGATAACTGCCCAGAATGTAGCGCCGGGTGTCACTCTTATAATTACCATTCTTGACAAAACTGGGAAGGCAGTACATGAGGAGAAGGCGGGGCGCTATGAAGTGATTACGGTAAGCCATGGCTCAAAAGGTGGCGAGAAATGGTGACCGGCGCGGCGGGTGTTCCGGTGCCCGCGCCTTCCTGACGCCTGCCCCCTGCCATCACGCTCCAAACCCAATCCGTCGTGACCCGTTCAGAGGCATTTCCTCATCTGCACACCTGCATAGCCCCGACTGCATAATGACCTGCCCGTTCGTCGCCCCTCGAACCCCGCCCGCACGACTTCCGCCGGGCCTACTTCTTCCCCTTCGCCTCGTGCATGACTTTGGCCGCTACGTATTCCTTGGCGAGATCGAAGCCCATGTCAGCGTCGGGCATCAGTTGTTTGAACCCCACATACATGAAGCAAGCCAGGTGCAAGCCGCTGAACTCCCCCTCCATTGACTTCAGCCGATACTTGGGGGCCGGGTCGTTCACGGCCAATCCCGTCCGTCCCAGCATCGCTATCTCGTAAGCGATTTTCTTCACCTCGTCGGGAGTCATCTGCCCGAACCTCTGCAACGCCCCCAAACAGTACATCACGGCGTCCATCCTCACGCCCGCAGTGCCGCTCTGGCGGAAGGAACCTTGGGCGAGTCGGCTGCGGGCCTGACGGGCGGTTTCGGCAATGTCGTTGAACTCGTCGAGAGCAATGACCCTCTTGTACGCCTCGTCAGCCCCTTTCCAGTCCTCCGCCTCTTCGCAAGCCTGTGCCAGACCGAACCATGCCCGCTGGTCGTTCGAGTCGAGTTCCGTGGCCTTCCTCAGATGCTCGACGGCCTCCTGCGTGTGGCCCATCTTGAGCAGACACGCACCATAGTTACGTTGGGCGCTCACATAGTCGGGCCTCTGTTCCACGGCTTCCTTGAAAGCATCGAGGGCCTCGGCGTTCTTCCCCTGCCTCTGGAAGGCCATGCCGAGGGCGATTCGTGCTTCTACAAAAGTCGGAGCCAGTTCCACGGCCCGTCGAAGCCAGGAAACGGCCTCATCCAACTGCCCCGTGTCGCTCAGGGCCATTCCCAGATTGTAGAGAACTTCCACGTCGTCGGGCTGGACGCTCAGGAGAAAACGCAATGTCATCACGGCAGCGGCATACTCGCCTTTCTCCAGCATCGAGACGGCCCCGGCCAACGGGCTTGCCTTCTCCGAGGATGGCGTCCAATGAACCTCTATCTGCTTGGAACTGACGGCTATCGTCGCCCGGCCTCCGAAGCCTTCAAAGTGTCCTTGGAGAAATCGGCCGGCTGCTTCACGAAACGCCGGAGTGCCCAGAGTCCGTGCATCCTGCGGCAACAGGGACACGTCGAAGTTCTCAAGCGACAGCGTGTAGTGGTATTCCTCTTGCTTACTCATTCGTAAGGCTCCCACGCATACCAGCCCGTCAACCCGCACTCCCTGGCCCACTCATCCACGAGCCGGAAGTCCTCCGTTGGATTGTCGGGAATCTGGCTCTCAATCTCCAACAGCCGGGCCGAGAGCGACCAGTGCTTCGTCGCCTTGTAGGGCGCCACGAATCGGCCGTCCCCAAGGATACCCGACCAGAACGATGCGAAGGCCCCGTTCATCGCCACATTCGCTCGGTAGATTTTCTCGGGCGCCATCTGCTGCACTTCGGGGCCGAGTGCCTGAGAGTTGTCCTGCATCTGTTTGCGGGCCGACGCCTCTTGCAGCGTATTCAAGTCCGGGTAGTCACGCCGGAGCCATCTGTCCACCCGCATCCCTATCGCCATACTCCGCAGTTGAAGCATCAACCCGTCGAACAACTGGTCCCGGAGTTGATTTTGCATGGAAGCGGGAAGGCGCATCTTGACAACAACGCTGTTCGGTCCTTTGAGCATCGTTTCGACCTCACGGCGACCCTGCGGTGTGGCGACGAACTTCCGCCGTGCTTCCAGCGGACACGCATAGAGCCGAAGCATAAAGCCGCACTCGCAGGAGATGTGGTAGTCGGGGGCCATATTTGCCGTGGGATTGAAGGCGATGACGTGGGCGGGCGCACCTTCTCTTGCCATCCGAACGACGGCGAGGGTCTTCAGGCTGCGCTCTTCCGCCACATGCACCGGAATGCCCGTCACCTTCTCGACTTGGCTGATAATGAGTCTTGTGGTTTCTCTGAGTTCCATGTTTGCCATCTCGCAGTATTGCCTTGCCTGACCCGACTTCATGAACCTGCGTAAGTCTATCAGAGGCATTCGACAGCGGCAAGGACTCCGCACCGATCTGAGCCGGAAGAGGCATTTCGCGCGGCGGTTAAGATGAGAACGTCCTTGACAGCGGCTCCCCTTGCGTCCGACAATACCGGTCAAGTGCGCCTGAGACGGGTGCCCGAGAGTCAGAAAGGAAGGGGTTGCATGAAGAGTTCTGAGCGGCTTGTTTCAGGGAGAGCCAATGAAAAGCTACGACGCCAAAAACAAGGATGATATTGCGGAAGCAAAGCGGCTGCATGCGAAGCCCTGGATGCTGCATGCCCTGACCCTCAATCCGCATTGCGTTTATTGGGGACCGCACGAAGACTGCATGATGAAGGAGGGTGATGGCTGGGAGTCGAGACGTATTATCCCGACGTGGAGAGAATATGACAGTGGACTTGACGACCTGAATGAAGTAGTCCATTTCTATTTCAGCATCGACCGCAGCGGCACAAAATGCGAGAACTGTGGTGGGGACGGCTACCATCCTGACGCCCACTGGATTAGCAATTCCTTCTACCGGCACAGCAGCCCGTTCGTCTGTGAGGAAGTTCAGGAGAGGGCGGCTCATGACCTGGTGAAGTCGTTTTCTCTTGAGGCCCCCGACCAGAAGCCGTTGCGAGAGGCGAAATTCCCATCCCCGACAGTGCTCAAAAGGTACGGGCAGGCATTTCTTGACTTCTGCCATGAAATGTCTGACGGCGACGGCTTCTGGAAAGACAAGATTACCCAGGACGAAGTCGATGCCCTTGTCAAAGAGAAACGTCTTGAGGCGAGCATTACTTCCGATGAGGTCAACGCGGCCCAGGAGCATTCACGGTTTGGTCTTATGAAACACGACGCCATCAGCCGCCACATTCTGATTGAGAAGCGGTGCGAGCGTCTTGGCGTTCCAGTGACCTGCCTCGCTTGCGAAGGTAGCGGCCGCATTTCTGTTGGCCGTGACAAGACTCGGTTGGTCTTGACGTTGTGGGTATTGCATCCGCGCAAGGGGGCATCCCGTGGCATCGAGATTTCAAGCATCAGGAAATCCGAGTTGCCTGCCGTTATCACGTTCCTGAAGAAAGCGGCTGCGAGAAACGCTGAACGTTTTGCCAAAGTGAATCTGACTTAACGATTCTTAGGGTACAGTATGGGATGGTCATCCTCATGGCGTTGCGGCGACGGTTGAAGAACACACACACGGCATAGAACAGTAACGGGGAGGAGAATGCGATGGTTGATTACTGGCTCGTCAACACGAACAGGTCCTATGTGCCGGAGTGGAAGAGCTTCATGCTTGCCAGCCGCTGCGTCTGTGCTGCGTATGAAGGCTCCAAGGAGCAGATTGACCAACTCAAGGCAGGCGACACCGTTTTCCTGTACCACAACGGTGTGGGCATCATCGCCTACGGGAAGACGGATGGACTCTTGAAGATTACTCCCTTTCGGGGCGAGCGAGGCGAGCAGCATTCTATGAAAGTTGACCGCTGGCGAGAGATTGACCCACCAATTGCAGCCGCTGAGATATCGGAGGCGTCCCAGAAACAGGCTGGTGCGAACATCTACTACGCCCGAACGGTTGTTCCGCTGCGCTTCGAGGTCGGAAACGCGTTGCACAAGCTTGCCGTCTCACGCCAGCGGTAAGGGCGAAGAAGCCAATATCGTCTGCCCTCAGGGCTGATGCGCAAGGCCCTTCCGTAGAGTCTGTACTTGGAGACCTCACATGCCGCGCTTCGTAATTCACAGACACCAAGCGCGACACCTCCATTATGACTTGCGACTGGAAATGGAAGGCGTCTTCAAGAGCTGGGCATTGCCAAAAGAGCCTGTAGCGGACACGAAGATCAAGCGGCTGGCCATCCAGGTCGAGGACCATGATCTGGCGTATGGTGACTTTGAGGGCGAGATTGCCGAAGGACAATACGGTGCCGGAAAGGTTGAGATCTGGGACTCCGGTGAGTACAAATTGCTGGAAGCCGAGGAAGGGGTGTTCCGCTTCGAGTTGCAGGGTAAAAGGCTGAGCGGTACATGGAAGCTTGTACACACGAGCTATCCGCCGGGGAATCAGTGGCTCTTCATTGCGTCACGTGGAGCCAAGCGACTGGACGCGGCTGGCAGTCAGTAACAAGACGAGAGGGTAGCAATGGACAGTAGGCAGAGATAACCGGTTCGCGGTCTTGCGTCTCCTATGAAGGAGTACCCTATGGAAGCCAGAATTACCTACTTTGAAGACAACCGTCCCGAGAACACCGATATCACCTTCCGACTCGTCCAGGAACGCCTCAAGGGGTCCGGCATCAGGAAGATTGCCCTGGCCTCCACCACCGGTGCCACGGCCCAGAAGGCGATGGAGTTCTTCAAGGGACAGGATGTTCAACTGGTCGTGGTGCCCCATCAGCATGACTTCTACCGTGCCGTCAACCGCTTCCCACCAGAACTGGTGAAGACTCTCCGGGAAGCAGGTCATGAAGTGCATTTCGGCACCATGCTGTTCCATACCGATAACCTGTACGAGTCCAAAGCCCCAACGATGATGGCCAACCTGCTGCGCTGCTTCAGCCAGGGCGTCAAGGTGTGCTTTGAGATCGTCCTGATGGCTACCGACGCCGGTCTCCTATCTTCTGGGGAGAAGGTGATAGCCGTAGCGGGTACAGGAAAGGGTTCAGATACCGCCTTGGTCATGCAAGCTGCCTCTTCGCAGCACATGAAGAGGCTGCGAGTCCATGAGATCCTCTGCAAGCCCCTCAACCCTCTGAACATTGAGGAACTGATGGAGAAGATGGCCAAGGAGAACCCGCAGGATTATTCGGAGAAGAGAAAGTGAATGGTGCCGTTCTGCCAGGCCCAAGAGGACCACAGCAGTGCGATTCATAACGAATACCGAGCGGAAAGCCATCGCTGAGTTCTTTGACAGGATACGTGACACCGCCCAGGGGAATTTCGAAGGGGAATGGCAATGACCGAATGTCCGAAATGCAGGAAGCAAATCGAAGGCGCACCGAAGTTCTGCCCCGAATGCGGAGAACGATTGTCCCTTGTTAGCAAGTGCCCCAAGTGTGCGGCTGAAGCTGCGCTACCACAGC
>CAIUPP010000132.1 GCA_903901045.1 uncultured Planctomycetota bacterium
CGGACCTTGGGCTACAAGTACAGGACCGGCGAAGTCCTGCTTCGCAATCTCGACCGGTTCCTTGCGGAGCATGGGCTTTCAAGCGCCGTCCTGCCCCGTCCTTTGGCGGAAGGATGGGCCAAACGGGGAGCGAATGAGTGGGTCAGCAGCCATGCCCATCGGATCACGCTCATCCGACAATTTGCCGCCTTCTTGCACCGACGCGGCATCGACGCCTATCTGCCCGCCCCCGCCATGACGAGAAACGACGATACCGGCTTTGCTCCGTTCATCTTCACACGCGCGCAGATGAGCGCTTTGTTTGACGCGGTGGATCGGATTCCCCCAAGCCGACAGGCGCCTGGAAGAGAGCACCTGCTGCCCTTCTTGTTCCGGCTGTTGTATTGCTGCGGATTTCGTGTCGGAGAGGCGCTGCACCTCGAGATGCGCGATGTGGACGCCGAGCGAGGCATCCTGAGTGTGCGCCAGGGAAAATTCGGCTATGACCGCCTTGTCCCGTTGTCGGAAAGCATGCGCCGGCGGCTGACGGCATATCTGATAGTGCGACCGGCCGTGCCGCCGTGCGCCTATCTATTTCCCTCTCGTCACGGGAACGCCTATTGCCACAGAATGCTGTATCAGACGTTTCGGCGTCTTCTGTTCGTGTGTGGCATCGGTCACGGCGGTCGGCGCAAAGGCCCCCGTTTGCACGACCTGCGCCATACTTTCGCGGTCCATCGGCTGGAGCTGTGGTATCGCCAGGGAGGAAACCTGATGGACCAGTTGCCCGTCCTGTCGGTCTACCTGGGCCATAAGAGCCTGGCCGGCACTCAGCGTTATTTGCGGATCACGCCCGCTCTCTTCCCGGATATCACCGACCGGATGAACGCATTTTACGGCCCGTTGATCCCCGGGAGGGCCCGGCCATGACTCCAACTGATTTTGCGGCCTTACTCAGCGAATTTCTCGCCGAGTACCTCCCCGGCCAGAGAAACGTCAGCGCACTTACCGTCAAATCGTACCGAGACGTTTTCACGCTCTTGCTGCAATACTGTGAGCAGGTCCACGGCCTGCCTCCGGAGAAGCTCTCGCTTTCACGCATCGACGCGGGGGTCATCTTGGGGTTTCTGGACTATCTGGAAAAAGAGCGCCACTCCTGCGTCAGCACCCGCAATCAGCGGCTGGCGGCCATTCATTCGTTCTTCCAATTCGCCCAGAGCCGATTACCCGAACGCCTGCTCCAATTCCAAAGGATCATGGCCGTTCCCTTCAAGCGAACCGTCCGCCCCGTCGCCGTCTACTTGTCGTCAAACGCCGTGCGCTCGGTCCTGTCCCGTCCCGACCCGGCCACGGCCCGCGGCCGCAGGAACCGAGCGCTGCTGAGCCTGATGTACGACACCGGCGCCCGTGTCCAGGAGCTGATCGATCTGCGTGTGGAAGACCTGCGTTTGGCCCATCCCGCACATGTAAGAATCACAGGAAAAGGACGCAAAGCGCGCCTGGTCCCGTTGCTTCCTGCCACGGCCGCTTTGGTGAAAGAGTACATCGAGGAAGCGGCCTTGAACGAACCGGGACAAACGTCTCATCCTCTGTTCTTCAATTCCCGCCGAGACAAGCTGTCTCGCTCGGGTGTGCGGCACATCGTAATAAAGTATTCCGCGCATCCGGACGGCCAGGATACGTCGTGGCCGCAGACCATCACTCCTCACACTTTTCGGCACAGCAAGGCCATGCATCTGTTGCAGGCCGGGAACCCGCTTCCCGTGATTCAAGCCATTCTCGGACATTCCGACATCAAGTCGACCGGCATCTACGCACACGCCGATCTCGAAATGAAGCGCGCGGCATTGGAACGGACTCCCTCGCACACTCCTGCCGCCCCCGCTCATTCCTGGCTCGCAAACAAGGGGCTTCTGAACTGGCTGAAGAGTCTCTGACGACAAAATTATGTGGAGTTGGCCGTAGGCAACCCAGGTATTGTCAAGGGTTTCACGCACCAACTCCACATAACTTACTTCTCAACATAAGCCACGTTATGTGCCATGCCACATAACGTGGTGATACACTCCAAGGCAAACTTCCACGCCCAGGCCCAGCGCTTACCTTGTTCAATCTTCCTGATCACGCTGTACCAGGAGTCACGGCCACGCCAGTCGCCGCTGCTGCAGAGCTGGATGACGCGTCCAGACTTAGTGACGAGGGCCATTTCCTGATACCAGTTGTTCTCGTCGCAAAGCGGGGCGTATTGAGTCTCGAACTGAGAGGATGCCTCCTGTTTCAGTTCCTTGGTGCAAAGCTCGGGGGGCACCTGCATCAGGAATGTGTAGATGGCGTGCATAACACCTCCTTCCTTTATTGACCTCCATCTGGAACAAGGAACCCGCCGTAGTTGGTTATGATGGAACGGTCGGGTAAGCTGACCGGGGATGACGGCGGGTGCTATCTGCTCCCGGGGTTCAGGTGAGGATAAGCCTCGTTGAGAATCTCCCCAAGACGGTCGCCGTATCTTTTGACGAGCGCCGCTTTGACTCCTGCCGAGAAGCACACGTTAATCACACGCCACTTATCATCGTCCGTCGGGTCGCTCTTGAGTCGGAACAGCGTCTCCTTTTCAAAGAGTCGCTTCAGCCGCTTCTCGGCCTGGGCCTGATCCACGAGAGCGTCAAGGAATATGTCGGGCGTCACGTCATACTCCGTGTCCTCCCACCGCTCCTTAGGCAACGTCTTCAGGAACTCCAGCAGACGCTTTTCCTCCGCACCGCGCGAGCGGGCTTCAGTCCACTGGATGTGCATGTCGCCGCCCGTGGCGTCGTCAATCACGAAAGCGATCCTGTGGCCATCTCGGTAGAGCGTCGCGTTGAAACCTTCGCCTTCCATGCCTCGAAAGGTCTTGACGTTCCTGACTGAGTAGTCGTGCTTTGGCCAGTTGCGTCTCACTGCAACCTCCTTTCGCCATCGTCCGGTGGAGCGCCGCCGTGCTGCAAATAGACAGCCATCGACAGAGTGCGATCACAGATCTTGCACTCCACCGTGTTGATGGTCTTGCGCGACCACTCGCAGCGATGCGGCGCCCTCTTGTCGAAGACAGCATCGCTGTGCCCGCAGCGCGGACAGGTTTCTTCCCAACAATCGCCTCCGCAGAACGTGCAGCGATACCGGGGAGGGTTCGCGCGCCATTTCTCCAGCAGACGCCTGACAAAGTCATCGAGCGATACGTCCTCGTCGGCCAGGGCCGTCAGCATCGTTGTCAGCAACCGACGGTCTTTTGAATACCAATGATGCTTCGCCGAAGCGTCGCTATGATCAATCCACAAGAGGACGACATCCTGCCCGTTGAGACAGACCATGGCGCGTAGCGCCTTATTACTGCTGGCGTCGCCAACCTCAACGTTGCGAAAGCAATAATCGTCCGTCATCTTTCTTATCCTCCGGGTTTCATTGACTCAGGCTTACGAACGGACATGGCCGTTGCTCTCCACGAGACTTCCAAATCCCGGCAAAGGGCTTCTCGATCAGGTTTCCCAGCGGCTCTCGGACGAATGAGCAGGGCAGGACGTTGCCCTGTGAATCCACGTCACAGAACCGCCGCTTCTGCATGCAGAAGTCCGGCAGTTCTCCGGAGCACGTCAGCCCATCCACGGCGACCTTGAATCCCTGATCGTGCAGCTTGCGCGCTTCTGCCATGACTACTTGCGGTGCCACGGCGTCCACGATTCCTTTGGCCGTCAACATCAGAAGCTCGGCATCAAAGACCTCCGACATAAGGGCAAGCAACGGCAGTTGCGGCAGGTATTCACACGTGGCCAGGAAGTTCACGCCGCGCAGGACGTTGTGTTTCTCCAAGTGCTCCAAAGCCTTCCAGACCACTGCCCCGTCGCCGTGATAGGAGACGTTGACCTGGTTGAAAAGACACAGCGTGTCCGATTCCATCTGTGGCAAAGAAATCCCGTTGGTCGTCATGCAGAGGTTGAGACCCAGTCTTCTGACATGGAGCGCAAGCACTTTCAGATCGTCTCTCAGCGTTGGTTCCCCGCCGCCGAACGTGACCTGAAAGACACCGCAGGATGCCAGGTCATCGAGGATCAGCTTCCACTGGTCCGTGGTGAGTTCGGCGCCTGACTTATGCCCAACGTAGCAATAGGGGCAGGACAGGTTGCAGCGGTTGCTGATCTCCAGGTGAACCACCTCGCACGGATCGTCCAGACTCTCAAACGGCACGTCATGATGCAGAAGCTGGACAGTCTCTTCCCGGTCAAACCGGAGCGTTGTGGCTGTCCTTGGCTCGTACGCCACGAGTCCGTTCCTTCCCAGCCGAAGCTTCGATTCGCGCAACAGCGTCTTCAACAAAGCGGAAGTCATGATCTTCTCCTTCCACATAGACCTGAACTGAGGCACCACGCCGGACGAGCCAGTCGTCGAGGTAACCCAGCCCGTAGCCGGCGGTGTAAACCCGCACAATGATGAGCGCTCCGTCCTTCGCCACGGTGGTTTCGCTTCGTGACCAATCATCCAGGACGAACCCGTAATCGCCATGCACGTAGACGGAACCTTTGCGTCTGGTCACCTGAAGCTTGCAGCGATCATCCGCGATGGGGTCCCATTTCTCTTTCTTCCACAGCTCGAACTCCGTCTTCGTCTTGAAGCTTCTCCCAAACCCCGCGCACGTGAACCGGTCTGCTCGGTCGAAGAGATCCTTGAGATGCCGGACGAACTCCGCGTACACTTTCTGCGTGGACTGTTCGTCCGACAATGTGGCAACCAGACGCATCCACTCGCTGTGGTTCGGCTGCAAGCCGGTCTCAACTGTGGGCATGGTTCGTCCTCCTCAGGCAAACGGATTTTCTCTTGGTCTTGCACTTCGTCCCTTTCAGTACCTCCTCCTTGGCTCGATCGAACCATTTCCGGGCCCGTCCAAGCAGGTGAGCGAAGTCCCTCTCGGAGAGGTCCATTTCGGAACACAGCGCCCTTGTTGCATCGGGAGTGAAAAGGCTGAGACCCTCCGCCTCAGCGATCAATCGAGCAAACTGGAGTTCGTTGTCGAGCCAGTGCGGATTCTGTTGGGGCACAGTTCTTCTCCTTTCAGGAAGAAACAGTGGACTTGTCGTTCGGCGAACGCTCCTCTTGCGGAACGTCATCATCGAAGAAGACATTTCCGCACGTACAGTCGCGCGCGTACTTCAGAAGGTCCTTGCATGTCTCCGCTTCTTCCACGCGGACGCCCAACTCCCGAACCTTCTCGCAGCCCTTGCCGTCCGGCGCGATGTCGTTGTTGCCGATGCACAGGACAAACGCCTTCTTCTTCGGCTCCCAGATGCACTTGGTCACCGGATCGCCGATGCCGGCGCACGCTGAGAATGTGATGCGCTTCACCTCCTCCATGTGACGGAAGGTCGGAATAATCTCGACCGGGTGCTCATTCGTCTCGCCCACCTCGTCGGCAAAGGCCTGAAGGATCGTATGAGCGACCTTCGGGTCCTCCGTGTAGAAACGGAATACGGCCTCGCTGCAATTGGGGTTGAGTCCCTTTTCGAGTCGCATCGTTTTCTCCTCCAGAAAAGGAAAAAGCCCAGACACTGTGCCGGGGCCGATTAATAAAACGTACAACTGTGAGGAATCAGGCGGGTGGTCTGGGAAAGAATGGGCGCACGATTTCGGCAATCGCGGTGGTCGTATCAGCGTCCCACGTTTTGTCCTGGTTGTAGAACTCTCCGCTCTTGCTGAGGTCAAGGTAGAGAATGTCATAGATGCGGCGCAGGGCGGCCATCTGATCCTCGGCGCCGAAGTCCTCCGCTTGCTCGACGATCTCCACGCTCAATCGCTCATCGTGCTCTCTGAGCCAGCGTCGTATGGCGCGCATACTGCCGGACCCGTCATAGCACTCGTTCTCCCTCAAGTAGTTCACCAGCCCTTCTTCAGCCGCCTTGCGGGTACGGAATGCCTCCGCGTGACTCACCAGCCCACGGTCCGCAACGGCCAAGATGTAAAACATGATTCACCTCCTCTCTGATATCTGATATGTGCCAGTTGAATCCGCCGTCCTTCACCGTCCAGGCCAGCGAATGCGAAAGCCGTCCAGTACGTAATCGATCCGCCTCTGTCTCCGACTCACGACCGTGTCCACGGCCAACAGCAGCATCTCCTTCAATTGCGGCTCAGCGCCTATCTGCATCAAAGATCGCTTTGCCGCTGCGTCATCCCCAGCACATAGGGCCAGGAACCGATCCGCCACGGTGTTGAGCCTTCGTCCGATGTCTTGAAGCGCCAACCTCCTGACTTCCCGACTTGCCACGAATTGCGCTGGTGTCATCGTTGCTCTCCTTAAATGAAAGGGGCGGCCAAGGCCGCCGTTGATCCCAAACTTCGCGCGTGCGTCAGTCACTGACAACAGCCCCAAATCATCTCTTCGCCCGCTCGTTGTGAAGGCCGTTCATCGTGCTGCATGAGATATTCGGTCAGACGAAGAAGCGTTATGGATCCTCCTTTCCGGGCATTGAAAACAAAAAGGCCCTTCCGAGGGTATTGATCCTTGGAAGGGCAAAGAATGAGGGGTACTTATTCCGGGGTTATTCCGGGTGTTACGGGTGGTTCAGAGCGGAAGGAGCCTTCTGGGCTTTCTTCGCGTATGTGAACCGTCTGCCGCATTTCTTGCACTTGCGCAATGGGCGCAGGCCAAGCGTGGTAGTCTTGCGATGGCCTTTGGCAACCGTATCGCTCGACTTGCAGTATGGACACTTAATGGGTCTTCCTCGTGACATAATCTCACCTCCGAAGAAGCGAGGTCACGGGGCCTTATAAAGCTTTCGGTACTCAGTTGATCCGTTCGACCGGCACAGACATTCCCGCATCGTCACCGTCGTCGCCGGCATCGCCGGATGGGCCGTCGGTTTTCTTGATCATCAGGTATTCGTAGGCTTTCTGAAGTGCCAGAATGGCCTTGGGAAGTTCGTTGGCGCTCATGCTGTGAGTGCTCTTCCACTGGCCGTCCTTATCTTTGTACCTGACTTCCAGGATCACCTTGCCGATGTTCACGGTCTTGGGGCCGCGCTGCATGGTGTTCATGAAGATGGCTGCGCGTACTGCGCCGACCTTGAATGATATTTCTGGTTGGGACATTTTCCGCTTATTCCTCCTATCGATAGGTGACTACCTATTCGATACGATCGATAAGACGATGCAGTTTATAAACCTTTTGGCTGATCCAAATACTCAAGCGTAGAGGAAGGCCGGCTAAAGGCCGTGCTTGTTGCTGGACGAACCTTCATCGAAGCGAAGGAAAGATTGGATCAGTCCGCAAGCAGCGTCGGAGCGAGCGCTTGGGCGGGTGCGAGGCGGGTCATGGAATGGGGACTGGCACTTAGGATTGGGTAATCGGTAGGGTCATGGCTCTGGCTACAGAAGTCGTGTGCCCTTCAGGCGTCAAATAGCGGAAACAGGTGTTTCCGGATCGGAAGAGGGTATTTTCTCAAATAGCACTCTCGGCTGACGTGACGCAATCGTTCAGGACTCGGCCATGTTCAGTGTTGTGATGGCGTGAATCGGAATTCATGCGCAACGAAGCAAAGTCGTGCTTGGCCTATATACGCCGATGAAGTTTATAAACCTTTGCATGCAGTGTGATGTCGCGTGGGTGCGGATGGATAACGACAGGGCTGAAGGGCGATTTGTGTTCGATGTGACGCCATTAATTGAACGGCAGTCACGGTTGGTCATAACCGCACATGGGAAATCCGGCGTCAAATGAGTTTCCGTGAACGGCCACAGGCTCCGTTTACTTAACTCTTTCCTCAAAGTTCCTTGTGCGTTTGAGGATGTTGTTTCCCGCCTCCTCCAACGTGTTTGCTGACATGTCCATTGCCTCTGCTTCTCGTGGCGTCAGAAACAAAACTGCTTCGGAAAACAGAAAATACGGCCTAACGCGGATATCGGAAACGACAAGGGCATCGCTTTCCCAAGTATTAAGGGATTCGCTACCACGACCTGTCTGCTTGTTCATCTTAGCCAGCTGCTCATCACTGCTGCTAGCGATTTCCTTCAGCTTGGCCAGTATAGTCTGTACGGACTCGGGGTGGTTTGGAAAGACCGACCCGAGTGCATTGGGAAGCCATCTTGGGAGCTGCGTGAAGCGTTCCCTCAGTTTGGCGGCATAATAAGGTCTCTGGATGTTCGCGGGGTACGAAAAAATGTTGGAGTCAAATGACTTACTTTCGCCCAAAGTTATGGTCAATGAAATAACGGCCCCTTTGGCATTAATAACAATGGTAGCCCCCGCGCCGTGGCCTCGACGTTCTTCCTTGTCGACAGAGCAAGTCTCGCGAAAACTATACGATAGGCAATTCCGCCCGTAACCGTATCCAAAGTTCGGAGGGTCAGCTTGCTGAAACTCGAATTGCTCTTGTTCACCTAGTCGCTGCCAGTAATCGAGATTTGTGGGAAGAGCCTTGCGCTGCGACATTTGCGCGTTGGCAACGGCCTCCCCCCAGAATTCATCAAGCTGCCTGTCAATCACGCCAGCGGCCATTCCTCTTACGTGGCGTCGTGTCTCGTCCGTAGTCGCGCCGTATTCTCCGTATCTCCGCGGGTCCGGCTTGTCCAAGTCTGCGATGATTTCTGCGAAGAATCCGTTGGAATCCAGCTTCGCCCGCATTTTATCTTCCTCGCCCAACATTCTTGCCTTCTTCTCACGTATATACGTCAGATACTCTTTCAGCGACGCCGTGTCGGTCTTCATCGGGGCCGTGTTTTCATAAACGTCCAAGAACGTCCTAAAGTCTGGGCAGTTAGTCAGCCATTCCGGCAGCGTAATGCCTGACGCACTCATGGCAGCGGCAAATTCGTCCTTTCGGCTGGTATCACGCTTCGTCCTGACATCTCCGGCACCAGATACTTCCCGAGTATTCTCTTCTTGAGTCGGCTCGGCAAGACGCAACTGGTCGATGGTACCGAGGAGTGTTAAGCCGTCCTTTGTGCGTTCAACTGTGGCACTGAGTCTTGCCGCCTTATAATGTCGTTCGAGGTTGAAGCTTGTCCCTACATTTGAGAGCGCCGTTGCCTGAATCTGCTTCTTCAGGGATGACAAGAACTCACTCTCGCTCACGTCCTTGTTGCCAGCTATCTTCAAGACGTTGTAGATCAGGAGTAGTCCGTCTATCTTCACGTCTTCACTGTCGGCCACATCGGGCAAGACGACGAAGAAGAGCACGCAGTCAATGGCACCAGTCTTGTGATAGTCATAGAAGCGCAACCAATGCCTTTGCCCACATGCCGAGACGTTCTTCCAGGAATACTGCCGACTATCGCCAGCGTCGGTCGTTTCCATTGGCAACCTGGAGAGAAGAGGAATTCCTTTCTTGTAGTCCTCGACGCTTAGGGTTGCCGTGTTACCAGTAGCGATTCCATCGGAGACCGGCTGTGGCCCGTGAGTAGGGACCGGACCGTCCACCTTGGCTCGGGGACTGACGGTTACGCCTGGCGTTGTTTCAGTTGGTGACGAGTTGCTGGTCGGTGCATCCTTTTGGGGACACCCGGTGAACGCCAAGCAAGCCAAGAACAAGAGTCCAGTTAAAGTTCCCGCTCTGTAGCGATGCACTATTCACCCTCCATGACCTACGAATGTGAGAAGCCCGAGCTATAGTCGTTGCCACAACGCGCACTCGCTCGCGTGTTCTCGGATGTTGAAGGAGTGCGACTGATATGGAAGCCGTACAAGTAGGCTGGGATTCTGTTGCGCAAAGGCGTCAATGGCGAGGCCAATCTGCTGGTGAGCGGTCAGGGTTGGGGTCGGCCCGGCAGCAAATGCCGAGACGAATCGGATGTAGGCATCAGAGTCAACCCTCAGCAGTTCCCGAATGACGTAGTGGCTGTCGAATGCCCGCTGACTCGGAATGTTGCTGATGATTCCCCGGAGTATTGCATCTAGGTTCAACGTTATGCCCTTTCAGATTTGCCTTTTGACTATGACACTTGCGCGTCCCAAAAGGCGGTGGAAATTGAGTACCGAAGCGACCCTGTCCGATAGCCCGACCTGACGACATGCTACGCCGCCTCCAAGTACCTGTCAAGGAGCCAACCCAATCCGTCGTGACCCGTTCAGAGGCATTTCCTCATCTGCACACCTGCATAGCCCCGACTGCATAATGACCTGCCCGTTCGTCGCCGCCTCAAACGCCGCTCGCATCACCACATTCTTGATATCGTCCAGGGATATTATCAGTCTGGGTCGAGAATAGTTAAGACCGGCATCCGGGGATTCCGAAGGGGCGATTTCGTTATTGAAGCTTGGGGGGCGAAGGGGTATGCTGTTCGCTGAAGTGTGAGCGGGACGAAGTACTCTAGAGGTGAAGGGGAATGGCAATGACCGAATGTCCGAAATGCAGGAAGCAAATCGAAGGCGCACCGAAGTTCTGCCCCGAATGCGGAGAACGATTGTCCCTTGTTAGCAAGTGCCCCAAGTGTGCGGCTGAAGCTGCGCTACCACAGC
>CAIUPP010000133.1 GCA_903901045.1 uncultured Planctomycetota bacterium
CACGCGGCGTCCTGGGCATCGGCGCCGGATAACCCTTCACGGGAGAGTATATCCAGCGCCTCCCTCGTTATCCAGTCAATTACCTCCTTTCGTTTGGGTCTGGTGTAGGCCTTCATCAGCTCGTGTCGCGACTCAAACACCGCACAGGCGGTCTGTCCATTGAGGCAGGGGCGGCGGCGGTGGTTGAGCGTATGCGCCGCGGCGGAGTGGCTCATCAGCGCCACGCCGATAAGCTCAGATTCCGCGCCCGGCACGGGTCAGAATGCAGAACGACGGAGGGCGCAGCATGCTGCGCCCCTACGAGAACGAGAAAAGGGGCAGAATTAAATATTGAGGGTTTGGGGCGGGAATGACAAGGGGGTCCGCGATTTCGTGGTGTACGAACCCTGATAGGTATGGAAGGATGAAGACAAACGGCGAGAACTTAAAACTGAGAACTGAAGACTGAAAACTGAGAGAAAGAGGAGGATAGGCTTGTCGCCCATTTCCTGATATAGGTGAAGGGCAAGGTGAGTGCAGAATGCGGAATGAACGAAAGTACGGGCTGAGAAGATAACGTCCCTCAGGCCGCGGCGGCGTTGAGGGCGATTACATATGACGCAAGCGCGCCGGGCGGTGCGCACTGCGCACCTGGGACAGCGCGATATGACGAGCGTGCTGAGCGGTGCGCACGGCGCACCTGGGACAGCCCGCTCCACCATGGTTTATTGGAGGGAATGGCGCAGGGCAGTTGTCTGTTCTTTGTCGTGCCCGTCGCACCGTCGCACCGTCTTGCCAGACGCCCCCGACGCATGGGCGCACCCCGTCGCACCCGACGCACCCAATTATCGTGTCCTACGGGATACGGAACAGACAACTGCCGGCGTGAGCGCCGGAAGCGCAGGGGGAAAGTCTGCCCGTCATGTACGGGGGGAGCCACTCCCGATGTCCTGTCACGGTCCGAGCGTTGTGTTACGGAAGAGGGGGTCAGGCATCTTTTCGAACGCGAAAAGCAGCCAGACCCCTGGTTCTGTCGCGGTCCGGGCGTTGAGAGCGGGGGGGCTACGGAAAAGCGGGTCAGGCATCTTTTCGAACGCGAAAAGCAGCCTGACCCCTTTTCCTCCGGGGGTTGAAAGGCGAAGTGGCTCAGGGCAAGGCATGCCTTGCCCCTACAGGCCCGCTAAACGGGCGGAGGCGGATAGGTGCTGCGCCGCTGCTGGTTCCAAAACGGGCCCCGAACTGTCTGCGCTACTTCTTCGCCGCTGGGGGGTGTCCCGTCTTCTTGCCTGCCGCGATCAGTTCCAGCCTGATTTTGTCCCCTGAGCGGACGCGCGCGAAGAGCTTCGCATCTCCCTCCAGAACGCCGAGGAGGTTCACGGGGCTGTATGGCTCCTGCCCGAAGAAGATGCAGAAGGCGTGGCCGGGGGACCAATAGGCAATCGTGTTCGAAGTAGACTTCTTCCCCCCAGATTTGCGCGTGCGATTCCACCGGGAGGGTCTTCACCAGCTTCTTTGCGGTCTCCGAGTCGTTCAGATCAGCCGTCATGGTGATTCCGGCATCTTCGGCGACGATTCGCAGCTTGTGCATTGTTCCGCCTCCCGCCTGTTGGTGAATGGCTGCGGCTAAATGAGATGCCCGAGCTTCTGGCGCTTCGTGTCGAGATAGCGTTCGTTTTCCGGGTTTGATGCGATGACGATCGGCATGCGCTCGACGATCTCGAGGCCGTACGCGGTGAGCGCTTTGTACTTGCGCGGGTTGTTCGTCAGGAGCCGCAATTTCCGCAATCCAAGGTCCGACAGAATCTGGGAGCCGATGCCGTAATCCCGTTCGTCCGCGCCGAAGCCGAGATACTCGTTGGCCTGCACGGTGTCCATCCCCTGCTCCTGGAGCGTATACGCGCGCAGCTTGTTCTCCAGGCCGATGCCGCGCCCTTCCTGGTGCATGTACAGGACGACGCCCGTGCCGGCCTGCTCGATCATCTGCATCGCATGGTGAAGCTGCGCGCCGCAGTCGCAGCGCATGGAGCCGAGGGTGTCTCCCGTGAGGCATTCGGAATGAACGCGCACGAGCACCGGCTCATTGTGAATTTTGGCTGTCTTGCTGCCCGACGGCCCGATATCCCCCTTGCACATCGCGAGGTGGAGATCGTCGTCCACGGTGGTGCCATAGAGGTGGCACATGAAATCCCCCCACAGGGTGGGGAGGCGGCAAGAGACGCGATGCTCCACGAGCCGCTCATTATGCCGGCGGTAGCTGATGATGTCCGCCGTGGAGCACATCTTCATGTTGTGCTTCTTGCAGAACTCCTCCAGTTGGGGCACGCGCGCCATGGTGCCATCTTCGTTCATGATCTCGCAGATCACCGCGACGGGCTTGAGGCCGGCCATGCGGCAGAGGTCCACGGAGCCTTCGGTCTGGCCTGCGCGGACGAGGCTGCCTCCCTTGCGCGCGCGCAGAGGGAAGATGTGGCCGGGGCGCGCGAGATCCTCCGGGCGGGTGTTGTCGTCCGCCAGGGCCAGGATGGTGTGGGCGCGGTCGGCGGCGGAGACGCCGGTCGTGGTGCCGATGCGCGAGTCCACCGTTACGGTGAAGCCCGTGCCGAGCGCGGAGGTGTTCTCCGTAGTCTGCATGGTCAGCCCCAGATGCGCGGCGCGCTCCGGCGGCATGGGGACGCAGATGAGCCCGCGCGCCTCTTTGAGCATGAAGTTGACCGTCTCCGGCGTGATGAACTCCGCCGCCATGGTCAGGTCGCCTTCATTTTCGCGGCGCGCGTCGTCCACCAGAATGACCATGCGCCCCGCGCGGAGCTCCTCGAAGATTTCCTCGATCGGACTGAAGTTGTTCATGATGAAGCACCACTGGCAAAACCGTGTGAACCGTAATCACTTAGGCGAGTATATAGCAAGAGGTTGCGGCAAGCAACGGGGAAGGGGCGGGGGAGATCCGGTCGTTGCCTGGCTCTGCGGCGTTGTCCGTCCGCGTTTGTCCCTGTTCCGCTATTCCCCGCCTCGTCCCATCAGCGCAGGCAGACGGTCCTTCACTTCCTCATCGGCTGAGGCTTTCCCGGCCAGCCGGATCAAGTTCCCGCCGGAGAGCCTGGCCAGTTCCTCGGCCTGAGTGGAGGACTCCCTGTCATCCCGCACCAGGAACAGCCCCCGTATCCCTTTTTCCTTCATAGTGCGCGCTTCGTCGAGAAGGGCGGGTTCCGGCCGCCAGCCCTCGCTGGACAGGATAATGATGCGGCAGCTGCCGGGGAACTGATCCAGCGCGCGGATGGCCATCCCGAGCGAATCGCGCAGGTCGCCACCGAAGCGGCGCCCGTTCGGCATCTTCCCGCCCTCAGCGTCGTTGACCGCGGTGATGAACTGGAGGGAGAATCCGCGCAGATGGTTCGGAGCTTCCGATTCGCAATACGCCATCGCGTCGAACGGCTTCAGCACGCCCCGCAGGGCATCCTGCGAGACGATGAGCGATGCCGCGCCGTGCATGGGCTCAATGACGACGACCGCCGTGGCCGGCGGCAGGGCCGGGGAACCGGCCTGCTTCCAGGCCGCCGCCCAGAAGGAAGCCAGCGCGGTCGTGGCAAGCTCCATTCGCTTCTGGAGCACGTCGCCGCAGCCGGCTTCCAATTCGGCGTAGTACAATTCGCTGTCCAGCGGCGCGGCCTTGCGCGCCGCCGTGTCGGCTTTCAGCACGGTGGGGCACAGCGCCCAACTCTCTTCGATCGTTTTGAACGCCCACTCCACCGGGGAGTCGATGGCAAAGTTCTTCCCCGCCAGGATATGCGACGTGGGATGGTATCGGGGGACCAACTCGATTTCGATCCGAAGGTGAATTCCCTTATTCCCGGTCTCCTGTCCGTCGTAGTTCTCCGTCGCGTGAAGCGGCATGGTGGCGTCGCCGACGAAGTGGGCCAGATGCGCCGCCGCTAGACGTGCCTCCCCATAATCTTTCCTGCTCAGTGCCGTGACCAGCCTGTTGTACTCGCGCTCGATGGCCCACGGGAGCAGACCGCGTTGCGCAATGACTTCCGCGCCGAACTTCGCCTCCGCCTGCTTGCGGCTGTGTGGCAATGCCGAGAAGGGGGGCTGGCCGAACGAGTCGATGTCCAGGAAGTGCTCCGCTTTCTGCTCCTGGGTGCGGTTCGGGATGTAGTCCGGGTCGGTGGCGTGGCAGGCGATGTAGTCGGCGTTCGCCAGAAAGAACGGGCGCAGTGCATCGGGGATGGCCGCCACCGCGCCACGCGCAACGGCGCGGTGCGTCTCATCCCCCCATGCCATTCCCGCGCGGGCAGGGAGCAGGGCCAGGAGGGAGGCGAGAAGAAAGGCGCAATAACGCAGCAGGGGTTGTTTCATGGTTGTGTCTTTGCACAGGGGAGGGGACGTTCAAATGACGAATGACGAGGGGATGTCCTGATTATCGAATAACCCGATTTCTTCCGTCATTCGTCACTTACAGCGGTTATCGGTAGCGCCCGAACAGCCCCGGCTTGCTGACGCCCTTGACTGCCGCATCTTCATCATCGTAGATGTCAATGAGCTTGTCGAGCCGGGTGATCTTGAAGACCTGCATGATATCCGGGTTGATGGCGCAGAAGGCCATGCGCCCCTTCAGCGAGGTCATTTTCTTGTTCAGCGAGATCAGTTTTCCAAGCACGGCGCTGCTGAGGAATTTGATTTTGGAGAAGTTGACGACCAGCCGCGTTTTCCCCTCTTTGTCGATGAGGTCATTCAGCTCCTGTCCCAACTGCTGGACGTTCATTTCGTCGAGAACTTGCGAGGTCAGGAAGTTGACGACGCAGACATCGCCAATCTGGGAGGCCATGATGAGAGAATTGCGTTGCTCCATTGCGCTGTCTCCAGTGCAGCTGCTTGCGTAGGGGCCGTGCCGTGAGCATTTCCGCTTGTCGGACGGAAAGTATAATACCAGTCACCCTAAAGCCTGTCAATCAACCAATTCTTGACAGTTCCAGCCCCCACTGGTATCATCAGTTTAACAGTCCACGTCGGGGGATGCGCTCGCCGGCCTCCAGAAGGAGCGGCGAGCGTTGTGCTTATAATGCGCAACCTCTCCCGGCGCGGCCGGAGAACCTTCCCATGAAGTACCGAGCCATCATCCGACACGGCGCAATGAGCCATGTGGATAACTTCCGCGCCGATTTCAGCGGCCTGCGGATGTCGGACCACTGCGTTATCCGCACCGAGCGCGGCATCGAACATGGCCGAATCCTAAGCCCTGTCGAGGCTTACACCGAAGAGGACAAGGATGCGGCGATCGTGGGCGAGATCGTCCGCCGCATGAGCCCCGAAGACCTCAAGAAGCTCGCGGAAATCCAGGATGTGCTGCAGCCGCGCGAGTTCGATTTCTGCAAGAAGCAGATCATCCAGCGCCAGTTGCCCATGAAACTGGCGAGCGTCGAGCATCTTTTCGGCGGCTCCAAGGTCATTTTCTATTTCCTGGCCGAGGGGCGCGTGGACTTCCGCGAGTTGGTCAAGGACCTCGCGCAGGAATACCATACCCGCATCGAGATGCGCCAGATCGGCGTGCGCGACGAAGCGCGCCTGCTGGCCGACTACGAGCATTGCGGACGCGAGCTCTGCTGCAAGACCTTCATCAAGAACCTCGAACCGGTGACGATGAAGATGGCGAAGAACCAGAAGGCCACGCTGGACCCCACCAAGATTTCCGGCCGCTGCGGGCGGCTGATGTGCTGCCTGCGCTTCGAGGACCGCACCTATGACGACCTTCGCGCCAACCTGCCGGAATGCGGTTGCCGCGTCTGCACCTGCTCAGGCGAAGGGTGCGTCGTCGGACAGGACCCGGCCAGCCAGCAGGTGACCGTGGAAATGGCCGACAAGCAGCGCATCACGCTTCCCGCCGCAGAGGTGAAAGTCGTCTCGCAGGCGCCCGCGAAGAAACAACAGGATACCGAACCCGATGAGTAGGCCAAACTACTACGTTACGACCCCCATTTATTACGTCACCGACCAGCCGCACATCGGTAATTCGTATCCGACGATTGCCGCCGATATCCTCGCGCGGTACCATCGCCAGTGCGGCTACGATGTGCATTTCCTGACCGGCACCGACGAGCATGGGCTGAAGGTCCAGCGCGCCGCGCAGGAGCATGGCGTCACCCCGCAGGAGCATGCCGACAACGTCGTCCAGCGCTATCACGACGCCTGGAAGCTGCTCAATATCTCCCATGACGACTTCATCCGCACCACCGAGCCGCGCCACGAGCGGGTTGTGCAGATGATTTTCAAGAAGCTGTTCGAAAGCGGCGACCTCTACCTAGGGGAATACCGCGGCTGGTACTGCGTCCCGTGCGAGACTTTCCTGGCGGGGGGGGAAGAGCAGAAGCCCAAGTGCCCGGACTGCGGCCGCCCGACGGAGTGGTACTCCGAGCCCACTTATTTCTTCCGCCTGAGCAAGTACCAGGAGCCGCTCCTCAAACTGTACGAGGAGCATCCGAACTTCGTCCGCCCGGAGTTCCGCCTCAACGAGGTCAAGTCCCGCGTGCGCGAGGGGCTGCGCGACTTGAGCGTCACCCGCACCTCGCTGGAGTGGGCCGTGCCGCTGCCGTTCGACCCGAAGCACCGCTCCTACGTCTGGATCGACGCGCTGACCAACTATATCTCCGCCGTCGGCTACGGCGCGGATGAGGAGCAGTTCCGCAAGCGCTGGCCCGCGGATGTCCACGTGGTCGGCAAGGACATCATCTGGTTCCACGCCGTCATCTGGCCCGCGCTGCTCATGGCCATCGGCGTGGAGCAGCCCAAGATGGTGTTCGCCCACGGCTGGTGGACTCACAACGGCAAGAAGATGAGCAAGAGCAAGGGGAACTTCGTCAAGCCGGATGAAGTCGCCTCGCAGTACGGGGTGGATGCCGTGCGCTACTTCGTCATGCGCGAGCTTACGTTTGGCCTCGATGGCGACTATCGCGACGCCGCGATGCTCCAGCGCTACAACTCCGAATTGGCCGGCGACCTCGGCAACTTGGTCTTCCGCACCCTGTCCATGATCGAGCGCTACTTCGAGGGGGTCATTCCCGACCCGGCCTCCGAGCCGACCTGCCCGCTGGCCGATGGGGCGACGACTCTGTACGCCGACGTGAACGACTGCATGACCTCGCTCCAGTTCAGCCGCGCTCTGGAGCGCATCTGGGAATTCGTCCGCCGCGCCAATACGTACGTGGAGGAGCGGAAGCCCTGGCAACTCAACAAGGAAGGGGCGCGCGAGAAGCTTGGCGCGACGATGTACCATCTGGCCGAAGCGGTGCGCATCCTCGGCTTGCTGATCGAGCCGTACATGCCGGCTTCCGCCGGGGCGATCCGCCGGCAACTCGGCCTGCCCCCGGAGACCCGCCCGCTTCAGGAAGCGCTGCAATGGGGCGGCCTGCCCAAGGGCATCCGCGTCCAGCGCGGCGATCCGCTCTTCCCGAAGAAGGAATAGATATGCCCTGTTGCACCGCAGAGACGCAGAGGTCGCAGAGAACGGCATTTGGATTCCATGCTGCCAGTTCGTTGATCTGAGTTCCTTTCTCTGCGTTCTCCGTGTCTCTGTGGTGGACGCCGTTGCTGTTAAGAGGAGACGTAATCCGCATGGGCGAACACGCGAACGAAAGCGCCGCCTCCGCCCCCCAGGAAGCGGTGGACCTCGAAACGGCCATTCGCCGGCGCATCCTGCCCAAGGACCCGCGCTACCAGCTGGCCGCGTACCTTTTCATGTACGAGGCGCTGGCCTACACTCAGAAGAAGCTGGGCCGGGACGATCCCGCCCTGGAACCGGCCGCGCGGCACCTGACAGGCCAGGAGTTGCTGGAGGGGATCCGCCAGTACGCGCATCAGGCGTTCGGCCCGCTCGCGCCCACCGTCTTTCGCAGTTGGGGGGTGCGCAACACGACGGACTTCGGCGAGATCGTCTTCAATCTCGTTGACCACGAACTGCTCGGCAAGACCGATGAAGACCGCCGCGAGGATTTCGCGGGGGGCTTCGACTTCGACACCGCTTTCGAGGGCCCGCTCGAGGCGGAGCCGGAATGATCAGGCAACATGGTGGAGCGCGGTGTCCTCACCGCGATTTGGCATTAATAAGCGCGCTGAGGACAGCGCGCTCCACCATGGATACGACACGGTACCCGAAGGGAACTCCATGCACGCGGAACACAAAGGACTCGTCCTCTCCGTCCCCTGGCCGCTGAGGCTCTTCGGCGACTACCAGGACTTCCTTGAGCTTCCGTGCGTCGTCATGGCGGCTGACCTGCGCACGGCCATCGTCGCGACCCCCGCTGAAGGGGAGTTCAGTAGCATCGCCGCCCCGGGCCTCCCCAAGCCGCTATCCGTCAAGCTGGACGCCTCGACGAGCCTCCCCGCGCTGCCGGGATTCTCCGCCGCATTGCAGGCCGTCGCCGCCCGCGGCTTCCCCCTGACCGGCGCGCACAACTTCCGCGTCGTGACCAACGCCCCCTGGTTCGATCGGTTGCCGGACAGCCCGGCGCTGCTGGTCGGCTGGATCGCGGCCTTCCTTGCGATCAATGACGGCCTCGCGAAGTTCAGCGGGCAGGATCTCGCGGAAATCGCCATCGCGGCGCGAAGCGCCGAACCGGTCTTCCGCCGCCAGATTCCCGAACTCTACGCCACTACCCTGGGCGGCACGCTCCGGATGCAGCCGGGCGATGCGCTGGCCGCGAAACCGCTTGAGCGCAATATGCCGGGCATCGTCATCGGCAGCATCCCGGCCACCACCGGCGACTCGAAAGCCGCGCCCATCGCGGAAATGCTCAAGGCGCTGCTGGCGCTGAAGCAGTCCGGCGCGGCGTTCGACGTCCGCAAATCCACGCTGGAGGAGGTCGTGCCGCTGCTTCGCAAAATAAGCGACGCGGAGGCGGGGCTGGTGTACGCGCAGGTGCGCCTGCGCGATATCTGCCGCGAGGCGATCGAGACGCTGGAGTTCGAGGAAGGGTTCGACGACGACAAGCTGGGGGAGTTGCTGGAGGAATCGCACGCGGTGCTTGGGGACTACCTGGGGCTGCGCGACGAGCGCACGGAGGAATTGATGGCCGCCGCGGTGGCAGGGGGGGCGCTCGGCTGCAAGGTCATCCCCGGCTGCGCTTCATTCATCGCTTTTGCCGGCGGCCGCGCGGATGAAGTGCTCAAAGCCATCCGCGTCACCGGCGCGCAGGCCCGCCTCGCCAACGCGACCGACGGGATACGCATCGAAGAACACGGCTGCGGGTGCGCATCGCACTAATCGTCGTCATCGCGAGCCGTTCGACGTTGCTCACGGCCCTGAGTTCATCGAAGGGTGAGCGCCGAGGAGAACTGCGTTGGCTCACGAACGGTTATCGGCGCGAACGTGGCGATCTACCGCTTTTCCCAACCACCCAAGGCACGTGGGCGTTCGCGGCGAGCGGGTGAGAAGACGGGAAGATTGCCACGGCCGGCGCGGTGACGGTGCAGAGCAATAGGGGATTCGCGGCGCGCCGACCTCGCAATGACGTTATTTCACCCGTTGCCAGTCACTGCCCCGCCCAGACTTCCCGATGATCATTCTTGTACACGCGGCAGTTCTGCCCCACGCCAACGGCGGACAGGGAAGTCTTCACCAAAAAGAACCTCTCGCCGTCGATCTCGATGAAGCTGTACTCGCCCGGTGCTGCACGTTCGTAAAACCTGCGACAGTCGGCGACCGGTTCCATCCTGGTGACGACTCCGCAGTCCACGACTTCGACGCGCCCCTTGGACGACAATATCTGGAAGCCCACCCACAGAAACGCGAGGACCATGACGGTCTTGTACAGGTTCGGAAACATATCGTGACTGCTCCCCAGGGACGATGCATGTTTCGGAGGCGGAGGGGCCGACGAGAGGATGCGTATCCGCCAGCCAGTGCCCCGCGTGCCTCCTGCGCCAGGGGCTCCCCTGAGCCACCACTCGGCGGAAATGATACTGCGCCCAATACCAGTGGCGGCTATTATCCTTCTTGACGCTGAAAAGTCAAGCCATCCGGAGGGTTTCTGCTGGGTCCGGAGGCGGCGCGAGCCGGTTGATGCGGTTCGTCGCGCGGGTGGGGGAAAAGAGGCTCACGCAAAGACGCAAAGGCGCAAAGAACGGCGAGGCAACGTGTTTCATTCACGCAGGCTGTCGTCTGATTTACTCTTTGTCTTGCGCCCAGACCACCCAAGCAGGAACAAATTCAGAACCACAGCCCAGAGCAGCATTCTGCGCGCCATCTCACCGCAATCGAGAATCATGCTGCCGAAGCCGAATACGACCACCACTTCAGCCACGAACAGGGTCTTGAACGTCGCTGACAGGCATGCTGCGGCTGAGCCGTCGAATGATCTTCTCTGGCGGAGCTTGCAGAAGGTCGCAATGGCTGCACCTGCGAGAACCGCCAAGATGGAACCTGCTACTGCCGGGTAGATGCGCCACCGGAGTGTTCCGCAGGGGTGTTTGAGATAATCACGTGAAACTGCGAATAGTTGGAGGCCTATTAAGAACACCAGGATGCCATGCACGAACAGCGCCCCCGTTACCCCGCGCGTTATGTGATCGCTGAATCTCTTCATCCACCCTCTCCTCTCGTTCTTTGCGCCTTTGCGGCTTTGCGTGACCCCGACGTTTCATTAAATCAAGCGAGCCGACTTCAGCTGTACCGGCGCAAGAGGGGCTCATGCGCCGGCCATGGGGTATGCTGAAGCCGGCTCAACTTAATCAGTTACGAAGAACCGTTGTTCTCTGCGTCCTCCGCGTCTCCGCGGTGAACACTCCCGTCAGGCGTTCTTCCAGTGCGGCGTTTCGGGCAGAAGCTTGTCAAAGGCCGCGATCAGCTTCTGCTCATAGGCTCCAGCGTACGTGCCGGCGAGGAATTTGTCCAGCGCTTCTTCAAAGAATAATTGCCAGGAGGTGTCCTCGGCGCCCGGGTTGATCGGGAAGAAGAGCGCGTTGTTCGCGCGCGCGGCCTTGAAGTCTCCCGGCGCGTCGCCGATCATCAGAATCTTGCTCTTGTCGTATTTGCCTTCGGTGGCAAACTTTATATGCTCCGTCTTGCTTCCCATCTCCTGCCCGGCGATGAGGCTGACGAAGCCGTCGATGCTGTGTTCTTTCCACTCGCGGACCAGCGCTTCGGTGGGGGTCTGGCTGACGACGATCATGTCCGCCTTCGGCTTCGCCTTCACCAGCGACTCGCGGACGAACGGGAAGGGGGGCACGTCGTGGACCATCTGGGCGATGCTGTCGTTGACCGCCTTCGACCAGACCAGCGCCTCCTCCAGTTCCTTCTTGGCCGGGCCGGTCGCCTGCGCGATGGCCGCTTTGAGGGTGTCGTTGCTCAGCACCTTGTTGTTCTTGACGAACTCTTTGATGTACTTCCCCTCGGTGACTTTCGCGCCACGGCGCTTGACCTCTTCGCGGTCATGGAGCAGGTCGATCACGCGCACGACCGCCTCCCAGCGGTTGCAGCCGCGCCACTTCGAGTACAGGTTCACGAAGTCCCACGCTTCGCGCGTGTACTTGCTGATCGCCTGGCAATGGAACTTGTCGATGAAGTTGGGGCAGAAGCATTCCTTGTGCTTGATCTCCATCGTGTCGAACGCGCAGCCGTCCGAGTCGATGCCGATGAAGAAGTCGTGCTTCTTGGGGAGCGCCTGAAGCGCTTCGTGGTGCGCAGCAGCCATGTGGTGTTCCTCCTTTGTGAGTGATGTGACAGGGCGCAGCATGCTGCGCCCCTACAGGCAATTCGCCTTAGATGTTAAACGCCAGATACCCGCCATCCACCGGCAGGGTAATGCCGGACACGAACCCCGCCGCCTGGTTCGACATGAGGAAGATCACCGCGCCGCAGAGCTCGTGCGCTTCGCCGAAGCGTCCGTACGGCGTGTGTGCGATGACGGCCTGCCCGCGCGCGGTGAGCGACCCGTCCGGGTTCAGCAGCAATGCGCGGTTCTGGTCGGCGATGAGGAACCCCGGCGCGATGGCGTTGACGCGAATGCCGAAGGGGGCCAGTTCTTTGGCCTGCGCCACGGTCTGATTCATCACCGCCGCCTTGGCTGCGCTGTACGCATAGACCCCGGACAGCGGGTTGTATGAGGACATGGAGGCGATGTTGATGACGCTGGCCTTGATTTTCTTCTCGATCCAGTACTTGGAGAAGTGCTTGATCGGAAGGATGCAGCCGGCGAGCAGGTTCAGTTTGAGGACGAATTCAACATCCTCCGCCTTGACCTCCTGGAGGGTGCTTTTGCCGCGGTTGCCTCCCGCGCCGTTGATCAGGATGTCCACCTGGCCGTACAGTTTGACTGATTTTTCGATCGCGGCCTTGATGGACTCTTCGTCCATGAGGTTCACCTGGACGGAGTTGACGCGCTCGTCATTCTTGATCGCCTTGCGGATCTTGGCGACCTTCTCGTCGAGCGCTTCCTGGCGGATGTCCCAGAGGATGACATTGGCGCCGGCCGCCGCGAGCGCTTCGCCCATCAGGCTGCACAGCACGCCGCCGCCGCCGGTCACAACCGCCGTGCGGCCTTCGAGAGAGAACATGTTCATCAGGTATGAATTACACATGCCGGGCTCCTCATTAACGAATCAATGGCGAATGAAGAATAGCGAATTGCCAATTGCGAATGTCACGCTTTTTCAAAGCCGCGCACTCTCGCGGTCTTGATGCTGCTGCCGAATATCTTGCTCAGTTCCTCGGCCTCCTTCAACAGTGGTTCCACTCGTTCAGGAGCTACCAACTCGGCTCGATGAATAAAACGAAGCCAGAACCGCGCTTCCTTCACTTCCTTCCATACGACGCCCATCTTGTGAACAAAGTCGTCCCGTGATTCGGCTCCGCGGGCTTCCTCGTAGTTCGCGCCTGCGGATGTGGATGCTCTGAATAGCTGCTGGCCCACGTGGCGGCTGTGTACGTCTTTGCGCAGCGCCTTTGTCAACCTGAAGACGCGCGTGGCGAAGACCAGCATCCGTTCCGAGAGATCGTCACCGGGCGCCGTTCGCAATTCGCTATTGGCCATTCGCTATTCGCAATTCCTTCGTTATCACACCGTATACGTCGACGCGCTGGTCGTGCCGCCATGTCCGGTCCAGTTCGTGTGGAACACCTCGCCGCGTTTCTTGTCGACGCGTTCGTAGGTGTGGGCGCCGAAGTAGTCGCGCTGCGCCTGGAGCAGGTTCGCGGGCAGGCGCTTGCAGCGATAGCCGTCGAAGAACGCCAGCGCGGAGCTCATCGTCGGCACCGGCACGCCGTACTTCGTGGCTTTGACCACCACGCTGCGCCAGGACTTGTCGGCCTTGAGGACGGCGTCGGCGAAGAACGGGTCGAGCAGCAGGTTGGTGAGGTCCGGCTTCCGGACGTACGCTTCCTTGATCTTCCCGAGGAACATGGAGCGGATGATGCAGCCGCCGCGCCACATCAGCGCGATCCCGCCGTAGTTCAGGTTCCATTTGTACGTCTTTGCCGCCGAGCGCATGAGCTGGAAGCCCTGCGCGTAGCTGATGATCTTGGAGGCGTAGAGAGCGCGGCGAAGGTCTTCGAGCATCGCCTGCTTGTCGCCGCGGATCTTCTTGGGCCGGCCCTTGAGCACCTTGGAGGCCGCCACGCGCTCTTCCTTGATCGCGGAGAGGCAGCGGGCGAAGACCGCTTCGCCGATCAGCGTCAGCGGCTGGCCTTCATCCAGAGCCGCCAGCACCGTCCACTTGCCCGTTCCCTTCTGCCCGGCGGTGTCGAGGATCAGGTCGACCACGGCCTGGCCCTGCTCATCCTTGTACGCGAGGATGTCGCGGGTGATCTCGATGAGGTAGGACTTCAACTCCGCCTCGTTCCAGGCCTTGAAGACCTCGTGCATCTCCTCGTTGGTCATTCCGAGGCCCTGCTTCATGATCTGGTAGACCTCGCAGATCATCTGCATGTCGCCATACTCGATGCCGTTGTGGACCATCTTGACGAAATGCCCCGCGCCGTTCTCACCCACCCACTCGCAGCAGGGCTCGCCTTCTTCGGTCTGAGCGCAGATTTTCTGGAAGATGTTCTTGACGTGCGGCCAGGCGGCGGGGCTGCCGCCGGGCATCATCGAGGGGCCCTTGAGCGCGCCCTCTTCGCCGCCGGAGACGCCGGTGCCGATGTAGAGCAGTCCCTTGCTTTCGACCAGCGCCGTGCGGCGGATGGTGTCCGGGAAGTGGCTGTTGCCGCCGTCGATGATGATGTCGCCCGGTTCGAGCAAGGGGATCAACTGATTGATGAAATCATCCACCGCCTCGCCCGCCTTGACCAGCATGATAACCTTGCGGGGGCGGTTCAGCGCCGCCACGAACTCCTGCAAGCTGTGGTAGCCGGCGATATTCTTCCCCTTGGCGCGACCATTCACGAACGCGTCCACCTTCTCGATGGTGCGGTTGAACACCGCCACGGAGAACCCCTTGCTCTCCATATTCAGCACCAGGTTCTCTCCCATCACCGCCAGGCCGATAAGGCCGACATCCTGCTTTGCCATTTTGATGACTCTCCGGTAGAAAAAGGGTCATTGGATCGCTGCGGACCATATGCGCCTCAGACCGAGTAATATGACGGAGGAGCGGCGCTAAGTCAAGCGAAGGAAGGAGCAGGGCGGGCGAACGTCAGTTGTTCATGGCAGTTGTACACTGAACGTTGAGTCCATTCCTGCGTTCTGTTATCCTACCCCGCATGAACTGCACCGTCGTCATGCCCACTTACAACGAGCGCCCGAACATCGCCGCCGTCATCGCCGGCGTCCTGGCGAACGGCCCGGAATGGCGCGTCCTGGTGGTGGATGACAACTCCCCCGATGGCACCGGCGAAGTCGTCGATCAACTCGCCGCCTCGAACCCGCGCATCCGCATCCTGCACCGGGCGGGCAAGCTGGGCCTCGGCACGGCGTATCGCGATGGACTCTCGCTGGCGCTGAAGGAGGGGGCTGATTACGCCTGCACAATGGACAGCGACTTTTCCCACAACCCCGCTGTCCTGCCGCAGCTTCGGCGGCTAGCCGAGGCGCAGGGGGCGGCGCATGGCTCGCGCTACGTGGCGGGGGGGGCGGTTCAGGACTGGGGGCTGATGCGCAAGTTCAACAGCGCGATGGCCAATATCCTCACGCGCCTCATCTTCGGCGTCAATCTGCGCGACTGCACCTCCGGCTTCCGCTGCTACCGGCGTGACATTCTGGAGCGATTGGAGCCGGTCACCCTCACCGCCCGCGGCTACGCCGTCCTGGAGGAACTTCTCTACCGCTGCTCCCGGCTCGGCATCCAACCCGCCGAATTCCCCATCACGTTCGTCGACCGGAAGGCGGGGGAGTCCAAGATCAACCCCGGCGAATCATTCCGCGGATTGACGATGCTGCTGAAGCTGAAGGTGCGGGGGTGGCGGGCGAAGGGGGGCTAAGCAAACGGCTGATTTCTGAGAGCGAGGTGAGAGGAAAAGACATGGATGACAATAATGAACAGACAACCGATAACGTTCTTCAGGAACACCTTTGGTTCACAGCAACGACTCTCGGGGCAAACGTGCTTCTCATGTCGGGTTCCGCGCAGACCAACTTCCACTGGCTGGCACGCATGGTTTCAGTGATTCTCTCGCTATTCGCCGTATATCTCATTCTGGAACGTTCGGCAGGCAAAGCGAAGAAAGTCAAGTATCCCGAAGGCTTGCTGGAAAAGGAAGACAAAAGTTGGCGAGACAAACGGTGTGAAACATGGGCACGGTGGAAGGCAATGCCTGAGCATTCCCGTTGGGTGCTGTTTGAGTGCAGCGGGTCGCTCTTCTATTCACTTTTGGTTGTTGGCTCGTGTGTGGCAGTTTGGCTAAGCGGACCCAAGTGCCCCTGAGCAATATGTATCCGTACGGAAGAGCGCCATCCAAAGCACAAGGCCATGTGTACAACTATCCGTCCTTATGTTTGCGTCTCCCCAGTTGCTAGAGCTATAATCCCTTTGTACTTGGCCCCGGTCTGCTCGATGCTAAAGGAGATTCCGATGAAAGCGCGCGTGGTGGCGATGGCGGTGATTGGCTTGTTCATCTCGGCGGCGATGGCGTTGGCGGCGTTCTGCCCGATCTGCTTCCAGGCGATCCCCGACGGCGAGAAATATTGCAGCCGCCACAAGCAGGAAATGGTTGCCAAGAGCATCTCCACCACCGATGAGGCCAAGGTCGTCGCCGGCCTCGATCAGGCCCGCGCACAGTACCGGCAGCAACTGGAAACGCTCAAGGCGTTCTATGAGCAGCGCGGCAATGCCGCCAATCTCAAGAAGGTCGAAGCCGAGATCAAGGATTACGACGCTGCGCGTCACGTGGCTTTCGTCAACTGGGAAGATTCCATCCCCGCGCCCGAGGCGAAGGAGGCTAACGCCGACGCCGACAAGCTCCTGGCCGATGCTGATGCGATGAAGAAGGGGACCGGTCTGCTGGGCATCGTCAAGTCCAAGCGCATGGGAGAGGCGGCGGGGGTGTACCGCGAGATCCTCACGAAGTACCCCACCAGCACCGCCGTCGAGCCGGCCGCCTACGCGCTGGGTGATTACTATTCCAGCGGCGACGACAAGCACTATGCGCGCGCCGTGAAGTTCTATGAAATGTGCTATCTCTCCAATCCCGCCACCACGCGCGACGCGCTCATGCGCGCCGCTTCGGTGTGCGAGGATGACCTCGGTGACCGCGAGAACGCCGCCCGCTACTACTGGATGGTCGCCTACGGCAAGACGGCCGCTTCCGCCATCGACGGGAAGAAGGCCGAACTCCACTTGAAAGGTCTCCAGAAGGGCGGGTTCGGCGCTTCCTACAAGCTGGAGGAAAAGACCGAGGAGGCGAAGCCTCTGCCGCCCGTCGTGCCGCCGAAGTAACTCAATGGGCAATGGGGAATTGTCAATGGTCAATGAACATTGGCAATTGACCGTTGCCCATTGACCATTTCCATCCAATGCTTGACAGTTCTTCTCACCCGAGCTAAACTGATTCTTTCCGCGTTCGTCGCATTTTAAACGCTATGCGAAAACGTAATACGTTGGTTACGTTGCCGCGATTGCGAGGAGCGTAGCGACGAAGAGCCTTTGTTCGCTCGCAGTGCTGAGACTCCACGTAGGCGCAACCATTTGCCGCCGCTCGATTTATTCTTGAAGTTGGAGTGACATTCATGCCTGAAAAGATGGTGGAAATTCGTTGGCACGCCCGAGGCGGGCAGGGGGCCAAGACGGCCGCCACGCTGGTCGCCGCGGTCGCGCTGGAGGAAGGAAAGTACAGCCAGGGCTTCCCCGACTACGGCCCGGAGCGCGAAGGCGCGCCCATCCGCGGCTACACCCGGATCAGCGATACGCCGATCTATGTCCACAGCGCGATCTACGCCCCGGACATCGTCGTGGTCCTCGACCCGACGCTGCTCGATTCCGTGGACGTCAGCGACGGCCTCAAGGAGGGGGGGATGATCCTGATCAACTCCGCCAAGGCCCCCGCCGAACTGCGCAAGCAGCTCAAGATCAAGAACGCGAAGGTGTACACCGTGGACGCGACGCAGATTTCCATCGAGGAGATCGGCCGCTCCATTCCGAACACCCCGATGATGGGCGCGCTGATGAAGGTGATGCCGATCCTCAAGCTCGAGACGATCCTCGCGGACGTCGAGAAGAAGTTCAAGTCCAAGGGTGACCGGATTGTGCAGGGGAACTTCCGCGCCATCCGCCGCGCCTTTGAGGAGGTTAAAGAAGGATGAGCAAGCTGCCCAACTGGAGAGAGCTGGCCACCGGCGGGATCGTCCCGAAGGGGGGCAACAGCGACGAGAAGGACGTATCGGGCTGGCGTACGTATCGCCCGATCCATGACAAGCAGAAGTGCATCAACTGCCTGCGCTGCTGGATTTTCTGCCCCGACTCGGCCATTCAGGCCAAGGATGGGAAGATCACCGGCATCGACTACAAGCACTGCAAGGGGTGCGGCATCTGCGCCGCGGAGTGCCCCAAGAAAGTCACCGCAATCACCATGAAACTCGAGAGCGAAATCAAGAAGGACTAACGGCAATGGCGAAATTCGAATCCCTCACCGGCAATGACGCGGCCGCCCATGCCCTCCGGCAATGCAAGCCCGACGTCGCCGCCGCGTACCCGATCACCCCGCAGACGGAACTGATGCACAAGTTCGCCGAGTTCGTGGCGAACGGCAAGGTGGACACGGAAGTCATCCTGGTGGAATCCGAGCACAGCGCGATGAGCGCGGCCATTGGCTCCTCCGCCGCCGGCGCGCGCACTTTCACCGCCACCTCCGCGAACGGCCTCGCGCTGATGTGGGAAGTGGTGTACATCGCCGCCTCCAACCGGCTCCCCATCGTCATGCCGGAAGTGAACCGCGCCCTGAGCGGCCCCATCAACATCCATTGCGACCACTCCGACAGCATGGGCTGCCGCGACAGCGGCTGGATTCAGCTTTTCTGCGAGAACGGCCAGGAAGCGTACGACACCGTCATCCAGGCGTTCCGGATCTCGGAGAACCCGAAGGTCCTTCTCCCCACGATGATCTGCTTCGACGGTTTCATCATCAGCCACACCAACGAGCCGGTGGCCATGCTGAAGGACGAGGCGGTGTCGCAGTTCGTCGGCGTGTACAAGCCCGACCGCGCGCTGCTGGACGTGGAGAACCCGTACACTTTCGGCCCGCTGGACTTGCCGGAGTGGTACTTCGAGCACAAGCGGCAGCAGGTCGAAGCCATGCGCAACTCCTTCGAGGTCATTGAATCGGTCGGCGCGGAGTTCGGCAAGCTCTCCGGGCGGCCGTACGGGCTGATGGATGGATACCGCATGGAGGACGCCGAGGTGGTGCTCGTCGCGCTGGGCAGCACCTGCGGCACGGCCCGCGTGGCCGTGGACGTCGCCCGCGAGCAGGGGGTCAAGGCCGGCCTGCTCAAGCTGCGGGCGTTCCGCCCCTTCCCGATCAAGCAGCTTCGCCAGGCGCTTTCCAAGGCCAAGGTGGTCGGCGTGTTCGACCGCTCGATCTCCTTCGGCATCGAAGGCGGCCCGCTCTTCCATGAAGTGCGCTCCAGCCTGTATGGCGGCAAGCAGCCGGTGATCCCGTTCGTGTACGGGCTCGGCGGCCGCGACATCCGAGTCGAGCAGATTGCAGAAGCATTCAAGACCCTTCAGCAGGTTGGCAAGTCCGGCGCCATGGACCGCGACGTGGAATTCATCGGCCTTCGGGACTAGACGCACCCTCCCGGACGCCGGATTAGAGGATAGGACAATGGCAATCAATCTCAAGACGCTCTCCGCGAAGCCGGAACTTCTCGCCGGCGGGCATGCCGCCTGCGCCGGCTGCACCGGCCCCACCGTCCTGCGCCAGGCGCTTCTGGCCGCCGAGACCCCGCTGGTCTGCGGCAGCGCGACGGGCTGCATGGAAGTGGTGACCACGCTCTATCCGCACACGGCGTGGCGCACGCCGTTCATTCACAACGCTTTCGAGAACAGCGCCGCCACGATGAGCGGCGTCGAGACCGCTTTCCGCGCGCTTCGCAAGAAGGGGCGCATCCCCGACCGCGAGATCGGCTTCATCGCGTTCGGCGGCGACGGCGGCACGTACGACATCGGCCTTCAGTCGCTCTCCGGAATGCTCGAGCGCGGCCACAAGATGCTCTACATCTGCTACGACAACGAAGCATACATGAACACCGGCATTCAGCGCTCCAGCTCGACCCCGAAGGGGGCCGACACCACCACCGCCCCGGCCGGCTCGGTCAAGGCGGGCAAGGAACAGAACCGCAAGGACCTCACCGCCATCGTGATCGCTCACAACCCCGCCTACGTCGCTCAGGCGACGCCGTCGGACCCGCGCGATTTCATGGCCAAGGTGCAGAAGGCGCTCAAGGCCGACGGCCCCTCGTTCATCAACTGCATCGCCCCGTGCCATCGCGGCTGGCGCTGCAAGCCGGATAGCGGCATCGCCATCGCGCAGTTGGCCGTCGAGACCTGCTTCTGGCCGCTCTTCGAGTGGGAGCGCCCGGGCAAGTTCACCGTCAATTACAAGCCGAAGGAGAAGAAGCCGCTGGAGGAGTGGCTCAAGCTTCAGGGCCGCTTCAAGCACCTCTTCGAGCCGAAGAACAAGCCGATACTCGATGAGCTTCAGCGCGACGTGGACAGCCGCTGGGTGGAACTGCTCGCCGCGGAGGAGCGCACGAAGGATGTTCAGGTGAAGTAGAGCTTCGCCGAACGGATGAAACGTTACCGGGCCGGAGGGAGCGTAACCCTCCGGCCCGCGTCGTTTTGGGACTGGAAATGGGGGGAAATTTCCTATTGATTAGGATGGGGGGGCGTACTACAATCAGCCTCGTGAGGATTCCCATCGGGGAGATGAAGCAACGAGCATGGGCGGGCAGCATGGGCTGGCATCAGAGCTTGTGCGCCAATGATCGGAGGGCGTGAAATGAGTCGGAAAGTGGCCGGGATGTGCGCGCTGTCGATGGTCGCGGTTGCGGTCGCCTGTCTTCTCCTGCTGACGGTTGGAGCGGGTTGCCAGACGGCGGGTAAACAGGTCTCGGACAAGCCGGATGCGCTGTGCCCGGACTGCCATGTCGTGACCGTCACCAGCAGCATCAAGGGAGTCAACTTCACGACGTACAAGTGCCCGACCTGCGGCAAGACCTATGAGTTGGATACCAGCGGCGGCTACCTGCCCCCGAAGGAAGTGCTCGTTTGCCCGCATTGCGGCGCTGTGGTCATGGAATGCCCCACTTGCAGGGCCAAGCATGGGGTGGATATCCGGCAGTAGCGTTCGATGCGGTGAGATATGTCGCGCATTCGGGGACAAGCCACTGGCTTGTCCCCGAGTGTTTAATAGGACGTCGCGCGCCGCGAGACTCTTGCTCGCGCCGTCAACCGCACTTCGGCGAGCGGGCATCCGCCAGCCAGCAGAAGAGCTTCATCTGCTGCGGGCTGTCCAGCATCTCTTCGGGATGCCATTGGACGCCGATCACGGGCAGATCGTCCAGCGGCTCGATCGCCTCGATTACCCCGTCATCGCTGATGGCGCTTATGCGTATTCCCGTCGCCGTCTGGTCGACGGCCTGATGGTGCGAGGAGTTCACTTCCAGCGGGCCGGTCCCCAGAATGGAGGCGAGACGTGTTCCATGCGAGATGTTCACGATATGCCGCAGACGCGGCCGCCCCGTGCGCTGGTGATGATGCGCCGTAGGCAGGTGCTGGATGAGCGTCCCGCCGAAGTAGACGTTGAGCAACTGGCATCCATGGCAGATTCCGAGGATCGGCATCCGCCGTTTCAGCGCGGCCTGAATCAGCCGCTGGTCGAAGAGATCGCGCCGCGGGTGGACGGGGTGGGTCTCCGCCCGCGCCGCCTGACCGTACCGCCAGGGGGGGGTGTCCGGACCGCCGGACAGAATCAGGCCGTCCATCCGGTCCAGCGCCGCTTCCAGCGTCTCTTCGTGGTTTACCGGCGGGAGCAGCAGTGGCACCGCCCCGATCGACTCCACGCCGTCGAAGTACTCGGAATTCAGGTAGAATTCGTCCGTATGCTCATCCGCCACCTGCCGGAAGCCGCCGGCAATCCCTATCACCTTCCGCGCCATCGCGCTTCTCCTTGCTGGAACCGACTGCATCGTAAAGGCATCGGCCAGCCGTGTCAACGGGGAGCTACTTCCCGTTTGTGTGCTCCGACTGTCTGTGTTTATCTGTGGACAAAATCCGTATAATATCCCGCATGGAATATCTCGACGAAATCATCGCCGCCGTGCAATCGCCGGAGCGCTTCATTCGCGCGACCTTTTCCGACTTCGAGCGCGTTAGTTTCGCGTCGGAGAGTGCTGCCTCGCCGCGCTTCAATCCGCAGCAAGCCCAAGCGGAAACTCCCTGGCTCAAAGTCACCATCCGCCCGATCCTCCTCGCCCAGGGTCGCGCCCTCCAAGCCATCTTTCAGGGCGACCGCCGACAGGAGGCGCACAACTTCCCTCCCGAGGAAGCGCCCGCGCAGGTCGCCGCCATCCTCGCCCTGGGCTTCCGCCGCATCAGTCTGCAATGCGCCGACGGCGACCTTCATGTGCGGATTACGCGCAAGGGAAAGACGCTGCTCTCCCGCGGCAGGCCCTCCGCCACGCTGGCGCCGCCCGAGCCGCACGACCGCGAGAAGGAGCGCCCGCTGCCGGCGGGGGAGCCGGATGATTTTCTCGAGAGCGCCGGCGTTATGCGCAAGGGGAAGGTGCTTCCCTCCATGTTCGACAAGTACCGCCAGATCAACCAGTTCCTCACGCTGCTGGGGCATGCGGAGGTGTTTAACACTGTAGGGGCGCAGCACTTGTCCGCCGAAGCTTTGGCAAAGGCGGATGCTGCGCCCTTGCCGGGGGGCGTTTCCCCCAAGAGGCTGGACGCCCCCATCCACATCGTCGACTGCGGCTGCGGCCGCGCCTTGCTCACCTTCGCCGCCTATCATTTTCTGAAGGAGAAGCGCGGCCTGCCTGTGCGCCTCACGGGGGTGGACTACGACGCCGACGTGATCCGCGCCGCCGGGCAATTGCGCGACAGGCTGGGGTGGGGGGAAGTCGAGTTGGTCCAATCGCGCGTGAGCGACTACCAGCCCGCGATCCCCCCGCGCGTGGTGCTGAGCCTCCATGCCTGCGATACCGCCACCGACGAGGCCATCGCGCAGGGGGTGAAGTGGGGGGCGGAACTGATCCTGTGCGCTCCCTGCTGCCAGCATGAACTTCACAAGAAAATCGAGCGCCCCGAACTTCGCGCCATCCTGCGCCACGGCATCCTGCGCGAGCGGACGGCGGATATCGTCACCGACGCCTTCCGCGCCGCCGCCCTGCGCGTGATGGGGTACAGCGCCGAGGTGATCGAGTTCATCGATCCTGATCACACCGCCAAGAACCTCCTGATCCGCGCCGAAAAAGGGCGCGGCCCGCGACATGCGGAGGCCCTCGCCGAGTACGCCGCTTTGAAGAAGTTCTGGAGCATCAAGCCCAGCATAGAGGTCATGCTGGGCTTAACGTAATTGGGTTAGAGCGCCCGGGGAAGATTTCTTCAGTATGCGACTCAATTTTCCTACGAGCGTATCGACACAATGCACATTCATTCGACAGTGAGCCTGTTCAGTGCCACATGGAACTGGGAGCCCCATGTAACCAGTCGTGCGCTCGGTGGTGTTGCGCGGATGATAGATTGTGTAATCGATTTGTGGTAGCAAGAAGAACACGTCGTCGGCCAATGCCATAATCTCGATATCCCCAACGTTCTTATGCTTCTGAATCAGTTCCATGCCCCTGGCTTCGGCCTCAAGTGAGCGAGGAATGAAATATCTATAGCGAACACCTTTCTTGAGGTTCGCGTGAACGACATCGTAAAAGAGCGCACCTGGGACATCCTCGGCAAGGTCGCTCGTGACCAACCACACTTCACTGAGCGCCATATTCCTTTCTAATTCCGCCAATTGTGGGCTTGTCATGCACCATGTGATGCTTGTTCTATCAACGTGCCGATCAATGTGCTCTTTGATGTCGTTAAGTAAGTCCGTCGAAAGCGGCTTGACGCGTGTAAGTACGTAAAATGCAAGACAAAAAATGAGGAGGCAGATTCCGACGGCGATGAGGAGAGGCCAGAGTCCGATCTTGTTCTGAACGTCCGAAATTATTAAGCTCAGTCCGAGCGTGAGGAGCGTCGCGACAAGACCGAGCCACGCCCATATGCTCTCTAACTTGAGATTCATGTTGGCTCATTCCCTGCTGAACCGCGCATTTTACAATTTTGCAGGAATGCTACACTCTTACCGCATTCATGTCAACGAACGGTCCCTGCACGGTTATCGATTTGCCAGCCTCAACCTCCGCCTCCTTGCTCTTTCTTCCCTCCGGGGCTAGAATAATCAAGTCGTAAAACGACCATCCACCGAGAGGAGATGCATGAGGTCCATTGCGCTGACGAACCAGAAGGGGGGGGTGGGGAAAACCACTTCCGTCGCCAATCTCGGCGCCTGCCTGGCGCTGTTGGAGCGCAAGGTCCTTATGATCGACGTGGACCCCCAGGCCAATCTGAGCATCCACTACGGCGTGGATATCTACGGCGACCGCAAGTCCCTGTACGACCTCATGATCGGCGAAGCGAAGGTGGAGGAAATCCTCTGCCGCACCAATTTTGAGAACCTCGACCTGATCCCCAGCAACATCAACCTCGCCGGGGCGGAGATCGAGATGGTGGGGGTGGTGGGGCGCGAGACGATCCTGAAAGAGGCGCTCGACCATATCATGGAGCGCTACGATTACGTGCTGGTGGATTGCCCTCCCTCGCTGGGACTGCTCACTCTGAACGCGCTGACGACGGTCCGCGAGGTGGTGATCCCGGTCCAGACGGAGTTCTTCGCCCTTCAGGGGATGAGCAAGCTGATCGACACCATCCGCCTCGTGCGCCGCCGTTTGAACCCGGATTTGCAGGTGACGGGCATCGTCGCCTGCATGTACGACGGGCGCACCCGCCTCGCGCAGGAGGTGCGCGCTAACATCGAGCAGTATTTCCCGGACAAGCTCTACAAGAGCATGATCCGCAAGAATATCAAACTGGCCGAATCCCCCAGCCACGGCAAGCCGATCAGTTCGTACGACCGCAATTCCCTCGGCTGCAAGGATTACATGGCGCTGGCGCGCGAGGTGATCGCGCAGGAGGCGGTTCTCCGCAGGGCCGCGATGCCCGCGGCCCCGTCCGACTCGGCCCCCCAGGAAGGAAAGCAAACGAGTGTCGCAGGTGGAAACGGATGATTTGGCGTTCGCCCGCAAGGTGATCGACGCGGAGGTCTGCGCGCTCCAGAGCGTGCGAGATCGGCTGGGGAAGCCCTTCTCCGACGCGATCGAGGCGCTGCTGGGCTGCACGGGCCGCGTGGTGGTCACCGGCATCGGCAAAGCGGGGATCATCGGCCAGAAGGTCAGCGCCACCCTGGCCAGCACCGGCACCCCCTCGCACTCCATCCACGCGGTCGATGCCGTCCATGGCGACCTGGGCCGCATTGTGGAAGGGGACGTCGTCCTGGTGTTGTCCAACAGCGGCGAGACGGAGGTGGTGGAGCTTCTTCCCGCCGTCAAGCGCATTGGCGCGCGCATTATCGCCATCACCGGCAACGCGCAGAGCACCCTCGGGAAGCACGCCGACGTGCTCCTGGACATCGGCGTCATCGCCGAGGCTTGTCCGCTGGGGCTGGCCCCCTCGGCGAGCACCACGGCGATGCTGGCGCTGGGGGACGCGCTGGCGCTGGCGGTCGCCAACCGGCGCAAGTTCAATAAAGAGGATTACGCGCTCTACCATCCCGGCGGCGAGTTGGGGCGCCGCCTGCTGAAGGTGGAGGATGTCATGCGCGGCCTCGACCAATGCGCGCACGTGGGGGAAGAGGCCACCGTGATTCAGGCGCTCGAACGGATTGACGCCACGCCCGGGCGGGCCGGCGCCGTCTGCGTGACGGATGGCGCGGGCGCGCTGATCGGCATCTTCACCGACGGCGACCTTCGGCGCCGCGTGCGCCAGGACCCCGCGTTCCTCAAGGGGCCCATCAGCGCCGTCATCACCCGCCGCCCCAAGTGCATCCGCACCGGCAGCCTCGCGCAGGAGGCCGCCAAGATTCTCAAAGAAAACCGGATTGACGAGCTGCCCGTGGTTGACAATCAGGGGCGCCTCTGCGGAATCGTGGATGTCCAGGACCTGCTTGCGGTGCGATTGATCGCCCCATGAAAACCAACTCGAAGCGCAGTAATCTCAAGAACATTCAACTGGTCATCTTTGATGTGGACGGCGTCCTCACCGACGGCTCCCTCTTGATATCGGGCGCCGGAATTGAGATGAAATCCTTCCATGTCCATGATGGCACCGGCATCAATTACCTCCAGCGCGGCGGTCTGCAAGTGGCCATTCTCTCCGGCCGGCGCTCGCGCGCCACGACGAGCCGCGCCGCGGAACTGGAGATCCGCCACGTCCTGCAGGGGTACAAGCGCAAGCTGGACGGACTGGAGCGGATACTCAAGGCCACGAAAGTCCCGCTCAGGAACATCTGCTACGTGGGGGATGACCTGCCGGACGTCCCGGTCATGCTCAAGGTCGGCTTCGCCGTCGCCGTGGCCAATGCGCGCCCGGAAGTGCTTCGCTGCGCGGATTGGGTGACCCGCGTCCGCGGCGGCTCCGGCGCGGCGCGCGAGGTGGCCGAGAAGCTGCTGAAGGCTCAAGGGAAATGGCAGGGCATCCTGGGCCGTTACGGCCTCGCCGGTGGCGCCGCGACGGGAGCGCATTCATGAAGCTCCGCCGTGCCATATTCGCGGCCATCATCTTCGGCGGTGTGCTCGTGCTGCTCCTCGGATGGATCGGGGTCTTCTCCTCTCGAGCGCCGGTCGCGTCGGTTGTGGACAAGAACCTCGGGGGCAAGGGGCAGGACATCGTCGGCAAAGCGTTCCGCACCGAAGGCCCCAACTGGACGCTGAGCGCCCCCGCGGCCGCCGTCAGCCTCGACGGCGACAGCGTGACCCTCACCAGTCCCGTTCTCGATGTCTCCAATCTGGGGGGCAAGCCGGACCAACTCCTCCATCTGGTGGCCGACAGCGGCACCTTCGCCCGCACCGCCGAGGAAACGGCCGAGTTGAAGGGGCACATCGTCATCACCCTTTCGGGCCCCCAGAACGCGGTGCTGAAGACCGATGCGCTCCAGCTCAATATGACCGACAATACCGGCCGGACCGACGCGCCGCTGGACGTGATCGTGTCCACCAAGGACGGGATGCAGACGCTTCACGGGCGCGGCGCGGAGTTCAACATCAAGCAGCGCACGATAAAGATCCTGTCCGAAATCACGATGGACGTGACCGGCGCAAGCATTCTGCCCGGAACCGACGCGCCCGGCCAGAAGCCCGCCATTGCACCGAAGCCAGATCCCGTTCCCTCAAAAAGCCAGAAGCCGCCCGCCGAGCCGATCCACGTGACCTGCGACGGCCCCGCCATGGCGGATGGGTTCGGACGCACGGTCGAGCTCAACGGGCACGTCTCCATCGAACAGGGAGACCGCAAACTGGCCGGCCAGCGCGTGAACCTGCAATTCCCCGAGGCCGGCGTGGAACCGGACCGGCTGGAGGCGCATGACAACGTCGTCTTCAAGGCGGGCGACGCCACGGGCACCGGCGACCTGCTGGTCCGCACACGCGCCGAGGGGCTGATGCTGCTGAGCGGATCTCCGGCGGTCGTCACGCAGGACACCGGCGAAATCCGCGCCGACCGGATTGAGCTCAATGCCACAAGCAACGGCATCTCGGTGCCGGTCAAAGGCTCCCTGTTCATGACGGCGAAGACCGAGGGGGCGTCGAAGATGTCCGTCCGATGGACCACCCGCCTGCAGTTCGACCCTGTCGGGCATGCCGCAGTCTTTCGGGGCAACGTCGTCTTTGTCCGCGATGACCTGATGCTCGAAAGCCAGACGCTGCGCATCCTGCTGGACGAGTCCAACCGGCAGGTGAGACAGTGCTTCGCCGAAGGGGACGTGCGTGTCACCGGCCAGATCGCTTCGTATGCAAAGGGAGGGCAGGCCAAGCTGGCTTCCTCGCGCAAGTCGCCGACCGGCGGCGAGCCGCAGCACATGAAAGCCAGGACGTTGAACATCCTCTTCACCGACCAGAACCAGTTGCAGGGGTTCGAGGCGAACGGCGACGTGGCCGTGGATCACGAGGCTCAACGGCTCACGTGCGATAAACTCACCGGGGAAGCAGGTCCGGACGGCCACGTCACGCAACTCGTCTCTGCCGGGCATGTCCTGATCCACGAAGTGCCGGCGGAAGGCCAGATCGAGCGGACGATGTCGGCGCAGAAAGCCATCTCCAGCGTGGATGCAGAAGGCAACATCACCGGCTTCGTGGCGACGGGTCGCGTCGTGGTGACTGAGGTCACGCGCAAGACACACTCGGGGCAGGATGTGGCGACCGAGCGCAAGATGCGCTCGGAACGCATGACGGTAACCATTGGGCCGGACCAGAAGATGAAGACGTTGGAGGCCACAGGCGGCATAGTGACGATTGAGGAGGATGGGCGCACGGCGAGGGGGGATGTTCTGAATTGGAACGTGACCACCGGACTGGGCGTCCTCACCGGCTCCCCCGTGGAGTTGCGCCAGGGCCGCAGCAGGCTCTATGGAGACCAGATCGATTTTTCGCAGGAGCAGGGGAGCATGCGCATTCGCAGCGCGGTGCGCGTCGAGGGGTCGGTCGAAAAGAGGCAACCGAAGGATCTCTGAGGAAGGAAAAGGGATCGGGCGGCTCTTCCAACGCTGGAATAGCCGCCCGATCCCTTTTCGCTATGAGGGAAAATGCGCCTTACGGCTTCTGTATCTTGCCCTCTGCGCGCGCTTCCATGACCGCCCTGTCCGCCGCTGCGATGATCTCGCCGTTCGGGGCGATGGCGTAGAAGATGCCGCTCTCCGGCTCCGCCCTGAAGATCGTATAGTGCATGGCCGTGGCGGAGGCCAGGACGGCGCCGGTCGCGGCGTTCGCGATCACCAGCGTGTTCCCCTCCGCAGCCCGGTTCACCCAGATGAGGTGGTCTTTGGTCGCCGTCAGCACTTCGCCGCCGTGTGGGATGGTCCAGATTTCCTTCTGCGTGGCAATGTCGATCGCATGCAGAATGCCCTCCGATGTCCGGACGTAGACCCGGCCGAATGCGGCAAACGGGGCGTCGAGCGCCGGCGCGCTCACTGAAATGCGCCAATGCTCCTCGCCGCTCTTTGCATCGATGGCGTACAGGAAGAAGTCCTGGCAGCCGACGAATACCAACCCCCCGGAGACCACCGGCGGCGAGCAGTAGGGCTTGCGGAATTTGAATTCCCACGCCTGCGACCGGGTGGATATGGAAACGGCGTACAGGGTCCCGCTTGTGGTGAGGAAGTAGGCGACGTCTCCGCCGGCCCAGGTGCTGCTCAGCGCGGCGTTGTCCATCGTGACGTGCCCCGCCTTGAGGCCGCTGCCGGGGGTCACGGCCAGGACCTGGTCATCCCCGGAAGCGAAGATCCAGGAACTTTCGGTGGCATAGACCGGGCTGATGATCCCCAAGCGCGTCGGCACCCGCATCAGTTCAGCGCCGCTCTTCCGGTCGCGGCTCACAAGCCGCCCTCCTTCGGGATAGACCACCGTGCCGCCCTGCACCGTCACGTCGGCGTCCACCACGTAGCGTCCCGTCTGCACCCAGCGTGGAATCCCCGTCTCGACATCGAGCGCCTCGATCCCGCGAGGGGTGCCGGCCACGTAGAGCGTGTCCCCGGAGAGCGTGGCGACGCGCGTCTGCTCGAACAACCCCGGGCTGTGCCAGAGGCGCACGATGAACCGCGAGATCTGGGTCTGTTCCTCGAGTGCAGCGGGCTTCTGCGCCACGCTCTGGCAGCCGGTCAGAACAGTCGTCAGCAGGAGGCAGGAGAGCAGGGGGGCAAGAGGCGTCGCATTGCGCATGGTGACTCCGTTTCACAGCGTGGTTCGGTCGAACGCCAGCGCAAGCATTATAGACGGGCGGCGACGGCGCTTCAAGCGGTGGGGGGTGTTATGAACTCCCGGAGCCATCGCGGCGAATGCGGTTGTTCCCTGTTTGACAACCTTCAACCCCCGCTGATATTCTGATGAGGCGCTGAAATGCATCGCTTTGCGGATTGGCGCTTGCCTGGTTGCAGGGGCAAGGCATGCCTTGTCCTGCGGACGAAGGGCCATTGGCGTTGGTTTGGACGGATGTGAAACACTACACTAGAGTCCACGATGATCAACCCGGATGACGTGCTGCTGATGACTGAACAGGAAAAGCTCGACCTGCTCCGCCAGATTTCCGACGCGGATGAATGGCAGAGTTGCTTTGAGCCGCTCTACTTCAGCCTGATGGAGGATGACAGCCCGAAGGTGCGCCAGGAGGCGATCGGCGCGCTCTGGGAGGTGGCCGACCAGCGCCACATCGAGCCGCTGATGCAAAAGGCGGAGAAAGACCCCGATGTGGGGGTGCGCGCGAAAGCCGCCAGCGTCCTGGGCATCTACGTATACGACGGCGTGGTCGAGGGGCTGTTGCCGGAGTCGGACCTGGTGACGGTGCGCTCCTTCCTGCTCGACCTCGCGCAGAACCCCAGCGAGGAACTGCTCGTGCGGCGCATGGCGATTGAGGCGCTGAGCTTCGATGCGGATGACGTGGTGCAGGACCTGATCGAATGGGCGTACCACCACGCGCAGCCGGAAATGCGGATGACGGCGATTTTCGCCATGGGCCGTTCCCGCAATCCGCGCTGGACCGACGCCATCATCGCGGAACTGGACTCCCCGGACCACGCGGTCCAATTGGAGGCGGTGAACGCGGCCGGAGAGGCCGGGCTGGCGCGCGCCACGCCCCGCCTGCGCATTCTGGCCGCCGCGAAGGACCGCGAACTGGCCAGCGCCGCCATCTGGGCCCTGGCGCACACCGGCGGCCCCGGCGCCATCGAGACCATCGAGATGCTCACGCAGTCCGACGACGAGGAAGTCCGCCACGTCGCGAACGAGGCGATCGAGGAGTTCTACCAGACCAGCCGCGACGCGGAAGAGGAGATGGACGAGGATCGCGATGAAGAGGCGGATGATTATCGGTAGGGATACATGACGAAGAAATCTCTTAATCACCCAGTCTCCCAGTGGCCAGCAGTTCGGAGATTCGGTGATTGGGAGACTCGGCTGTTCTTTCGAACTTCGTAAGTCATCGTTTTCGTTTCCTTGACATCCAGGAGGACGTTCCTTGGCTAAGGGTTTGCCCAAACGCAGCGAAGATTACTCCCGCTGGTACACCGAACTGGTTCTGCGGGCCGAACTGGCCGACTACGCCCCGGTGAAGGGGTGCATGGTGATCCGTCCGTACGGCTACGCGATCTGGGAGCGCATCCAGAGCACGCTCGACCGCATGTTCAAGCAGACCGGCCACGTCAACGCCTACTTCCCGCTGTTCATCCCCGAATCCTTTATGACCAAGGAGGCGGAGCACGTCGAGGGGTTCGCCCCGCAGTGCGCCGTCGTCACGCATGGCGGCGGGGCGAAGCTCGAGGAGCCGCTTTACGTCCGTCCCACCTCCGAGACGATCATCTGGAGCATGTACGGGAAGTGGATTCAGTCCTACCGCGACCTGCCGCTGCTGATCAACCAGTGGGCCAACATCGTTCGCTGGGAGATGCGCACGCGGCTCTTCCTGCGCACCACCGAGTTCCTCTGGCAGGAAGGGCACACCGCCCACGCCACCGAGACGGAGGCGCTGGAGGAGACCGTCAAGATGCTCGAGGTGTACCGCACCTTCGCCGAGGAATATATGGCCGTCCCGGTCATCAAGGGGGTCAAGAGCGAGAGCGAGAAGTTCGCGGGCGCCGTCCGCACCTACTGCATCGAGGCGATGATGCAGGATGGCAAGGCGCTCCAGGCCGGCACGAGCCACTACCTCGGCCAGAACTTTGCCAAGGCGTTCAACGTCCAGTACCAGACCAAGGAGGGGAAGCTGGAGTACGTCTACGCCACGAGCTGGGGGGTCAGCACCCGGCTGGTTGGCGCGCTGGTGATGGCGCACTCCGACGACAACGGCCTCGTGCTGCCGCCGCGCCTGGCGCCCATCCACGTCGTCATCGTCCCGATCTTCAAAGGGGAGGAGGAGCGCGCCCTCGTGCTTGGGAAAGCGCGCGCCCTGGCGGATTCCTTCGGCCCGGAGACCATCGTGCGGCTGGATGACCGCGATAACGTGTCGGCCGGCTGGAAGTTCAACGAATGGGAGCTCAAGGGGGTGCCGGTGCGGATCGAGATCGGCCCGCGCGATCTGGCCAAGGGGCAGGCCGTCATGGTCCGCCGCGACCTGGGAGAGAAGCGCGCCGTTCCGCTCGAATCGCTCAAGGAGGTCGTCCTGCGCGAGCTTCAGGACATGCAGGGGGCGCTGCTTCACAAGGCGCTGGACTTCCGCCAGGCGAGCACCAAGCGGCTTGACGATTACGAGTCTTTCAAGAAACAGATGGAAGAGCCGATCCCGGGCTTCGTGGATGCCGGCTGGTGCGGCTCCGCGGAGTGCGAGGCCAAGCTTCAGGAAGAGACGAAGGCGACGATTCGCTGCCTGCCGCTGGCGGGCCAGCCGGAGAAATGCTCCTGCATCCGCTGCGGCAACCCCAGCGAGCGGCGCGTGATTATGGCGAAGTCCTATTGAGTCGAAGCGGAGGATGAAGTAATCTCCTGATTACCCAGTCTCCCAATTTCCCAATCTCCCAGTTGCCGGCAGTTCGGAGATTGGGAGATTAGGAGATTGGGTAATTGGGCGATTAGGTGACAGGGTGATTGGGTGAGAGGAGTTGGCATGGATTGTCCTCGCGGCCACGGTTCTCTGGGTGAAGCGAAATTGGACGAATTGGTGCTGGACCGCTGCGTCACCTGCGGCGGCATCTGGCTGGACTTCGCCCAGCTTGAGCGCGTGCTTAGCCGCGACGCGCGGACGCTGCAAAAGCTGATGCCTCACGGGCCGTCGGCCAAACCGGAGGACCCGGAAGGGGAGGATCAGCGAACGATCCCCTGCCCCCGCTGCACCGGCACGCTCCTGCGCATGCGTCTCATGCCGGAGATGCTCCACTACTACTCCTGCGTCACCTGCTACGGCCGATGGCTCGACGGCGAGGAACTCCGCCGGATCGTCGGCCAACCCCTCACGGCGAAATTCGAGAGCCTCTTCCGACAACTGTTGGATTGACAACGGCTTTCCACAGATGACACCGATGTACACTGATTGCATCGACGAAGATTGAGGGGATCAATGAAGAGGGGGCTATTTGACCGCGCTTGGCTGGCCGTATTGTGCGGTTACATCATTCTCTTGTGCTTCACAATCGGATACTGCTATTGGTGTGAAACGCCGCAATCGGCAAGCCCTCTTCTGCTGTTCATTCTGCTCGTGGTAGTGGGTGGCTTTGTCGCAACCACGGCAATGGGAGCATTGGGAATAGCTGCCAAAGCGTATTGGCGTGGCGCTTTGCTTCTGAGCTTTGTCTTGGCAAGTGTCGTGCTGCTTCTCGCGATCCTAGGTGCGATCAACAGGGAACGCTCTGGGCTTGCCTTGGCCGCTGCTGTGACTGCCGTGAAGGCTAAAGATGCCAGCGGATTGCAGACGGTTCAAGCGCACAACATCGAAGTATATACCCACTTCATTGTACTACGCATGAAGGACGGTCGTTCGTTCAGCGTCACACTCGACGAAAAAGGTCGCACGTTCCATCCACACGCTGTCGTCGAACGTGAGAGCCGGTGATTGGGGAATCCTGTTCCTTCTTGAATCTGCGTCCATCTGCGTTCATCGGCGGTTCCCCCGCGTTCTTACTTCCGCAGCAGCCCCGTGAGCAGCATATCCGGCCCGACTTGCCTCCAGTCGGTCTCCCGCAACACCAGCGCGTCGGCCATCTTCGCGATGCCCTCGCCCGCGATGGGTGAGAGCGCCAAGCGGCCCCCGACCAGTTTCGGCGCGATGAAAACCCTCACCTCGTCCACCAGCCCCTGTTCGATGAACCCGGCGAGCACTTCGCCGCCTCCCTCGATCATCAGGTTGGTAAGGCTCTCCTGGCCGAGCGCGCGCAGCAGCGCCTCTGCGCTGGGCCTGCCATGCTTTTCAGGAAGGCGCAGCACCTGGCAGCCCACCGCGGTCAGCGCCGCTACCGCCGCGGCGGGGGCGGTGTCCAGGCAGGCGACCATCAGGGGGGCCTGCTCGATGGTCTGCACCAGGCGGCTTGTCAGCGGGAGCCGCGCGTGGCTGTCCAGGACGATCCTCAGCGGATTGCGCCCCTCCGGAAGCCGGCAGGTCAATTCCGGATCATCTTTTAGAGCGGTCTTCAATCCGACCAGAACCGCATCCACCTCGTTGCGCCATTGGTGCGCCAGGAGGCGCGCCTCCTCGGAACTGACCCAGCGCGAGTCTCCCGTGGCGGTGGCGATCCGGCCATCCGACGTCATCGCCCATTTCGCAATCACGAAGGGCATCCCGCGCTGCTTCAGCTTGAGGAAGGGCGCGATCATGCGCAGGCAGCGGTCGCGCTGGATTCCTTCGGTCACCTCCAGCCCCGCCGCGCGCAGCTTGGGAAGGGCGCTCTCCTGCGTGGGGTCCTCCGCGCCGATCACGACGGAGCGGAAGCCCGCACGGATTACAGCCTCGGCGCAGGGAGGGGTCTTCTTGTTCAGTCCCGTGCAGGGGGAGAGGGTCACATAAAGCGTCGCGCCCTGGCAATTCCCCGCGGCGGCGATGGCGTTCACTTCGGCATGGGGAGCGCCGAAGCGCTGATGCCACCCCTCGCCCAGGAGTTGGCCGTCGCGCACGACGACGGCCCCGACGGGGGGGTTCGGCTCGACGCGTCCCCGGCCGCGCGCCGCCAGTTCCAGCGCCCGCGCCATCCAGCTTTCATGCTCGTTCACAGGGCTCATCTCGTTGTCCTCATTTCACAAGCGCATTATCGGCATGAAAGGGGAGGGAGTCAACTTACTTCTCGCGCGCTGCCAGTTGTTGCAGGGCAAGGCATGCCTTGCCCCTACGTCCGGCACAGCGCAATATCCGACCCAACGTAAAGTGAATTTACACCCCAGGGAGCGGATGGTATAATTCCGGGCTATTGCTCGTGGCAAATGGTTCAGTACGAATACAAGGGACATCAGGAAGGAGAGAAACGTATGGCGTCGATCGTTCCAAGCGACATTGACATCGCTCAAGCGTGCAAGTTGAAGCCCATCCGCCAGATCGCGGACGAGGCCGGCATTCTCCCCGAAGAACTGGAACTGTACGGCAATTACAAGGCCAAGGTGCATCTCGAAGTGCGCGAGCGCCTGGCGAAGCGTCCGCAGGGGAAATACATCGACGTGACCGCCATCACCCCCACGCCGCTGGGTGAGGGCAAGACCACCACCACCGTCGGCCTGTCGCAGGCCATCGGCGCGCACCTGAAGAAGAAGGTCTTCACCTGCATTCGCCAGCCCTCCATGGGCCCGACGTTCGGGATCAAGGGCGGCGCGGCCGGCGGCGGCTACAGCCAGATCGTCCCGATGGAGGATTTCAATCTTCACCTCACCGGCGACATCCACGCGGTGAGCATCGCCCACAACCTGCTCGGCGCGGCGATCGACGCGCGCATGATGCACGAGCGCAATATGAGCGATAAGGGGCTCTTCAAGGCGCTCTTCCCGAAGGACGAATGGGCTCCCTCACTCCTGCGCCGCGCGCGCCGTCTGGGCATCAAGGCCAGCAAGCCTTCCAAGATTTCAGCGGAGGACCGCTCCCGCCTGGTGCGCTTGAACATCAACCCGTTCAGCATCACCTGGAACCGCGTGGTGGACGTCAGCGACCGCAGCCTCCGCCAGATCGTGCTGGGGATCGGCAACAAGGACAATGGCTATCCGCGCGAGACCGGCTTCGATATCTCCGTCGCCTCTGAAGTCATGGCCATCTTCGCCCTGGCCACGAGCATCGAAGACCTGCGCGAGCGCCTGAGCCGCGTGGTCATCGGAATGGACTTCGACGGGAACGCGGTCACCGCCGAGGACCTCGGCGTCGCCGGAGCGATGACGGTGCTGATGAAGGACGCGATGCTCCCGAACCTGATGCAGACGCTCGAAGGCACCCCCGCGTTCGTCCACGCCGGGCCGTTCGCGAACATCGCCCACGGCAACAACTCCATCGTCGCCGACCAGATCGCCGTCAAGCTGGCCGACTACGTCGTCACCGAGTCGGGCTTCGGCGCGGACATCGGAATGGAGAAGTTCATGGACATCAAGTGCCGCCTGAGCGGCCTGATTCCGAACTGCGTCGTGCTGGTGGCGACCATCCGCGCGCTCAAGATGCACGGCGGGCTGGGCAAGGTCGTGGCCGGCAAGCCGCTGCCGACGGAGCTTTGCGAGGAGAACCTGCCGGCGCTGGAGAAGGGCGCGGCCAACATGATCCGCCACATCGAGATTGCCCGCCAGTTCGGCGTGCCGGTCGTCGTGGCCGTCAACACGTTCACCACCGACACGGCCAACGAGGTCAACCTGCTCAAGAAGATCGCCGTCAAGGCCGGCGCCGAGGGCGCTTTCAAGGCCGACCACTGGGCGCGCGGCGGCGCGGGCGCGGTGGAGTTGGCCGAGGCGGTCGTTGCGGCCACCAAGAAGACGGCCAACTTCAAGTTCCTCTACCCGCTCGACATGCCGATCAAGAAGAAGATCGAGACGATCGCGACCAAGGTCTACGGAGCCGACGGGGTGGATTACCTGCCGGAAGCCGAAGCCAAGATCGCCCTCTACGAGAAACTCGGCTACGACAAGCTCCCGATCTGCATGGCCAAGACGCACCTGTCGCTCAGCCACCTCCCCGCGCTGAAGGGAGTGCCGAAAGGCTTCCGCATCCCCGTCCGAGACATCCGCGCTTCCGTGGGCGCCGGCTTCCTCTACCCGCTGCTCGGCGACATGCGCACCATGCCCGGGCTGCCCAGCCGGCCGGTGTTCTACGATGTGGATCTGGACCTCAAGACAGGGAAGATCGTCGGGCTGTTCTAAGACGCACCTGATGACGAAAAAGAAGCGGGGCCGCTCAATGGAGCGGCCCCGCTTTATTTCGTTGCGCGCAAGGTGGAAGCTGTTTCAAAACTCGGCAGGTGGCGCGGACTACCCCCTCGACTGGCTCGGGGCAAGTGACCCACGCCACAGTTGTGAAACAGCTTTGCTCTGTTGAAATCATCCAGCGAACCCCCGTAGGGGGTGATGGATAGTAGCC
>CAIUPP010000134.1 GCA_903901045.1 uncultured Planctomycetota bacterium
CCGCGAAATCATTGGCGCGGACTGTGTCGTCCGCGCCCACAGACTGGTTGTGAAACCATCTCCAGCCTCTCTCATCGCGGATCTGCCTTGAGTTGCCGTTTCGAGATCGCCTTGAGCGCCTCGATAATCGCGCTGGCGCGCGCCTTCTCGTGAATCTCCTCCACCGTCGCCGCCCCCGCATACTTCAGCAGGAACCCCCGCATGCGCTCCGGCTGCTGCATCCACCCCAGCCTGCCGAGAAGGAAGTGGATGAACTGCCTCTGCTCCGGCGTCGCGTCGTGTGCAGCGCGGGCTTCAGCCCGAGAGACCGCGGCCGCGCCATCGGCTGCACCGCTTCGCTCAGTCGCCGTCATGGGCCCTATCCGCCGCGCCCCCAACTCGATGAGGTGCTCGATCAACTCGGAGCCTTCCGCCTGAGTCATCGCGCGAATCGAGCCGCGCGGCACGAGCAGGTGGAGAAGCTCGGCATCCAGGCCGATCTCGTGTGCGCTCGCCCATATCTTGGCGATCTGCGCCCTTGTGATCCTCCGTTCCATCTTCCTCACCTCCCTTCCAAGGGAATGATATCCCAGGGGTCTGACAAGGGAGGCGCGGGCACCCGCTTCAGCCCGTGCAAATTCATGGCGGGCTTTGGCCTGTGCAGAATTGCAGCGGGCTAAAGCCCGCCCTGCACATTTTGGGTGGAAATCGGCAGGGATGGAGAGCGCCGGGACGGCGCAACATACTACGCGTCAGAGTGTTACGCATGCCCCTTGAACGCGATGATTTCCTTGCGCGTGGGCATGGCAGGCTGCGCCCCGGGGCGGGTGGTCGCCAGCGCCCCGGCGATGTTGGCCATGTGCACCGCGCCGGGCAGCGCCAGCCCTTCGGTGACGAAGACCGCCAGCGCCGCCGTAAAGGCGTCGCCGGCCCCGGTCGTGTCCACCACTTTCACCTTCTGTGCTCCAAAGTGCCGCATCCCCTGGGGGGTGGCCATCAAGGCCCCCTGCTCCCCCAGCTTGATGACGACCGATTCCGCCCCTCGTTTCATGAACTCGGCTGCGGCCGCTTCGGCATCGCCCAGATTGGTGATCGGCCGGCCGATCAGCGCCGCCGCTTCCGCCTGGTTCGGTGAGAGGATAGAGACGTTGAAGAATTCGGCGGGGGGCTGGCCGCGCGGCGGCCCGGCATCCACGACGGTGCGGACATTCAACTCGCGCCCCATCGCGATGCCCCGCAGCACCGTCTCCATCGGTATCTCAAGCTGCATGATGAGAACGTCCAGCCCCTCGATCACGTCGTTGATCTCGTCGAGGTCCTCCGGGAGCAGGTTCGAGTTCGCGCCCGGGCAGATGGTGAGCGCACTCTGGCCGCTGCGGTCCACGACGATCAGCGCGGTTCCGGTAGCGACGACGGGGGTGATTTCAACCAGCCCCACGTCCACCCCCTCGGCCTTCAGGTTCGCCAGGAGCGCTTCGCCGAACGCATCGGCGCCGACTTTGCCGATGAACGTCACGTGCGCCCCCAACCGCGCCGCCGCCACCGCCTGGTTGGCCCCCTTCCCCCCGGGAACCATGCGGAAGTCCCGGCCGACCACGTTCTGGCCAGCCACCGGCACAAGGTCCGTGTGCGCAATGAGGTCCATATTCGCGCTGCCGATGACGCCGACCCGGACAGGCATGTTCGCCTCCGATGATTCTCAAGATGAACACGTGGTAGCCATATTATGTCCCCCCCGGAACGGAGATGCAAGCGTCGGGCGGGTGTTGAATAAACGGCTGGGAATGATGATTGAGAGGACGGTCGCACTTCCTCCGGCCCCGCGGTCGAGGTTCCCGCCCTGTTTACAACCGCGCCATCTTTGCTCATAATACGGTTATGCCCGAATCCGACGACATTCAGAGCATTCTCATCCTGCGCATGGGTGCGCTGGGAGATGTGGCCAACACGCTCCCGACGGTCTTTGCGCTGCGCCGCAGATTTCCGCGCGCGCGCATCGGATGGGTGGTCGAGGACCCTGCGCGCGATCTGGTGGCCGCCAGCGGCCTCGCCGACCTGATTTTCCCCTTTCCGCGCAAGGAAATCCGCCGCCTCATGGCGCGCCCCTGGACGTGCCCTCGCGCCCTGCGCGAAATGGCCCGATTCATCCGCGCCATCCGGCGCGAGCGGTATGCATGCCTTCTGGACTTCCAGGGGAACCTCAAGAGCGGGCTGATCAGCGCCTTCTCCGGCATCCCCGACCGCGTCGGCTTTGCGGCGGGACACTGCCGCGAGATGAACTGGCTGTTCAACAACATCCTCGCGATGCCGACCACGAAACGCCTTCCCCGCGCCGAGAAGTTCGCCGCGCTGGGGCAGGTGCTCGATCCGGAGTTGACGATTGCGCCGGCGGAAATACCGCCCGCCGCGAGTGGGGTGGTTGCAGGGGCGCAGCCTGCTGCTCCCCCTCACACCGCAATGCCCGCCAACGCGGAAGCGGCGGCGCGCGTCGAGGAGTTCCTGAGAACGCTAGCGGGAGGGCAGGAGTCGCAGTCCATTGTAGGGGCAAGGCATGCCTTGCCCCAGCACGCAGGCGCAGGAAATGCGGAGCCACTTGTGGTCCTCCACCCCGGCACAAGCGCTTTCGGCCACTTCAAGCGCTGGCCGGCTGAGCGCTTCGGCGCCGTGGCCGCCGATCTGGCGAAACGGCGCGGCGCGCGATGCGTGATAACCTACGGTCCATCGGAGAAGGAATTGGCGCAAGAGGTGGTCCGGGCCGCTTCAGGTTCGGCGTTCCTCGCCCCCCCGCTATCCATCCCGGAGTTGATTGAACTTCTCCGCCGCGCCGACCTGATGATCGCTTGCGACACCGGCCCGCTGCATATCGCCGCCCTATTGCGCCGCCCCCTCGTCGCCCTCTTCGGCCCGAAAGACCCCGCCATCTACGCCCCCTACGGCACCCGCTGCGAAATCGTCCGCGCCGACGTGGACTGCAGCCCCTGCTCCCAGCGCCGCTGCGGCAACCCGCGATGCATGGAGCGCATCACCGAGGAGATGGTGATTGCGGCGGCGGAACGGATGATTTGCGAATAGCGATTTGCGAATTCAACTGCGCGCGCGGACACCGTCCCCCTTGCGCCCCACATCGCACAGTGCTATCATTATGCTAGCACTCTAACGCAGGAGACGAACATGCCCGACATTCTGGTTCGCGGATTGGACAGGAAAGCGTTAGCGCAGCTGAAAGCGCGCGCCCGGCGGCACGGACGCTCGCTCCAAATGGAAGCCAAGATGCTGCTGGAGCGCGCGGCGGCTTCCCGCAGCGAACAGATCGCCGGAACGCTGGAGCACTGGGAGAAACAGTTCGCCACGCGCCGGTTCTCCGACAGCGCCCGCCTCATCCGGGAGGACCGCCGCCGGTGAAATCTATCGTTCTCGACGCCAGCGTTGTCGCGTCGGCGTTCTTTCCGGAAACCCACTCCGACGCCGCCAAGGCCCTGCTCGTGGCCGGTCACTCCCTCCATGCTCCGGAGTTGCTCTATGCTGAGGTCGCCAACGTCATCTGGAAGAGGGGCCGACGCGGAGAGATTGCACCGGGAGAGGCCGAGGCCCTGTTCAGCGACATAATGGACCTGCCTATCGAAACCGCCTCGATCGAGGAACTCGCCCCCGCAGCGCTGCAATTGGCGATACGGACCAGGCAAACGGTCTATGACTGTCTCTATTTGGCGCTGGCGATGAAGCTGAAGACGACCGTTGCGAGCGGAGATCAGCGGCTTGTGAACGCTCTGGCGGGGACGCCCTTTGAAGAGCATGTTGCGTGGATCGGAAAACGCGGCTAACGACGGTCCGCAGCACGATCTCCCCGCAATCGGAAGCGCCGAGACGCAACCAACAAAAAACCTTGCGAAGGTCAAGCGAACCTTCGCAAGGTCTTTTCTTCGTGCCTCTATCTGCGTTCATCCGCGTCCATCGGCGGTTCCCGCCCTCTTCCGTCGCGGGCGCGCGCTACTCCAACTCAAGCACCAGCGCGATTTCCGTGCAGTTGGGGAAGTGCGGGCAGTTGGCGCAGTCCACCCAGATCTTGTGGGGGAAGCGATCCTTGCCCACGCGTTTGAACCCCAGGCGCTCGAAGAATTCCGGCTGGTAGGTCAGGACGAAGAGGGTCTTCGCCCCGAGTTCCTTCGCTTCGCGGATGCAGGCCTGGATCAGGATGGTGCCGACGCCCCGCCGCCAGTAGTGCTCGGCGACGGCCAACGAGCGGATCTCCGCGAGGTCGCTCCAGAGGTGCAGCGCGCTGCAGCCGATGATCTCCCCATCCTGCTCGCAGATGACGAAGTCCCGCAGGCTCTCGACGATCTGCGAGACGGTCCGGGGGAGCAGGAATTGCCGCTCCGCATAGTGCTGGATCAGCTTCTGAATGCCCGGGGCATCCCTGAGCGACGGCTTGCGTATCATCTGGTCCGACATGGCTGAACCCTGCTATCAGCGTAAGGGCGCAGCATGCTGCGCCCCTACAAAACGACCTTGGAGTAAAGCTCGTCCCGCTAACATTACGGCGGCGTCACCGTCATGATCTCGCGCGCCTCGTCGGGGTAGTTGGCCACGAACAGCAGTTCCTGGTGCGTGAGCGGCTTCTGCGTGTGGACGTTGGCGTAGCGTACCAACTCCAGGACGCGCGTGGCTTCTTCATCATCCTTGAACTCAATCTTGAGCCGGCCATAGACGTTGCGGAATCCCTTGATGCCGCTGTATTCGCCGACAGTGATGAGGCGGCCGGTCTCGACGATTTCCGGTTCGCCGCGCCCGAGTTCCTCGTAGTCATACAACTCATAGTTCCGACGCTGTTTGAGCGCGCCGTCGGCGTGGATGCCGGACTCGTGGGCAAACGCGTTGGCGCCCACGCCGGGCTGGTTGATCGGGATCGGCACGCCGAAAGCGTACGCGCCGTACTTCGCGATGGCCCAGGCCTTGGAGAGATTGACCTTCGGGTCGAGCAGGTTGCGCTTCCCGACGCTGCTGGCGTACTTGAGGGCGAGGATGACGCTGACCAAGTCGGCATTGCCGGCGCGCTCCCCCATCCCGTTGACGGTCGTGTTGATGTAGGCGTCCACCCCGCCGTCAATCGCGCCGACGGCGCCCGCCACGGAGACGGCCACCGCCATGCCCAGGTCGTTGTGGCAGTGCATCTCGATCGGCAGGCCGGTCGCTTCGGCCAGCTTGCGGACGCGTTCATAGGCGCTAAAGGTGTCGTCGTATCCCAGCGTATCGCAGTAGCGCAGCGTCTTGGCGCCCGCCGTCTTGGCGGCCGAGGCGTAGGCGATCAGGTCGTCCATGTCCGTGCGCGAGGCGTCCTCGGCATTGACCCCCACCCACTCCGCGCCTCCCTTGTAGCAGGCGGCGACGGCCTCTTCCATCATCTTGATGATGTCCGCGCGCCCCTTCTTCCCCTCAAATTTGCCGTCGATCATTTGCTTGCTGGTGGAGATGCTGATGCAGATGTGCTTGAGCTTGGGCACCGTCTTGAAGGAGCGCTCCACGTCCTGCGGGCGCGCGGTGCACCAGCCGCTGAGCATGATGGGGGTGAGGAGCTTCTTCTCCTGCAAGCGCAGGTTCGCGTTGAGGTAGTATTTCTCGTGCAGCGTGAAGGGGAAGCCGAACTCGCTGCGAAACACCCCCATGTCGTTCAAGAGGATGTTGATGATCGTCTTTTCGAGTTTGGCCAGGCCCAGGCGCGCGGTCTGCACGCCGTCACGATTCGTCACGTCCACCAAGCGGATACAGTGCTCCTGAGTCATGCTTTCACCTTTCCAAAGGGGGGCGCGGCGCTCTGCCTTCAGTTAAATCAGATTAGCAAGTTGGGGGACGGTTTTCAAGGCGGCGCACATCAGGGTAGTGTTCAATTGCCCGCCGACTGCGGCCCGGGACGACTCACCTTGCGAAGGTTCGCATGAACCTTCGCAAGGTTCACGACGGCGCGTCGACCCGCTATTCCTTCATGAGCGATTCAGGCAAGTCCACATTGCTGTAGACGTTCTGCACGTCATCATGCTCTTCGATCTGTTCGAGCAGCGCCAGCACCTTGCGGCCGGTCTCCTCGTCCACGCCCACCGGGGTCTTGGCCACCTGGGCCACCTCGAACGACTCGATCTTGAACCCCTTCTCCGTCAGCGCGCGGCGGACGGCTTCGCCGTCGTGCGGCGCGGCGGTCACCTGGAAACTTGTCTCCGCCTTCTGCACGTCATCCGCGCCGGCCTCGAGCGCCACTTCGATGAGCTGGTCCTCGGTGATCCCCTCGCCGGAGACCGTCATGAGCGCCTTCTGCTCGAAGGCCCATGCCACCGAGCCGAGCCGCGCGTTCTTGAGTTCGAGCATCTTGCGGATTTCCGACGCCGTGCGGTTGCGGCTGTCGGTCAGGCACTCGATCAGGACGAAGACGCCGCCGGGGCCGATGGCCTCGTACTTGACCGATTCGAGCTGCTCGGTGCCGCCTTCGCCACTCCCCTTTTTGACCGCGCGGTCGATGTTGTCCTTGGGCATGGAAAACTGGCGCGCCTTGTCAATGGCGTACTTGAGGCCCAGGTTCATGTCGGGGTCCGCGCCCCCCTGGCGCGCGGCGATGGTGATGGCCTTGGCCAGCTTGCTGAACATCTGGCCCTTCTTGGCGTCCACGGCCCCCTTCTTGCGCTTGATTGTTGCCCAATGCGAATGTCCTGACATCTGAGAGCTCCTTAACTTTGGGGCGGGTTATCCAACCCGCGCAGTCATCGGCGCGGACGGGAGAGTCCGCGCCACATTCTCCTGCTCGTTTCAGGGAATTACCTTGTTGAGCGGATACTCCACAATCCCCTCGGCGCCGGCGCGGCGCAACTGCGGGATCATGTGGCGCACCACGCTCTCATCCACGATCACTTCCAGCGCGAAGCCCGCGCCGTTGGTCAGGTTCGACACCGTCGGCTTCTTCATCGCCGGCAGCGCTTTGAGCACGCGCTCGAAGTCCTTCGGCGCGACATTCATCTTCAGCCCCACCTTGAACCGCGCGGAGATCGCGCCGTTGAACAGCATCGCCATGTTCTCGATCTTCGTGCGCTTCTCGGCGCTCTTCCATGAGGCCAGGTTGGCGATCAGCACCGTCTTGGAGATGATGACATCCTCAATGATCCGCATCCGGTTGGCGCGCAGGCTGCTGCCGGTCTCGGTGCAGTCCATGATCGCGTCCACCAGATCCGGCGCCTTGGATTCCGTGGCGCCGTGCGAGAACTCCACCTCCGCCTTCACGCCATGACGGCGCAGGTACTTCTTGCACACGTTCACCAGTTCGGTGGAGATGCGCTTGCCTCGAAGGTCCTTGACCGTCTTGATCGGCGAGTCCTCCGGCACGGCGAGCACCCAGCGGATCGGGTTGGCGGTCTGCTTGCTGTAGTTCAGCTCCGTGACCACCTTCACCTTGGAGTTGTTCTCGGAGACCCAGTCGATCCCGGTGAGGCCGCAATCCACGACGCCCTTCTCCACGAAGCGGGACATATCCTGCGGGCGCATGAGCCGCGCTTCGAGTTCCTCGTCATCCACGCTGGGATAGTACGAGCGCGAGCGCAGCGTTACGCTCCAGCCGGCGCGCTGCATCATGGCCAGGGTGGCTTCCTGAAGGCTGCCGATCGGTATGCCGAATTTCAACTTCATCGCGATGAACTCTTTCTCTTCTGTCCTGCCGCGCGCTGGGCGCGCCCAGGGGTCTTCGAACCGCCGGCTTTTCCTAAGCCGGCCTTGCACTCCTTGCGGAGGCTGCACTCTTCGCACTGCGGCTGGGCCTCGCGGCAGACGGTGGCGGCATGCCGGCTGACCAGCCAGTGGAATTCGAACAGGCCGCTCGGCGGCAGGGCCTTTTCCAGTTTCCCTTCCTGGCCGGGCCCGTCGCCGATAATCGCCAGGCGCTTGCAGACGCGGGTGAGGCCGTGAGTCAGCGGCAGTTCCTTGCGCCCGAGCGCCAGGATGAGCGCCCGCGCCAGCGCCGCCTCCGGGAACCCGTCGATGCCGGCGACCAGCCGCGCCACGTCGCGCAGCGGGCGATCCTTGAGAAATTCGAGCGACATTTCGTTGTTGACTTCGTAGACGCGTTCGAGAAGGACGCGCACGATGGCCGCCTTGCGCCCGGCGTCGGGAACGTCTCCCAGCGCCGCCAGGATATCCCCGTCCCCGCTGACGCGCATTTCGTTCCAGTCCACGAACGAGTTGGCGCAGGTGCGCAGCGCGGCGACCGCCCTGCGTTCGGAGCCGCCGTCGGCCAGCACGCCCAGCAGGAGCTCTTCGAGGCCGGACCGCCGGGCGGAAACGCCATGACGTCCGTACGTCCGCCGCAGCGTGCCCATCACGTTGCGCGTGACCATCCGAGTGCGTTCAGCGGTCATCCTCGGACTCCTCCTCTTCTTCTTCCGCCGCCTCAGAATGCCCCTCTTCGTCCGCCGTCGGCTCCGCAGGCTCTTCTTCGCCGCGCTCGCGTGCCAGGTCATTCAAGATGCCGCCGATGCGGATACTATGCTTTATCCCCGGATCTACCCGGAAGATCAACTCCGGCGTCTTGCGCAGGCCGAGGCTGTCGCCGATCGCGCTCTGAATATGGCGCTTCGCGCTCTCCAGGCCGCGCAACGTGATCCCTTCGCGTCCCTTCTGGTTCAGCACCGATACGTAGATCTTCGCGACGCTCAGGTCCGCGGAGACATCCACGCGCGTGACGGTGACGAACCCGATGCGCGGGTCGCTCAGCTTGGAGAGGATGATGCGCCCCGCCTCCTGCCGAATGACCTCAGCAACGCGCTCGGATCTTCTGGACACAGACACCATCCCTGGGCGATAAACCTGTGCGGAACGCTCCATTCCGCATCGTAGGGGGCAGCATGCTGCGCCCTCTTCGTTTCGTATTTCTCAGCGCAAGCGCGAGCTTTAGCCCGTGCGACTTGGACGGGCTGAAGCCCGTCCCTGCACGCAGCCTCCCGCCCTACACGAATTCCTTCTCCGCTCCGGCCAGCGTCACCGACCGGCTCTGCCGGGCGAGGCGCACCACGCTGTCCAGCACCGACTCGGCGAACGCGCGGTCGGTGCCCACTGCGCTCACGCCCAACTCCGCGACCTGCCAGAGATCCTGCGATCCCACTTCGGCGACGGAGACGTTGTACTGTCCGCGGAGGCGGTCCTTGATGCTGCACAGCGCCTGGCGCTTCTCCTTGAGGGAGTGCGCGCCCGGAATCATCAAGCGCAGCCTGAGGATGCCAACCACCATGCCGCTCTCCGCCGTCACGCTCAGACCGCCGGGGTCGAGCCAAGGGTGCGCGCGATCTTCTCGATCTGGTACGTCTCGATCACATCGCCTTCCTTGACGTCGTCAAACCCGTCCAGCCGGATACCGCACTCCAGCCCTTCGCGCGCCTCGCGCACGTCATCCTTCACGCGGCGCAGAGAGCCGACCTTGCCGTCGAACACGACCGCGCCGTCGCGGATGAGCCGCGCGCGGTGGTTTCGCGCCACCACGCCGTCCCGCACGTAGCAGCCGGCGATCAGGCCGATCTTGCTGATGCGGAAGATGCGGCGCACCTCGGCATGCCCTGCGATCGTCTCGCGCTCTTCCGGAGCGAGCATGCCCGAAAGCGCCTTCTCGATCTCTTCCTTGACGCGGTAGATGACGTTGTACGTATGGATTGCAACGCCCTTCTGCTCGGCGAGGGCGCGCGCTGCGGAATCGACGGGCACGTTCATGCCGACGATGACGGCGTCGGAGGCATCGGCCAGCAGGATATCCGAATTGGTGACCGGGCCGACGCTGGCGCGCAGGATGTGCAGCTTGACCTCGGGGGACTGAATCTCCCCCATGATCTTGTTGAGCGCTTCGAGGGTGCCGCGCACGTCTCCCTTGAGGATCAGGAGCAGTTCGCGCAGGCGGCCATGCTCGATGGAGGTGAAGAGGTTCTCCAGGCTGACGTGCTGGCGCTTGACCGTGGCGGCTTCGCGCGCCTTGTGCTGGCGCTCTTCGGCAATGCCGCGCGCCTGCTGAATGTCGCTCAAGACGATCAGCCGGTCCCCCGCCTCAGGCAGGTTGTCGAGCCCCACCACAGCCACCGGCCAGGAGGGGCCGGCTTCTTTGATGGAGCGGTTGTGGTCGTCATACAGCGCCTTGACACGCCCGAAGGTGCCGCCGCACACGATGATGTCTCCGATGTGCAGGGTTCCGTCCTGCACCAGGACCGTGGCGACCGGACCGCGGCTGCCGGACATCTGGGCGTCCAGCACGGTGGCGCGCGCCGGCCTGGTCGGATTGGCTTTCAATTCGCGCAGTTCGGCGACGAGGGCGAGCATTTCGATCAGTTCATCCACCCCTTTGCCGGTGACGGCGGAAACGTCCACGATCACCGTGTCCCCGCCCCACTCCTCCGCCTGGAGGCCGAGGTTGGCGAGTTCCTGGCGGACGCGCAAGGGGTTCGCTTCCGGCTTGTCGCACTTGTTGACCGCCACGACGATGGGCACGCCGGCGGCGCGCGCGTGGTCGATGGCTTCCTCGGTCTGCGGCATGACGCCGTCATCGGCGGCTACGACCAGCACGGCGATGTCCGTGACGTTCGCACCGCGGGCGCGCATGGCCGTGAACGCCTCGTGGCCGGGGGTATCCAGGAAGACGACCGTCTTGTCGCCGATGGTGACGCGGTTCGCGCCAATGTGCTGCGTGATGCCGCCATGCTCGTGCGCGGCGACGTCCGTCTTGCGGATGCGGTCCAGCAGCGAGGTTTTGCCGTGGTCCACGTGCCCCATGAAGGTAACGACCGGGCAACGCGGCACGAGATTCTCCGGCTGGTCGGCGTGCGCTTCGATGGCGTCGATGGCGCTTTCGGCCGTCGCCGCCTCGGTGACGCGCACCTGCATCTTCAGCTCTTCCGCCAGCGCCTTCACCTGCGTGGAATCCAGGACGGCGTTGATGGTGATCATCGCCCCGCCCTGCATCAGCTTGAGCAGCAGCACGTTGGCCTTGACGCCCAGCGCGGAACTGAGGTCCTTGACGGAAATCGGCGTGGTAATGTCAAAGCTCGTCGGGCGCTCGGGATTGGCCGCCATCGGACGGCGCTGCATGCGCCCCCTGGAGCGGCGCATTCCCCTGCGCGGGAACCGCGGAATGGAGGAGGGCGGAATGTAGCGCCCCAGAACGGGGGCGATGGGCAATTCCTCTTCGGCGCCATCCGTGCCGCGGGCGACGGGCTTGCGCTTCTTGGCCAACTGGCGGGCCGCCTCTTCCTCTTCCTTGGTCAGCCTTGCCGTTGCGGGAGGGGCGACCTTGGGAGGCGTGGGCGGCAGCTTCACCACGGGCGGCGCGGGCGGTTTCGGAGCTGGCGCGGGCTGGGGCGGAGGGACGACCGGCGCAGCGGCGGCCTTCGGACGCTTCGGCGCAGCGGGTTTCCCCGCCGGACGCGGCGCCTTCGGCTTGGCCGCCTGAGGCGCGACCGCCTGGCCCGCCGGCACGCTGCCGACGGCCTTGCGCAACGCGGCGATGTTCACTTCGCTCAGGCCGGTCAACCGGTTGCCGATCTTCAGGCCCAGCCCTTCGGCCAGCTTAATCAGGTCGGCGCTCGACTGTCCCAGTTCACGCGCCAGTTCGTATACTCGCATCTACCGATTACTCCTTCTGATCCGCGGCGGATTCCTTTGGGGGCTCCGGGACGGCGGGCGCCGTCGCCGGTCCGGCGTCAGCGCCGGACCCGGTCGGGGCCGCTTCAGGGGCGGCGGGCGCCGCCTCCTCGGAAGCCGGCTTGACCGCGGACTTGATGTCAATATCCCACCCGGTCAGCCGAGCGGCCAGACGGACGTTCTGACCGCGCTTGCCGATCGCCAGTGAGAGCTGATCGTCGGGCACGATGACCAGCGCATGCTTGCGCTCGGTGTCCAGGTGAATGCTGGTGATCTCCGCCGGCTTGAGCGTGTTCGCGATCAAGGCGTCCACGTTATCGCTCCAGCGGACGATGTCGATCTTCTCTCCGTTGAGTTCATCCACGATGCTCTTGATGCGCGAGCCCTGGACGCCGACGCACGCACCCACGCTATCCACGCGCGGGTCGTTGCTGTACACGGCGATCTTGGTGCGGTACCCCGCCTCGCGCGCAATGGCCTTGATCTCGACCAGCTTCTCCGCCACCTCCGGCACCTCCAGCTCGAAGAGCTGGCGCACGAACTCCGGATGGCTGCGGCTGAGCACCACGCGCACGCGCGTGCCCACGTTGCGCACTTCCAGCACGATGGCGCGCAGACGCTCGCCGACGTGATAGGTCTCGTTGGAGATTTGCTCCGAGCGCGGGAGGAACCCCTCCGTGCGCGGCAGGCCAATGATGATATTGGGCCCTTCAAAGCGCTGCACCGCTCCGGTCACGACGCTGTGCACGCGCTCGGTGAAATCATGGCTGATCGAGTCGCGCTCGGCTTCGCGCAACTTCTGGATCATCACCTGCTTGGCGGTCTGCGCGGCGATGCGGCCCAGGTCGCCCGGGGCGATCTCCTGGTCGCCGTCATGCGCGCTGACCTCGCCGGTCAGCCGGTTGATCTTGACGACCAGGTTCTCCGAGGCCCCAAGGTGCTTGCGCGCCGCAGACAACAGCGCCGCCTCGATCCCCTGGAAGACCGATTCGTTGTCGATCCCCTTCTCTCGATGGAGGCCGTCCACCAGGCGCAGTAGTTCGCTCGGATTCATCTATTTCTCCTGCTCCTGCCGTCCAGCGAGTTCGTGGCCGACACAAGTCGATAAAAAAAGTGGGACATAACCCACTCCTTTGCTTCACACCAGACAACGCGCCGGCTGAGCCGGCAACGTTCCAGACTTTCTGGCCATACGGCCTCAAGCCTGTGCTATGGGCCTAGTTACACAATAATATCTCTACCGGCCCTCCCGTGGAGAAAGGCCAAATTAGTAAAGGGGCATTCGCACATCGTGAGTAATTCTATCAGTCATTGGCTGGGGTGTCAAGCTCTGACTAAGCGCAGCGGGCACCGAACGCAAGTGTCTAGCTTGCAAGACCCTGTAGCACGGCCGCCATGTTAGTACGATGTTCGCTGCCGACACATGGAGTGCGGCGGCGCAGACGCCGCTTTGGCTCTGCCGGGATGCACCATGACGAGCCGCACCGCCCGTGCTACCGGCGTCCGGCCCCCCCCGCAGCCAAAGCGGGGCCGCTGGCCCCGCACTCCAAATCCACCGGTCTGCACTCTGCATTCTGCACTCTGCATTCGGCCCCCCGCCTTGACTTCCAACCGCTTCTCTTGGACAATGCCAACCAGATTGGAGGACTTGAACAATGGCCAAGCTGTGGGCGAAGGGTTACGAACTGGATAAGACGGTGGAACGCTTCACCGTGGGGGATGACTATCTCCTCGATATGGACCTCGTGCGCTGGGACTGCGTCGGCTCCATCGCGCATGCCGCGATGCTGGCGAAGATCGGCGTCCTGACCCAGGCGGAGTACGCCAGCCTGCGCAAGCGGCTGTCGGAGCTGGTCACACTGCACGAGCAGGGGAAATTCGTCGTCGCCCGCGAGCAGGAGGATGTGCATACCGCCGTCGAGAACGATCTGACCGAGAATCTCGGCGAGGTGGGGAAGAAGCTCCATACCGCCCGTTCGCGCAACGACCAGGTGATTCTCGATCTGCGCCTGTACATGCGCGACAAACTGCTGCTCGCCGCCGACCTGACCACCGATCTGATCGCCACGCTGCTGGATTTCGCCGAGAAGTACAAGGACGTCCCGCTCGTGGGCCGGACGCACTACCAGCGCGCCATGCCGAGCTCGGCCGGTCTCTGGGCCGGGGCGATGGCCGAAGCGCTGCTGGATGATATGGAACTCCTGCGCGCCGCCTACAAGATCGCCGATCAGTGTCCCCTCGGCTCCGCCGCCAGCTACGGCGTGAACCTCGACATCGACCGCCAGATGGTCAGCGATCTCATGGGCTTCGCCCGCGTGCAGAACAACGTCCTGTACGCCAACAACAGCCGCGGCAAGGTGGAAGGGATCATCCTGGGCGCGCTCTCGCAGGTGATGCTCGACCTCTCCAAGCTGGCCAGCGACATCATCTTCTGCTCCATGCCGGAGATCGGCTACTTCAAGCTGCCGCAGGACCTCTGCGGCGGCAGCAGCCTGATGCCGCAGAAGCGCAACCCCGCGCTCTTCGAGCTCACCCGCGCCAAGTGCGCCACCGTGCAGGCCTGCCTCTCGCAGGTCAACGAGATCGTGCGGCCGCTCATCAGCGGCTACCATCGCGATTTCCAGGAGACCAAGCGCCCGCTGATGACGGGGGTGGAGACCACGCTGGCGGCGCTCCAGGTCTGCGCGCTGGGGGTCTCGAAGCTCACCTGCGACGAACCGCGCTGCATCGCCGCCTTCAGCAAGGATGTCTTCGCCACCGACCGCGTCCTCGACATGGTCAAGCAGGGGATCCCCTTCCGCGACGCCTACAAGCAGGTGGCCGTGTCGCTCGACAGCACGCCGATGGAGGACCCGGTGGAGAACATCCGCAGCAAGAAGCATCTCGGCGCCACGGGCAACCTCGGCCTCGACCTCGACCGCCGCCGCCTCGCCCAGGAGCGCGCCTGGAGCCAGTCCACGCGCAAGACGTGGACGACGGCGCTGGCGAAGCTGACGGCTACGGGCTGAGTAGCCGCTGATAAACGCAGAAACCCACAGATACAACGACAGGGTGGGATGATGAGCCGATTCCATCATGCAGGAAGTGGCATCACATCGCCTTGGATGAGGGCGTTCCTTTGCCTCGTGCTCATCGGCTGGGGCGGCATGATCGCAGTTTTCAGCCTTGAGAGTATGCCGACTCCGGCACAGGCCCGATATACTCTTGCGGTAAGCGAAGCGGCGAAGAAGGGGCAACGCTCTGAGACGGTCCCCAAACCACCGGAAAGCCAGATGTGGAAGATGGAGGGGTTTCCGGCACAGACTATTCTTGGCCTTGTCATAATCGCCATAGGCATAGCCATGTTGACGGAACCGCTCTGGCGTCGCCGCAGTTCACCGGCTGATGGAGCGCAAACATGAAAAGAAGAGGATGGATAATCCTAGCAGCCGTAGCGGCGGCTTGCTTGCTCTTCTTCGGCTTTGTTGTCTATAAAGTCGCCACGATGCCGCCCATGTTCCCACCTTACAACTTCGCGTCGGGTTTTGAGAATCCGAAGGAATTTCAAAAGGAAGTTGGGATGAGAGTCGGCTGCAAACTCCCACCCAGCGTCCGGCGGGTGCATTTTTGGCACGACGGGGGCAAAGACCCCACGGAGTGGATAGCCTTCACTGTGGACGCCGGCGATCTGCCTGCAATCAAGGCGCAGATTGACTCGGGGCCATGGACAACCGCAATGCCAGAATTGCCCCGCAGAATTCCTGACGACTTCAAGTGGTGGTGGCACCCATCATCCACCAATATCTCAGTCAAGCTAACGGAAATGGGCCCCTATAAAGGCGCGGGGGGAGCGCTTTGGGTCATTGATTATTCGACAGCAACTGTGTATTTTTGCGGATATAGTAGCTGAGACGCGGCCTCTCGCGCATTTCATAAGAGTACGCCGCCTCGCCCGCGCGATCTGGACGACGGCGCTGGGGAAACTGATGGCGACGGATTGAATAGCCGCAGAGCGGTGCGCAAGAGTGCGCGGCGTACCGCGCACGATACAGCGCACCGGTGAACGCGGAAACGCGCAGATGAAAGGACGAAAGTTTTGGGAACAGGATAACTGGGATTACGAGGATACGAATCTGGCGGGAAGGCCGAAACCATAATTTTCCAAATATCCCTGTGATCCTCGTTATCCCGTTCCAAAGTCCTTCATCCGCTTTCACGCATTTCGCGTGTTTCGTAGTTCCCCCCCCGCCGTTTCCCGTTTCCCTCGCCTGCGTTTCAGATGTAGAATTGGAGCGTGAGCACTTTTTCCATCCCCCGCACCGGAGAAGAGCCATGCGCTCCCATTGGAAAGTTGCCGCCGCCTCGTTCCTCCTCGCCCTCGCAGTCCTCCTCCCCTCCGCCCACTCCGCCGGGCCTATAGCGAAGGGAGTTGATCCGAAAGCCGCGGAGGTCATGCAGCGGTTCAGCGACTTCGCGGCTTCGCTTCGCTCCTTCTCGGTCAACGTCGAGTCCAACCTCAAGACGATCGGCGAGGAGCCGGAGCGGCGGAACACGCTCAGCCATGTCGTGACGGCGCAGAAGCCGGATAAGTTGCGCGTCGCGTCCACGCAGAAGAAGCACGGGAACCTTGCGCTGACCGACGGCAAGGTGATGACGCTTTACGTCCCCACGCTGAAGAGCTACCAGGAGAAGCCCGCCCTTCCCCACGTCGAGCAGTTGCTGACCACCGCCGGCGCGGGCGCGCGCTTCCTCGCCGGGATCTTCGCCGCGCCCCCCTCCTCCTATTACATGAAGGAGGTCGTGAAATGCGAGTACCTGGGGCAGGATCAGGCGCAGGGGAGGAATTGCGACCATCTAAAATTCACCAGCGCGCACCCCGGGAAGGATGGCTCTTTCAACTGGGAGGGGTGGTTCCAGCAGGGGGACACACCGCTGCTGCTGAAGATGGTCGGCGATTTCAGCAGCCAGGGGGTCGCCGCCGAGTTCCTGTACAAGGATTGGCAAGTCAACCCCGCGCTGGCGGCGGAGGCCTTCACCTTCACCCCGCCGGCGGGCGTGGAGCGCGCGGACACGCTCTTCGCCTCCCTGGTGGACAAGGCCGACCCGCGGGCGGCCGCCACGTTGCTGGGCAAGCCCGCGCCGGAGTTCGTTCTGCCGCTGCTCGGCGGCGGCGAGGTGGACTTGAAGCAGCATGCCGGCAAGGAGGTTGTGATTCTGGATTTCTTCGCGACCTGGTGCGGCGTCTGCCGCGCGAGCATGCCCACCGTGTCCGAAGTGATGCAGGAGTACAAGGGCAAGGGGGTGGTTCTCTACGCGATCGACGGGGACGCGCAGGAGGACGAGGCGACGATCCGCGCCTTCATGAAGGAATTGAAGATCAACCCCGCCGTAGCGCTTGATGAGGACAGCGTGGTCTCCGACGCCTACGGCGCTTCCGGGCTGCCGACGATGGTGATCATCGGCAAGGAGGGGACGGTCCAGGCGGTACACGAAGGCGTCCCGCGCGACCTGAGCAAGTATGCGCCGGAACTCAGGCATGAATTGGATACGCTGCTGGCGGGGAAGAAGCTGACGAAATAGGCAATAGGCAATTGGCAATGAACGACAAACGGCTCCGAGAACTGTTCGTTCGTTTCATGCTTGCCGTTCCGTTGACAATTGGCAATTGACCATTGCCCATTGACCATTGCTTCGTCATTGACAGCCGCCTTCCTTCCCACTAGCATATTCGCTGAAAGAACCATTTTCCCAGCGGAGTCGCCATGAGCGCCGATAAAGAACTGACCGCAGCGACGCGCCTGCTCTCGGAGTTGGTCGCCTGTCCGAGCGTCAACCCGAACAACCGCCCCTTCTCCGGCCCGCCGTACGGGGAATCGGCGCTGGTCCACCTGCTGGACAAGAAACTCGCCGCGTGGGGTGCGGTGACGAGCCGCCAGACGGCGCTGCCGGGCCGCCAGAACCTCGTGGCCCACTTCGCCGGGAAGGACTCCAGCAAGTCGCTGATGCTGGAGACCCACGCCGACACCGTGGACGCGGAGAATATGAGCATCCCCCCCTTCGCCCCGGCGGTCGAGAACGGGCGGCTGTACGGCCGCGGCGCGGCCGACGCCAAAGGGCCGATGGCCGCGATGCTGCTGGCGATCAAGGCGGTGCTGGATGCGGACGGACGTCCGCCCATCGACCTCTATTTCGTCGCCGCCGCAAACGAGGAGCGCGGGGCCGACGGAGCGCACCGGCTGATGATGGAGGAGACTTTCCGCCCGAGCGCGGCCATCGTGGGCGAGCCGACGGAACTGGCCATCGTCAATGAACACAAAGGCGCCCTCCGCTGGCGCATCACCACGCATGGGGTCGCCGCCCATAGTTCCATGCCCTCCAACGGCGTGAACGCCATCTACATGATGTCGCGCCTGCTCCAATACATCGAGGGTCCCCTCTGCGCCAAACTCGCCACGCGCAACCATCCCCGGCTGGGGCCGCCGGCGATCTCGGTGGGCACGATCCGCGGCGGATCGCAGGTCAACATCGTCCCGGCGCACTGCCAGGTCGAGGTCGACCGGCGCATCATTCCCTCGGAATCCCTGGCGCAGGCCACCGCGGAGCTCACCGGCGCGCTGGCAGCGATGGCCCGCGAAGAGCCGAAATTCAAATATGAGATGGAGGAGATCGAGTGGTACCCGCCGCTGGAGGAGGACGCCGGCAGCCGGGTCGCGCGCGCGCTGGCTGAAAGCTGCCGCCGCGTGCGGCAGAAGGCGGAGTTCGCCCCCGCGGCGTGGGCGGCGGATTCCGGCGTGTACAAGAGCTACGGCATTCCCTCCGTGGTCTTCGGCCCGGGGTCCATCCGGCACGCGCACACCGCCGATGAGTCCATCGCGCTGGACGAAGTGGTCCTGGCCGCGCGCATCCTGACCGACCTGATCCGCACGTTTCATCCCTGATTCCGGGATTCGGTGGGGAGCCGATACTTTCCTTCGAAAAGTATTGCGCCCCACCGCCGCGGTGCTAACTAATTATTGAGAGGCCCCTCTTGATGTGGCTCTTTCTCCTGTCCACCTTCCCCCTTGCGCTGCTGATCCTGTTGATGACCAAGCCGAACCCGGTCCCCTCGCAGCGCGCGCTGCCGCTGGCCGCCGGGGTGATGTACCTTGCCGTCCTGCTCTTCTTCGGCTTCGACGCCAACCTTGTAAACGCCACCGTCCTCGCCGGCCTGCTGACGGCCTGGACGCCGATCCTGATCGTCTGGGGCGCCATATTCCTGTTCAAAACGCTGGAAAACAGCGGCGGGATGGGGCTGATCCGCAACTGGCTCGACGGGATCACCCCCAATCGCATCGGGCAGTTGATGATCATCGCCTGGGCCTTCAGCTTCCTCATCGAGGGGGTGAGCGGGTTCGGCACCCCCGCGGCGCTGGCCGCACCCATCTTGGTGGGGCTGGGGTTCGAGCCGGTCGGCGCGGCGCTGGTCTGCCTCGTGATGAACAGCGTGCCGATCAGCTTCGGCGCGGTAGGCACGCCGCTTTGGTTCGGGCTCAGCCAGGTGACCCCTCCCCTGACGCACGCGGAATGGGTGGAAGTGGGGTTCAAGACGGGGCTGATTCACAGCATCGCGGCGTTCGTCATCGTGCCGGTTGCGCTGCTTCTGGTGCAGCCGAGACGCGCCGTCTGGCGCAGTCTCCCTTTCATCTTCCTTTCGGTCCTGTTCACCGTCGTCCCATTCCTGCTGCTCGCCCCCCGGAACCTGGAATTTCCCTCCATGCTCGGCGGCGCGGTGGGACTCATCGTCACCGTCTTCCTCGCGCGCCATCACATCGGCCTGCCGAGGACGGAAGAGGAGCGTGGCAACCGGCTGAAAGAGCGCGGACAATGTGGCACAGCCGCCCCCGGCTGTGCGCCGTCTGGCGTCTCTTTCTCCCCCTCGGGAAGCACCGCCGAGGTCGGCGGTGCCCCGCCGACCCATGGTGCGCTGTTGCGCGCCTCATTCCCGATCTGGGGGACGGTGCTGGTGCTGCTGCTGACGCGCATGACGCCGCTGAATGCGTATCTGAAGGCGACGGCCCCGGCGTGGACTCTGCACTTGGGCAGTCTGGGCGACCTGAGCGTCAGCGCGGGGCTGGTTGTGGGACTTCACCGAATCTTCGGCTCCGCCGCAGACTGGAGTCACCCCCTCCTGTACATCCCCTCCATCATCCCCTTCTTCCTGGTCGCGGCGATGAGCTTCGTAGTCTACCGCATGCCCCGGCGGGAGGTTCTCCGCACCTGCAGCGAGACGCTGCACACCCTGAAAAAGCCGATTCTGGCGCTCTCCGGCACGCTCATCATCGCCAAACTGCTCGTTATCGGCGGGGATGCCGTGTCGCCGGCGGGGGTCATCGGCTCGACCATCGCCCACGCCGTCGGCCGCCAATGGCTCTTCGTTTCGTACTACCTGGGGGCGCTGGGGGCCTTCTTCGCGGGGTCGAACACCGTCTCCAACCTGACCTTTGCGGGGATTCAGGACAACGCCGCGCGCAGCGTGGACCTGAGCCGCACCACGATCCTGGCGCTTCAAGCCGTCGGCGGCGCGGCGGGGCTCATGTTCGCCGTCAACCACGTCGTCGCCGTCTGCGCCGTCCTGGGCATCCACGAAAAAGAATCCCACATCCTCAAACGCACCTTCCTGCCCATGCTCCTCTATGGAATCGTCGCCGGGGTTGTGGCGTGGCTGGTGTGGTAACGACAGCAACGCAATGGATTCTCCACAGATTACACAGATGAACGCAGATTGGGCCAACGGCAGCGACTGCAAGGCCACAACCTAGAGCATTTTAACTTTCCGCGCCTGCGCAGCCGTGAGGACAAGAGCCCTGGCGGTAGGCTGTCGAAGAAGCTCAGGACTGCCGCCAGAGCAAGGGATCGTGTGTAGGCACGGGCTAAAGCCCGCCGCTACACACGGAAACGACGCACGAGCAACGAATCGGCCTCTTCCATGAAGACTCCCCTTGCGCCGCGCAGTGCTCAAATCGAGACCTCTTCAACAGCCCCGCTCTCCACGTCATTACCGTACATCGTAGCCATGATAGACCAAAGTACTCTAGAGCATATTAAGAAATACTGTGGCCTTATCCGCGGTTATTTGGTAGACTGCGGACATGAAAACTCTATCGATCGACCTGCGCGAACGGGTTCTCGCGTCGTATGACACGAAAGAAGGAACCCGCCAG
>CAIUPP010000135.1 GCA_903901045.1 uncultured Planctomycetota bacterium
CATCGTCATTCGATGAGCCGTCCCGTAGGGACGGCAGGATAATAGCCCAGCACTTTAGTGCTGGGGACAGGCAGGCGCCCCCACCCCCTTCCCCTCCCCCACAAGGTTGTGGGGGAGGGGAGTAAGGGGAGGGGGTTCTGCTCTTTCCCGCCAGTAAACTGGCGGGCTATTTTCATTCTGTCCCTCCGGGACGAACAACAAAGAACGGCGATGATTTCAACAGAGCAACAGATCATAAAAAAAGCTCCCCGCAACCTTCCGGCTGCGGGGAGCTGATTATATTACACAAATAATACCGTGCGTCCTGCGATTATACCGTCTTCACGACTTTCTCCGCGCGAGGACCCTTGGGGCCCGCCGTCAGCTCGAATTCAACCGCCTGGCCTTCGGCCAGCGTCTTGAACCCTTCGCCGACAATCGAGGAATGGTGGACGAAGACATCTTCGCCACTATCCTGGGAAATGAACCCGTAGCCCTTCTGGTCGCTGAACCACTTGACCTTTCCCTGCGGCATTGCAAATCACCTCCTTTCCCCTTTTCCTGAACCATGAAAGCGGCCCGCGCCTTCACGAGCGCGAGACCCTTAAACAGAAAACGCCTGCGCGGGTTCAAACCCAGCAGGCGTCGGTTCACAAAGTAGCGCGTTGACAACATGCGTTCGCACATCCACAGCCCAATCGGCAACTGCCCAGCACGCATCACGAGTATAGCAACTGCGAATGGACTGTCAAGAAAAATCCAGCCCCCTCCCGGGCCGCGACAGATGCCATGTTCATTTCGCGAACACAGCGGCCTCCGTCGCATGTAGCACAGCCGCCCTCGACTGTGCCGCCTGCCCGGCTTGCTTGCATTCGCGCGGGGGCCGCATCATAATCATGGCCGCCTGCAATCGCCATTCCCGCAAGGACGAGCCGCATGACCGAGAGCCGCAACCATTTCGACGTTATCGCGGGCGACTACGACCGGTCGCTCCCCGAGCACGTGCAGGCGCATTACCGGGCCAAGCGCGTCGAGTTGATCGGCCCTCTGCTGGCTGGCGGCAGGGGCCTGGACGTGGGCTGCGGGACGGGCGCGCTGATGGAGGCGCTGCGGGAGTTCGGGCAGGTGGCCGGGGTGGATGGCTCGGTCGGCATGCTTCAGGTGCTGCGGAACGCCGGCCGAGGCGAGGCGGCCGAGGCGCTGACCTGGATGCTTCCCTTCGCGGACGAGACGTTCGACGTGGTCTACTGCATCGCCGTGCTGCATCACGTTGCCGAGCCGGTGCAGGTTCGCCGGACGATCCGCGAAATGGCGCGCGTCACGCGCCCCGGCGGCAAACTGGTCATCTGGGACCACAACCCGCGCAACCCTTACTGGCCCATCCTGATGGCGCGCTGCCCTCAGGACACCGGCGAGGAGAGGCTCATTCCCGAGGAGGAAATTCTCCGCGCGCTCCGGGACTGCGGCGCGGGAGATATCCTCTGCCGGCAGACCGGCTTCGTCCCGGATTTCGTCCCCGCGTCCCTGATGCCCCTGGCGCGCGGTCTCGAACGGCTCATCGAGCGCGCCCCACTGCTGCAGCGACTGTGCGCGCATAACGTGATCGTGGCGACACGGCTGAAGTAACGGCGAAGTCCACAGATAAACACAGATACGCACAGATGCACATGAGGGAATTTGAAAGAGTCCCTCTTCCGGTTGCTCTTGCCCTATCTGTGCTCATCTGTGTTTATCTGTGGACAATTCTGGTGTCTGCACGGACGGAGTGAACCATGTGGAAGAACCGCAAAGTCAGCGTGATTTTCCCGACGTACAACGAGAAGGACTCCATCCGGCAGGAAATCCTGGACGTCCTGGCCACCGGCTTCGTGGACGAGGTGCTGGTGGTGAACAACAACGCCGCCGCGGGCACCAGCGCCGAAGTGGCCAAGACCCCCGCGCGCGAGGTGCTCGAACCGCGGCAGGGGTATGGCCGCGCCATCCGCACGGGCCTCGAACAGGCGACCGGCGATCTGCTGATCGTCTCCGAGCCGGACGGCACTTTCAGCGGCAATGACGTGGTGAAACTGCTGGCTTACTCGGACGATTTCGATTACGTCCTGGGCACCCGCACCACCAAGGAGATGATCTGGCAGGGCGCCAATATGGGCATCTTCCTGAAGTGGGGGAACTGGGCCGTCGCGAAGATGGCGGAGTTCCTCTTCAACAGTTCCATCCTCACCGATTGCGGCTGCACCATGCGCCTGCTGAACCGCTCGGCGTACGAGCGTCTGTTCCCCTATTTCACGCGGGAGAAGAATGAGTTCGGCTTCGAAATGACGCTGCTGGTGGTCAAGCACAAAGTGCGCTTCATGGAAATTCCCGTCAACTACCGCAGGCGCGTCGGCGTCTCCAGCGTCACAGGAAGCAAGGTGAAGGCGTTCAAGCTGGGCATGCGGATGATCTGGATGGTCTGGCAGTTCCGGCTCGGGCTGGCCGGGGGTCAACGCGCAAGGTAGTGCACCACTTGCGAGCGATGTCATTCTGAGTCCGCCCGTTGGCGGACGAAGAATCTTTCGACGGGCGTCCGGTTCGTGCTGCGAAGGACCCGTCGCTGCGCTCAGAATGCCATCCGAGCGTAAATCATACACCACCACGCGCTGGGGTTGATTGACGTTTTAATCGTAATATGTTACAGAACCCATTAGTTCTTACCCCACCTCTCTTCAAAGGGATGCCATAATGATTGGGAAACTCCGCTCCTGTACTGCCACAGCCGTAGGAATTTTTATTGTCTGCATTGCGTTCGCACCATGCGCATTCAGCGGGTCCGCCTCTACGGCGTTTCAATATCAGGACGCCATCGGCAAGGATGAAGCGAAGTTCAAGAGCACGGGGGATCTGAAGTTCAGCCTCTGGGACGCGGCTGCGGGCGGATCGCAGGTGGGGGCAACCCAGACGGCGTTGGGGATCGCGCTCGACAAGGGATCGTTCACCGTAACGCTCGACTTCGGGCCTGGCGTATTCGACGCCACCGGCCGCTGGATGCAGCTTGAGGTTCGCAGCCCCGCGGGAACAGGATCGTATGTGACCCTGGCCCACCGGCGCTGGTTCTCCCCGGTGACCCTGACTCTCTTCGCGCAGAAGGCGGGGGATGCCGACACCGTGGACGGCTTGCACGCCGACGCCCTCGCAGGCGCGCCGGGACCGGCGGGACCCACGGGACCGACAGGACCGAAGGGTGATGCCGGATCGGAAGGGTTGCAGGGTCCCCAAGGGCCGACCGGCTCTCAGGGAGCGAAGGGTGACACCGGCAGTATCGGGCCTGCAGGCGCGCAGGGAGTCCAAGGCCCCACCGGCACGATAGGCAGCACCGGCCCGACAGGCAGCACCGGTCCCACGGGCAGCACCGGCCCCACGGGCGCGACGGGGGCCACCGGCTCTACCGGCAGCGCTGACGCATGGTCGCGGGTGGGCAACGCCGGGACCGATCCGGCCACGAGCTTCCTCGGCACCACTGATGCGCAGCCCCTCGTCATCAAGACCAACGGCGCCGAGGCTCTGCGGATTCAGACCGACGGCAAAGTCGGCATCGGCGTCACCTCCCCATCAGCGACGCTGGAGGTCAATGGCAGGAAGGAAACCGAAGGCGGGCTGGACTTGCTGCGCCTCAGGAGCGGAACCACCGGGAACGCCTCCGTTCTCCGTGTCATCGGCTATACGGACTCCGGCACAGGCCAAAGCAACACAGCGCTCCAGGCCGAGAACGGATCGGGGTCCGGCACCAGAAGCCTGTACCTGAACCCCAATGGCGGAACGATAGCCGTCGGCACGGGATCCGCCGGCGGCACCAAGATGACCGTGTACGGAAACGCCTCGCTGTCCGGCTCCATCAGCATGGGGACGACAGGCGCGGGACTCGACGTCGGGGTGGGGACCTCCGGAGGAGACAATGCCGTCTACCTGCGCACGGACGCGAACGCATCAGCCAATACCGGAGCCGTGGGCATCACATTCGGCCAGGTGAACCTCGATTCGATGGCGGCCATCAAGGCGGTCAATGAGGGGGGCGCACCGATGAACCGCACGGCGGGTTTGAGCTTTCTGACAGAACCGCCGGGCACCGGCGTGCCCCTGGTCGAACGCATGCGGATCAGCGGCACGGGCAACGTGGGCGTCGGCACGACCACTCCCGCCGCGAAGCTGGACGTCAACGGCACGCTCAACGTCGCCCAGTTCGCCTCGCTGGTCGGCGGCGTCGGGGTGGGCACGACCACTGCCCCCTGCAACTTCAGTCCTTTAGACCCCGTCACCATGGTCGGCTCCCGGCTCGTTCTGACGAATGGCGAATTGGTCGGCTCGGGCAATGTGGCGGTGACTCTGCTGGGAACCTTCCCCGGCCAGGTGATCATCGTGCGCATGGAGGAACCCACCATCGGGGCGATCATCCGCATCGGTTCGTGCGCCACGACCGTCACCGTTCCCGCCGCCAGCACGCAACTGATTTACGTTGTGGACGCGAACAACGTGCAGCCCTTGGCTCCGTCGACGGCGAATTGACTCCCAACGGAATTCTTCGCCTCAGAAGTACGCGCACCAGCCCCCGCCGGCGAAGCACCCTTCGCCGGCGAACCGGATCGCCAAAGCTCCCGCCGCAGTTGTGAAATGCCCCCGTCGTGCCAAACCATCGTCGCGCCCGCCATGGGAGGAAATATCGGCTTGCGCGGAAGAAATCGGGCGGTGCAGGGAACTATTCTAATAAGAGCTGTTTTGCTCCGTTGAAATCATCCTATTCCGTTCGTCAGGCCGCGAAGCGGCCGTCGGACTTTAGCCCACGGCGAGCGAAGCGAGTCGTGGGGGATCAAGCTGTTTTTCGGGC
>CAIUPP010000136.1 GCA_903901045.1 uncultured Planctomycetota bacterium
ATCCTCAAACGCCTGTGCGCTCGAACGCATGACGCGCTTTTGACAGCCATCGCCTCAGCGCTCGACGCCGTTACGCCGCAGGACAGCCAGGGCTTTTTTCGTCACTGCAACGTAGGTGTAAAATGTTAATATGCTCTAGCCGCGCGAACGACTGCGCGGCTGGCGCATGGATATGAACTGCCGAACGACTGGCAGTTCATAGGTGACCGGCAGCCGGTCTGTCCGATGGAGTACCCAGGCGCAAGAGACGCGCCGACGCACTCCGACGCATGGACGGACCCAGATGCACCGACTCGCCAGACGCAACGACGCACTCAGGACAGACGGCTGCCGGCAATATGCCGAGAGCGGGAAGGGAGCAGTCTGTCCGGAATGCAGAGTGCAGAACGCAGAACGCGAAGGGAGCGGAGAGATGGAAAAGGGAGAACAGAGAGGACGGATTACGGATGGGAGAACTCCGGCCAGAAGGGCGGGGCGAGGAGGGAGGGCAGGACCGCCGCCGAGTTTTACGGCGCAGGTGCTGCATCTGGCGCAGGTGGGCTGCACGGCTGGGGAGATCGCGGCGGCGCTGAATGTTCCCGAGGAGTTGCTGCACAGGCGCTTCGAGCGGCAGTTGCGACAGGGGGAGGCGCTCTTCCGCGGCCGGCTGCGCGCGCTGTTGCTGGAGTCGGCGGCTGCCGGGAAGATCCCGGCGCAGTTGGTGCTGTGCCGCCTGCACTTGCGAGAAGAGGAGGGGGGTGCCGCACGGCCGGAGACTCTGTCGGATGAGGAGTTGGCGAACATGACGATGTCGCAGATGGTGGATGCGTTCATCGAGCAGCAGAGGGGGGGGCGGGGAACCAGGAATGCCGCTACGTAATTTCCTCCGCTACAGATGCACGAGTATCTCCGTCTCCCCGATGCGGATGGTGTCGCCGGGGGTGAGGTCGTGGCGGCGGGTGCGGTGGCCGTTGACGCAGGTGCCGCCGGGGCTGCCGAGGTCCTCCAGGATCGCTTTGGGACCGTGCAGGCGGATCCAGGCGTGCTGAGGGGCGACCATGGGGTCGTCCAGCCGAAGGTCGCAACTGGCATCCTTCCCGATGGTGAATACGTTCGGCCCGAGCAGGTAGGTCTGCCCCAGCCGCCGCCCGCGCGTGACGGTCACCTTCGGCCCCTCCGATTCCTCGTCGACCACGCGTTGCGTATCCAGGTCGGTTGAATGCGCTGCGCGAGTCTTGGGGACGAAGTCGATCTCCACGCGTTCGGCCTCCTTGGCGATCACCCCCATCAGTGTGGCGTCGCCGATGGAGGGATTCAGCACCACGGAAGGCGCGTTCTTCTTCGGTGCGTGCGGCTTTTTGCGATGCGGCGCGGGCGGAGGGGGAGGAGGTTCGGGGGGGGCCTCCTCAAGAGGCGCATCGATAAACGGCGCATCGTCCGGGGGGGCATCTTCCAGGGGGACGTCGGTCGCTTGCGGGGGCAAGGCATGCCTTGCCCCTGCGGCGGCGGGCTGCGCCTCCTGGCTGGCGGCCGCGGATGGGGGCTGAGTCTGGAATTTGACCGTCAGCGCTCCTATAGGCACTTCGAAACCGTCGGGGAGGGGGATGCGGCGCGGGCGCGCGCCGGTGAGCAGGACCAGTTCCACGGTGTGCCCTTCGCCGGCCGAGGGGGATTGAGCGACGACCACGGCGTGGCATTCCGTCAGGCCGGCGTCGGTGAACCGAATATCCGCCTGCGCGGCGCGCCCGATGATCAGGGAACGCTCCGCCAGAGGCAGCGCGACTTCCCCTCCGGTGAGGGTGCGCGCGACGATCCAGCCGCGCGGCGCGGTCTCGCGGCGCACGATGACGTAGACCAGCACGGTGTGCGCCACGCGCAGGGTGTCGCCGGAGTTCAGCGTGTGGCAGGACACTTTGCGCTCGTTCACCCAGGTGCCGTTGCTGCTCTGGAGGTCCTCCACCACCACGCCGCCATCGCGGACGCTCACGATGGCGTGCTTGCGGCTGGCGCGGTCGTCGAGGAGGCAGATTCGGTTCTCGGGGTCGCGCCCGAGGGTGATCGGTTCGGAGCCGATGGGGTAGGTGGCCGTGACTTCGCCGCGCTGGATGAGCAGCAGCTGCATTCCGGGGCCGATAGAGAATGGCTCGCGCGCCGGAGCGCTGGTCGGACGAGCCGTTTCTTTCGGCATGGCGGATTCCCCTGAAACGAAGCGCAAGGCGTTAGCGAGTCAGCTGGAGGGAGTATTGCGCGACGCGAGCCGGAAGTCAAGCCCGGTTCACGAAGAGAGTGAACCGCCAAGACGCTAAGACCGCCAAGAACGGATAAGAAGTGCAACGGCAGCCGAACTGCTGTCAAGTCACGACAAGATGACGCGCTTCACGCCATCTTTCAGGACGGGGACGTTGAAGTTGATGAGCAAGCCCAGAACTCTGTGGGTTGCTTTCAAGTAGGAGATCACTTGAGCTGAATGAATTGGAGCAAGGCCGTCGACGGCCTTCAGTTCGACAATCAGCGAATCACTCACGATGAGGTCCAGACGGCATTCGCCAATGCTACGCCCCTTATAGTTGAGCGCTATGGGAACTTGGCGGGCAAAAGGAATGCCGCAAAGTTCCAGTTCCACGCAGAGCGCTTCCTCATAGACGGACTCAAGAAAGCCGGGACCAAGCAAGCGATGGACCTCGATGGCAGCGCCAATCACCTTGTGCGCAAGCCGATCTATTTCTGTGCTCGGTTCAGCCCTGCGTCGCTGTTCTTCGCGTTCATTCACCATGCCTTTGCCCTATCCATTCGTACTTGGCGCTCTTGGTGTCTTGGCGGTTCTCTCGTCGTTCTTTACGGCGGGGTGAGTTCCGCCACGCGCGGCAGGTCTTTGAGGGACTTGAGGCCGAAGTGCTGGAGGAAGATGCGGCTGGTGCCGTAGAGGATGGGGCGGCCCGGGACGTTCTGGCGGCCGACGGCCTTGACCAGCCCGCGCTCCTGGAGGTTGCGCAGGATGGGGCCGCACTGGACGCCGCGAATGTCATCGACCTGAACGCGCAGGATCGGCTGCTTGTAGGCGACGATGGCGAGGGTCTCCACCGAGGAGGGGGTGAGCTTCTCCTGGCGGCGATGCTTGTGCGCCTCGGCGACCCAGTGCTTGAACTCCGGCCGGGTCATGAATTGCAGGCCGCCGGCGATCTCGACGATATCGAAGGCGCGCGACTGCGCGGCGTACTCGGCGTTCAACTCGTCGACGATGCGGCGCACGTCCTTGACGTCGAAGGAGCGGCCGAGAATCTGAGCGAGGCGGGCCGGAGGCAGCGGCTGATCGGCGGCGAAGAGCACCGCTTCGAGCACCTGGCGGGCTTTCTCCGGGGAAAGCGCCTTGGCGCGGGGCTTCTCCTGAGGCGCGGCCTCGGCGGCGGGGGCCGCGGCTTCGGGTTGCTCGGCCGCCGGCGCGGTTTCGGAGTGTTCCGGCTGCGGTTCGGCCGGCGCTTCGGCGCCGGTAGGCCCGGTCTCCGGCTGAGTCGCGGCTGCGTTTTCGGGCTGCTCATTTGTCGGTTGCGGCGCGGCGGTCTTCTTGGTCATGGTCTCTCTCAATGGCTCCTATTTTGTCGCGCCGGTCGTGGCGCTGGGGGTCCAGGATGAATCCGCTTTTCCGGATGGGCCGTTGACGGCGCTCTGGATGCGCGCGACGGCGGCGGCGACGGCATTCGTCACGGCGCGCGAGGAGATGGTGGCGCCGGTGATGGCCTCGATCTTCCCCGGGCCGCCGCTTTGCTTGAGTTGAATCTCGCCCGCTTTGAGCCCGTAGAACTGCTTGAGGAACGGCGGGACCGGCTTGCCCGGGTCGTCGGGCGGCTGGCCGCGAAGCAGACCGAGCCAGGTGCGCCGCGCGGGCAGGTCATTCACGCGCGTGCCCAAGCCGGGGGTCTCCGATTGCGTGACGATCTCGAGGCCGATGATCGCTTCGGCGGCGGGGTCGAGGCCGACCATTACGATGATCGGCCCGCCGTACCCGTGCGCTTCACCGCTGGCGGCATAACCGAGCTTGCCGGTGGAGTCGCTTACTTCATAGACCTGATCGGTCTCGGCGGCTTCCTTGACCATGCCGTTGAGCTTGAGCTCCCCCTTGGGCGCGGGCATCACGCGGGTCTGGGCTTCCGTCCGCCCCGCGGCGGCGAGCGCGACGATGCGCGGATGCGTGACCGCAAACACCCCGGCCACGCCGAGCGCGGCGGCGAGGCAGACGGCGGTCAGCACCAGCGCGTAGTGCATCGGCTTGTTCATGTCACCCTTGCTTCGGAGTCGTCACCGGGTCTGCCCGATCACGCGCTGCCGCGTCCAGCGGTCCACATAGGGCCGGATCGTGTTCATCAGCAGGATCGCGTAGCAGACCCCTTCGGGATAGCTTGAGAAGAACCTTATCAAAGCCGTCAGCGCGCCGCAACCGACGCCGTAGATGAATTGTCCGCGCGAGGTGAGCGGACTGGTGACCATGTCGGTGGCCATGAAGAAAGCGCCGAGGATTACGCCGCCGGCGAAGATCTGCATTCCGACGAAGCGCAGCCAGTCGGAGGCGAAGCCGCCCAGCGGGAGTTCTCCGCCGCGGAATTGGACGAAGCTCGCCGCGAAATCGTTCACCCACGGGGCGATCGGATGGCGCGGAGCCCAGGCAAAGAGCGTTGCAAAGAGCGCCAGCGCTAGCAGATACCCCAGCGGCAGCCGCCAGTTCACGTACTTGCGCGCGATCAGGTACGCCGCGCCGATCAACAGGAAGAGCGCCGAGATTTCGCCGATGCACCCCGGGACGTTTCCGATGAAAAGGTCCTGGAGGGAGAAGGCGGCGGGCGCTCCCTTGGCCAGCGCCGTGGCTTTGGTGACGGCGTCGACCCGGCCCGCCGGCCAGGGCCATTGTGAGAGGCTGACGCAGGAGGGGTACGCCAGTTGGACGAAGGCGCGCCCGACCAGCGCGGGGTTCCAGATGTTGTGCCCGAGCCCGCCGAAGCACTGCTTGGCGATGCCGATGGCGACCACCGCGCCGACCACGGGCACCTGCCATTTCAGCCAGGTGAGCCCGACGACCTGCCCATTCTGAATGACCGGGCTGGCCGAGGGAAGGCAGTACGCCAGGAGCAGGCCGGTGACGACCGCGCTGCCGTCGCAGAGGGTGACGGGCCGTCCGCGGAGCCGTTGGATGATCGCCTCCGTCGCGGCGGCGCTGATGACGCAGAGGAGAATCACGTAGAGCGCCTGCACCCCGAAGACGTACAGCCCCCACATCCCCGCCGGTGCAAGCGCGGCCACCACCGACCACATGATGCGCGGGGTGTTCTCGCGGTCCTTGATGTGTGGCGATGCGCTGACCGACCATTCCATCGGCGGCAGCGAATCCGGGGTGCTCAAGTTCTTCTCCTCATCGGTGCGTGACGTACGTCGTTGGGCGCAGCATGCTGCGCCCCTACAAGGTCGATGCGTGCGCCCCGCGTCGGGGCGAGGGCAAGGCATGCCTTGCCCCTACAACGGCCTCACGCCTGCCACCGGGGCCTCATGCCTTCGCACCGGCGGATTTCTCCTGCGCTTTGCCGAACTTCACCTGGTGGACGATGGGCCGCTTGGCCGGGCAGACGTAGGCGCAGCAGCCGCATTCCTTGCACTCCTGGATGTTCCAATCCGACGCGGCGTCGAGGTTGACGCGCTCCACCGCGCGGCTGATCTCCGCCGGGGTCAGGCCGTAGGGGCAGGCGTTAACGCAGCGCCCGCAGCGGATGCAGGGGCCAAACTCCGCGCTGAAGTCCTCGGTGAGCGCCAGCAGGCCGCCGGTCCCCTTGGTCACGGGGATGTCGGCGCTGCGCTGTGCGATGCCCATCAGCGGGCCGCCGCAGATCAGCTTTTTCGCGTCGGGCCGAAGGCCGGCGGAGGCCAGCAATTCGGCGATCGGCGCGCCGATTCGCACGAGGTAGTTCCCCGGCCGCTCGACCCCCTCTCCCGTGACGGTCAGCGCGCGCCGGATCAGCGGACGGCGCAGGGCGACCGCTTCGTATGCGGCGAAGGCGGTGGCGACGTTCTGCACCACGACGCCGACGGCCATGGGCAGGCCCCCGCGCCAGGGGACCTCGCGTCCGGTGAGCGTCTTGATCAGCTGATGCTCCCCTCCCTGCGGATACTTCGCCGGCAGCCTCTCGACGCGGATGCGCCGGTCGGGACCGACGGCGCGGCTCATCGCCTCGAACGCGTCGGGCTTGTTCGATTCGATGCCGATGAGGGCGCGCTCGCAGTTCAGCGCGCGCAGGAGGAAGCGCAATCCCTGGAGAATGTCCGCGCTGCGCTCGAGCATGAGGCGGTGGTCGCAGGTGAGGTACGGCTCGCACTCCGCGCCGTTGAGGATGACCGTGTCGATCGGCTGGTCGGCGGGGGGGGCGAGTTTGACGTGCGTGGGGAAGGTCGCGCCGCCCATGCCGACGACTCCGGCGGCCTGGATGAGGTCCCTGATCTGCTCGGGGGCGAGCGCGTCGTCCGGCTGCGGCAGATCGGTCCCCTCCGCCCAGCGCTCACGGACGGAGGCGTCGCGTTCGATGATCACCGCCGGCACGCGCGTCCCGCTGACCGGGCTGGTCCATGTCTCGACCGCTGCGACGACGCCGGTGACCGAACTGTGGACGGGGGCGCTGATGTATCCCTGCGGCTCCCCGATGAGCTGGCCTGTCAGGACGCGCTCCCCCTGGGCCACCACGGGCCTGGCCGGCGCGCCGATATGCTGCGACATGAGGAGGATGACGCGCGCGGGCAGCGGCGCTTCAACCAACGCAAGCCCCGCCGTGCGCTGCTTGCGGTCATCCGGATGCACGCCGCCCTTGAAGCTCCTCAAGGCAGTGCCTTTCGCTCCAGGTAAGGCCGTTCTTCACCACGGAGATACGGAGAACGGTCGAGAACTGAGAACTGAAGATGCTCTGTAGAAATCGTGCCCGGGGCAGAGAGCCATGCGGCGGCGACCAACGGGCTGTCATTGCGAAGGAGACGCGCCACAGGGGATTGCGTGATGAGTCCTGCAATCGCGCCGACTGCGGCAATCTTCCGGTTTCGAAACCCCCTCAGCGCGGAGGGACAACCCGACCTTCGCGTGGGTCAATAAGCAGGAAGATCGCCACGTTCGCGCCGATAACTGGCCGTGAGCCAATAGACTTCTGCGCGGCGCTCTCTCGCGATGACGATTGATTCAATGCCCCGCCTCCACGGTGCGCCATGCACACCCGATATCTCCGTGGTGCAATAAGGCGTCACTCGCTCCGCGGCACGGGGAACGCCCGGCGGATTTGGATGGCGGCCTGGCGCAGGCGCTTCTCGTTCTCCACCAGGGCCAGGCGCAGGTACCCCTCGCCGGCCTCGCCAAAGGCGGTGCCGGGGGCGGCGGCAACTTCGGCCTTTTCGAGCATCTCGAAGGCGAACTTGACCGAACCCATCTTGCGATAGGGCATGGGGATTTGCGCCCAGACGAACATGCTGGCGCGCGGACGCTGGATGGTCCAGCCTCCCTTTTCCAGCGTGTCGCAAAGCACGTCGCGGCGGCGCTGATAGCGCAGCGCCTGCTCCGCCGCCTCGGTCGCACAGTGGCGCATGGCGATGATCGAAGCGATCTGAACCGGCTGGAAGATCCCGTAGTCGTAATACGCCTTCGTCTTGCCCAGCGCTTCGATGGCGCTGGCATTGCCGACGCCGTAGCCGACGCGCCAGCCGGCCATGTTGAACTCCTTCGACATGGTGGTGAACTCGATGCCCACCTCCTTGCCGTACTTGGCCTGGAGGAAGCTGGGGGCCTGGTAGCCGTCGAAGCAGGTGGCGCCGTACGCCAGATCGCTGATCACGAACAGCTTGTGCTTGCGGGCCAGGCGCGCCATCTCCGAGAAGAATTCGAGCGAGACGGTCATGGTGGTCGGGTTGTGCGGGAAATTGAGGATGAGCAGCTTGGGGCGCGGCATCACCGTGCGCATCACGCGGTCCACGTCGCGCAGAAGCTGCTCCTCGCATTCCAGCGGCACCCCCAGCACGCTGGCACCGGCCAGGCAGACGCCGTAGGTGTGGATGGGGAACGCCGGCTGCGGGACGATGGCCAGGTCGCCGGGGCCCAGCAGCGCCAGGCAGAGGTGGCTGATCCCCTCCTTGGAGCCGATGGTGCAGATGATCTCATCCTTGGGGTTGACCGTCACGCCGTAGCGGCGATGGTAGACCTGCGCCACTTCCTTCTTCAGGTTGAAGATGCCGGTGCCGCTGCTGTAACGGTGGTTGCGCGGGTCGCGCACGGCATCGCACAACTTGTCCACGACGACCTTGGGGGTGGGGTCGAGCGGGTTGCCCATCCCGAGGTCAATGATGTCGAGCCCCTCCTTGCGCTTCTGCGAACGGAGGGCGTTCAGGCGTCCGAAGACGTACGGCGGGAGCATCTGGACGCGCGCGGAAGTTACAACTTTCATGTCACCCTCGATCAATAGGAGCGCTTGATATCGGCCTTCTGGGCCAGCTTGAGCAGCCACGCGTCGCTGTGAGCCTTCATTTCCTGTTCCAACAACTCATTGCGGATCTGATCCTTCACGCTGTCGAAGGTCGTCGCCGTGTCGGCGGCGGTCTTCTCGGTGAGCTTGATGACGTGGAAGCCGTCGGGCGTCTCCACCACCGGGCCGACCTCGCCCGCCTTGAGCAGAAAGGCGGCGTCGGCCACCGGCGTGCCGTGCGACATCGGCGGCAGGGCGCCGCCTTCTCTCGCGCTGACGCGGTCAATCGAAAGCTGCCGCGCCAACTCGGCGAAATCCGCCCCCCCTTGAGCTTTCTTGAGCGTCCCATCCGCCTCGGCGTGGGTGCGCAGGACGATCTGGCTCACTTTCACGTGCGCGCCATAGCGCTTGGCGAACTCGGCATGCACCTGCGCGTCGGAGACGCTGACTTCCTTGCGCAGCAGTTTGCGCGCCAGCATCTCCGGGCCGACGAAGGGGCGCAGCGCCTCCTCGGTCGTCCGGCGCAACCGTTCCACTTCGGCCGCATCCACGGTGGACTTGGCGATCAAATCCTGCAAGTCCTTCGCCCCCATCTGGCGGGCCTGTTTCTCCATCTCGTCCTGGACGCGCTTCTTGACGAATTCGTCCAATTCCTGCTGCGTGACGCTGACCCCCTGGCGCTGGGCCTCCTGGCGGACGACTTCGTGATAGATGAGCGTTTCGAGCATGCTCTGGCCATGCATGCCGACTGTCAGCGCCGCCAACTGGCTGAGCGGCAATTCCTTGCCGTTGACCGTGGCGACCACCTTGGAGAGGTCGGCCAGCGTCAGCGCGGGCGCGGGAAGAGCGGGGGTCGTCTGGGCCTGTGCGGCGAGAGTCCAGGCCAGCAGGAGCGCCGCCGGAAGGGTGGTTCTCACGGGCAAAATACTCCGTAAAATGGGAAGGCCGCCCGTATGCAAACAGGCGAAAACGCGCGAAAATGAATTATACTTGTGCCGGGCGCTATCGTCAACAAAGCGCGCCTCGGGGCGGGCATCCGGCGTTTGACAGCCCGCGCCGGAAGGACTATATATACTTGAGCGCGCAAGTGGCCGCCAATTCCTGGAGAGGAGAAGCCATGCCCGTCTGGGACTACAAGACTGTGACGCGTTCGGCCCAGGAGATGTTGAGCGAGGAGCAGCTCAATACGATGGGGGGGAGCGGGTTCGAGTTGGTGCAGGTGCTGCACATCTCGGAGAATGTGACGGTCGTGGGGCACCGTGAGACGGTGAACAAGGTGCATTACTTCTTCAAGCGGGCGCGTCCGGCCCAGCCGCAGGCGGCCAAGCCGGCGGTCCCCGCTGGCGCTGCCGTCGCGCCGAAGTCTCCGGCGGCAACCGGGTGACGCCGGCGAACTCAACGTTCGAGGTCCGGCGTTCAACTTCCAACGTTCAAGAAACGGCAAGATCCCGCGCGAAGCGGTTGTCCATTGTGGGTTGTCTGCCGTTCGTTGAATATTGAACGGTGAATCCGTCCACTCCGCGTCAGGCTTTCTTTTCGCTCGCGCAGGTCGGGCCGATGCCTGCCTCCGTGGCGCGGATAGCGGCGGTCAGCAGACTGCGCGTCAGCAGCAGCGTCTCGCGCTGAACCCCGCGCACGTGATCGGAGACCTCCGATTTCCGGTACGCCTCCCAAAGCTGGCAGAACGGGCAATTGTCCGCGCACCCTTCGCTCCGATTGGTTTCCTGCTCCATCGCCGCCTCCCTCTTCTACCGCCCCTTCCGAGTAGATATTAGTCCGCGGGTGCGGGCGAGTCAACCGCGGCGCGCCGTGATGTTAAAACGAAGGAGGACAGGAGAATAGCTCCTGTCCTCATATGGCGCGCCTGGGAGGACTTGAACCTCCAACCTTGAGCTTCGTAGGCTCCTACTCTATCCAATTGAGCTACAGGCGCGAATGATTGGATGTCCCGGCAGTATAGCCTCGAAAGGAGGTTTTTGCAAGCTGGAGAATGCGGGTAGTGTACCCTGTCGTGTGTAATTTGGAAGGAGCAGGAAAAAGGGCGTATCCTCCAGTTGGATTCAATGGACACATTTTTGGAGGACACGCCCGTGCAGCATGCAGTGAAAAGGAGCTTGGAGCATTATGTACCGCAGG
>CAIUPP010000137.1 GCA_903901045.1 uncultured Planctomycetota bacterium
GAGGTTCGCCAGCACTGCTTGCCGCGCTCCGCCCTGAGCCATGAAACAGCGTCACCCATCCCTCATCTCCCCTGCGCCCGCCCCTCCCGCTCACAGCCCAAACTCCTTCTGCTGCCCGTGCTTCTTCCTGGACTCAGGGGCCTTCTTGAAGGTCTCGTCCACGGCGGCGACGTTCGATGGGCGCTCGATCCCCTTGCCGTCCATCAGCTCCTTCACCGTCCGCAATTGCAGCCGCGGATACTGCTGCCCGTTCATCTTGTGCGCGTAGAACCCCGCGCTCGCCGCCTCAGCTTCCATCGGCCCGGTCGGCGGTTGGAGGGAAATCAGCACCCCCATTGCCGCCTTCTCCCGCTCCAACACCCCGCGCAAGTCCCGCACGTCCTTGACCCCCGTCTTGCCCCCTTTGACCTGGATGATGACTTGCTCCGCCTTGGCCGCCTTCAGGTCATCGCGGAAAAGAATCTTCCCGTCAATCCCATGGTCCGCCCCTTTCTTCTGCTCTACGGGCCGCGCCCCCACAAGCCCCAGCGCCCACCACTGGAACTGATACTTGTCCTGCTCCGCCAGCACGGACGCTTCATTGGCCGTAGTCGGCTCGCCGATGGTGACGATCTCAACCTTGTCCCCGTAAGTGTCCCGCAGCCGGTTCTTGATCAGCGACGTGGCAAGCTGCGTAATGTCGATGCCAATCCACTTCCGGCCCAGCTTCTCCGCCGCGTCAATCGTCGTGCCGCAGCCACTGAACGGGTCGAGCACGAGACCGCTAGGTTTACTGCTGGAAGAAATGATGCGCTCAAGAAGAGCAACCGGCTTCTGCGTCGGGTAGCCGAGGCGTTCCTTCTCGCTTCCGGAAAGTGGGTTAATGTCTAACCAGATGTCCTGCAGCGGAACGCCCGGCTGCTGATCAAGAAAGCGCTTGAACCTCGGAAAGCCAGTGCTCCGGTGGATGATTTCTCCAGCCGTCCACATCCTCACCAGGTTCCCCTTGGAGTAGGCCCAGAACCTGCCCTTGTACGGGCGCACGCCGAGGTATTCCCATCCCTCCCGCGGTTTGATGTGCTCGTCGTCCAAGTCAGCGGTCCAGCGCTCCCCGGAGCCGGCTCGGCGCTTAACACGCCATTCGTAACTGACATCACCCCCTGGTCGCGCCGCGGTGAGATTGTCTTCGGCATAGCGGCGCCCCTCCTCGTCAACAAACCGGTAGGTGGACTGCACGTAACTATCGTCGTAGGAAGTGAAGACAGGGTTCCACATGTAGTCTCCACTCTTTGTGTAAAGGAGAATGATGTCGTGGATGCGCCCGCATCGGCGCATTCCTTGCTTCGTGTCTGCATGGCTACTACTGCGCTTCCACGTTATTTCATTGCGGAAGTTGTCAGGCCCGAACACCGCATCCAGCAACAGCTTCAGATAGTGCGATGCCGTCGGGTCGCAATGCAGGTAGAGCGAACCGGTCGGCTTGAGCACACGGCGCAGTTCCACCAGCCGGGGGGCCATCATGGCGAGGTAGGCCATCATGTCATTGGTGCCCAGGAAGGTGTGAAACGCTTGCATGACCTCGCTGACCTTTCCCGGCTTGAGTATCAGTTCC
>CAIUPP010000138.1 GCA_903901045.1 uncultured Planctomycetota bacterium
GCGATGGTTTGTGGAGTGCGGCGGCAACGACGCCGCTTTGGATGGCGTGGAGTCCGGCGCCCTCAGGGTGCAGCCCCGTGAGTCGTGCGCTCCGTCATAGCCAAAGCGCCGCCGGCGGCGGCGCACTCCACATTCTGCGGCACTCTTGAGATGCGTTTGCCCTGGGGGCGATGGAACCTTGGCGAGAGGCTCCGCCGCCCCCTTCGGGGGCTCGGGGTTGGGGTAGTATGTCACTTCCGCGCGAAGTCATTCTGAGCGCAGCCCATCGACCAGGCTCGGGGTGAGAAAGGAGCAAGCCGCGCCGCGCGAAGGTGATACACTGCCGGGGTGGGGTTACGACCTGGCCCCGCGACTCGCCTCGCCGCCTCGAGATCGACCGTGCCTCTCATCAAACGAAACGGGCGACCTCATGCTGAGGCCGCCCGTTCGATTCACCTTACGCCGGTATCACCTGAGTACGTAGGGGTTCTTGCCGCACTTCGGGCATTTGACCGTCTCTTGCCATTTCTGCATCGCAGCCGGATCGCCCTTGCCTGCCATCAGATCGGCCGGCGGCGTCGGGCTCGGGATCTTCGCCTTGCACGCGGCGCACACCATGGGGCTGACCATCGTGTAATCGCCCGAGGTCGGATTCTTGTACGCGCCATCCTTCTGCCCCAGCTTGTCCCATTCCTGCAACTGCTTGGTGATGACTTCGCCGGACTTCATATCGATCCGCTCAACCGGTTGTTCGAGCACCCACTTGGGGGGCGTCGGTCCGCCGGTGGACAGCCCCGCTCGCTTCGCCATGAAGACGATTGCAAATACGATCACCACGATCAGGACAACCACCGCCGCAATCTTCTTAGGGCCCATCCCAGTCCTCCCGAAAAAAACCGGTTATAGCTTTCCGTCCAATGCTAACACTATAAGGAGGCGGGGCGCCGTTTGCAAGGAGATTGTGCCTGGGGGGGGGCGGCGCAGGCCGTCTATCGCAGCAGCGCGCCCGCGCGGACGTAGCGCTGCCCGGGAAGCTGCGCGGCGAGGTGCTTCAACTCCAGCACCATCAGGATGCTTGCGCTGTTGGCCGCCGAGAGCTTTGATTCGCGGGTGAGCTGGTCGATGTCCTTGGGGGTGCCGTCCAGCAGGTCGAAGAGGAGCCGTTCGTGCTGGTTGAGCATCAGGGCGCGGGGGTCTGGCAAGGGAGCTTCCCCTTCGCGCACGGCCAGCGGAGCGGTCAAGGGACCCAGCGCCTCCAGAATGTCCTGCACGGATTCCACCAGCGTGGCGCCGTCGCGGAGGAGCTGGTTCGAGCCGCGGGTCTGGGGCCTGCCGATGTCGCCGGGCAGCGCAAAGACGTCGCGCCCCATCTCGCCGGCCATGCGCGCGGTGATGAGCGCGCCGCTGGTCCGCGAGGCCTCGACGACCAGGACGCCCACGGAAAGCCCGGCGATGATGCGGTTGCGCGGCGGGAAGTTCGCGGCGGCGGGGGGAGCGCCCATCGGCAGTTCGCTGATCAGCGCGCCGCTTTGCGCCACGCGCTCGGCCAGCGCCGCGTTCTCCGGGGGATAAACGCTTCCCAGCCCGTTCCCCAGCACCGCCAGCGTCCGCCCGCCCCCCTTGAGCGCGCCGTTGTGCGCGGCGGTGTCCACTCCCTGCGCCAGGCCGCTGACGACCGCGACCCCCGCCTGCGCGAGGTCGAATGCCAGCCGCTCGGCGTGGCTCCTGCCGTAGAGCGAGGCGCGGCGCGAGCCGACCACCCCCACGGCCAGCCGGTCCGTCTCCCGCAGCGTCCCTTTCACGTAGAGCAGCAGCGGCTGATGGTCGTCGTTGCGCAGGCCGGGCGGGAATTCCGGGTCGGAGCAGGAGAGGATGCGCACCCCGGCGGCGCGCGCCTTTTCCGCTTCCTCGGCCGGATCGGACTCGGGCCGCCCCTGCTGGACCGCCCGCGCGGCGGAGGGTTTGAGCCCCAGTTCGCGCAGTTCGGCGGAGGAGGCGGCGCGAGCCTTCGGCCAGGAGCCGAACCGGCGCAGCAGACGGCGCACGGTGATCGCGCCCAGGCCCGGCAGCGCCAGCGCCTCCATCAATTCCGGAACGGTCGCCGCCGGCAACGCCGCCGGTTCCACGCCCGGATACGGTGTTTCTGACATGGTGGCACTCACGGTCTGTTGCGAGAGTCCGCGCCAAGCGGAGAAACGGATGATTTGCGAATTTGACAAAGGGGACGAGCCCGCCGATTTCACGGAACCTCTCTGCTCTCAGTTCTCAGTCTTCAGTTCTCAGTTTTCGCCGTTCGTTCTGCACTCCGCCGTTCATCCCGGTTTTCGTATGACGGTCGCCGCTTCCGCGTTGCCGGCCAGCGGCAGCCGCATGCGGAACAGCACATCCTCCTCCGTGGCCGGGAGCAGTTCCAGCGCGCCGCCATGCGCGGCGACGGCCTCTTCCGCCGCGCGGAACGCGCCGCGCTTCGCCGCTTCGCGCACGCTGTTCTGCGGGATGCTCAGGCCGATGCAGATGACCTCCATGAGCATGCCGCCATGCGCCGGGTCGGCGCGGCCGCGCAGGACGATCAGCGCGTCCGGTTCGAGGCCGTCGGGGCGCGCGCGCACAATCTCCAGGAACTCCTTCATCAACGAGACGAGGGCCCCGCGCAAGCGGCTTGCGTCCAGTTGCGCGCTCTCGACGGCGGGGCTTGCCTCCACGTGGATGCCCACCGAAAGCAGCTCCCATCCCCCCCGGATGGCGGCGGCCAGATCGGCCAGCAGCGCTTCGACGCGCATCGCCTTGAGTTCCGGATCGGTCGCGAGCCGCTCGGGAATGAAGTCGGTGGTCGCCCCCGGAAAGCGGACGCGCTGCTTGATCTGGCGCAGCTCCTCCAGGTCGGAGAGGGCCGGAGCGGAAGCGCCGAAGATGATTTTGGTGTTTCCCAGGGCGATGATGTCCCCCGGGCGCAGGCGGGCCTGGCGCACCAGCGCGCCGTTGACGAACGTCCCGTTGGAGCTGTTTTCGTCCACCAGCGTGGGCTCGTCGCCGGGGGAGAGCCTAACGTGGAGGCGGGAGACGCGCTCATCGTGGAGCAGCACGTCGCGTCCCGGCTCGCGGCCGAGCGCCAGCGGGCGCTCGCCCAGGACGAACTGCGTTCCGGCGTCCGCCCCCTCGAAGATGGTGAATGTCCACTCCGGCATGGTGCAATCCCTCTCTCCGCGACACGCGGGTGGTGTTCACCGCAGAGACGCGGAGGACGCTGAGAACGGAACACGGCTACCGCTGATTACTGTTTTCAGATTGACGGCAACGCCAACTGCAGCAGACTACGAAACACGCGAAAGGCGCGAAAGGAAACGGCGACTGCCGAATACTGCGCAAGACTTATCCGTCGCGACAAGAGCGCCAGCTACGGAGCCGTCCTGTATGTGCCGCTTTCAACGCCCTTCTGGTTGATGATATAGGTCTCGGCGCCGAGCGTGGCCTTTATCGTATATGCGGCGGGCGTGGAGTTCACCTCATAATCAGCGACCGCGAAGTCCTTGCCGTTGAGATCTTGAGCCCCGATACCCAGCGCCGCGCACAACGCGTCGCCCTTGATGCCGACCAACGTGGGATACTCCCCGCCGTGTGCGGCGGCATAGACACGCAGGGCGATGCGAATCAACCCAACGCCTGCGATGCCTTCACTCATCTTGACCGGCAACGTGTTTGTCACGTCTTCTTTGTCCGGGTCCGGGAACTTGACCGCGCCGAAGAGTGAATCTACGAGCCTGGTTCCCTCCGGCGGCTTGAACTCAAAATCGCCAGCTTTGAAGTCCGGCGTGGCGAACGTGACGTGCCGCTCAGTGGAGACGCCCGTAATCTTCACGTTCTTCATGGTTTCCCTGGCCCGATTCATTGCGTCGCGCAGTTTCTGTCTCGCCTCGGGCGTCGGCTCGCCCCCCGTTGCCTTGACCGTCGCGTCCAATTGCTCATCGGTCATCTCCGGGATGTTCTTCGCTGCTTCAGTCAATTCCATGGACCGCGCGTACTGCTTGATGAAATAGCTCTTGGCGGAGACCCAAAGGGTAATTCGTTTGGAACCCGCCGAACTGCCGCTGATAACGTAACACTCTTCTCCGTCCAGCGTTTCGTTTTTCTCGATCTTCGGATCCTGCAAACCGAGGGGCGTGCTGCGTTTCGGAGCGAGAGCCGAGAAGAACAGCGACGGAACCGTATGCGCTGCGCCGGCGGATATTCCCGTCGCTGTCGCAAGAGCCATGTCATCCCCTTTGAGCTTCGAGTACGCCTTCATGACTCCCATGTACAGATAGGGCTGATTGCCCGCGTTCCAGACAGCGCCCGGTTGCTCCGCGCCGGACATTCCCACAACCTTCTGGACCCAGGTGATGAGATAGAGGTCGGGTTTCTTCAACTTCATGGAAAACGTTGTTTCCAAGCGCGCCTTCGCGCCGTTGTTCTCCATATCCGCGACGACGGTTCCCTCTGCCTGATACGTCTGCATCGCCGCATATTGTGCGGCGACCTTGTCAAGGATTTGCTTCGCATCAGGTTCTTCGGCAAAGGCAAAGGTCGCCAACGACATGAAGCAGAAAGCGCATGCGGCCCCGTACATTCTCATTCCGTGCTCCATTTTGGATTCAATGCAGAGGCTCGTATGCTTCCGCCCTCTCCGCGCCCTCCGTGTCTCTGCGGTGACCAACCGGCGCGGGTCCGCCCGCATTTAGAGCGCGACGCCGTTGATGGTCCCCTCGAACACCATCTGGCCCTTGACGAATCCCTGGCAATCGAAGGTGCTGATGCGCGTTTTCACCTCGCGCACTTTGGCCACCATCACGAGGTGGTCGCCGGGCACGACCTGGCCGCGGAACTTCACCCCTTCCATCCCCGCGAAGCCCAGGAAGCGGTTGTGGCCGGTGCAACGCCCGTAGTAGTAACTGCACGTCTGCGCCGCGCATTCGCAGATGACCACGCCGGGCATCAGCGGACGCCCCGGGATGTGCCCGCGCACCCAGAAGTCGCTCTCTTTGGCGTCCTTGTAAGCCACCACCGCCTGCTGCGCGGGATCGTACTTGATGATGGCATCGAGCAGTTCCATCTCGAAACGCTGGCGGTTGTACTTGCGGATGCCTTCGATGTCATCCTCGATGCGCGTCAGGTCCAACTGGCTCAAGTCCACGAGCAGCTTCGGGGGCATTATCCTCTCCTGTGACCTTGCAAAGACTGCGTTTTGCTCTGTTGGGTCGAGGTGGGGACACAAAACTTTCCTTTTGGAAAGTATTGTGTCCCCACCGGCCCAAGAGACCCGCGAACAGAATAACCGACCGGGCCGCCGGCTGCAAACGCGCCGCGCGCCAGCCATCGCAGCGAGAAGCATAGCAGCGCCGCGCCTTGGGCGCAAGAGAAAATCGCCAGTTGCGTAAACAATGAGTTGCCGGGAATGTGGCACCACCGCGCATGGAAAGTTCGTAAGGGTGGCGCGGGTTATCCAACCCGCGATCATCGTGCGTTTCTTCCGCTTGCTTTCCCGCGCCTCCAGCGCGGGACGCGGACTGGCCGCTCGACTCTGCTCGCGGTCCCGAGCCCGCCGAGGGAATAGTCCGCGCCACCATGGTTCTCCCCCTCCTCGCCGCGTGACTCTCCGTGGGGGCCGCCCCTCATTGTGTTTCCTCGCTCGAAAACTATAATGGAGCAAGAACGGGGCGGCTGTCTTTCTCGCGAGTACGCGACCGGGAGGACGGGATGAAGAGCTTCAAGGCGTGCGCATCGGCCCTGGCACTGGCGGCGGCGTTCGTTGCGCTTATCGCAACGTGCGCAAGCGCGGCGCCGGTGACGCTGCTTTCCGAGAACTTCGACGCCGCGACGCCTCCCGCCCTGCCGGCGGGATGGAGCATGGCGTTAGTGGGCTCAGGGATCGCCCGCGCGTGGGTGACAGATACTGTAACCCACCGCCCCTCCGGCTATAGCCCGGTCAGCGCACCCAACCTCGCCTGTCTCAACGCAAGCAGCATCCCTTTTCCCAGCGTGCGCCTTTATTGCACAACAGGTCTCGACACCACCCCTTACGACCGCCTCAAGATCAGCTTCCAGATGTTTCATGACCCCAGTTACAACGATCCGGTGGACGCCGTGCAGGTTCAGGTATCGACCGATGGCTCCACCTGGCAGAATGCGGGCGACCCCATCGCGATGATCGCGGAGACGGCGGGGTGGCAACAGCACGAGGTGAATCTGAGCGCCTACGCGGGCATGGCCAGCGTGCGGGTCGGCTTGCTGGGCACCTGCTATATCTTCCACGATTGCTACGTGGACGACATCCTGGTCACCGCCGGGGCGGCGGAGGCATGCACTCCCGCGGAAGGGAGGTGGTGGGACACTTTCACCATCACGGGCGGGACGGGGTTCGGCGAGGGGGAAGGATCGGTCTTCCTCGACGGCTCGCAGACCCAGGTGCTCTCCTGGACCAACGACGCAATCAGCTGCCGCATCGACCAGCCCAGGAACCCCGGATTGACCGACGTGGAGGTCGCTCCAGTGGCCTCCCCCACGATGCCCATGACCGACGCGTTCACCGTGCTCTCCTCCTGCACCCCCGCCACGGGAACGACCGGCACTTCCTTCCACATCGACGGCATCGGGTTCGGGAACGCGAAGGGGAAGGTCTCGCTGAAACTCGGCGGGGAGAACCCCATCCCGCTGAAGGTCACGGCCTGGAGCCCCACGCAGATCACCTGCGAGGTCTCCAAGTGGCCGAGTCCCGAGACCTTCAACCTGATCATTCAGCCGAAGTCCTCACCCGCCATCGTCCTGCCGCAGTCTTTTGAGACCCGGATGATTTCGCTGGATGCGCCCGCGCCCAGCCACGGCCCGGCGGGGACGGTGGTCACCCTCACCGCGCGCTATCTCGGAACGAAAAAGGGGAAGGTCTCCCTCTTCCTCGATGGCATCCCGAAGCCGCTGGTGAAGGCGTGCAAGGTGAATTCCTGGGTGATGGACGCCGCGACGGGCGCGGGGACGATCCAGGTGACGATTCCCAAGGGGCTCGCGGCGGCGACGTACGACCTGGTCGTTGTCGGCCCCGACGGCGGCCCCACCGCGCTGCCCGCGGCCTTTACCTACGAGACGCCGTAGCGCGCCGCACCCCAGCAGCGCAAATGAAAAATGCCACGAGCCGTTCTGCACGGCTCGTGGCATTTTCGCAATAATCTCAGCGCTCGGCGGGTCTCGCGGTGCGCTCAGAAGCCCATCTGCTCTGTTGAAACCATCCCGCTGGCGGCGCCTCGCAATGACGATCCATTAAGCTGCCCGTTACGGCGCGCTGACGGTGATGTCCAGCGAATCGCTGACGGCCGGCTTCACGTTGCTGAAGGTCGCGGTGATGGTGCAGGGCTGGAGGGTCAGGAGCAGGGGCAGGGTCAGCAGGCCCCCTTTGGCCATCTTCACCCCCTTGATCTTGCTGCACTTCCACTTGACCGCGCTGGTGACGTCGCGGTCGGCGATGCCCGCGTTATAGTGCGCCACGCAGTGGTATTGCGCCGTGCCCCCCGTGACGGTGAGCGGGCCGTCCACGGTGAGGGAGGTGACGCGCCCGATGGCGAAGTCGTTGTCGCTCTCATCCGAATAGCTGCCGTCCGGCGTGCTGATCTGAATCCGGTAATCGTCCCCGTCCGGGTAGACCCCCTGCGTCTTCGACTTCCACTTCCCCACCGTCCATTTGAACTTGTTCTTGGGGGCGCCGGCGGAAAGTTCCCAGCTTTGCCCGTTCCCCTTGAGCAGTTCGATGACCATTTTGGTGTTGCTCGGCAGGCTGGAAATCCAGGTGATCGTCACCGACTTGCCGACTTCGAGGCCGATGCCGGTGTCGGAGGGATACGTCACGGCGATCAGTTGGAACTCGAACGCGCCGATGTCGGCGTAGTTGGGAGTGCCGGTCCCGGTGTTGGGGGTGTTCGGATCGTCGAAGCGGTGATTGCCATCCTTGTCCGTGGAGGGGACCAGCGCGCCGTCGGCCGCGTCAATGCAGGGGGAGCCTTCCAGCAGGTGCAGGTTGTCCCCTGAGGCGCCGGCGAAGAGGGGATCGGCGTCGATGTTCCCGCCTTCATCCGTCCCGAAATCCGCGTCCCACGCAGCGCTGCCGCCGCTGCCGGCGACGTCGCAATAGCGGAACTCCGGCGCTGCGGCGTTGGCGTTGACCACTTCCGGCCCCGTGGGGGCGGTGTCGTCCCAGAGGATGCAGTTGCGCAGGACCGGCGAGGAGGAATCGCTGTAGATCGCGCCGCCGGCGATGCCGGCGGTGTTGAGGTTGAGGGAGCAATTCGTCAGGGCCGGCGCGCTGTTGGAGAAATTGTAGATTCCGCCGCCGGAGATATCCGCGTTGTTGCCGCCGAGCGTGCAGTTCCTCAGCGCGGGGGAGGAATGGGCGAAGTTGCAGAGTCCTCCGCCGTACTGCGCGCCGTTCCCGCTGAAGGAGCTTTCGCGCAGCGAGGGGGAAGAGGAGTTGTTGTAGATCGCCCCGCCGTCGCCGGTGGCGGTGTTGCCGCTGAAATCGCATTGGGTGAGCACGGGGGAGGAGGAACTGCTGTTGGCCATCCCCGCCCCGTTGTCGGCGGCGGCGTTGCCGCTGAAGGAGCAGTCGGTGAGGGCGGGCGAGGAGTTGCTGTTGCACATCCCGCCGCCATCGCCCTCGGCGGTGTTGTCGATGAACTCGCAACCGGTCATATGGGGCGAGGAGCCGGCGTTGTACATCGCGCCGCCGTTGTCGTCGGAGGAGTTGTTGCGAAAGATGCAGTTGGTCAGATGCGGCGAAGCGGCGGCGTTGTACATCCCGCCGCCGCGGTTGTGCGGGGCGGAGGCGAAGTTAGCGTTTCCGTCCGAGATGGTCACGCCGTCGAGAACGGCCGTGTCGTCGATGGCGAGGGGGGCGGGGTTGAACACGACGTGGTAGCAGTTGTCGGAGGGTTGCCCCACCGTGCCGATATCCCCGCTCAGAATGACCACGTTGGCCGACGAGTCGCGCTGGTTGCGGGTGGTTTCGACGCCGCTGAAGCCGCCGTAGATCTGGACGCTGTTCTTCAACTCGAAGTGCTGGGTGCGGCTGCTGAGGCCGAAGCCATAGTCGTTGGTGGGGGTGTACGTGCCGGCGGCGATCCAGATTTCATCGCCGGGCTGCACCGCCGCCAGTGCGGATTCCAGGAGGGGAAAGGCGTCGACCCAGGTGAGGCCGGTGTTGGCCCCGGTGGCGCCCGACCTGACGGCGTAGACCGTTGCCAGGGCCGCCTGCCCGCAGGAAAGAACCAGCATGCCGCACAACGCCAGCGCCAGGAACAAGCTTCGGTTTCTCATCTTCATTTCCTCTCGGCGCGCGCCGGCTGCGGCGGGCGCCCCCTGTGTTCTCGACAACCCCATTATTGCAACGCAATTCCCCCGGAGCAGGGACTGCCTCGCCCCTCCAACAATTCATGCATCCCGCCGGAGCCGGTTAGAGCCGGTTCCACAACGTGACATGTAGCGTGGACTATCAAGTCCGCGCCAATGAATTCGCGGGTTTGATAACCCGCGCTACAGTTGTGGAACCTGTTCTAAGGCGTGATGACGATCGGCAGCGTTCCGATGATCGCGGCGGTTCCCTTGCCGTAGCTGGCGGTGATCGTGCAGGGCACGTCGGCGCCGGTCACCGGCAGGGTGGCCAGGAGGCCCGTCTTGCCCATCTTGACCCCCTTGATCTTGGTGCAAGCCCATTTGGCGGGGGTGACGGTGAGGTCGCCGCCGAAGTTGAGATGGCCGGTGCAGGTATATTGCGGCTGGGGGAGGGCCCCGCCGACGATCGAGGTGGAGCCGTTCACGGTGAGCGAGGTGACGTGCCCGATCGCAAAGGGTGAGTCGCTCATGTCAACGGCGCCGCCGCTGACGGTGCTGACGGAGATCCGGTACTGGTCGCCATCGGGATAGGGCGCCTGCCCGGTCTTCGACTTCCACGTCCCGACCGCTTTCCAGAGCCAGGAGCCGGTGTTCGGGACGGAGGGCGCGAGGATCCAGCTATGCCCATCCCCATCCTGCAGGGTGATCTGCATGGGAGTCTTCGTGGTGAGTTCCTCGGTCTGCGTGTGCCAACGGATGACATAGCTCTGGCCGCGCTCGAACGCGATGCCGGTGTCGGAGGGGTAATCCAGGGTCACCGGCACGATGGGCGGCTCCCCGCTGGCCGCGAGACGCAGCACGGTGACGCCGTACTGAAGCATGCCACTGTACGAGCCGCCCCAGGTCATGGAGTGGTTGAGGTTGTCCCAGGTATCATGGATGTAGATGGTGCTGCTGCCGCTATCGTAGCCATAGCCGAGCATCGTATGCCCTTCCACCTGGATCAGCACGGGCCGGCCGGCGTCAATCTCCGTCTGGAAATTGGCGAAGGTGAACCCCTGCGGCTGGGTGGGATCGGTGGGATTGGGATAGATGTACTGGCTGAAATTGGCCGTGACCGTGTAGCCCCTGGACTCGGCGAAGAGCCTCATCCCGTGGCAGCCGTCGCGCCCGCTCGGCTCGCAGCCGGTATAGTTGGACAGCGCGACGCCGTCGCTCCCGAAGTAGAAGATCGTGGAGCCGTCCGTGTTGGGGCCGTAGTAACTGGTGAAGCTGGACTGGTTGGTTCCCATGTAATCGCCGGTGCACTCCCCCTGGGTGTGCTGCGTCCAGCCATGGACGATCCAGGGATCGGGGCCGGCATTGCCGTAGTCAATCCAGTAGTCGTCCACGTGACCGCGAATGGCGCGCCCATCCTTGCCCATATGCGTCGCGCTGAGGGGGCACTCGCCATCCCCGCCCGGCAGGGAGCTGTTCCCCCAGAAGGTCACGTTGTTCAGCGGGCAGACGCCGCTGTTGGCCGGCCCGGCGTACATGTTCGCGTAGCCATTCCGGTCGTAGTACCCCATCATCATCGCGGCGGAGGTGGCGGAGCAGCCGTAGCACCAGGTGAAGGCCGGCACGCCGGAGAGGACGTTGACCCCTGAGGCAGGATTCGCCTTCGGGGCCTGCACCACCGGGGCTTTGACTTCCGGAGGACGGCCCGGGACGATGATCTCGTCAACCTGTTGTCCGGTCTTGTCCACGTAGCGCCCGACCACGTAGGGATTCTTCGCGCCGTACGCGGCGGCGGAGAAGAAGGCCGACGCCAGGATCACGCCCAGCACAGCAACGCAGCTTCCGCGAAGGTAATTCATGGGACGGTTCCTCCTGCACATAAACAAGGCCCCCGACGGCGTGGAATGGTGGACTATCACAGCCACTTTTTACTGCTCTATTGTACCCCTTTTCCACGAATCTGCAAGGAGCCGGGGGACGGGCGCGCGCCAAGCGCCGAGCCGCCCGCCGCTCACCCGCCGATGGGGCCAGGCATGCCCTGTTCCCACAACGGATTGAGTGTTCAAAGACGGAACACGCGCGACACGCCCGTCTACCCCTTCGGCGGCTGGGCGGCTTCGATCACTTTGTCCTTCCTTCTATTGTCCATCGCGGCCCCCGCGAGGCCGATCAGCGTCAGCAGTTGCAGCGCTGCGCCCGCCGCGGCGCCGGGGGTGAGCGCGCCGCCGCCGGCGACGGTGCTGATGAGCCCCCCCGCAATCCCGACGACTTGCGCGCGCAATTCCTCCTGACGCTGAAGGTCGCTCTGCCCGGCCTCGATCTTCTTGTTCAGCGCGGCCACCTCGGAGTTGTACTCGCTCTGGCGGCGCGTGATATCCGCGGCGCGCTGCTCCAGCGAGGCGGTCAGGTCGATGACCTCCCGCTGGAATTGCTCCGCGGTGATCGCGCGCCCCGGCTGGAGGAGCGAGTCGGTCCTGGCATGGCAGCCCAGCAGAAGAATGGTCAGCACGCCCCCCGCCGCCAATCCTCCCGCCAGCCAGCGGTTGTGGTCGAGCCAATTGCACAGCTTGTGGAGGGCATCGGTTTCCTTCGCGTACACGGTCTTCTCCTTTTAATGAAGGTCCCAAGGGTGAATGCGTCGCAATTACTTTGACACGCTGCGAGGGCGAGGCATGCCCTGCCCCTGCAAACTCTGGCGCTTCGGCCAGGTGGCGGGTTTCGTGAAGAGCGCAAAGCCGGGGTGGCGCGCCAGGGGTTGGAAGCCCATGGCGCAGGCGGGGGCCAGGCAATGCGCGTCGGCGATGAGCCGCCCCCCCCACTTTGAGCGCGCGGAAAAGCTCCCAGAGCCAGTCGGCAAGGGAATCGCCGTCGGGCATTCCCAGTAGCGCGGCGCTCTCCTGCGTGCGATCGAACACCGGGATGGGCAGCCGATGGCAGGCTTCGAGCCGAAGGTCGTGCCGGACGCCCGCGGAGCGGAGGGTGCGCGCGAACAGCCCCGCGACGTCGAGCAGCCGCCCGCGCGGCGGAAGGAGAGAGGCGAGGCGGCGGAGGACCTGGGGGTCCGCGGGAGGCTCCCCGAAGGGCGCGGAGGCCATGACCGCCCGCGCCTCGCCATGGGTGAGGACTTGCCGGGCCGCGTCGAGGACTTCGGGCACGCTCAGCCGCGCCAGGCAGGGGCAGGTGCGCCCCGCCTCCTTGAGCGCCATGCGCTGGCAGGCGGCGGGGCGAGACCAGTAGCAGGGCCAATGGCAGTCAAGGGAAGCACAGCCGGGGGCGGCTGTGCCGCACGGGTCGGGCTGAATGTAGGAATGGCGCGGGTAGTGCCGGTAGAGAACCGCGCCGGATTGCGAGGCGGTGAGGCCGAGGGCGCGCCCGCCCGCTGCGCCGCACAGGTGCGCCAGGCCGCTATCCGGGGCGATGAGCAGATCGGCGATGCTCAGCAGCGCGGCCAGTTCCAGCAGGGGGAGGCCGACGACTTGCGGCGCGGGGAAGTCGCGGGTGCGCGCGGGGACGCAATCCAGGATGAAGACGCCTTACTCCTCCCGCGCGAGTTCGCCCGCCAGCGCGCGCCAGCTTTCCCTGGGCCAGTCGCGCGCGGGGTCGGTGCTGAACGGCTGAAGGGCGACCCAGCCCCTCCGGCGACGGATGCCTCGCTCCTCCAGGAGACGCCGGGCGGCCGCGCGTTCCTCGGCGGTGATCGGGAGATGGGGGGTAAGCGATGCGGGCCACGCGTCGGCGGCGGCGCAGAAAAGCTCGATGCGGTCGTTCCACACTTCGCCGCGCACGTCCGCCTCGTGCCGGAAGGCGGGGCAATAGAGGTCCACGGTCAGATCGTACCTGGTCCCGGTGTTGAGGTAAGGAAACTGCGCCTCGTCCGCCGGGGCGAGGCGGGGACGGCGATTGGGGGGCGTCGGGATGACCCTGTCGGCGTCGCCAACGCCGCGCTCGACCAGGCAGGAATATTCCGGCGGGACGAAGACATGGATCACCGACGTCGGATGCTTCCGGCGCAGCCCCGCGATGGCGGGCAGGATGCGGACCGCGTCGCCGATGCCGCCGGATTCTCGCAAGACGCGGATGTTCATGGGGCAGTTTCACCACGGAGGAAACGGAGATCGGCGAAGTCAGGTGAGAGGCCGGGGCGGCTGATCACCACCGGAACATGTGCCGCAGGAGGAGTTCGGCGGCGAGGACGACCAGCGGGGTGACGATGGCGGCGGCGACCCCGCCGTAGAGCGCCGCGCGGGTTTTGAGGACGGCGATGTCCACGTTCTGGACGCCGTTGCTCTTGTGGAGCGCGCGCACCGCCTGGCGGATTTCCTCGATGGCGTCGCCGAGAAAGGCCATGGCCGCGCCGAGCCGCTCGATTTTGCGCTCCAGCGGAAGGTGGCGCGCGCAGGTGTCGGAGGGGCGTCGCTCCGAAGCCTGCTCCGGAAGGGGGTCCAGCGGGTCGGCGTCTTCGAGCAGGTCGCGGATCCGGTCGCCGCACGATTTCGCGAGTGGGGTCATTTCTCCCTTCCTCTCTCATCCGCGCCCAGACCCGCCGCCTTGAGCGCTTCTTCCTGGGTGAGTTGCGCGGCGATCCAGAGGACTTGCTTCATCATCACGCGGCGCGCGGCGCAGACGTTGGGGACCGGAGCCGTGACCGCGCCGCCGATTTCGACGCGGTTCTGCGCGCAGCCGCCGCCGCAGAGGTAGCGCGCCCAGCATTCCGCGCACTCCGGATGCTCGTTGATGCAGTTGCGCAGCCAGGGTTGGCGGGCGGAGGAGTCAAACGACGGATTGGACTGATCCGACGGATCGGGCAGATGCCCTATGGCGGTGCCGCTCTCGCGATGGCAGGCGAAGATTTTGCCGTCCGGGCCGACGGTGAGGTAGCCTCGGCCAGCGCCGCACTCGCTGCCGTGGAATTCGCAGTTGAGCAGCCGCGCGAGGATCTTGCGGAAGTAGAAGAAGGGGAAGGGCTTGCCCGCCCTGGCGCGCTCGACGAACCACTCCGCCGCGGCATGCCATTCCTCTTCCAGGCGCGCGAGGTCCATCTCCGTCTGCGGGACGGAGGCGCAGCCCTCGGCCAGGATCGCCGGCTCGATGCTGACGCCAGAGATTTTGCCAAGCCGGTAAAGCGCGTCGAAGAACTCCAGGCGCTCGACGAGCTGCGCGGGGAGTTCGGAGAAGGTCGCGCGGATGGAAGGGATGATGCCGGCGGCGTTGAGGGCGTCGAGACCGGACATTGCGAGGTCGAAGGAGGACGGATGATTTGCGATTGGCGATTGGCGATTACGCGGTGCGCACGGCGCACCTGTGATTTGCGAATTAACGGCGGCGTCCGCGGCCGTTGGCCGCGATGCATTATGGATTTCCTTGGGGCCGTCCAATGAGAGGAGGACAGAGAAGTTGAAGCGCTTGAGCGCGGCGGCTTTGAGCGGGGTGATGAGGGTGCCGTTGGTGGTGACGTGGAGGCTGTAAGAGACCTTGCGCTCGTAGGCGAGCTGGTAGATGCGCTCGGCGGTGAGGATCAGGGTCGGCCAGGCGAGGAGAGGCTCGCCGCCGAAGAAAGAGACGGACAACGGAGCACGATTTCTGAATTCTGATTTCTGATTACTGATTTCTGACTTGGCGTCCTTGGCGACAGGTGCGCCTGCGCACCGGGCTTGGCGGTTCACTCCATCGTCGAACAGCGAGAGCGCTTTGAAGGCGGTTTCGGGGGGCATTGCAGGCGCGCCGTGCGCGCCGCCAGGGACACCGTCGTAGTCGGCTGCGAAGCAGTACTTGCAGCGCAGGTTGCAGGCATGGGTGAGGTTGAGGACGAGTTTGCGGACCCGTTCGACTCGCTCCGCTCGCTCAGGGCCGCCGGCAGGCGGCGGGAACTCCGGAGCGACGCCGGAGAAGAGCAGGCCGGTGAAGCCGTCAGGGCCTTTCTCCAGCTTGTGGGCGGCGGCCGCGTCCACCTGAACGGCGCAAAGGGAATTCGGGTCGAAGGCGACATGGACGTCGTCCGGCCATGAGAACAGAACTGTCTCCGGCTTGCACGGTTTCACGCTGCGCGGGGGCGCGCACTTCACGTTCAGCAATCGGATCACTTTTGTCTCCACGCCGATCTCCTTTTTTCGTCGCCAGCCGTCCTCATTGCGGCCAGCAGCTTTTCCTTGCAGTGGCAACAGCCGCGCGCATCCCTGCGGCCGTCGTGAGGCTGATGCTCCTTCAAACGTTTCTCAAGAGTCCTCAAAGTTGCACCTCTTGAATTCCCATATTCCGCGCAATGGCCAGCGCACCGGCAGATCCCAGCCCGTACTGCCGAAGGGTCAGCAGGATGCGCGCCTTGCTCACGTTGTCCAGCGACCGGCTGTCCTGGATGCGCTGCATCAGCAGCGCGGACTTTGCCTCGTGCGCCCCAGCCAGCAGGGCCAACCGGTCCTGCGAAAGAGCCGTCTCGATCTCAGCGTCGGGGTTGGCGTCATCCTCCAGCATGCGGGCGAAGGGGCGCGGCCTGTAGTAGAGCGTGCCGCCGGGCACCGTCCGGCTGGGCCAGGTGTGGCCGGGGTAGAATACCTGCTGCCCCTCCTTGCCGAACGTGCGCGCCACGTCGCCGGTGTGCGCTTCGGCCGGCGGATGCATCCCATCGGCCACGAAGTAGGCGTTACGCCGCGCGCGCCGGATTGCGTTCCAAAGCGCCTGGTCAAATTGCGTCGGGGAGGCCGGTGTGACCTTATCCAGGTCAGCCGCATGCAGGCCAACGGGAACTGCGAGTGACTCCGGCAATATCCAGCTATCGTCAGTCGTCCACCCGGTGACGCCCGGAGGCAAATCAGGCTCCCAGACGCCTCGCTTGTTCTGTCGTCTACGGACCCACACCCAGACGAAGTCATCTGGTCCTGGGTTGGCCGCGACGATGGGGCATGAGGGGGGAAGATGCAGCGCGTAGTTGTCCAGCTCAAGATAATTGCCGTTGTACACACAGCCAATCGGCCCAGCCGCTCCGCTGCCGAGCGCGCTGTCGACGAACGTGTACACCTGGGCGCCGTTCTTGAAAACGGTGTGACTGCTGCCATTCGCGCGGTGCAAATACGTGGCATTGTAGGCCCACTCTGACACCGCCAAGTTCCCCATCCACGACGCTCCGACGATCTTTGCGGTGGCGATCGCGTAATTACTGCCCGCATCGTTGAGCGTGGTGTAATAGCAGTTGCCGTTGCTCGCGCGCACGGCCACTCCTCCACCGCCGCTGGAAGCCGGAACGTTGGTCTCGATGGCCACATCATAGTTGTTGCCGCAGGAGCCCCAACGGGCGTCCGGAAGCGCCGAAAAGCTGTTAGTTCCCCCCGACTTGCTGAAGCGCAGCTTGTTCGACATGATGGCCCATGTGCCTGTCGCCCAGCCGCTGAGGAATGTGATGGGAGATCCAAAGTTCGCGCCCGGAGCGCCATCGGCGCGGTTGAAGTCGTCGGAGAAGGAGCATTGGCTGGCGGTCTCGCAGCCGGTTTCACAATGCGTCTGGCAGCCCGTCTCACAGTGGGTTTGGCAACCCGTCTCACAGTGGGTCTGGCAGCCGGTCTGGCAAGCGGCCTGGCAACCGGTTTCGCAGGTCACCTGGCACCCGGTTTCACAGTGGATCTGGCAACCGGTTTCGCAGGCGACCTGGCAACCGGTTTCGCAGTGGGTCTGGCAACCGGTCTCGCAGGCGACCTGGCAACCGGTTTCGCAGGTGATCTGGCAGGAAGTGGCGCAGGTTTCGCCGGCGGTTTCGCATTCCAATTCGCAGCCGGTCTCGCACGCGAGCTGGCAGGAGGCCTGACAGGCGACTTCGCAGTTTGCCTGGCACCCGGTCTGGCAGGAATGCGCGCAGGATTCCGCGCCGATTTCGCATTCCAGTTCGCAACCGGTCTGGCACGTGGCGGACTCGCAGGCGGCCTGGCAGGAGGAGGCGCAGGACTCGGCCCCGGTCTGGCAGTGCACTTCGCAACGCACCTCGCATTGGGTTTCGCAGCCGGTCTGACAGGCGGTCTGGCAGAGCAGTTCGCAGGCGGTTTCGCAGGCGGACTCGCAGTGCGTCTGGCAGCCGGTTTCGCAATCGGTCTCGCAGCCGCCGGTTTCGCAGGAGAGTTCGCAGCCGCTCTGGCAGGAGGTCTGGCAATCGGACTGGCAGTGGGTTTCGCAGGCGGATTCGCACTGCACCTGGCAGCCGGTCTCGCAGGCGATTTCGCAGCCGACTTCGCAGGCGGTCTCGCGGGCGATTTGGCAGCCGGTCTGGCAGGAATCGAGTTCGCACGAGGTGGTGCAGGCGGTTTCGCATGCGCCGCAGGGCCCGGACTCGGAGCAGCCGGTGTCGGCGCGGGCGCAATACTCCTCGCTGGAGGTAGTGCAGCCGACGATCTGACAATGGTCCTCGCAGGAGGTTTCGCATTGCCAGCAGCTTTCGGCGGCCAGCTCGCAGGCGTATTCGCAGCCGGTTTCGCAGCCGCCGGTTTCGCAACCGGCCTCGCACGCGGCGGCGCAGCCGGGGGAGCGCGGCAGGCGCAGGGTCAGTTCGATACCGGGGGCGGCGTTGGCCTCGCCGCCGCCGGGGAGGTGGTCCAACTGGAAGATGCGCGCCCCCTGCCCGGCGGCGAAGAGGCTGGGGTAAGCGAGGCTGACGGCGTCGTTGCGCTGGAGTTCCAGCCCCTTGAGCCAGCAGCGCAGTCGGACGATTTCGTAGACGCGCTTCATCCGCTCCAGCCAGAAGGCGGCGACGTTGAGCACGCAGCGGCGGTCAGCGTAGGCCCAGAAATCGCGCTCGACGGCGCGCCGGCCCAGGGCGGACTCGACCGCGGCGTCGCGCAGAAGCAGCTTCTTCTCGCTGCCCCGCTCGGTGAAGGTGCAGACAATTTCGCTGGCGATGTCTTCGAGGGCGGATTGCTCGCGTCGCACGCTGCCGAGTTCGAAACGGTCGGCGTCGAGGACGGATTCCGCGGCGGTGACGTGGTTGTGGAGGAGGCTCAGCCGCGCGCAGCCGTCGTCCCAGTTGAGGGCGCAGCGCGCCTGCCAGGCGAGGTCGGCCAGCAGGTCGAGCAGGTCGCGCTGCCGGGTGAGGGCAAAACCCATCTTGAGCGAGGCGAGCGCCCCGCGCGCGGAATCGAAGGACTCCGCCTCCACGTCGGCGGCGGGGACGTTCCCCCAGCGCGGGTGGGTGAGAAGGCTCAGCAGGACGTCGGCGGGGTTCTCGATGAGTGCGCCGGTGGAATCGCCGGCGCTTTCCGCGCCCTCCACGTCGGCCCAGATGCGGTTGGAGGTGAGCTGCGGCCAGAGTTCCTGCGGCAGGCGGGGGAAGGTGAGGGTGGTGACGTTGTGCCCCAGGACGGCGGCGAAACGGCTGTCGTTCAGGTTGACCTGGCAGAGGTCGGCATCGAGGCGGAAGTAACCTTCAAAGTCGCTGGGGACGGCGGCGTCCGAACCGTCGGAGGGGTTGCGCGCGCGGCCGTACCCCTCGACGTTGAGGACGGCTTTGCAGGGGTGATCGGCGACGATGAAGATGTAGCCATCCTGCTCGATGACCACCTCGGCGCCGGCTTCGTGCGCGAGGTTGAGCGTTGCGCCGCGGCTCTCGATGCTGTACGGAGTGCCGGCGGGCAGCGTGTCGGAACCGCTGTGGTAGTAAGGGATTGGGCCGAAGTAGATTCGGCGGCGGACGCCGTCGTAGGCGACGATTCGCCGGTACGGGGCGAGGCCGCCCCAGTCGCCGGGAACGCAGAGGTTGTAGCCGACGTAGCGTCCGCTGACGGCGCTGAGGCCGAGGTCGTCGAAGGAGGTCTGATCCACGGCGGCGCCGACGGTGCGGTCGGGCGCGACGGCGACGTAGCGCGCGGTGGCGTGGAAGGTGTTCCCCTGGAAAGAGCCGGCGGCGACCTCTCCCTGAATGCGGATGGTGATGGGGGTGTTCTGGGGGAAGGCGGAGGCGTCGTCCACGAAGAGGCGCATGTCCTCCCAGAGGCAGCGGCGGGTGAGGCGCGCGACGGGGCCGATGTCGGCGGGGACGCATTCGCTGCGGCGCACGCGCCCGAACAGAATGGGGAGCATGGCGCGTTCATGCGACTCGGCGACGAAGGGGAACGTGGCGCGGTCGCTGAGGAGGCCGAGGGTTTTGCGATAGCGCGTCGAGTAGTCGGTGAGGCGCAGTGTCAGGCGGCGGCGCTCATCCTCCCACTGCGGCGCATCGTTGATGATCCCCTTGAAGAGGGGGGTGAGGTGCGGCTTGTCGAGGCCGACGAAGTGCTGGTAAAGGGTGACCACTTTTCCCTGGAACGGCACGGACTGCCCGTAGCCATGCCAGAGGCCGTCGTGGTCGGAGAGCGCCAGCGGGGTGCCCCCCACCGGGTCAGGCAGGGCCACAGTGGCGGCGTTCAGCGTCAGCGTTACGCTCATGGTTCACTCCTTCCGCGTCAGAGGGGGACACAAAACTTTCCCGCGGAAAGTATTGTGTCCCCACTTTCCTTCTCCGAAGTTCCAGGATGCGCGCCCGGACGGCCGGGTCGCTTGCGGCATGCAACGCGCTGAGGGGACGGCGGCCGAGCGCGGCTTCCTCGCGCGAGAGGCGGCGGAATGCGGCGTCCAGTTCCGAGGGGTCGGCCCGCATCAGCCGAAGCAGCCAGAGGCGCTCGCGGAGGCGGTCGAGCCGGCGCAGGCGCGCGGCGCGCAGCAGCCCCGGCAATTCCTCCAGCGGCAAGGCCAGCGCTTCGGCCCGCGAGAGGCCGGCGTCCGTCAGCTCGAAGAGGAGCGCGTCGAGCCGGCCAGGCTCGCGCTGACGGATTCCAGCGTCCTGCGGGCCGCGCCGAAAAAACCGCGCATCTCCTCCGCCATGCGGGGCCAGTCGTTCACTTCAAGGGAGGCGGTGAGCAGGCGCAGGCAGTCGCCGGGGCTCCAGAGCGCGGCTTCGGCGGGTTCGCGGCGCGCGACGCAGGCGGCCAGCGGCGCGAGCAGTTCGGGGAAGCGCAGGGCGAAGCGGCCGATCGCGCGCAGAAGCGCCTGCTCGCTCAGCGCCTCCTCAGCCACGAGCAAGCCTTCCAGCCCCCCTTCCGGGATGGCCTGGCGGATGCAGCGAGCCAGGGAGGCGAGGTCGGCGACGGTGAGCTTTCCGACTGGAATTTCGGAGCCGTCGTCGAGGAGGACGGCGCGCGAGGAGGGCGGAAGCGCGTCAGGCGTGGGCATGCGGGAATCTCCTTGTTGGAAGAAGGACGGCGATTTGCGATTACTGATTTCTGATTACTGAATTGTGATTTGACGGCGACAACAAGCGCGCTGGGACAGCGCGCTCCACCATTCTGCACTCTGCGTTCTGCGCTCTGCATTCTGCATTCCGTCTTACGCGCCCGAAGGGACGTTGATCGTGCCGAGCTGCTGGCCGTCCGGCTTGGACTCGTCGACGAGGGCGATCAGGGTGACTTCGAGGACGCGGTCCTCCTCGCTGTTGAACGTGACCTCGGCCCACTCCCTGACCACCGCGCGGTGGATGAGGATGTCCTCGCTGGTGGAGGGGTTGGCTTTGAGGGGGCGGATGGTGAGGGCGACGGCGCTATCGCCGAGGCGCGCGCCGGGGGCGCGGCCGAAACGCACGGCGTTGCCCGATACGCTGGCGCCGGGCAGCAGCGACTGGATGTTGGCCAGCACCCACTGGGCGCAGCGGAAGGTGATGCGCGGCTGGCAGCCGGTGTGGATGAGGTCGACGATGTTCTCCCCCTGTTTCGCGGTCTTGCGCTCGCGCGTCTGGATGCCGAGATGGAAGATCACATCTCCCTCGGTGTGCCCGACGGAGACGCCGCCCAGGAGGATCTCGGCGGGGCCGGTGCGGATTTCGGATGCGGAGGTCGTTGCCATTGCGGTTGTCCTTAACTGGAGAAGAGCGGGAACGAACGATTTGCGATTACTGATTGGCGATTAGCGATTGGCGACTTAACGACGACGCCAAGCGCGCTCCACCTCGTTCCGCATTCTGCATTCTGCACTCTGCATTCTGCACTCCCTCAACTTTCTATCCGGTAGAGTTTCACGCGCCATTCGGTGAGGCGCTGGAAGAGCTCGGCGCTGTCGCCGTCGGCGGTGAGTTCGCCGGTGGGGAGGTCGTCGGAACGCAGGTAGCGGAACTCGCCGCAGCGCCAGGTGGTGAGGGAAACCGGCGACGGGGCGCGGCCGGAGCGCACGCGGCGGCCTTCGTCCAGCAGCGTCTCCAACGCGTCGCGGACGGCGGCGGAACTGCCGGCGCGACCCCAGATGTCGAGTTGCAGCCGGACGTCCACGCGTCCTCCGCCGGAGAGGCCGGGGAAGGATTCGTCGCGGCAGGAGAAGGTCAGTTGCGGGTACGCGGCGCGGCGGAAGGGACGGCGCGCGAAGATGCGCCCGCTCCCGAGCAGGCCGACGAGCGTGGCGTCCGCCTCGATGGCGGCGACGAGCGCTTTCTCCAGTTCAATCTCCCAAGCGGCCATTCAACTGACCTCCTTTCCGATCTTTCGGAGTTGCGCAAGGAACCGGGATTCGATGTGCAGTCTGGCGGTGCGCAGGTACGGCATGGTGGCGAAGGGGTTTGGATAATCCTCGGCCCGCTTGGTGGCCCACATCGTGTCCGGCGCTTCGGGCCTGCCGCGTTCGACGAACGGCGCGTGCGGGCAGTCGGTGCCGACGGCGGCGGCGATTTCATCCCCCCGCCGCCCGGCGGCGATGGAGATCGAGCTTTGCAGCCACCCCGTGTCCTTGGGGGCGAGGCGGCGCGCCTCGGCCTGAACGTCGCGCGCCCAGGTTTGGGCGAGGAGTTCCACGCCTTCGGCAACCCCCGCGGCGTAGCGCGAGTAAGCCGTTCCGACCTGCAGGTTGAACGCGGCGAGTCGTTGCGCCATCAGAGCTGCCTCCTGAGCCAGGCGACTTTGCACTTGCCGCGTCCGGAGGGATCGGCGACGTGGCGGACGACGTAGAGGGCGTCGCCGATGAGGATGCGGTCCGGCTGTGCGCCGGGCGAGGAGGCGGCGGGCTCGGGGCGGATGTCGGCGATCGGCTCGACGAGGAGCTTGAAATCGACGTCGAGCGCGAGTCCATGCTCGCGCCGCTCATCGCGCGCGGAGATGGGGAGCAGGGCGCAGGGGAGGCCGGTGGCGGCGGTGGCCCAGGAGATTGCATCGCGGCCCCGGTCGTCGCGCGTGGCGGTGGCGCGCTGGACGGTGCAGGTGAGGTTGAGGAGCGCGCGATAGCTCATAGTCTGATCTCCCGATACGGGTCGAGAAGTTCCCGGATCTCCGGGGTGATGAGGAGTCCGGCGTAGGTGACGCTGTAAACGCCGCCCTGGTTCTCGGAGGCGATGCCGTCGCCCCCCTGCTGTCCGCGATGGAAGAGCGCGGCGGCCAGGAGGATGCAGGCCTGCGCGAGCGGCGCGGGGACGGCGGCATAGCCGGCGGTGTAGGTGACTTTGATGTTGAGGCGTCCATCCTGGAAGTCGCCTCGGCGCAGTTCGATGATGCCCTCCTCGGCGCGGAGGAGGATATCGGCGGCGGGAATCGCGCTGCCGGGCGCAAAGAGGCGGTCGAGGTCGTCGATTAGGACGGGGGCGGGCGCGGCGGCGACGGGTCGCTGGCGCAGGATGAGCCGGGGCACGCCGCGCCCGTCGTAGTATTCGGTGCGGGCGAGCTGGGCGAATTCGCGCGAGCAGTAACGCTCGATCGCCTCCGAGGCGCGGGCGATGAGCGCGGTGAGCAGCGCGTCCTGCGCGCTCCCGGTGAGGCCGAGGTACGCTTTCACGTCGGCGGGGGTGGTGAGGTTTACGGATGCGGACATTGTGCGGCCTCCTAGTTAACGGGGGGATTCACCACGGAGACGCGAGAACGGATGATTTGCGATTACTGAATAGCGATTTGCGATTTGAACGGTCTCTTGCGAAGAGCGGTTGCATGTCTCCACAGGTCCGCCGCGAACGCTCGACGGGCTGAAGCCCGTCGCTACTCACAACAACTGGGCGCAGCATGCTGCGCCCCTACGCCGGTTGAACACGGCCTTCGGCGCACTGGCTCGCGCCCAGGCCATCGCCCTCTATTTCCCGCAGCGCGCGGAGAAGGCGGAAGGCGGCGTGCGCCCAGGTGAAGCGGCGGCGGACGTGCTCGGCGGCGCGGCGGCCGATCTGCCCGATGCGCCGCGGGTGCTGCCTGGCCCAGAGGATTTTCGCGGCAAGGTCGGCGACGTCCGGCTCGACGGCCCGGAGGAGCAGGTCGCAGTTGCCATGCGGCGAGAGCAGGCGAAACTTGCGGCCGGGCGTCGCGCGCAGCGGGATGGCGCAGCGCTCATCGGCCAGGTCCAGGAGCGAGGTGCAAGGGGTGTACAGGGCGGGGAGCCCGCAGGCCATCGCCTCGCCCAGGGTGAAACCGAACCCCTCCCCCATGCTCGGGAGAGCGAAGAGGTCCGCGCTCTGATACAACTCGCGCAATGCGGCGATGCCGAGGTCGCGGCTGTCGAAGATGACGTTACCCGCGCGCTCAAGCCGGTTGGTGCCGGTGGTCTTCATGTAAAGCTCGTAGCCGGGGACGTTCTGAAACGCGCGCCAGGCACCGAGGAGAAATTGGTACCCCTTGCGGTCGTTCGGCGCGCCGACCCAGAGGACGCGGAAGGCGCGACGGCCCAACGGCCGCGGACCGGGATAGAAGCTCTCCACGTCCACTCCCTGCGGGACGTACAGGACCGGGACGGGGACGAGCTTCTTGAAGACGGGCACGAGGAAGCGCGCGGTGACGAAGATGGCGTCGGCGCCCTGGTGGAGCGCGCTGTCCTCAGCGCGCTCGGCGCCGCAGCAAGCCGGCTGGGGACAGCCGGCTCCACCACGACCTGGGGTAAGCGTGGCGCTCTCCCATTCCGGGAGTTCGGGGAATTCCCACGCGGTCCAGAGGACGTTGCAGCGCCCCGGGATCGGCCGGAAGGCGTGCGGCGGACAATGGTGCAGCGCGAGCGGGGCGTCGGGGTCGAGGCGGACGCCCGCCATCTCCAGGCAGCGACGCCCCCAGCGGTTGCCCTGGGTGTAGCCATAGGCATCGCCGATGCCCTGAACGTCGGTTGCCCAGGCGATTCTCATGTCATGCCTCGGAAAGAAATGGACGGAGATGGACGAACACGGACTGACACGGACAGGCACGGAGGACAGCGGAGGTTCGTGGCGTAATATTCACGTTGCCGTCCTCCGTGTCTCCGTGCCCCCGTGGTGAGCCGCTGTTACGACGGAACGGTGAATGCGCCGGATTTGCGGAAGGCGTCGGCCTGGGCGACCTTGCCGTCCACGCGCTCGATGACCTTGATTCCGAGCTGATGCTTGCGGAAGGTCTCGCCGCCGGTGGTGGTGGTTTCAATCAGCATGCGCTGCCGGTCGAACCAGGCGTACTTGGCCAGGTTGCCGAAGAAGATCAGGCCGTCGGCGAGGTCGGCCTGGGTGCTGTAAGGCTTGCCGAGCAGCAGGCTGGGGGCGTCGGCAATGAGCGGGTCGCGCAGGATGGGCATCTTCTGCTCATCCTTGATGCGCAGGCACCAGGAGAGGGTATTCTCGCTCATGACCCAGCGCGCGGCGGCGTGATGCTTGCGCGGGAGGGCGAACTTCAGCGCGAGGAGCTTGTCGTAGCTGATCGCTCCGCTGCAGCCGTCCACGGCGGCGATGCCGGAGGCGCTGACGAGCCCCTCGGGCTGGCCGTCGCCGTCGCCGACGCAGATCTTCTTGTCGCGCTCGGCGGCGATGGCTTCGGCGAAGAGCTGCTGGACGGTGTCCACGATGCCGGGGTTGGCGTCGTCCACCAGTTCGCGGGAGATGAAGGTGACGGCGCTCATGCCGGCGATGGCCCAGTCGACGTGGCCGAAGACCGGGTCGGCGATGTCGATGTCCTCATTCTCGGCGCGGCCCCAGGTGATGCTGACGCCGGTGGCGAGGGTGGGGAAGTCGCCGGTGTCGGTGATGACGGGGACCTTGCGGACGTACGGGAAGACTTCGGAGAGCTCGGGGACGAGCTGCTCCAGTTCGGCCTGGTAGCCCGGGGGCGCCAGGTAGCCGCCGGCGGTGGCGGAGCCTTCGGAGAGGGCCTTGACGACGGCGTCGTCCAGGTCGGCGCGAGGGTTGATGCCGAGCTTGAGGATGCCGAGCAGGTAGGCGCGCTCGAAACGGCGCTTCTCCTCGGAGGGGGCCAGCGGCGCGCCGCCGAAGAGCCCCGCTTTGCGGGCGACTTTGTCCAGGCCGCGATCGCGGACGGCCTTTTCGACCGCGTCGGTCACGATCCCCTGGAGGTTCTCCGAGAGGCTGACCTGCGCGGCGATTTTCGACGCGAGGGCGTCGAGTTCCTTGTTCTCTTCCATTGGGTTCTCCCTTGTGGTGGAGCGCGCTGTCCTCAGCGCGCTCGGCAAAACGGCGAACAACAAACGCGCTGTCCTCAGCGCGCCCGGCAAAAACGGCGGACAACAAGCGCGCTGAGGACAGCGCGCTCCACCATACGACAGATCGGACGGATTGGACGGATACGGCTCAGGCGCGGCCCATGCGGCGGTTCAGTTCGGCGCGGATGAGTTCACTCACGACGCTCCGGAGACGCGCCCGCATTCGGGCGGCGACCTCCTGCGCGCGGGTCTCGATCCAGGCGCGGTCGAATCCGGGCACGGTTTCCTTCTCGCCTGCCCGCGATGCGGCGGGCTCGGGCGGGGTTTCGGGCGGCACGGCAACGGCTATGGGCGCAGCATGCTGCGCCCCTACGGCAGCAGATAACGCTTGCTCTACCGGGAGCAAGGCATGCCTTGCCCCTACAAGAGCGGGCGCGAGGCCCAGAGATTTGATCAGGCTGCGGTGGGTGAGGAGTCCATCGCGCAGGGCGTTGCTGAGCGCTTCGGGGTTGGCAGGGATGGGGACGCCGGAGAATTCGAGCAGCTCCCAGCGGGTGATGCGGTAGCCGAGCAGCGCGCCCTTTTCGTCGCGGCGCTCGGTCCACTCGATGGGGCGGAAGCCGATGCTCCAGCCGCGCAGGTAGCCGCGCCGATAGAGTTCGGCGACCTGCCCGGCGAAGTCGGTGGGGGCCCAGAGGACGCTGGCGCGCAGGGAGTTGCCCTCGACGCGCACCCGCTCGGCGCGCCCGATGGGAAGGTTGCGGTAGTCGTGCGCCCACATGACGACGGGGTTGCGCTGGAACGCCTCCAGGTCGACGCCGCCGGGCTCGACGATGTCCCCGTGCCGGTCGATGGAGTCGGTGGAGATGGTGACGTCCAGGCGGCCGTCTTCCTGCGGGACGGCGCATGAGAGCACCGGCAGGGCCAGGTTGCCGCGACCGGTGCGCTTGAGGCCGTGGGAGACGGCCCAGGCGGTGAGTTCGGAGAGGTTGGGCATGGGGGAATCCTTAAAGGACTGCAAGGACTACAAGGACTGCAACGACAACGGCGGGGAGGCGCTACTCGCGCTCCGGCACTCTGTTGACCGGCACGTAAAACCTGTCCCCCTGACCCACCTGCTCGTAGCCTCCTTCGGCGCGCGCCTCGTTGCGCGTGAGCAGGCCGGCCTGGAAGTCCTCGCGCGCCATGCGGCGCTGGGACTCGCGGTCCGCGGGGACGGGGGATTCGAATTGGACGGTGAGCGCGGGATCGAAACGTGGCATGAGATCCTGGTTGATCTGGTCGGTGATGAGTTGCAGCAGCGGGGCGACGCAGTAGCGCGCGAAGATGGTGTCCATGGCATCGGCGACGGCGCGGTTGACGTCCTGCGAGAGGCCGATGACGGCGGCGGGGACGCCGAAGATGGCGAGGATCTCGTCGCGCGCCAGTTGGGCGGATTCGGCGAAGGCCATTTCGCTGGGGGTGAGGGTGATCTGTTTGGCTTTGAGCCCGGCTTCGAGGACGAGCCACTTGCCGGCGTTGTCGGCGCCGGAGTACTTCAACTCCATCTGCGCGCGAAGGCGGGAGATGGCGGCATCGTCCAAGCGCGAGTCGGATTCGAGGACGCCGCCGGGCCAGGCGCCGCGGCGCATGAGCTGGCGCTGGACGCATTTCATCGCCTCGTGGCTGTCCACCGTCTCGGCGGCGGCCTGGAGCGGCCCCTGCCCGTAGTACAGGTCGGCGGGGTTGGGGAGGCGCAGGTGGATGATTTCGTCGCGGCCGAAGGAGACGGTGCGCCCGCCCTGCGTGTACTCGTAGCCGGCGATGAAGTCGCGGCTGTCGGGGAGGACGCGCATTCCCTGCGAGGGGCAAACCCAGATTTCCGCGGGCGCGCCGAGGCCGTTGCGCGGGACGTACCAGTACGCGTTGCCGGTGAGCTCGAGGAAGGTGATGGTCTGCGACCAGAGCCAGTAGCGGGTGTGGAAGGGATTGACGGTGTTGAAGAGGCGGAGGGCCGGATGGGCGGGGTCGGTGATTTCCGTCAGGCCGCCCCCCTCGCTCCGATAGACGCACAACGGGGTGGCGGCAACGCGGTTGGCGATGGTGCGGACGGCGGCGAAGACCCAGTGGCGGAAGTGACGCACCTGCTCGGAGGGGTCGTCCGCCCAGGCGGCGGGCCGCCCGGATTGGAAGAAGGGGATGAGCGCGGCGCGGAAACGGCCTTCGGGCGCGGCGGATTTGCGGCGGAGCCAGTTGAGGAGGTTCATAGGGGTCTCTCAACAAAAGAAGGGAAACGGCGATTTGCGATTGCTCGGGAGCGCTTGCGCGCCCCTCTTGATTACTGATTTGCGATGTACGAATTGAACGACCCCCTGTAACTGGGGTTTGCGCGTAATGCCGGCATCATTCTGAAATCGCAAGTCACAGGTGCGCCATGCGCACCGCGTAATCGCCAATCGCAAATCGTCCGTGCTTCATAGCCATATTGCGCGCGGTTCCGGCGGAGCGGGGACGAAGGTCAGCGCGAGGGCGTCGGCAAGGTCGGGGGAGCGGCCGAGGCGGGCGCGGATTTCGTCCTTCCCCTCCAGGCGAATCTGCCCGCGGCTCGTGTAGGAGAAACGCGGGGCGATGCATTCCGCCGCGAGCGCGTCGCTGCCGGGGGGCAGCGCGAGAGGCCGATCCGCGCCGCCGTCCGAGAACGGGGTAAGGCATGCCTTACCCCTACGCGAGCGAGCGTCGTTGTCCGTTGTAGGGTCAAGGCATGCCTTGACCCTACTCTCAGAAAGACCCCGCACCGGGTCCAGCGCTTCGCGCAGCAGCCAGTAGCACTCGGCGCGGACGTTGGCGAAGCGGTCCGCCTCCACGGCGCGCCCGGCCATGTTCACCGCGACGGCGGCGAACCCCTGCTCGCGCAACCGGTCGGTGACGCCCCCACCCAGGCCGGTGTCATCGATGCGCACGCGGCGCGCGGGGATGGCCTGCTCGCGGGCCAGCGCCAGCAGCGCGCCCGCCGTGGCCATCGTGTCCTGCCCCTGCCGCGCGACGACATGCCGCAGCGCGTACCGGTCGCGCAGGATCATCACCGTGCGGTCGGAGCCGAAGCGCGCCACGTCCACTCCCAGCACCTGGCTATCGCGATCCAGCGGGGGAATCTCTCGCCTCATGGCTTCCTCCACCCAGCCCAGCGGAATGAGGCAATCCTCCCCCTCCGCGGGGAACTCGCCCAGCACGCGGCTGGCGTAGGCGGCGGAACCGGCCCCCCACTGCGCGCGCTGCGCCTCGATCCACTCGGCCGTGACCAGCCCCGGCACCACCTCGCGCCGCTCGATGACGTTCGGCGAATCGGCGCAGGAGATGTGCAGCCGCTCGAAACCGCTGCCGGGCTTGTGCGAGTCGTAGAAGAAGCCGCTGGGCGACACGGGGTTGCCAATGAGCAGCAGCCGGCTGTTGCGGCTGGTGAGCAGCCCCATGACGGCTTCATAGATTTCCGCCGGCACCCCTCCGGCCTCGTCGACGATGACCAGGATGTTCTCGCAGTGCAGCCCCTGAAGCCGCTGCGGCTCGTTGGTGCTGAAGCCGAAGGCGCGGCGGCAGTCGGTGAGGCGGATTTCCGTGCGGTTGACCTGGCCGACGCCCCGGTCCGCGAACTGCGTGCGCTGCCAGAGGCGGCGGATTTCCGGCCAGAGCACGTCGCGCACCTGGCGGAAGGTGGGCGCGGTGGTGGTGACCAGCACGGGGGTGTGCTCGGCAAGGAACCAGACCGCGGCGACCGCGGCGGCGTGCGTTTTGCCGACCCCATGCCCGCTGCGGACCGTGACGCGCGGATGCCGCTCGATGGCGCGCAACACATCGCATTGCCGTTCCCAGAGCGTGTCAAGTTCAATCCCCCTGGCGAATTCAAGCGGACCCACGCACGACCTCCGGGCACCACGGAAACAACGGGGCTCTCGCAAAGACGCTAAGACGCAAAGAACGGCGGGGCTGGGTTACGGACAGGACGGCAGGTTTCGTGTTTGAACGTTGGACGTTGAAAGTTGAGAGTTGAAAGTTGAATCCGTCAGCCTCTCCGTTTCTTCGCCCGGTACTCCATGTACGCCTTGAGCATTTCCGACATCGTCATATCCGCGATATCCTTCTCCGGCGACATCGGCTGCTCCTCGGCCCGTTCCTTCTCTAGCCGCTCCAGGTACAAGCGTCCCAGCCAGATCTGCGCCGGAACCTTTCCCGCCCGGACAGACTCAAGCAGGCTGCGTCGCATCCGGGTCCGCAACCGCGCGAACCCGCGGCGGAGCGACTTGGCGAAGCGAGTGCGAACGAACTCCGCGGAGCAATCCAACTCCGCCGCAATCTCCTCCACCGTGCACCCGATAGCCGCCATCTTCAGCACCCGAGCCGCGACCGTGGTCGCTCGCTTGGCACTCTGCACTCTGCCTTTGTCTTTCTTCATTATGCGCTCTGCATCCTGCATTCTTCCGTCCTCTTCCGCGCAGGACGACGGGGCCAGACACCCCCGTACACGACGGGCGGACTCTCCCCCCTGCGCCCCGGTCACTAAACGCCGGCAGTTCTCTGTTCCGTGTCGCGTCGGACACGATCACTTTGTACGTCGCTTGCGGCCGGTGCGCCCTTGCGGCAAATGCGTCTCACACGACCGTGCATCGGATGCGCCGGTCACGACAAGGAACAGACAACTGCCGTACGTCATACACTCCACAAAAAGTCCGGAAGGTGGCGCGGACTATCCAGTCCGCGATTCATCTCGTTTCCATGGCCGCTGCAGCGGCCAAAGCTCTATTCATTCAAAACTCAGTACTCAGTGTTCAGTACTCTGCACTCTCCGTAAAAAGCGTCTCCTCACCCCTATCAGGGTTCGTATACCATGAGAACTTGACATCGCGGGCTGTAGAAGGACACTACCGAAAGGGAGAATGGGCTTGGTAGGAGAAGTCCAGGAAGAATTGGTGTTACTCAGAAAGACGATGCGACCAAGGAATACGCGGGGGTTCAGCAGCTATAGCGGATCGTCTTTAAGCACAAGTACATCGAAGGATGGGGAACGCACCAATGCGGAATTGGTTTCAGAAGAATCCGGCAGGAAAGAAATGGGCAATCCTCAGATGTCACCATCCCATGCGCGGATGCTTGGGAACTTCAAATCTGGGTGGCTCCGGATTGCTTGGGGCGCATTAGCTGGAACGCGGCGAGGACGCGCGCAATTAAGAGAGGTTCGCTGGAAAAGTAGGCAGTGTTGGCTTGACTTCCCCGCTCGCGTTGAGGAACTACGTCGCAGGATACCAATAGTTGTTTATCGTCGCAGATCAAAAAGCCGTTTGCAAACGGCATCTTCGCGTACAACACAGCTTCCTTCCGTTTGTTCTTTAATGTCTCAAGCGGCTGCGGCAAAGGCTCATCTTCGGCCGTTACCGGCAGGAGGACTACGACTGAACGAGGAGTTTTAGTGCCGCTGATGTTCTTCAAGCCAAAATCCCGAATGGATTTGGCGATGTCCATGTCCAGTGATCGTGTTGCCCACAAGACGTTTTCTGACGACTCGCGAATCATGGTAGTTGCCAGGTCTACAAAATCTTGCCTCTTCGCCAATCGGATCGTAGCAAAGTTCATTTCCGCGCAAGTGTCCCAGCAGGAGTGGTCGGCGTCGACGGTTCCAGTAATCAAGTCGGACAGGCATTCTTTCCGACCGGCTGCAAGTGGCAGCCCAGCGGGAGGAACGATTTCCGCCACCAAGAAAAGCGGCACTCCAACCATGAAATAAATGTAAGCTGCGGGCGGAAAAGAATGCCAGAGGAACTGCACTAGGGCCCAATCACTGCCTGGGTTGACATAAAACTTCAATTTGTCGACAAGCCAGTCGGAGACGCCCTGAGGAGCCAACTCCAACAAGTGGGGGGCTATCTGCACCATAAACGTCTTGAAGAAGATGCATAAGGGCACGGAGACAATGAAGATGACTCCAACGACGCTCAAGGTACCGGAAATTGCCGCCTTTCCGTTAAAGCGCGTAATCAATCTCAGAAGGCATGGGGTCAAGGCACAGACTAGGAAGAGGTGGTTTGCGTGGGCAACCGGATTGCCGAAGATGTAGGAGAAGATGAAGATTACGCCGACGTAAAGGGCCATCGTGAGCAGGGCAAATGGTAACCACAACTTCTTTACAAGAAAACCAAGACAACCAAGTCTGTCCTTCCGCCAAGGAAGGTAGATGAGTGCAAACGATGTAAAATACAGATGGAGGTAATCGAGAAGCGCCCCTAAACTCCTGGCGATCCAAGTGGTGATGGTGGCGAAATATCCAGGCGCACGCTGGTAAAGGTTCATTGGCAGGCTGGGTTACTTGCGGAAACCAGCAACTGCCACAACTGTGGCAATCCCAGAACAAGCCAAGCGCAAGATACCAATCGGCGTAGAAAGGGCCATGGCAAAGAACACCGCTAGTACAACCGTAGCCCAAGTGTTCGTCCAGAACCGCCGCTTGTTGCGTGTTTGCTGCAAAGTTCTCACCTTAGCTCCCCTGTGCTTTAAATGTCCGCTGTATTACTATTCGCCGGCTTGCGTCAAGACTTTAGCGAAAAACAGCCCCAATTACTGCAATAGAGACAATATTGACGCCCCGGCCATAGCCAGCATCGTCAAGTAGTTATAAAGGGTTGCAACAGCGCCTGCACCTCTGCGCGTGGGGTGAAATGGACCATGGGTGATACTTCTACCACCGCAAGCGCCTTTTTGTCAAGAGGATTTGTAGAAATTTCTGTGCCCAAGCACTACCCCCTTAGCTTACTCAAAGGCTCCTTCGAGTCAAGGACCTGGCCAATAAAGTTTACATACAGTACATGCCGGCATGCAGTACAGCATTAGAACCGCTACCCATATCAGGGTCCGTATACCATGAAACCACGATTGGCACGTTGCTACCCCCTCTCCGTTCTACCCACCTCTTGTACCTTGGGCGTGAAATCCGTTGTCGTTCCTGCCGCTCCCAATACGACGTCGTACAACTCCGCCAGCGCGCGATACATACACGCCTGCACCCGGCCCTTACTCACCCCCAGCCTCCCCGCCGCCTCGTTGAGCGAGCAGCCCAGCCCCCAGACGAGCATGGCGGAGAGGTATTCGCGGCTGGAGAGCCGCTCGCGGTAGACGTCCGCCAACCGCATGAGGCAGCGGCGGCCCTCGGAGGCCTCGCGCAGCGCCGCGCGCGCGGGTCCGTCGGGCAGGCGCTCGGCATGGGCGATGCCGATCCATTCCCGCCCGTTGCGCCCGAAATCGGGCGAGGGGAGCAGCGCCTCCACCTCGGCGCAGGGGTGGCCGGTATCCAGGCAGGTGCGGCAGTCGCAGGCGGCGCACAAAGCGGCATGGGACATGATGGTCTCCTTCTATGACGACAACGACTTGTGTCCACAGATTCACACAGATGAACGCAGATGACGGCGGCTCAGGGTTACGGCAGCGGCGTTCGCCAGTTCGCTACTCGCTACTCAGTACTCTGCACTCACTACTCGCCTTCCCCCGCTTTCCTCAGTTCGCTACTCAGTGCTCACTGCTCTGCACTCACTACTCGCCGTTTACTGTCATCCGTGTGCATCAGTGTCCATCTGTGGATAACCCGTTATGAATCCGCCGCAGTTCCTCCACGCCCAGGTCGAAGGTGAGCTTGAGCGTGTACCCGCCGCGCCTGCCCTGCCTGCCGCGGGCGGCGTCGAGGGGGCGAGGCAGCCGTCGCAGCGTGAGCGGGATGTGCGCGATGCGCCCGCAAAGCCCCCGCACGAACTCCACCCCGCTGTTGATCTCCACGATGCTGTGCGCGCTGGAGGTGTCGATCTGCCATATGCCGGCGCAACTGACGCGCGGCAGCATGACCATGAGGCTGCCGATGAACCGGCATTCGCGGCGGTCGAGCAGTTCGCAGGGGCAATCGCGCTCGACCAGCGAACGCGCCGCCTCCGCGCAGTCGCACTTCATCTCCCCGCACCGGTCGCACAGCAGCCGCGCCGCGCGCCGACCATCTCCTTTGCACTTCAGCACGCCCCCCTTGCCGTACAGCTTGCACGCCTGCGGGAAGAAGAGGCCCGGCTCCTCGGCGGGGAAAACGATGTCCAGCTCCCTGGGCTGCGCGCCGTACAGCTCCCGGATGACGGGGTAGGCGCGCAGGGAGTCCTCGTCGAATTTGAAGTGCCCGAGCTCCACGGGCGTCTGGACGCTGCGGTTGTTGCGTCGGAAGAGGCGGCGCTCACCCAGGCGGATGCGTCCCAGCCGCGGCAGCCGCCGAAGCTGGGTGAGCTGCTGAATGCGGTTGAGTCCCCACTGCGTGTTACGATGCTGCTGCATGACTGCGCCCTCCTTCATAAGGAGCCCCCTGTGAAACGCGACGCCACGCGGCGTCACGGTCGATGAGTTGATATGAACTGTCCAATTTTGGGCGGTTCAGGGTGAGCAACTGCGGCACAGACTGTCCCGGAAATCGACACCTTGCGGCTAATCCCCGTTTCCAGCGCCTCATGGCGCGAACGCACCCCCGGCCACTTTGGGCTTGACAGAAGATTGGCATTTGTTAGGATAGCCGGCAGGTGCGGGGGGCGGCTGGCGGCACAATCTAGGGGATTCCCGTCCGTACGGATTCCAGTTGTCGGGTAATTTCTGCGCATATGGCGGAAATGTGCGGTCGTGCGATCATGGGTTGCCTCCGTCCCTGCGACTTGGCGGCCTCTCGCGCCTCTTGACAGGAGGATAGCGTATATATTACCATTTGTCAATAGGCAACGGTAATATTTTTCCACTCACGCCGGAAATAGGGCGTACCTGATTGAAAGAGTGCGGCATACAGGCGCGGCTGGCTGAGCTCCGCAAGCACGTGGGAGAGGCCGGGGCCTCGTTGGCGGAATTTGCCCGGCTGACGGGGATCGAGCGCCGCCTGCTGGCGCGCTACGAGAAGGATGTCGCCCCCTCCGCGGATAACGTCGCGAAGATCGTGAAAGGGACGCGCTGCTCCGCCGCCTGGCTGCTCACCGGCGAGGGGCAGATGTTTCAGGAAGAGGGGACGCGCCCGCAGCGAGTGCCCGTCGTGGCCACCGCCAGCGGCGCGGGTGCCGCCCGCGTGGCCTTCACCGACCACGGGCGCGAGGAGCGCCGCATGACCCTCCCCTCCGATGCGCACCTGGTGCAGGTGACCGGCGACAGCATGGTCCCCATCGCCGTCAGCGGGCAGTTCGTCTGGGTCTCCAACGAGTCCCCCGTCAACGGCGACCTCGCCCTCATCGAGCTGCCCGACGACGAGGTGCTCTTCAAGCGCGTCTATCTCGCCGGCAACATGCTCCAGTGCATCAGCATCAACCAGGACCCCCGCTACGCCCCGATGATGATCCACCGCAAGGACGTCCGGCGCGTGCGGAAAGTCCTCGGCACCTGGTACGGATAGCCCGCCCCCTGCCCTCGCACCTGATCCCCAAACGAAAACGCCCGGAAGGATGGATTCCTCCCGGGCGTTTCGCCTCGTCGAACGACTCGCTTACTTCTTCGCCCTCTTCTCTTCGAGCGCGGCATGGGCGGCGGCCAGCCGGGCGATGGGCACGCGGAACGGGGAGCAGCTCACGTAGGTCAGCCCGGTCCGGTGGCAGAACTTCACCGAGGCGGGGTCGCCTCCCTGCTCGCCGCAGATGCCCACCTTCAGGTTCGGCCGGGTGGCGCGGCCCTTGGTCACGGACATCTCGATCAACTGCCCGATGCCATCCTGGTCGATGGTCTGGAACGGGTCGGCGTCGAGGATCTTCTTATCCAGGTAGTCGCCGAGGAACCCGCCGATATCGTCGCGGCTGAAGCCGAAACCCATCTGCGTCAGGTCGTTCGTGCCGAAGCTGAAGAACTCGCTGGACTTGGCCATGCGGTCGGCCAGCAGCGCGGCGCGGGGAATCTCGATCATCGTGCCGTAGTGGTACTCGATGGCGCTGAGCTTGAACTTCTTGAGCACCTCGGCGTAGACGCGGTCGACGATCTTCTTGGTGAAATCGCATTCGCGCACGTCGCAGGTGACCGGCACCATGATCTCCGGCTTGACCTTCTTGCCCTTCTTGAGCAATTCGGCGGCGGCCTCGAAGATGGCGCGGACCTGCATCTCGGTGACTTCGGGGTAGGTGATGCCGAGGCGGACGCCGCGGTGCCCCATCATCGGGTTGGACTCGTGCAGCGCCTCGCCGCGCGCCTTGACGGCGGCGGGGGTGATGCCGAGCGCCTTGGCCAGCTCGGCCTGCTTTTCCTTCCCCTGCGGAACGAACTCGTGAAGGGGCGGGTCGAGCAGGCGGATGGTCACCGGCAGCCCTTCCATGGCTTCCAGCGTCGCCTTGATATCCTTCTTGACGTACTTGAACAGCTCGTTGACGGCCTTCGCGCGCTCCGCGGGGGTGTTGCTGAGGATCATCTTGCGAAGGACGAAGAGGGCGTCGTCGGAGCCCTTGCCGTAGAACATGTGCTCGGTGCGGAAGAGGCCGATTCCCTCGGCGCCGAAAGCGCGGGCGATCTTGGCGTCGGCGGGCGTATCAGCATTCGTGCGGACGCCCAGAGTGCGCTTGGTGTCCACGATCTTCATGAACTGCTGGAAACGCGGGTTCTCGGTGGCGTCGATCATCGCCAGCGCGCCGGAGTAGACGAATCCGCGCGTGCCGTTGAGGGTGAACGTGTCCCCTTCCTTGAAGCTCTTGCCGTCGACCACGAGCTTGCGCGTCTTGGCGTCGACGTGGATAGCGCCGGCCCCCACGATGCAGCACTTGCCCCAGCCGCGGGCGACGAGCGCCGCGTGGCTGGTCATGCCGCCGCGAGCGGTGAGGATGCCGACCGCCGCGCGCATGCCTTCGACGTCTTCCGGGTTGGTCTCTTCGCGCACGAGGATGACCGCTTTGCCCTTCTTGGTCCAGGCCACGGCTTCCTCGGCGGTGAAGACGATCTGTCCCACCGCGCCGCCGGGGCCGGCGGGCAACCCCTTGGCGACCGGCTTGACCTTCTTCTCGGCGTTCGGGTCGACGATCGGGTGGAGCAACTCATCCAACTGCGCCGGGTCGACGCGCAGCACCGCCGTCTCCTCGTCGATCAGCTTCTCGGCCAGCATATCCATCGCCATGTTCAGGGCGGCGGTTCCGGTGCGCTTGCCGTTGCGGCACTGGAGCATGTACAGCTTGCCTTCCTGGATGGTGAACTCGATGTCCTGCATGTCGTGGTAATGCTGTTCCAGGCGGGCGCGGATGTCGCAGATCTGCTTGTACAGACCCGGCATGGCTTCCTGCAGCGACTTGAGGTGACGGTTCTGGTCGTTCTTCGTGTCGTTGTTCAGCGGGTTCGGGGTGCGGATGCCGGCGACCACGTCTTCGCCCTGCGCGTTGACGAGCCACTCGCCGTAGAACTTGTTCTCGCCGGTGGCGGGGTTGCGGGTGAAGGCGACGCCCGTCGCGCTGCTCTCCCCCATGTTGCCGAAGACCATGGACTGCACGGTGACCGCGGTGCCCCACTCATCCGGGATCCCTTCGATGCGGCGGTAGGAGACGGCGCGCTTGCCGTTCCAGCTCTTGAACACCGCGCCGATGCCACCCCAAAGCTGCTCCTTGGGATCGTCCGGGAAGTCCTTGCCGAGCACCTTCTTGACGCGCTTCTTGAACTGCGCCACCAGCTCCTTCAGGTCGTCCACCGTCAGATCGGTATCGCTCTTGTAGCCCTTCTTGCGCTTCACGTCGCCGAGGAGCTCGTCGAGCTGCTTCCGGATGCCTTCCCCTTCGGCCGGCTCGATCCCCTCCGCCTTCTCCATCACCACGTCGGAGTACATCATAATGAGGCGGCGGTAGGCGTCCCACACGAAGCGCTCGTTGCCGGTCTTCTTCACCAGACCCGGGATGGTGCGCGAGGTGAGGCCGACGTTGAGGACGGTCTCCATCATGCCCGGCATGGACTTGCGCGCGCCGGAGCGGCAGCTCACCAGCAGCGGGTTGGCCGCATCGCCATACCCCATCCCCATCACCTTCTCGGTGTTGCGCAGGTTCTCTTCGACCTGGGCGGCGAGCTCGGCGGGGTAGTTGCACTTGTTCTGGTAGTACACCGTGCACAGCTCGGTGGTGAGGGTGAAACCGGGGGGCACCGGCAGGCCGATGTTGGCCATTTCCGCCAGGTTGGCTCCCTTGCCGCCGAGCAGGTTCTTCATGTCCGCGCGGCCTTCCGCCTTGCCGCCGCCGAAGAAATAGACATACTTCGCCATAGGAATCTCTCCTCTAAACCAAGAATTGCGGCGCGCTTTCAACGGAGGGCACCGCGTTGGGAACTGGGCGCGAAGAAGCTCCAAAGATAACACAATGGAGGGGGATTTTCAATTGAAGGAACGGCAACGGGGTGAACCGCCAAGACGCCAAGGGCGCCAAGAACGGAGACCAGGTTAACGGCAATGCAGCACGAACCAGTTTCAGTAACCCCGAATTGCCTTTCTTGGCGATCTTGGCGCCTTGGCGGTTAAGCCTGTCGTTGTCCGTCGCCTTCAGCGCTCACGTCCCGTCCCTTTACGATGAACCACGCCGCCCCGATCACGCCGAAGCCGAAGGCGATCAGCAGCGTCATTTGGGGGCAGATCATCCAGAGAAAGGCGCCGCTGAGCGCGGCGAAGGAGACGATGACGTCGCGCACGAGGTAGTAGAGCCCGAACATCGCGGCTTTGCGGTCCTCGGGGGCGAGGTCCATGATGAGCGCTTTGCGCGTCGGCTCGCCAAACTCCTTCAGCCCGCGCAGGATGAAGACCGGCACGAACGCCCAGAGCGTGTGCGCGAAAAGCAGCGCCAGCGGGAAGAGCGCAAAGAAGCCGAACGTGATAGCCACGAACGGCTTCTTGCCGAACCGGTCGGCCATGCGCGCCACCGGGATGTAGCAGAGCATGGCCGTGATTTGCTCGATGACGGACAAAATGCCGAACCAGAACGCCGCCTCGCCGACGCTCATGCCCCCCACGATGATGAGGTTGTGCGTCACCCAGAGGATCACCAGGACATCCGGGATGCGCTCGCAGAAGCGGATGAGGATGTCGCTGGCCAGCAGGTTGCGCAGGCCGGGGGTCATCAGCGGCCAGAGCTTCAGCGGGTTCTTCTCGGCGCGCTTGCCGCCGTCGGACGGCGCGTCCGATTCGATGAGGATCTGCTGCAGCACCATGGCCAGCATCGCCAGCCCGAGCGCGAAGACGAAGGCGATCCGCACGCCGGAGGTGACCCCCCACAGCGCGATGAACGCGCCTCCGGCAAACGGCCCGAGCGTCTTGGGGATGCGCCGCACCAGCGCCTGCACGCTGACCCCCATGGTGCGCTGCGTCTTCGGGACGGCTTTGCTGATGATCTCCATGGTCGCCGGCAGCGAGATGGCCGACCAGGAGATGAAGAACGCCGCCCCCAGCAGCACCGCCCACCAGGTGGGGATCAGGATGACGATGAGGTAGCCCACCATGGAGAGGGCGTTGAAGGCCATCAGGGCGCGTTTCGCCCCCCAGCGGTCGCTGAGGTAGCCGCCAGGGAAGGAGTAGAGCGCAGAGAGCAGGTCGTCCATGAATGCGAGCAGGCCGATGGAGAGCAGCCCCACCGGGAGCGTGAAGGCGATGAGGGTGAACGACAAGTCCCCGCCGAGCTTCTCCAGATACATGGGGAGGTAGCGCTCGGCCATGTGCTCGCCCATGCCGACCAGCACGATCATGCTGAGCATCCCCACAATGCTGCGCCTCAGCCCGAAGAAGGCAATGGCGCGCCGCAGTGGGGAGGGGGTTGAGCCTTCGGTATCAGTCAAGGATCGGCTCCTCGAAAAACGTCGCGCAGGGGGTAATGTATGCGCGGCGGGCGGAAGATGCAAGTCCAGCAGGGCGCTGAAGAACCGCGTTGTGCCCGCCTCTTGCGCGGGCTGAAGCCCGCGCTACACGGCCTTCCCCAAGCATAAAGAGGCGCGTGTAGCCCGGGCTTTAGCCCGGGCCCTCGGCTGGGTCGAGGTGGGGACACAAAACTTTCCTTTGGAAAGTATCGTGTCCCCACCGGCCCCACTGATCCCCTTATCCCGTTCCAACAAACGCATGCATTGCGTCCGCCGCTGCTTTGGGCTACATTCTAAGGAAGCGCCGGAGTGTTGGGGCCGGCGCGCGTTCCGCCGCGTGGCGGGGATTCACAAATGGAGGGTATCGACATGGTGCAGTTGCGTCAGAAGATCGCCATTCTGGCGATCGGCCTCTTGGCATGCGGCTCCGTGCGCGCCGCCGAAGAAAACAAGGAGACCCCTGTGGCTAATCCGGTGGTCGTGATGGAAACGTCCGAAGGGACGATCAAGATCGAGCTGTTCGCCGACAAGGCGCCCAAGACGGTCGAGAATTTCCTCAAGTACGTGGATGACAAGTTCTACGACGGCACGATTTTCCATCGCGTCATCAAAGATTTCATGATCCAGGGCGGCGGCTTCACGCCCGACTTCAACCAGAAGGCGACCCGCGACCAGATCAAGAACGAGGCGCGCGGGGATCTCGGCAACAAGCGCGGCACCATCGCCATGGCCCGCACGAACGTGGTGGATAGCGCCACGGCGCAGTTCTTCATCAACACCGTGGACAATGAGTTCCTCAACCACAAGAGTGAAGCCCCGCGTGGCTTCGGCTACTGCGTGTTCGGCAAGGTGATCGACGGGATGGATGTGGTGGACAAGATCCGCAGCGTCAAGACCGGCGGCAACGCCACCTTCCCGAGCGACGTGCCTGAGACGACGATTCTGATTAAGAGCGTGCGCCGCGCCGGCGCGCCGGCCGCCGCCGCCGCCCCGACGGCCGCGAAATACGCCTGCCCCATGAAGTGCGAAGGGGACAAGACCTACAGCAAGCCCGGCACCTGCCCGGTCTGCAAAATGAAGCTCGAACCGGTCATAGCTGGGACGGCGAAGTGACCGCCCTGTTCCGACTGTAGATGCGCGTTGACTCGAAAGCCCCGCGAAGGATTCTCAGGCCTTCGCGGGGCTTTTCGCGTCTATCGCCCGCATCGCCATGCCGCCTCAACCCCGCGCCAATCGAAAAAGCCTTGATTCGCCCGGCGGCCGGCGATACGTTCAGTTGATGGGGCGCGGTATGGGCCACACTCTGAACAGGGAGAAGATCATGGTCAAGGTGGCGCTGTTCGTTCGTCTGGAGGCGAAGCCGGGAAAGGAAAGGGAGGTCGAGAAGTTCCTTCTGAGCGGTCTGCCGCTGGTGATGGGGGAACCGGCCACGACGGCCTGGTTCGGGATTCGACTGGGGCCTTCCACCTTCGGCATCTTCGACGCCTTCGCGGACGAGGCGGGGCGGCAGGCGCACCTCACCGGCAAGGTGGCCGCCGCGTTGATGGCCAAAGCGCCGGAGTTGCTCGCGAAGCCCCCCGTCATCGAGAAGGTGGACGTTCTCGCGGCGAAGCTGCCGGAGTAAGTGAAACTGGCGCGGGTTATCCAACCCGCGAAATCGAGCGCGGACCGGCCGTTCGGCATCGCTCGGGACCCCGAGCCTGCCGAGGGATAGTCCGCGCCACATTGGATGACCCCAGCGTGGCAACCCCTTTGGCCTCCGTTATGACCGCCACCGCCTCCGCGCGGCGGCGGTTCCTCAAACCGGTCGTGGTCATGCCGGCGTACAACGCCGAGCAGACGCTGGAAGCCACTGTGCGCGACATTCCCCCCGGCTCCGTGGACTCCATTATCCTGGGGGACGACGCCAGCCGCGACCGGACCGTCGCCATCGCGGAACGCCTCGGGCTGACGGTGATCCGCCATCCCGAGACGCGCGGCTACGGGGCGAACCAGAAGAGCTGCTATGCCGAGGCGCTGCGCCGCGGCGCGGATGTGGTGGTCATGGTCCACCCGGACTATCAGTACGACGCCTTCATCGTCCGCCCCGCGCTGGACCTGCTGGCCAGCGGCTGCTGCGACATGGTGCTGGGCAACCGCATCCGCAGCCGCAAGGCCGCGCTGGCATCGCGCATGCCCGCCTACAAGTACCTCTCCAACCGCGCGCTGACCCTCGTGGAGAACTCGGTCCTCGGCCAGAACCTCGGCGATTGCCATTCCGGCTTCCGCGCCTATACGCGCGACGTGCTCGAAACGATCCCCTACGAGCGCAACTCGAACGACTTCGTCTTCGACACGCAGATGATCGCGCAGGCCGCGTACTTCGGTTTTCAGATCGGCGACCTGCCGGTCCCCTGCCGCTATTTCTCCGAGGCCTCCTCCATCAATCTCTGGCGAAGCACCCTCTACGGTTGCGCCACGATGGGCGTCATGGCGCAGTACATTCTGCAAAAGGCGCATCTGGCGCGGTTCGGGATATTCGAGCGGGCAGCGCCGCGCGCGTGACGGCGGGAGGGAATCACGCGGAGACACGGAGCCGCGGAGAACGGCACGAGTTGAGGTGGATTTGCCCTGTTGAAACCATTTTGCGAACCCCCGAAGGGGGCGACAGACACACGGCGGAATGTTCCGTCGCCCCCTTCGGGGGCTCGATGGGTAGACACGACGCCAACCCACGACTCGCTCCGCTCGTCGTGGGCTAGAGTCCGACGGCCGCTTCGCGGCCTCACGAGCGGAGCAGGATAATTTCGACTGAACTAAGGCGGACCTGAATGCCAACCAAACTTGAGCCTCAACCCAGGATAACCATCTCGCCCGCCGCCGCCGCGCTGGCGGCGATAGCGCTCTGCGGGTTTCTCCTGCGCCTGTTCGACCTGGGCAAGGAGAGCCTCTGGGTGGATGAGGGATTCACCTGGCGTCTGTCGAAATTCACCTTGCCTCAATATATCGACAACGTCCTGCACACCATCCGAAACGTCCTGCCCCCGTTGTACTTCCAACTCATGCACTGCTGGATCGCGCTTTTCGGGAGTTCGGAGTTCTCCCTGCGCTTCCCCTCGGTCATTTGCGGAACGCTCTCCATCGTCGCCATTTACCTGTTCTGCAAGAGCGTCTTCAACCGGGAGACGGGAATCGTCGCCGCCCTGCTCCTGGCCTTCTCCATCTTCCACATCCAGTACTCGCAGGAAGCGAGGATGTACGAACTGCTCTCCCTGCTCTCCATCGCCGCCTTCTATCTCCTGGTCAGGTTCATCCGGGGCAACCAGTGGTCGAGCGCCCTTCTCCTGGGGCTCGCCAACGTGCTGCTGATATACACCCATCACTACGGCTTCTTCATCGTCTTCTCGGAGTACCTCTTCGCGGCGGTCCTCTGCCTCACGCGCCGGGGCTATCTCAAGAGCAGCCTCACGCGCTGGCTGGCGCTGAGCGCAATGAGCTTTGTGCTCGTCGCCCCCTGGCTGTACGTCTTCATCAATCAGGCGCGCAAGGTGGCGAAGGCCCCCTGGCTCCCCGCGCCGACCGCCGCGAGCATTCTCTCCCTGTTCACCACCTACGCGGGCGGAACGATTCTCCTGGCGCTCTGCCTGGCGCCGCTTGCCTTCTGGCTCCTGGCGAAACTCTTCTCATCGCAGAAGTTCCATGAGAAGGAGCCCCCGCGCGACGGCAACTGGGACCTGCTCCTGCTGATTTGGCTCATCGCACCCATCCTGTGCGCCTTCGCCTATTCTGCGGCCGTCAACCCCATCTTCGGCTACAAGTACCTCATCGCCTCCTCCATTCCCTTCTACTGCCTCGTCGCCCGCGCGATCAGCGCCATCCGCTTCAAGTACGCGAAGATCGCGCTGCTGGGGGTCATGGTCCTCCTCTGCCTGATGAACGCCCGGCGCTACTACAACTCGATCAACAAGGAGCAGTGGCGCGAGGCCGCGCAGTTCGTGGAGAAGTTCGCGCAGCCGAACGACGTGCTGCTCTTCAACGCCGGCTTCGGGCTGGAGAACGGGTTCGACTATTATTCCCGGCGGGAGGACATCGTCAAGAAGGCGTTCCCGGCGAGAACGGTGGAGGTGAACACGGCGGTGACTCAGGACGACCTCGCCGAATTATCGGACGATATCAGCGGCCACGACCGGGTCTGGGTGATCTATTCCCACGGCCACGACGTGGACAGCCTCATCAGCAACACCCTGCGCGAGTCCTACATTGCCCCCTACGGCAGCCGGAACTTCGCGAATATTACGGTGTGCTTGTATGTGAAGGAGAAGGAATAGGGGCAACTACGAAATACGCTGAATGCGCGAAAGAAGAATGACTCCACCCCCGGCTTGCTCATGGGGCCGGGGCCGGCGTCAAATAGGTAGCGGCACCTATTTACCCGTATGGCCCTTCGGTTCACAATTTCCATATGGAATAAAGAGGAGGAGAATATTCCCATGAACAAGGCCATCTCATTGGCGCTACTTGCGGCGGGGGTGCTGCTCCTGATCCTTGGGGTCAGCGCGTCCAAGTCGCTGGGGTCGGACATTTCCCGGTTCTTCACCGGTTCGCCCACCGACAAGGCGATATGGATGCTGATCGGCGGGGTGGTGCTGCTCATCATCGGACTGGCGGGAGTGCTGCGCGGATCCAAGGGGGACTGATAAAGGGCGCGGCGTCATGCTGTACTACTCGCTGATTTTTCTGCTCGTGGCCATCGTCGCCGGCATCCTCGGCTTTGCCGGCATTGCCGGCACGGCGGCCTGGATTGCCAAAGTTCTGTTCGTCGTCTTCCTGGTGATGTTTGTCATCGCGCTGGTGACGCACACCCGGCGGCGGGGGTAGGCCTCCGCCGGAATGCTCCTCGCTTTCTGGATTGGGAGAATGCTCATGGGCAAGATGTTGATAACGTGCGCCGTCGCGGTAGCGTTGGCGCTCGGTATGACGGCGTGCAAGGATAGCTGCACATCGTCGAAGGTGTCGGATTCGGCCAAGGCGACCGGCGACTACGTGGTCCAGTCGAAGGACAAGGCCATCAAGGCCTCCCAGGAGGCGCTCGACGCGCTCGAGACGAAGTGGCAGGAGCTGCAGACCAAGGCGGCACCGGCCACCGCCGAGGCGAAAGCCGACTTCGAGAAATCCAAGGCGGAGATGGGCAAGGCCGTCGACGAGGCCAAGGCCAAGCTCGTCGAGGCGAAGGCCGCGAGCGAGGACGCCTGGCAGCAGAAGGTCAAGCCCGCGCTCGACACCGCCGTTGCCAAAGCGCAGAAGCTCTATGAGGATACCGCCGCCAAGTTCAGCAACTAGGGACTGCTTTAGGGCTGTGGCGCGGGCCATTCGACCCGCGACAACTGACAACTGAGAACCCTGCGAGGGCCGCGCTACTCCTTCGCAGGGTTCTTTTTGTCACCGGTCGCCCCACCGAGCGCCTGCAGGTAGAACTCCACCAGCGTCTTGCGCATGGGGCCGGGGGAGGCGAAGGCCTGGGTGTGGCCGGCGCCGTCGAGGAGGATCAGGTCCTTCGGCGCGGCGGCGCGCTCGTAGAGCCGTTCGCTGTGGCGCGAATCGACGACGCGGTCCGCCGTGCCGTGGATCAGCAGCAGCGGCGCGGGCGCGATCTTCGCCACGACATCCTCCGGGTCGTACCCGCCGCTGATCGCCATGAACACGATGGGCCAGCGCAGCCAGCCGAGGACCGGCACGCGCGCCACCACGTCGCGCGCGGCTCCGCGGTAGGAACTGAACGCGGAATCGATCGCGACCGCGCGCACTCCCTCGTATCGATGCCCCCCCAGCGTGGCGATGGCCACCGCCCCGCCCAGGCTCTGCCCCAGCACCAGCAGCCGCTTCGGGTCCACATCCCTGCGCGACTGCACGTATGCGATGGCCGCCGCGCCATCCTCGATCGTCCCGCGCCGGCCCGGCTTTCCCTCGGAACGGCCGTAGCCGCGATAGTCGAAGGCGAACACGTTGAAGCCCTGCGCGGGCAGCCACTCGACGAAGGCGAGATGCGAGGAGAGGTTCTGCGCGTTGCCGTGGAAATGGATCACCGTGCCGCGCGCGGGGCCCTGGGCCGGGAGGAACCAGCCGTGGAGCTTCGTGCCATCCCCGCTGGCGAACGTCACCTCCTCATACTTCAGCCCGAAGCGCGCCGGCGAGCCGTAGTCCACGCGGTCGGGGTAGTAGAACGCCCCGTTCGCGCAGCCGGAGAGCAGGTACGCCAGGAGCAGCGCCGGCAACGCCAGAAGCGCGGCGAGCGCGCGCCGCCTTCGGCGCTTCCGTTCGGCGGTGTCCATCGGGGCGGACGGCGGGCAAGACGGGTCCTGGCTCATTCTTTTCTCACTTTATAGCGGTCTATATGCCGTTACGCTCTCTTGAAGTGATCACCGTTCTTTGTCGTTCGTCCCGTCGGGACAGAATGAAAATAGCCTGCCAGTCCCCGGCACTGAAGTGCCGAGCTATTATCTTGCCGTCCCTCCGGGACGTCTGAACGAATGACGATGGTTTCAGCCGCGCAAGACAACTTGTAGTATATCCTCCGCTGACCTGAGTTGAAAATCCCGCCTCTTATGCACACAATGGACCGGTTGGGACACCCTAATTCGGCCAAACAGGAGCTTCAGAAATGCGCAGCGCTTTGAAATGGTGGGAGCGCCCCGTGCGGATGATGCGGCGCGACTATATCGGCAATTTCGCCCCCTTCATGAAGTCCGACCTCGACCAACTCGCGCGCGAATCGCGCGATCGCTGGCACATCAACTGCGAGTGGGTCATGGCCACGCCCGGCTGCGCTCCCGGACTGGCCTACCAGACGCTGTTCAATTCGCCGAAGTTCGAGAAGTTCCCCCAGCTTGGCCGCTTCGACATGCTCCGCGAGTACCTGCCGCACGCCCGGAGGTATGGCGTGCATCTCCTGCCGTACGTGAACATGCACTGGTACTCCTACGACTTCGCCGCGAAGCACCCGGGATGGGAGCAGTTGCTGGAGGACGGGACGCCTTACGGCCGCAAAAGCCCCCTGTACGGCGGCGGGACCACGCTGTGCGTCAACAGCCCCTGGCGCGATTGGGCCTTCGAACTGATCCGCGAGGTCATGCGCACGGGGGTGGATGGCTGCTTCCTGGACGGCCCGGTGCTCTTCCCGAATTGCTGCTACTGCGATAGTTGCCGCGCGCTCTTCACGAAGGAATCCGGCAGGAAGAAGATGCCCTCCTTCAGCGATTGGTCGGACCCGCTCTGGAAGAGGTTCCTCCAGTTCCGGGCGCAATCCTGGGCCAACTTCATGCAGGGGGCGCAGGATGCGGCGCTGTCGGTCAACCCCGACGCCGCCATCTTCCTGAACGGCGGCGGCTTCGATTCCTCCGCGATGCTCACCGCCCGCGATCCCGCACGCATGGAGAAGTTCCAGAGCTTCTCGGGATCCGAAGAGTTCTTCCATTGCGGCACGGCCTACAAGTCCCCTTTCGATTCGCTCAACCTGGCCCGCTTCCTCAGCGCCGGGGAGAAGCCGGCGGTGGTCTTCACGCACCACGCGCTCTCCACCTGGCACTACGCCCCCCTGCCCCCCGCCGAGATGGCCAACGCCCTGGCCCAGTCCGTCGCCGGCGGCGCGAACACCTGGTTCGCCATCTTCATGGAAGCGATGAAGTCGCGCGCCGGGGAGGCGTTCGAAGCCGTCTCCATCGGCAAGTTCCTGCAGGAGAACGAGGAATACTACACCGCGACCCAGCCCGCCGCCGAGACCGCGGTACTCCTCTCCAATCGAACTCTCTACTACTACGTGACGCGCCACAAGGCGCTGACGCACGAGGTCGGCGCCGGGAAGGAAATGAACCTGATCCTCGAAAGCGCGCGCAAGCCGACGCGCGCCGACCTGGCCGCCTGCCGCGACACCTCGGCCCGGCTGCTCGACCATGAGCATCACGGCTGTTTCGACGCGCTCAACTTCGCCCATGTCCCGGTGCGCGCGCTGTGGGACAACCACCTCGTCCCGTCGAAACTCAAGGGGGTCCGGACGCTGGTGCTGCCGAACGCCGCCTGCCTGTCCGACGAGCAGATCGCCGCGATACAGAAATTCGTCAAGGCCGGCGGCGGACTCGTCGCGACGTTCGAATCGGGCGCCTATGACGAGTGGGGGGACGCCGCAAAGCGCCCGGAGTGGCTCCGATTCCTCGGCGTCGAGAAGGTGGAGGGGGCCTTCGCCCCGTCGCGCATCGAGGATTACCTGACCGTCAAGGGCAGCGCCCTGCCCGGCTTCTCCGACGGGTACCTCATGCCCCGGCCCATCAACGCGTTGAAGGTGAAGCCCGCCGGAGACGCCCGGCCGCTGGCGTATTTCAACAACCCCGTCGGGCTGGCGTATCAGCTTCTCAAGGGAATCTCGGACTGGCCGGCGGCGCTGTTGAGCAAGCGCGGCAAGGGGCGCGTGGTCTACCTGGCCTCCCCGCTTTTCGAAAGCTTCGAACTCTACCACATGGCCGACCACAAGGAGCTTGCGCGCGCCGCGGTGCAGTTGGCGGCGGGCGCGGCGGGCTTGCAGGTGCAGACCGACGCCCCCGGCAGCCTGGCGGTCGAGGTGCGCGCGCAGAAGGGAAGAACCCTGGTGCACCTGATCAACACCTCCTCCGACATGAAGCGCCCGATGGAGAAGATCATCCCCCTGCATGACGTGCAATTGACCGTTCACGCCCGGGGCATCCGGCGCGTCCGGGCGCTGCGCGCGAAGAAGCGCCTGCGGTTCACCGCCTCCAGGGGGAGCGTGACCCTTCGCGTCCCGCTGATCGGCGACTACGAAGTCCTGGCATTGGAGTAAGCAGCGATCATGATGGCATCAGGAAGGAAGCGAACGATGGCATCGCGTCGGCCGCGAAAGGCTCTGGAGATCCGTCCGTACCAGTTGCTGTGCATCCTCTGCCGGGCGCAGAAGCTCCCAGCGCATCTGCGCCCGTTTCTTCGGGCGGTCCGGCGCGACCCGCTCCGCCCGGTGCGCCTGCGATGCAACGTGGATTCCGTTTATGGCTTTCAGAATCCGGGGCGCGGGGCCGATACGCCGGAGGGGGCGCTCTTCAACGACCTGCGCGACCTGACGGTCCTTCAGCGCCTGGGCCTTGCGCCCGGGGCGACGCTGCCGGCGCGCGACCTCTTTGCGCGCGTCCTTCACTCCATCCCGACGGCGCAGGGTCTCTGCGGCTCTTCGAAGGCCGCGTCGGACGCCTGGCGCGGCTGCCCGCGCGCGGCCAGCGGAGCTTATGAGAAGGGAGTCGCGCGCGGCCTCGATGCCCTGCTCCCCTGGACCACCCCGGCGCAGCGCGCCGCCACCAAGCGCCGGACGGTGCGCGAAATGCGCGCCGCTCCCGCCCTGCGCATCCGCCCGCACCACCTCATGTGCATGGCCTGCTTCCACGCCGGCAGGAGCCATCTGGCCCCCATCGTGGAAGACAACCTGTTCGAGGCCGTGGAGATCGTCCAGAAGAACCCCGAGAAGCCCGTCACGCTCGTCGCCGGCTGCTGCATGATCTGCCCCCCCTGCGCGCTTTACGACCCGAAGAGCGGCCTCTGCGTCGGGGGCAACGGCATGGCGTTGCGAGACCAGAAGAAGGACCTGGACGTGCTGCGCCTGCTCGGCCTGGAGTACGGCGCGACGCTGCCGGCGCGCGAGTTGTTCCGGCGTCTCTTCGCAAAGGTGCGAACCTCCACGCAAATCTGCGGTTACTGCGACGGCGTCGCGCGCGGACCGGATTGGAGCGTCTGCCGCAGCCCGAAAGGGAGCCCCGAATACGCCAAAGGGCGCGCCGCCGGACTGGGAATTCCCGGCTTGAAGAAGCCGCGCCTCTCCCGGGCCGCATCCAAGTGAAGGCTCAACGCCCGGACCCGTCGCGGCTTCCTCGCTGGTTCAGTGAAGGACCCTGGAGATGGCGCGCATCGAACGCTGGCCCGTCCTGACTCGATACGCGGGGGACCGCCTGGCCCGCATCGCATTGCCGCTGGGGGGCATCGGCACCGGGACCGTCTCGCTCGGCGGACGGGGACAACTGCGCGACTGGGAGATCATGAACCGCCCGGCGAAGGGCTTCGCCCCCGAGCGGGCGTTCTTTGCGCTGCACGTGCGCGGCCCGCGCGGGCTGGCCGTCACCCGAGCGCTGGAGGGGGTGCTGCCCTCCGAGAACTACGAAGGCGCCAGCGGCGTCACGACGCCCAACCACGGCTGGCCCAGGTTCCGCCGCTGCGAATTCCTCGCCGCCTATCCGCTGGGGCAGGTGCGCCTCTCCGATCCGGACGTGCCGGTCAACGTCCGCATCGAGGCGTTCAACCCTCTGATCCCCGCCGACGCGGACTCCAGCGGCATCCCCGTGGCCGTCCTGCGTTTCGTGCTGACCAACCGCACCGCCTCGGGGCTGACGGCCACCGTCTGCGGCAGCGTGGACAATTTCATCGGGTTCGACGGCAAGGAGGGGAAGCCGCTCCGCAACCGGAACCGCTTCCGCCCCGTCGCGCCCGCCGGCATCTTCATGCAGTCGGAAGGAGTGAGCGCCGACGCGCCGCAGTTCGGCACGATGGCGCTGGCGACCACGGCGCGCGATGTCACCTGGCGCACCGCCTGGGCCAAGGCCACCTGGGGGGACAGCCTGCTGGACTTCCACGACGATCTGCACGAGGATGGTCGGCTGGATGAGCGCGACGGCGAAGGGGCGGATGCCCCCATCGCCTCGCTGGCCGCCACCGTTTCACTTCCCCCGCGCGCCACGCGCGAGGTCGTGTTCCTCCTGGCCTGGCACTTCCCCAACCGCGTCACCTGGAGTCCCCGGAAGCAGCCCGCCTGCGATTGCGGCTCCGGCTGCGCCGAACCGCCGGAGGTCATCGGCAACTACTACACGACGCAGTACGCCGACGCCTGGGAGGTGATCGCGCGCACCGCGCCGCACCTGCCTCAACTCGAACGCAAGACGCTGGCGTTCGTGAACAGCTTCCTGGCGTCCAGTCTGCCGGAGGTCGTCAAAGAGGCCGCGCTGTACAACCTGAGCACGCTGCGCTCGCAGACCTGCTTTCGGACTCCGGACGGGCATTTCTTCGGCTGGGAGGGATGCGGCAATGACACCGGTTGCTGCATGGGCTCCTGCACGCACGTCTGGAACTATGAGCAGGCGACGGGGTTCCTCTTCGGCGGCCTGGCGCGTTCGATGCGCGAGGTGGAGTTCCTCCACGCGACCGCCCCAAACGGCCTGATGAGCTTCCGCACCACGCTCCCGCTGGCGCGCGCCCTGGACTACGGCATCGCCGCCGCCGACGGGCAGATGGGCTGCCTGATGCGCCTCTACCGCGAGTGGCAGCTATCGGGAGACCTCGACTGGCTCCGCCGCCTCTGGCCCGGCGCGCGCAAGGCGATGGAGTTCTGCTGGATTCCCGGCGGCTGGGACGCCGACCAGGATGGCGTGATGGAGGGGTGCCAGCACAACACCATGGATGTGGAGTACTACGGCCCCAACCCGCAGATGGGGGCCTGGTACCTCGGCGCGTTGCGCGCCTGCGAGGAGATGGCCGACGCGGCGGGGGATGCGCCGTTCGCGCGCCGCTGCCGCGCGCTCTTCGAGCGCGGCAGCCGCTGGGTCGATGCGCGCCTGTTCAATGGAGAGTACTACGAGCAGGAGATTCGCCCGACCGCGCTTGAAAACATCGCCCCCGGCCTGCGCCACAACATGGGCGCCAACGATCCGCGCGATCCCATCCTCCAGCTTGGCGCCGGCTGCCTGGTGGACCAGCTCGTCGGCCAGCAGGTGGCGCAACTCCTGGGGCTGGGCGACCTGCTCGACCCGCGTCACGTCCGCAAGACGCTCCGCAGCATTATGAAGCACAATTTCAAGAGCCCGCTCTACCGGCATTTCAACCACCTGCGCACCTTCGCCTTGAACGACGAGTCCGCCCTCCTGATGGCCAGCTACCCGCGCGGCCGCCGCCCGAAGCGCCCCTTCCCCTACTACAATGAAGTGATGACCGGCTTCGAGTACGTGGCGGCCATCCACATGCTCCAGGAAGGCCAGACCGCCGCCGGCCTCAAGTGCATCGCCGCGATTCGCGCGCGATACGATGGCGCGCGGCGCAGCCCGTTCGATGAGGCGGAATGCGGTCATCATTACGCGCGCGCGATGGCCAGTTGGGGCGCGGTGCTCGCGCTCAGCGGCTTCCATTATTCCGCCGTGGAACGCGAACTTCGCTTCGCCGCCTCCCCGCGGCCCGCGCAGTGGTTCTGGTCCAATGGCAGCGCCTGGGGAACGTTCGCGCAGCGCCCGGGCCCTCGCGGGACCGCCGTGGAGTTGAAACTCCTGCACGGAACTCTGGAATTGCGCCGCCTCTCCCTTGCGGGGGCGGGAGCCGTGGAGTGGAGCCGCGCGCGGCGGATCAAGGCAGGTCAAACGCTTCGATCGCTCCTCGCCCCGGGGTGAACCCGGCGGCGCAGGCGCATCACAACTTGGCCGCGGCGGCGCGGATGGCCGCGATCAGGTCCTCCGACAGCCCGCCCTTGGTCAGGTAGCCCGCGGCGCCGGCTTGCTGCATGGCCGCAGCGATCCCCTTCTCAATGTGCATCGACAGCCCCAGCACCTTGATGGCGGGCATTTGATTGCGCAGGATTCGAGTCAGTTCCACCCCGCTCATCCCCGGCATGGAGACGTCGGTCACCACCACGTCGGGCGCGAGCCGGCGCGCCAGTTCCAGCGCCTCTTCTCCGTTGCGCGCTTCGCCCACCACCTCGATATCCGCCTCCAGTTGAATCAGGCTGGACAACCCCTGGCGCATGATCTTGTGGTCGTCGACCAGCAGCAGGCGGATTCTCCGCACGTTCCCAGCGGGAGCTTTCTCCGGTTGTGCGGGGGCCGGTGCGGGGGCGGCGGCGGGCCGCGCGGCCGCGGCGAGCGGCGCATCCGCCGATGGGGCGGTCAGGATGATGCGCGTCCCCTGCCCCGGCGCGCTTTCAACCTCCATGACGCCCCCCAGGTATGCCAGCCGCTGCTGGATGCTGAACAACCCGAAGCCTCCCCCGCTCTGCGGGCTCAGCGAGTCCGGGTGCAGGCCGCACCCCTTGTCCTCGACGAGGATCTTCGTCCACCCCTCCCCGGTGCGCAGCATGGTGACGTGCGCCTCGCGCACGCCGGAGTGCTTCAGCGCGTTCAGGAGCAGTTCGCGGATGGACTCGAACAGCAGCAGGCGCACCGGCTCGGATGCCGGCTCGGCGTCGTTATTGGCGCGGACGTGGACCTTGAAGAGGCTCTTCTCCTCCATGCGCCCGGCCAGCCAGCCCAGCGCCGCAGCCAGCCCTCCCTGGTGCAGAATGGGAGGGCTCAGTTCGACCGTCAGCGAGCGCGAGGCGGCGATCGCCTCCTTGATGATGGACTCCACTCCCTGCACGGTGGACTCGACCGTCCGCCGGTCCGCGCGCTTGATCAATCCCAACTGCATCGTGGCGGCGACGAGCAGTTGCTGGACGTGATCGTGCAGGATGGTGGCCAGGCGCTTGCGCTCGCGCTGCTCGGTCATGGAGAGGTCCGAGGCCAGCGCGCGCAACTGATCGGCCAGCCGATGCGCCTCCGCGGTGCGTTCGGCCACGCGCTGTTCCAGCGTTTCGTTGAGCTCCTTCAACTGCCGCTCCGCCTGCTTGCGCGCGGTGATGTCCACGAGGGTCGAAAGGACCACCCGCTCGCCCCGCACGGTGAGCACCTGCGCCGAAAGCTGCGCCACGAAGCGCTCGCCGCTCTTCCGGCGGAACTCCTCTTCCCACCCTCGCACCGCGCCCTTCTCCCGCAATTCCCTGATGAAGAGCGCCCGGGCTTCGGCCGTCGGCCAGATGGAGAGCGTGCCGGCCGGCCGGCCGATGACCTCCTCCCGGCTGTAGCCGTTCATGGCCACCCAGGTATCGTTCACCTCCAGGAACCGCCCGTCCTCCAGGCGCGTCATGGCGACGGCGGCCGGGTTGGAGGCGAAGGCCCGCGCGAACTTCTCCTCGGACAGGCTCAGCGCTTCCTCCGCAAGTTTGCGCTCGGTGATGTCCACGTGGATCCAGAGCCGGCCGTATGATTTCCCCTGGATGTTCAGGGGAACAAAATCCCTCAGGCATGTCTCCCCGTTCTTCATGGCGAGTTCTTCGCCCTTCACCGGTTTTCCCCTGGCAACGATTTCCAGGATGCGTGAGCCGGCTTCCTCGGAATGCAGGTAGCCGCTCTTGATCTTCTCGATCATATCGCGGGAAGCGAGCCCCACGAGGTCGGCGGGCGCATCCTTCAGGCCGAAACGGTCGCAGAACGCCTGGTTGGCGAACTCAACCCGCCCCGCGTCCGTCACCAGCAGCACCCCGGAGTACATGCTGGAGAGGACCGAATAGAAGCGCTGCAGCGTAGTTTGCAGAACGCTTTCGGCCTTCTTTCGCTCGGTGATGTCAATACAGATGCCTGACATGCGCAGGGGCCGGCCGGCGGCATCGTACGTCGTATCACCCAACGCGCTGACCCACCGCACCTCGCCCGAGGGCAGGAGGACCCGGCATTCATTCTCCAGCCGCGCGTGACTTTGAATGGCCTGGCGGATCCGTTCGTCCGCGCCCTTGCGATCATCGGGGTGGAGGGCGCCGCGCCACGCTTCGAAAGAGGCCTTCGCTTGTGCCGGGTCAAGGCCGAAGAGGCGGAACATTTCGGCGGACCATTCCAGCTTTTCCGTCGTCATGTCCCAGTCCCACATGCCGGCATCCGCCGATTTCTGCGCGAGGGCCAGCCGCTGCTCGCTCAGGCGCAGCGCCTCCTCGGCCTTCTTTCGCTCGGTGATATCCACCAGGCTTACGACCGCGCCGCGCGGACGCCCCCGGTCGTCCAGCAGGGGGGTGCCATAGCCCAATACGTGGCGGACCATTCCGTCGTCGAAGACCAGGGTGATCTCGAAATCCCTGACATGCTCGCCGCGGGCCGCCCGCTGGGCGGGCAGTTCGTCGATCCGCAGCTCGCGCCCCTCCTTGAAGACCCGGAAATGGCGCGGCTTGCTTTCCGGCGGCCCCGACAGCGAGAGTTCGCCGTCGCGGGGAACCCGTAAAATCTCATTCGCCAGCCGGTTGCCTACGAGGTGGAGACAGTCGGGGTCATGGGCGATGAAGACAGGCATGGGAACGGCTTCAAGCAGGACGGCCAACTCCTCGGCCCGCTCGCGTTCGCGCCGTTCGCTTTCGCGCAGCGCCTCTTCCGCCAGCGCGTGCGCGGCGCGCAGGCGGATCGTCTGGACGCCGTGGGCGAAATCGCCGGCCAGCTCCGTCAGCAGCTTCACCTCCTCGTCGGAGAAGGGGTCCGGCTCGCGGGAGTAAATGGTCAGCGCCCCGAACGCCCGGCCCTCCGCCATCATCGGAAGGGCGATGGAGGAAGCATACCCGCGCCGCAGCGCCTCCGCGCGCCAGGGCGCGAAGGCGGGATCGGTGAGCATGTTGCGGCAGACGCGAGCTTGCCCGGTGCGAATCGCCGTGCCCGTGGGCCCCCGCCCGCGCTCCGCGTCCGCCCAGGTGATCCGCAGGGTGTCCAGGTACCCTTCCTCAAATCCGGCGCAGGCGACCGGCAGGACGCTGCGCGCCTCGTCCTGCTGCGCCATCCCCACCCAGACCATCGCATGCCCGCAGTCTTCCACGATGACGCGGCAGACCGCCCGCAGATAAGCCGCCTCGTCGCCGGCGCGCAGCAGCGCCTGGTCGCTCCGGCTGTGCGCGCGCAGTGTGCGGTTGAGGCGATGCAACTGGTCTTCCACCTGCTTCTGCCCGGTGACGTCCCTGAAGACCACCGCGAACTGCCCGGGGGCGGGACGGTAGGCCAGCACGGCGTAGTGCCGTTGGAGGGCGGGGGAGTAATTGTCAAATCGCACCGCCTCGCCGGTCTGCGCGACCGCGCCGTACATCCGCAGCCACTTCGGATCATCCCCCGGCAGAATTTCATTGTGCGTCCGGCCAACCACCTCCTCGCGCTTCAGCCCGGTCAGGCGCTCGAACGCCGGGTTGATGTCCAGAAAACGGTAGTCCACCGGCGTTCCCTGCTCGTCCGTAACGACCTCGTGGATGGCGAAGCCCTCGGTCATTCCGTTGAACAAAGCGTGGTAACGTTCTTCGCTGGCGCGCAAGGCCTGTTCCAGCGGAATGTCCCAGCGGCCCGTCTCGCGCACCGACGCAATCGCCGCCACGATCATGTACGCCCCGCCGAGGAATTGCGCCGCGCGCGCAGTCCAACTCAGCGCGCCGCCAAGCACCGACTCGATCATGATGCCGAATATCCCCGTCGCCACCAGCAAAAGGGCCGGCGCGTACCAGCGCACGAAGGCCGAAGGGGATGGGCGGTTGGAGAACCCGAGCAGCGCCGCGGCGAACGCAAACATGGCGGCGGCCATGCCGAGCACGAAACCCCGGATCGGCGTGCCCCCCTCTCCCTGCACGAAGAAGACCGGCATCCACCTCAGCAGCGACAACAGGACGACAAACCACACGGCGCACACCGCGCAGGCGTAAGCCATCGTCAGGATCAGACCGCGCTGCCCCAGCGCGGGACGCGGTTTCATGGAGAGGACCGCGCCGGCCAGACAACAGAACGCCGCGAAGCAGACCAGCGTGTTGTGAATGCCGATGACGACGTCGATGCCATGCGACAGGAGCAGCGGCGCCAGCGTGCCGGCGGCCCCCCAGATGACGATGCCGCCGCCCAGCAGCAACAACCCCGGCGCGCCGCGCGCGACAAAACTCCTTCCAACCAGAATCGCGACGGTGACCGAGGCCAGCGTGGAGAAGAAGAAGTTGAACAACATCAGCAGGAACTGTGATTCATGGGCTCCCTGCAAATCCGCACGCCACAATAGGAGCAGCGCGGCGAATAGCACCGGGATCGGCAGCCAGGCCAGCCGATGCCCCCACCTCCCCGCGGGAAGTGGGAGAGGCATCTCCGACGTGGCCGATTTCGGCCGGTCCCGACCTGGCTCGTTGCTCACAAATGCTCCTTCAAACCTCGGCGAACGCCACCGACGCTTACGGGAGTATTCCGGCAAAGCCCCTTCTGCCGACTCTTGACATTGGGTGGTAATTGTAACAGGAACGGCGGGGCGAGCCTAGGGCGAGTTTCACAACTTGACATGTAGCGCGGACTATCCCCTCGACCAACTCGGGGCCGTGGGTCGAGGTGGGGACACAAAACTTTCCTTTGGAAAGTATTGTGTCCCCACCGGCCCGGCCTGCCAACCGGGATGGTTTCAACAAAGCAAAACCAGTTCTAGAGTGAATCGCCCCCTGGCGCGCTGGGTTTCGTCGCAGGCACCGGAAGCGCGCAGGCCGCTTCCAGCGGCGGCAGGCCGACGCGCGAACGCGCCTCCTGGCACTGCGGATCGCCGGCGGGGAAATCGCGGCAGACCCGCGGCCGCGTGGGGTGGATCGTGCAGAGACTGTCGGGCCCCAGAAAGCTGCAACGCTCGTGGAACGGGAGCGGATAGAGCTTGTACGCCCAGTCATCCTCGCGCAGATGGTCCGGCAGGCGGTACCCCTCGGAGCGAATGCGCGGCTCCATCTCCGCATCCGCCTCGGAGACGAACACCGGGAACGTCCGGCAACACGCGCCGCAGCCGTCGCACTCCATCCGCATCCTCCAGCCCGTCATGTCAACGCGCCCCACGCAGACGCGCCTCACTACATCATAGCATGAAGGGGGACTCGGATGGGCGCCGAGGCGACTTACCAAAGCAACCGCTCTGCCTGGCCCAGCAGGTAGACGAAGATGTGGGCGGGGACGCGAAGGAACGCTGTCTCCGCGTTCCTGAAGCGCTGGACATCGAAGTCTTCTTCCCGCCGGGTGACCCAGTAGGCCGACTTCACTTTCTCCCGCCCGCAGAACGCCACAATGCCCTCGCTCTCACGCAAGGGCGCCTTCTCCCGGTACTTGACCTCCACGGGAATCAGGTAAGCCGGACTCCGCACGATAATATCCACTTCCTTCTGTGTGGCCGCATCTCGCCAGTAGGTGATCTGCGGGACATCGCGGTAGTGGTATGCGAAGAGATGACGCAAGACGGTCGTCTCCGCGATGGTTCCCATTTCCTCCGGGTTGTTGAGCACCTCCTCTCCCCGCAGCAAGACGGCATTTCTCAGGGCTGCGTCGACGAGATAGACCTTGGGCTGAGCCTTTAGCACCTTCTTGCCTGTGGGAGCGTAAGGAGGCAGCAGGTAGATCAAATTCGCTTTCTTTAGGACCTCTAAATGGTTCAAGACCGTGGGGCGAGTCAGTTCCAGGGCATCGGCGCACTTTCGGGCCACAAAGAGACCGCCGCTGTTCAGGCAGATGTAAATGAACAGTTTCTCCAAGTCGTTGACGCTGCGGATACCGAACAGGCTTGCCATGTCTCGTTTGATGACTCGCTCCACCACGTCCTCTCGCAGGAGGCGCTGTGAGAGCGTCGAGTCGTTCTGTCTGGCGGTCTCAGGAAAACCGCCCACAAGAAGGTATCGTTGGAACAGGGGCATGAGGGGTCTGAACTGAGTGGCAAGAAGAGACAGGTCATCCTTCTTAATCTTGAACAAGTCTATAGGCCGCAGGTCATCGGGAATTTGGCCGGTGCGTTCACCCCGTATCTGAAGGAACTCGTAGAAGGACAAAGTGGGTATCTGGACGGTCAGCCAGCGGCCGACTCCGCTTTCGGTGAGTTTCTGGTGATGGGCCACACTGGCCGAGCCGGTCGCCAGAATGCGGTACTCAGGATTGTGGTCAACAAGTTGCTTGATGTGAAGCTCCCAGTCGCTTGAGTACTGCACCTCGTCCAAGAGCAGGACAGCGGGTTTCCCCTGGGGATAGGTGCTCTCGTGGTAGAGCTTGAGTATCTTGGGCAGGGTGAAAATCTTAAGCAAGGGATGGTCAAGGCTGATATAGCAGATGCTCTTGGGGTCGGCCCCCTCCTTGAGAAGCGATTCGGCTATCTGGAAAAGAATGGTGGTCTTGCCGACGCGCCTCGGCCCTGAAAGATGAATCGCTCGCTGGAGCTCGGACTTGGCGAGGTAATCGTGGCAGACTTGGAAGGCTATGCGGCGAAACTTAGGGACAACCAATGGACGACCACCCCACCAGGGGTTGTATCCTTGGAGAACGCTCAGGAGTTCCGCGCGGTCGAGCAAGTCGTTCATGCCAAGTTCCTTACCAATTATACCCATTAATGGTAAAGTGTACTATACCATTCCATGACCTAATTGGTCAATATCGCCTTCGGTTCCATCCTCCCGCCCTCCCAGGGAAAGTGCCCCTTCATCGTAGAGAAGCCGACCCGCCCGACTGATCTTGTGTTAGACGATGAAGCGTCGTGGTGAGTTGAAAATGATGGTTTCAACAGAGCAAGCGTTAGTCTATTGAGCGACAAGGGCCATTTTTTGACCGATGCCGTTGAAGCAAGCTGGTGCGAGGGAGGGGAGTCGAACCCCTACCCCTTTCGGGACTGGATCCTAAGTCCAGCGCGTATGCCAATTCCGCCACCCTCGCACGTGCCCCGCATGATACCCAAACCACGGCCCTTTGCCAATGCCAGCAATGCTTTTCCGTGTGCGGTATCACTTTGTATTACGCCTTTGTCCCCTTGCAGTTGCTTGCCCGAACTACCCCCATTTACCCCCAATTCCGGTACAGTTTCCGGTACAGTCATTCCGTCCGTTCCCGTCGCGCGGGCTTCTTGGGCGCTTGACGGCGCGGACAGGTCCGGCAGCGCGTCCAACGCCCCCGTCTGACTGGCAAGGGTCAGGTGTGTGTAGTGGTCCATTGTCAGCACAATGCTTGAATGCCGCGCCAGCGATTGCGCCGTCTTGGGATGCACCCCGCCGTTGCACAGGTTGGTAATGAACGTGTGGCGCAGCGCGTGGAAGTCCACCACCCGCCCCGCCGCGTCTTCCGCCTCGATCCCCGCCGCCGTCAAGTCTTCCTCAATCATGCTCCCGCCGACGTTCCTATCAGGCATCGGGAAGGCTTGCGCCGCTGGCAGCTTTGCCCGCAGGTACTCCCGCAGCAGTTCCGCCGTCTCACGCCGAAGGGGTAGCCGGTCTTCGCGCCGGTGCTTGGAGTATCCCGCCTTGACGGTCACGGTAGGCGTTGTGGCGTCCAGCGCGAAGCTCCCCGCCGTCAAGGTCCGCAGTTCATTCCACCGCAGCCCCGTTTCAAGCGCCAGCCGGTAGAGCATTTCCCGATCCGCGCCCGTCAGCCCGGCGTAGGGCTTGCCCTTGCGCGTGGCTTCCAGCAGCAGGCGGCATTCATCCGCCGTCAGCGCGCGGCGGACAATGCGCCGGTCAGTCTGTGCGTTCATCCGCTTCAGGAAGGCCACAGGCGATTCACTCGCGCGCCGTTCCGACACCATCCACTTGCAGAACTGCTTGAACGCCCCGACATACCCGTTACAAGTCCGTATGCTCATGCCCGAATCGTTCTCACCCTTCGGCTTGCGTTCTTCGGCAAGGAACGTCTCCACCTTCCCCGGCGCTATGTCGCTCCACTTCTTGAAGTGGCAACCGTCGAGAATCGCCTTGACGCGCGCGGTTGTCGTGTTGACATACATCGCCGTCCGCCCCTGTGCGCCAAGCGCCGCGCCGAACTCTGCAAGGTGTTCCGTCAGCGGCTTGCCCGCCGCCGCGCGGCGCGGGTCCAGCAGCCCAAGTACCGCCAGCCGCGCCCGGATACGTTCCGGCACTCCCTCAAGCCACACGATCAACGCCCGGTCAGGTGCTTCCCCGCTCACATGACAGGCCAGCAGACGTTGCAGCTTCCCCGCGAAGGCTTCCGTTACCGCCTTATCCGCGAACGCGGCCAGCGTCAATTCCTTCCCGTCCTTGTCCGTAAAGGCAACGTGGAAATTCCCGCTCTCGCGCACATCCCCATTATCGTCTCGGTACGTGTGCTTGAAGATTCGCAGCATAGCTCACTTCCCCTTTCTGATATGAAGGTCCAACAGCGCCGCCAGCTTGTCAAGAGTCCATAGCCCCAGCCCCGCCTTGCGGTTCATAAAGTGGGACATAGAGGCTTGGTCCAGCCCGATCCGCTTGCAGATTTCATACCGGCTCATGCCGGAATCATCTATCGCCCGGCGGATTTCTTCGGAGAGTGTGTCTTTCTTCTTGCTCATGGTGATATTCTACCCTGTGCTTTGATAGCTGTCAAGTAGCCCTATTCGATTCCCATCTTCGTTCCAGGCTTAGGCCTTTTCCCGAACCGATACGGCCACGGCGCGCACCGCTCCCCGGAGGCGCACACCGCGCATTGCTTCCGGGCCGCCAGTGTGCCCATGCACTTCCTTTCAGGCAAATGGCGGTCCTTCTACAGGTTGGTCTCCATCGGCGCAGAGAACGTCCTAGTATCTGCCTGCCGTGCGGCGGTTCCCAGGAGATACCCGAAAGCCCTCTTGATCTTCTTGTCGTTCATCAAGTCCCCTTGCAGCACACAGAGAGCCTTTCGCGCTTTCTCGACGTTGTACCCCCGTTTGACAAGTGCCCTTACCGCCAAGTTGAAGTCTATCTTTTGGCCTTCTCCTAAAAGCCCGTTCACGTTTTCTATGACAGAGCGAAGACTCTCCCACTTGGGACCGTCCCCTTTGGCCTGCGCGTTGTCGCGCGGGGAACTAAAGCCGTCCCTTCTTGGGGTCTTGGTTTTCTTTCCTTCTTGGTGGGTGTCCACCCCGACACCAACAGCAGTGTCAGCCCCGACACTTGCGCCAGTGTCAGCAGGGACACCCCCATTGACACTACCCACCCCGCCTTCGCTGGGCGCAGGCCACACAATCCAGCGGCAAGATGCTTCCCGTCCTTTGTGGCTGCCAGCCAGTTGCTTCATTTCCAAGCCCCGCAAGGCACGGTGAGCATTCCGCTGGCTTACTCCCGCAATGCCTGCGATTGTACTGACGGCTACTTCGTCGCGTTCCTTGTGATAGCCGCGCGTCTGGTCGCCAAGCGCGAAGTACACTCGCAGTTCCTCACCGCACAGGTCGTGCCGCTGAAGAATGGCCTCAAGTCCCTCATGCTCCATCTGCCAGAAGCCGTTGCGTGTCTTCACTTCCCCGCGCACCGGCAACCCCCTTTCTCCGGCTGCCAGTACCAGGACGCGCGCGGCGGCGCGCCCGCCTCGATCCACGCGCGCACTTCGGCATCGCGCCAGCGCGTCAGCCTGCCGAGTTTCATCGGCTTGGGGAGCTTGCCCCCGCTGTGCATCCGCCAAACGTGCGTAGGTGAGCATCCGAGCATCCCCGCCAGTTCATCGGCGGAAATCAGGAGCGCCGCCGATATGGGGGCGGTAAGGGGTGTCTCAAGCATCGGCGTTCCCCTTGTCCGGCAAGTGGCGCAACCGTCGTGCGTTTTCCTCGGCAATCATCCAACGCCCGCCGATCTTGTAAGCGCCCGGCAACTGCCCCATACGGGCAAGACGGCGGACTGTCTCCGGGTGTTTGCGAATGAGCGCCGCAAGTTCCTCAAGCGTCAAGTCCGTGTGCATTCTATGGGCCTCCATGCTTTCTAACTTCCGCATAGAGTGTGCCACAGAGAACAACGCCTGACAGTGGTGTTAGAGTGAAGCCAGAGTGAAGTCAGAGGGTAACTGGCTTCGGCGGGGAATCAGGGCAGTAGTAACCAAGCCCTTTCTTGTTCTTCACCGTTCCTCGTTTTTTCAAGTCCGCAAGGGCCGCTTTTACTGTACGCAGGTCCTTCTTGACTCCGATCTTATCAAGGCGGCCCGTGAGGGCTTCGGCAGTCATTCCATGCCCGGCCAGTTCTTCCAGAATCCGAATCTGCAAGTCCGTACTTGGTTCATTATCCCCCCCATCGCCCGGTGCGCCGTCCACTCTTGCCGGTTGTGCCCCTGCCGATGGAATCACTCTCGGCCGTCGAGCTTCGTTTTCCAGCTTGATTGCCAGCCGTCCGATTTCCGTAATGCCTTGCCGATATGACTGCTGTTTCTTGTCTGGCATGTCAACGGCTACGAATTTGCACATATCAAGGAAATCGTTCATCAGCGTCCAAATGCTCCCCCGTTTCATGGCGTTCATCTTCTCGACAACATCCCATAGATACTCAACGCCTATGGCGTGGGCTTTCTGGATTCGCGTAGAGTTCAAGCCCCTGTCTTCGGCGGCGCGCACGAGCAATTGGCAGGCGTTCCCACCCAATGCCGTTACATCATTGAAACGCATCCGGGGATGCTGTTCCAACAGCGCCAGCCCCGCTCGGTTGGGCATGGCCCGCCAGAAGCTCAAGACTCTGAACAGATCCGTGGCAGTCAAGTTTGGGTAATTCTCCGGCCCACCGATACGATTCCAGAACTCCGCTTCAGCGGACTCCCTGGGGGAAGCTTTCGGCATGTTGCATCCTCGCTCATGCAAGCTCGCGGGGGAAGAAAACGGGCGGCAGGCTATGCGAGTTTCAGCTTTTCGGCCCGTCGGCCTATCCGCCCCGGCGCACTATATCAAACCGGACTGATAACCGGAAGGCGGCTGGCGACTGTCAGACCCGTGTGGCATAATACTTCCAATCTCAATCGGGAGGGACGGTGATGATGACAATACTTGTGCTCCTCTTGCTGGTGGGATTGGGGGCGGTGGCCTGGCACAGGGGATTCAACGGCGTGGTGCATGTGCTGACGCTGCTGGGGGTGACGTTGGCGTTCTATTGGGGGGCGCTGCTGCCCTTCCTCGGTCTCTGCCTGCTGGTGTGGTTCTTCGGAAAGAAGTAGGCATGACCTTATGCCGCCGTACCTTTACCCCTTCGCCCCTTGAGATAGAATGGCGTCTTCAACAAGGGCCTTCGCTTCGTCCAGCAAGCGCCGGGCTTCACGACGCGCCGTAAGATGTCCTCCATAAAGGAATCGGAATCCATGCAATCTGCATGTACGCCCGCCCATTCTTCACACCGGCTGCAAGAACCCCCGACCCAATGCACAGGGCCGACTGCTGGTTGTACTTGAGGTCCTCCGGTATCGCCTCTTTGGGGTGCAGGGGCAGAACCACGCCGTCCCGCGGGGTGGTGGAAGAATGGTAGATGATCAACGGCGTGAAGAAGAAGAACTTTTCGACTGCAAGGGCCTGTCCTGTCTCAACATCATAATGGGTTTCGCCTCCAAGGGTGATCTGTCCAAGAAGCATTCCGAAGGTCTCTGAGTCCGCTACAAGTTCCCTCTTGTCGTCCCGCCATTCCGAAAGAGGCTCGTAGTACATCGCTGTATCATAGGGACCGATCAAGGCGGGCCACCAGAGGTTCCAAGGCCCATGCACGGTATAGCCTTTCACCTCACCGCGTCCGGTAAAGGTCAAGTTGCCGAAGGTCCCGCCATTCTGGGCATCGTACTTCAATTTCTCAATGACTGCCGGACTTATGTTGCGGAGAACATTCTGGAATTCCTTCTTGCTGCGCGGCCCGTTGCCGTCCAAGCAATAGAACGTACATCCGTTCAGGAACAGCAGGGCGAATGCGACAAAAGCCATGCTACGCATGAGTTGTGCCTCCTTCATCAAGAGTGGGTGTCTGGTTTGTCTTCGATTATGCCTTGACGCCTATCTTCCTTGCTCATGCCTTCGCCCGCGCTTCCGCCGTCTTTGGCCAGGCGTAGGCGTGTTTGGCCGCAAGCTGATAGTTCGCGTCCAGCGTCGGTTGCAGAAGGACAATCCGGGTCAGGCGGCGGGCCATGCCGGTTACTTCGCGGGCTTCGTCGGCAGTCAATGCCCGCTTCAATAGTCCCTGTTCGCGGTAACTCAGCCACTTCTTGATAACCTGATACCCGCCGATGTAATACTCCCACACGTTCGCGGGGATGTTCTTCCAGTACGCCTTGTCATTCAAGTACACGTCACAGGTGCCGGAACCGAGTAGGTTCAAGACTTGCCTCTGTGAAAGCCTGCGCGCTTCGGCGGCGTTGTTCAATGCTTCGCGCTCTTCTTTGTCATAGGGGCGCTGCACGATTCGCCCCTTGCCAGGCATCGTCACGCCTTCTTTGCCCGCGTGTCCCCAACCGGCGGTAACGGCCAGATCGCCCGCGCCGGGGTCCAGCGCGCCGCCGCCTGCCTTCGTCAGCACCCCCACGGTTCGGAAGACTGGCTCTACCTTCCCGGACGTGACGCCTGATACGTCCGCTTCGGTGTCGAGCAGCGCCGCCAGTTGCCGCCCCAACGCGGCGGAGGCTTCCAGCGCCTTTGTTGTGTCGGGCAGAGGAATGCGCGGCCAATCGCGCCGGATACCGTCGGCGTTTTCGGCCAGGTACGCGGGGCTATATCCCACGGCCAGCGCATGAAGCCAGATGATGGAAGCTTCGGCGTATGACACCAAGTCATGGATGCCAACAGACGCCAAGTAGGCGCGGGCCGCCGGTGAGACATTGGCGCGCGCAGAAGCAACTCCTCCAACCAGGAGTTGACGGTCCGCTGCCGCCAGGTCGGCAATGAATGATTTTTGTCGGTGCGGCTTCTTGCCCGTATGATCGGGGGCTAAGAGTACGGGGAAATGCCGCGCGTGACCTGATATGCAATCGTAATCGCAAACCAACGGCGAGAAGTAGAACGGCGGACCTTCGGGCGTCTTATCGGCGGCATCGCGCGTGATGAAGAAGCCGTTGCCGTTCATTCGATGGGAAATCAATTCCGGGCTTGGTTCGCTGAAGAGCGGGCGAAGGTTCGCCAAGTAGCACCAGCGAATATCAAAGACCTTGAACGGGTATTTCACTATCGCGTCAGCGGTGAATGAGTGTTCCGACAATATCTTCTTGCGGGCTTCCGGCCCAACTATGCGGTTGCCCGTCATCATCAGTGAGGCGTAGGCGGCGCGCACTTCATCGTTGCTCACACTCGTGTCAAAGTATGACTTCATCCGGGATTGCAGAGGCTCGCGCTCAATCGAAATGAGCGCTCCCGCCCGCCGTTCAACCGGCCCGTTGTAATGGCAAGCCGACAACTCCGGCAATTTCGGCCAACCGTTGTAAGCGGCGGACACCTCTTCCGGTCGGAAGGAATAGCGGTTTTCCTTGCAGGGCTTCGCCGTCGTGTATACGGCGTCAAGCCGCTGGGCGGTCAGACTGTTCAGCAGGTCTTGACGCTTGGTAGCGCCCCAGAAGTTCCGATACCGGACGGTGGGCGCGTTGTCACGCTTGCCTTTACGGACAGTAACGCAAACCGCTGTGCCGACGCGGATACCTGCGCGGTTGTATTCGGTAGAGAATACCGAAGGGTCCGATTTCCCCTCTGGCGTCAGCTTGCCAGTTTCGCGGCTGTCGCCGTTCAGGCAGTCAAACCACAGCTTGTCGAATTCATTCAGAAACTTTTGCCGCATGACGACAAAGGACGGATCGTCAAGATACGAGAAGCTGGATATGAAGGACACAACGCCCTTGCCGGTCATTTCAGCTATGCGCCGCTCGGCTAAACGAAAGAAGCGGACATACAGTTCATCCAAGTTGAATTTCTTGATACCCCACCCTCCGGCGGCGGGCGGAGTGTTCAACCCCTTCTTGTACGGTTCCACAAGCCCTTGCTCTTCTTCGGGGCTTACACCGGCGAAGGCGTTGTAAGGCGGGTTTCCTAAGATCACAAGCACCCGCGCTTCACGCTTCACTTTTTCGGCGGCATCCTTTTCCTGTTGCAGTTCTTCCATGAACCCCAAGACGGTTTGCTTGGGTTCCCTGGGCGGCTCCCACCCGGTCAAGGCGTTGGTCAGATAGACGCCGACGCGCTCACTCTTCTTTGCCGCCAGTGGCGCGCCCAGTTCGTGAAGCATCAGGCCCAATTGCAGGTGCGATACCACGAAGGGGGCAGGCAGAATCTCAAAGCCGAATACGCGCGTCATGGCGGCCTTCTTCAAGTCCGATGCAATCAGAGCGTCGCCCCCTTTGCCCTTCAATGTTTCGGCAATCTTCTTTAGAACTTCCACCAGGTACGCGCCGGTTCCGCAACAGGGGTCCAGCACGACAACGGCGGGGTTAGCCAGGCCATCCGTCATGTTCAATCCGTCGGGATCGCGCAGGACAGCATCCACGCGGGCAACCTGATACTTGACGATTTCGGGCGGCGTGTACCAGACGCCCAATTCCTTCCGCAACTCCGGGTCAAAGGCTTCAAGGAACGGCTCATAGAAATATTGGACGGCATGTTCATTCTGAAACTTCTGGAAGAAGGCGGCGCGGTCCACGCGGTTCAAGGCCCCGGTGGTCCAGTCCAGGACTTCCATAAGGCCCAAGTCGCCTAGCTTTGACGCCGTGGCAACTTGCTCATACAGGGCGCGGATAAAGGGTACGCGCAAGGAAAAGGCGCTCTTCTGCCAGTCAAAGGCGTCTGTTCTTTCGGGGCGCTCTCGATGCCACAGAACCCATGCCGAAAAGACGCCGTAGAAGATCGTCTGTACCAGCGTGGAACGGAAGAAATGCTCTCCCTTGTCGCCAGTGAACTTCATCCCCAGCGCCTCTTCAAGCGCGCCCCGCACGGCGTCGAGCGTCGGCAGGTCTTTGTGGGTTTCGATGCGGGTCTTGGCGTCGCGGGCGTAGGATGCCAGGAACCAGGCCAGGTCTTCCGGGGCGGATAGGGGGGCGTTGGATTGCATCACGCGCGCCAGATATTCGCAAAACCGCGTGCCGTGTTCGTTGGCGGTCTTCTGAGGATGTGCGGTGGCCTGCCAGAAGGCCGCTTCGTCGCCGGCCAGCGTGTACGCCTCCATCGGCAGGGGGTTGCCTTGTGCGTCGTGCCCAAGCAACAGGAAGTCCCGGTAATTGGTGACAAGCACAACGCCGTACTTCGCGGAGTACCGCTTCACCTGTTCGCTTCGGGCAATCTTCTTCACTTCGTCGGCGGGGCCTTTGACTTCCAGAACGCCACGTTCGGGCGGTTGCCCTTTCATGGGGTTCGGATCGTTCTTCTTGATTTGGTTCGCCGTGAACAAGCCAACGTCCGGCAGTCCCGCGCCGCGGTTGGCCGGGTTCACGACGCAACGGACTTTGGGCTTGAGGCTCTTACCGATTTCATTCAGCAGGTTGGACAGGACGGGGTAGTAAGACGTTTCGGCAACGGCGGCCCCGGTGGAATGAATGTCGCGCAGTTCGGCCAGGTAAGTCTCAAGCGGATTCGTCACAGTGTTGCACCCTCGCTTCTGCAATCTCGCAGGGGAAGAGAACGGGGGCGGCAAGCCGTGCGCGTGACGGACTTTCTGCCGACGCCCCTTAAAACAAATCGGGAGCATCAACCGGACTGCTCCCAGCAACAGGCCCATCACGGCCTCTACAGGAAAGCAGACACGGCGATGCTCCCGAAAATGGGAGCATCGGCCAGTGCCTTGCTGTCTCCTGTAGTTTCCGGCCCAAAGGCCAGAAGTGATGGTTTGTTGCTGAGACACCAAAGCTCGAAACCGAGCTTCGTCAATATGTTGTCAGTGCGTTACCTTCTGTTGAATCTCCTTCGTCAACCGTGAAGCATTTCACCGGCTTTGTCACGTCACGCAGTAGAGTACCCCCTCTGCCCGCCGAAGGTCAACCCCTTTGTGCCGTATCCTGCCTGTCCCGTGGCAAGGGCGGATCAGCACGGCGCGCCCCGGCTGGCAACACGGCGTCCGCCCTCCCACCAACCGGAAAACCGGAACGGAAAATGCCTTTCCGGTATGCGCGCGCAGGACGCCCGCGCTGGCGTAGCCGCGACCTCTGTTGCCAGCCCCCGGAGAACCTATGCCGCGCCCGTTCGGGCGTCAGCGGTTGGGCTTCGGGGCGTTCCACGGCCCGGCGCGCGCCGCCCCGGCCTCTGGTCATACTGACGCGGCTTGCCGAACCGCGCCAGAAGCACGGCTTGCGGCCCTTGCGCCGCCCCGGTAGGCTTTCGTGGGCAAATGCGCCGACATGCCAGCTACAGGCCCCGTTGGGCAGCTTCTTGCGCCGCCCGTACCATTGCCAGAATCCCCGCTTTGAGGGCTTCCGGGAGCTTCGGCCAGGAGGTAATCAGGAAGGGCAAAGAAGGGTCTTCGGGGGCGGAATCCGGTACAGTTTCCGGTACAGTGGCGGAATCGCCCAATGCTGGCATAGCTTCGCTCTGCATCCTAAGTCCAGCGCGTATGCCAATTCCGCCACCCTCGCACGTGCCCCGCATGATACCGGAAACCCCGCCTCTTTCCAATGCCCGCATGGCTTTCCCGCTATCGGGATGGTTCTCGATCCGACCCAAGGCGGCAGGCTCCCGCGGGGGTCAGCGCCGTTCGCCCTCGGCGATGCGGATCAGGTGAAGGGGCCGCTCAGGCCGCAGGTCATAAGCGCGAACGGAGGCGGGCAGCAGCAGGGTTTTGCCTTTCGACAGCGTCACTTCCGGCCAGCGCCCGTCGGACAGCCCTCCGCGCCCGGAGAGCACGTGGAGTATCTCGAACCGCCCCGGCTTCTCCAGCGCCGCGCGATGCGGCACGTTCCAGGAGTCCATGATGAACTTGTCGCACGCGACGAGACGAGAGGCCGGAAAGGGCATTCCGCGCAGCGGCCGCGACGTCTGCTTGCGCATCCGAGACGCCGGCGTCATGGCGCGGCGCGACTGCTCCGGATGCAGTTCTCGCGGCTTGCCGTCCAGCCCGGGCCGGTTCCAGTCGTGCAGCCGGAAAGTCGCATCCGAGTTCTGCTGGACCTCGAGAATCACCAAGCCGGGGCCGCCGCTGTGGACGCAGCCAGCCGGACAGAGCCAGAGATCGCCCGGCTCAGGGTCTCGGCGAGCGAGCCGGCCCGCAATGGCCCCGGAGGCAATCAGCTCCTCCAGCCGCGCCGCGTCGCGCGCGGATTTGAGCCCCGTCACCAAGCACCCCGGCGATCCCCCCTTCAGGACGTACCAGGCCTCCGTTTTGCCCGGGTCGCGCAGCGCCATGTCACGCGCGCAGCGGTCGTCCGGATGCACTTGCAGGCTGATCGGCTGCTTCATGTCCAGAAGCTTGATCATCAGCGGGAAGCGTTTCAGACGCCGGCCGACGAGTTCTTCGGGGTGATCGTCCAATATCTCCTGTAGCGTGCGCCCGGCCAGGGGGCCGCAGGAGACGACGTTGCGGTCGGAGAGTTCCCGCGATTCGCCGATCCGCTCGCCGCGCGGCAGGCGCTTGGCGGCGAGGCGCGCCAGCGCGCGCCCCCCCCAGGGTGCGGGGAGGAATATCTCTTTGAACTGAAGCGGTCCGAGGCGCATTTCCTCTATCCCGGGACAAGGTGGCGAACTGGGTTGAGCCAACGGCGACAACTCTAGCCAATGCCCCTTGCGGAAGCAAGCCGCCAGCGCGCAGGCCGCACGGGGCCATGTTTACTGTAGAGTTGCAGGTTTGCGAGGAAGCTGTCTTGCTCTGTTGAAACCATCGTGGCAGCGTGTCGTTCTTCCCGTGGGCGAGGTGGGCGAGGTGGGGACACAAAACTTTCCTTTGGAAAGTATTGTGTCCCCACCGGCCCGTCGTGTCCCCACCGGCTCGTGTCCCCGCCGCCCCCCTCACGTCGCGTCGCGCATCACCCGCATCATGGTCAGAACGTTCTCTTCCGGCGTATCCTGGGGCAGCCCCTCGCCCGTGTTGAAGATGTGCCCCCCCTTCCGGGAGATTTCCTTGATCCGCCTCGTGTGAGCGGCCACCGCTCCCGGCGTGCCCCGCCACATGACCTTGATGGGATCGATGTTTCCCATCAGGCAGACCTTGTCGCCGATCGCCTCCTTCACCTGCGTGAGGTCCGCCTCCTCGGGCAGGCTCACGACGTCCGCGCCCGCCCCGGCCATGACGCGCAGATAATCCACCCTCTGCTCCGCCGTGTAGAAGAATGAAATCCCCCCCGCTTCACGAATTCGCGACAGGAGCGCCCGGGCCGGCTCCAGGGCGAACTCGCGATAATGGTCCAGCGAGATGAAACGCGAGGAGGCGCTGCAATCCCCCACCCACAATGCATGAGCGCCCGCCTCCAGTTGCGCCCGGGCGATGGCCGATTGCTGTTCGATGAAGTACTCCGCGGTATCCCGTATCAATTGGGGCTCGTCGTGAACGCGGAGCATCGTGGGGGTCATTCCGTACAGGAGCGTGGCGGCCGAGAAAGGGGCCGGGGCCCGGCCGCAGATCACAACCTCATCCCCCCATGCTTCACGCATTCGGGACAGGGCCTCCAGGAGGATGGGCAGACGGCCGTCGCGGGCCGGTTTCGGAATGCGAAGCTTCCGCAGCGTCGCGTAGCTGGCCGGCAGGAAGTCCCGGATCGACAGGGGCGTCGTTTCGCTCCCGTCGCTCACGACGCCGAGCGGTTCAAATTCCAGCGAGTCGTCGATGTACACGCAGGCCCAATCGTAGCCGAAGCGCTTGATCCCTTCGCTCTGGCTGCGGAGGATGTTCTTCGCGTCGCTGCGGTACTCTGCGTAGGTCATGCCGGCCATGCGCATGTCGAATTCTTCGCTGAGGGCGAACGCCGGCAGCCTGCGCGGCGCGCGCAGAGCCAGGCACGTCCGGATGTCGTCCAGGATTCCCGAGCAAGCCATCAGGGATCTCTCTCCTGTAAAGGTTCTCTATCGTTCACAGCCGATGCGGACGAGGCGGATCGCCCGTTTGGGCGGCGCGCCGGGGGTTTCGATGAAGTTCTGCTGGTCATAGGCCGCCAGCAGGACATTGGGCTCGACTTCGATCATGGAAGGCATGTCCCAACTGACGAACGGTTGCGACCAGCGCGGAATGTCCAGGCGCTCGTATTTCGCGCGGGCGTTCGTCTGCAGCGTGAGCTGCTCCCCCGCGGTGAGGCTCACCCGCCGGTCGCGCAGCCACCCCAGGCCGGTGCCGGTCGGGTCGAACATGACCCAGCGTCCGGGGCGTCCCCAGGTTGCCGCCAGCACGCCGTTCTTCAGCTTCACCAGGCAGGGCGCGATGCCCACGTAGTGGAAGGAGGTCGGCGGCTGCCAGCTCTCTCCCTCGTCCGAGGACCAGGAGTGGACCATGGGGCAGGAAGGGCCGCCGCCGGTCCGGAGGATGCAGTACAGCAGGCCGTTGTCGAGCCGGATGAGGGCGGGTTCCATGAATCCCGCAAGCTCCGAACGCGCGGGGGTCATCTGGAAGCAGGTGGATCGGTACGTCCAGCTCCTGCCACCGTCTCTTGTCACGAGGCCGACGGTCCCCCACGGCAGCGCTTCGTCGTCGCGCCCGCCCATGGCGGCATCCCGCAAGCCGAGCCACGAGCCATCCGCCAGTTGCGCCTTGGCGTACATTGAGGGAGTGAAGCCGCTGACTGTGATCTCCCGCCAGTGGTCGGGGTCCCATCCCGCCGCCTGGAAAACGTCGCGATACCGGGACAGCCCCCGGCCGTCCCAGATGCGGTCTTTCGCGCACCGGTCGTGCATCACCCCCAAGGAGGTACCCGCCGCCAGCGGATAGTCCGCCTCGCCGAACTGGACCGGCCCGAAACTCCCGCCGCCGTCGGTTGACTCGACAAACCGGAACAACCATCGCCGCGGACTCGATCCCTTCACCAGCACGCACCGGTAGTCCATCAGAATCACGGTGTCGCCGCCGGGCTGGAAATCGATGCACCATGCCGCGTTTTCGAGCGGGTGAGGTTCGGGCTTCCAACTCCTGCCGCGATCGACGCTGCGGAGCAGGCCGGCGTACTCTTTCGCGAACTCCCGGTCGCCGGTCAGCGAAGTCTGGCAGAGGACGTCGCCGTTGGGCATCTGGAACAGCAGCGGCATTTCCAGCGGGGCCTCTTCCGAGGTTTGAAGCGTCACGGGCTCCGATACGGTGATGTTAAGATCGCCGGCCATGACCGCCGCCTTTTGCAGATGCGTCACCGGGAATCGACGGGCCCTGCCTCAATTCGGACAGAATCGTCCTGGACAGCACTTCGCCGGCCAGGCGGTGGCCGAAGGCGTCGGGATGGTTGAGGCCGTTGGCCAGGTGCGCGTTCATGTCCTCTCCCTGCGCCTGGCGGCGCTCCCACTCCGCGTAGACATCGGCCACGGGCGCGCCGGTGGCGGCCCCCACCTGCCGGACTTGCCCGGCATAGCGGGCCAGCAAGCCGCTGGTCTGGCGCTGAATCAGGTCCGCCAGAGCGTGGCGGAAATTGGGGTCCACGCGCGCGCTGTCGCGCGAAGCCATCATGTTCGGCGTCATCAGCACGACGGCCGCGCCGGAGCGGAGAATCTGCGTCACGATCTTCGTCAAGTTCTCTTCGAAACGCGGCAGGCCGCTTTCGCCGCCGCTGGAGTCGTTGAGCCCGAAAGAGACGATCACGAGATGGGGACAGTGCCGCAGCACATTCCCCTCCAGAAGCGGCAGCGCCCCCTGCGTCGTCTTGCCGTTGATGCCGGCGTTGATCGTGCTGAAGGTCCGCTCGGGGAACTCCCGATGCAGTTCCCTGCGCAGCACGGAATGATACACATCCTCCCCCGCCATCTTCGGATTGACGGTCAACCCCTGCGTCACGCTGTCGCCGAAGGCAACCATGAGAATGTTCCACTCGGCGAAATCCTTCGGGGTTCCGAGGATCAACGTTCTCAGATTGGCGAATGAGTCGCTCTGCATCAAAGCATCCTTTGCATGTTCGACGCCGCAAGAGCCGGGAACTCACTATCTCCACAATAGCGTCAGGCGGGCTACTTGCCCTTCTTCACGTTCGGGTTGAGGAACCGGGGCCAGCGCTCGTGCAGGCGGCGGCGCACGGCGGTCACCGTGGCATCGCTCCAGCCGATATAGGGCGGGCGGATGCGCTGCGAGCCGACGATGCTGCCGGCGGCCTTGGCGAGCCCTTTGTCGAAAACGGGGTCCATGACGCCTTCGCCGAGCCCCTGGACGAAAGGCACCATGTCCTCATAGAACCGATGCGCCGTCTTCTGCATGGCGATGGCGCTCTCCCAACGGCCGCGCGCGGCGTGGTCGTAGAACGTCAGCATGAAATTCGGGTTGGTGAAGACCAGCGAGCTGTACGTCCCGCGCGCCCCCAGCATCATGTACGAAGCCATCATCGGCTCCGCGACAAAGAAGGAAATATCCGGGTTCATCATCATCGCCGACTGCAGATCGCCGAAGTGCGCGCCGGCATAGGTGTACTTCACGCCGATGAGCGACGGCGCAACCTCTTTAATGCGCTGATACTCCGCGCCGTTGAGAAACCGCTTGGCGCGCGGAACATTGTAATGCACCAGGGGCAGTTTCGGACAGGCCTTGTACAGGTCCTTGAAGAACTGGAGCATCTCCCGGTCGGTCACTTCCATCCAATACGGCACCACCACCTGCGCGGCGCCCACCTCGGGTTTGCCCGCGGCGTACTCCAGAAGGCGGACCGACTCGCGCGTGTTGTCCGCGTTGCAGCCGATCTGCAGGGGCATTCCGTGCCGCCCGCAGATTGCCGACTCGATGTCCACCATCTGCTTGAAGTCACTGAAATCCAGCGCGTAGAACTCGCCGGTGCTGCCCGTGGTGTAGACGCCGTGGACGCCAGCCCGGCAGGTGCTTTCGACGTTCGCCGCGTAGCTGTCCGTGTCGAAGCGATACTCCTTGTCCCAGGACATCGTCACTCCCGCCCAGACCCCGCGCAGCGTCTTCGCCGTTAGCCTTTTCATGTGCTCCCTTTCGATAAATGACCGCCCGCTCACTTGATGACCAGCCGACGCGGCGTGTGGGTCAGCACCTCATGGCCGGTTTCCGTTACGGCCACGGTTTCGCTGAATGCCGTTCCATACTTCCCCACCTCGCGCAACGAGGTGCTGACGTGGAAGACCATTCCCGGACGCAGAATGTCTTTGCTTTCGAGCATGATGAGGCCGCCCCCTTCGTCCCACATGGAGGGGAAGCCGATCCCCGTCGAGTAGGCGTAGCAGCCGTGCCAGATGAGGCGGTCGAGGTTCGGGACGGCCCCCTTCAGCGCGGCGAGCGACTTCGCGGCGACCTGCGCCGCCGGCGCCCCGGGCTTCATCTCCTCGATCGTGGTGTTCAGGCTGGCGATGCAGCCGTCGGCCATTCGTTTCAGGCCGTCGTCGGCGCACCCGATGGCCACGCCGCGCATGACGGGCGCGTGGTAGCGGCGAATGCAGCCGGAGAACTCCATGAGGACCGAATCGCCGCGGCGCAGCGGGATGCGGCAGAAGGTCGAGTGCGGGATGCTGCTGCGCTCGCCGACGGTCACTATCGGCGCGAGCGCGGGGTACTCGCTCCCTCCCCCGATCATGGTCTGATAGCCCGCGGCGGCCAGGTCGTTGTCGCTCTTCCCCTCGGCCGCCGTCTCAATCGCCGCCAGCAGTCCGGCGTCGCTGAGCTTGGCCGCCTGGCGCATGTACTCCACTTCGGCCGGCGACTTGACGTGCCGGACCGATTCCACCGTGCCCGTCGCCGCGCAGAGCCGGGCGTTGGGCAGGAGCGTCTCCAACTGCCGGTAGTCCGCGATGGTCAACGCGTAGCAATTCTCCTCGATCCCCAGCCGCTTGCGCTCCCAGCCCCGCTCCATCAGCAACCGGCGCAGCGCCTCCAGAAAGGGCGTGCCGATTTCATACGGAACCCGGTCCTGCGTCCAGGCGCTGATTCGAGCGTTCTCGATCTCGAAGCTCGACCCCAGGAGCACGGGGTCTCCTTCGAGGGGAACCAGCAGCAGAATCCGGCTGTAACCGTAATGGCCGATCGTCTCGATGCCGGTCAGGTAGTTGATGTTCGGGAAGATGTGGCACAGCAGGACGTCCAACTCGCGCCGGGCCATCTCCCGCTGCACGCCGCGCAGCCGCTCCCGATACTCCTTGACGGTGAAGGCCAGATTCATGAGGGCCATCGCGTCTCCTTTTGAAATGCCCTGATTCCGCTCAAACGACCCGCGCGACGCATTCGGTCGGTCGGAGAAGCACCTTCTTTTCTTTCCCTCGGCAATTCAGCGATACGACCGCATCGAGGTCCGTATCCGTGTTCAGCAGGTACACCTTGCGCCGCCCGGCCCCTTCCGGATACACGCCGTACGTCACGTGAGCGGGGGCGATGATCCGCAGCCCCTTGTCCAACTGCGCCGTGGCAAAGGCCTTGAGCAGCGTGTTGACGAAGCTGCGCATGCCCGGCCGGCCCGGGTAGCACCACGGCGTCGCCAGATAAGTATACCCCTTTCCGACGCGATGTTCCGTCAGCATGGGAGAGGTTTCGACCCCGCGCCCCCCTTTGCATTCGCAGGCGAGCATCCGGGCGCCGGCCAGCTCAATTTCCGCCAGGGGGATGACGCCGTCCGCGCAGAAGGCGTCGCGGTACTGGTCGGGAGGATCATCCACCGGCAGGCGGAATTCCCCCGGCGCGGGCTGCGCGACGAAGCGCGTCCCCACCGACCATCTCCCGGACTTGCCCCCGATCCGTACCCCGAAGAGATCCGCCACGTTGCCGCCATGGATGATGCGGAACGGCCCGGTCCGCTTGAGGTGCGTGCTCAACTGCGGCGTGAACATGAGCAGCCGCCCCCCGGCCGTCACGTACTGTTTCAGCTTGCGGTAATTCTGCGGCGTCATCGTGTTCCATCCGATGCACGCCAGCGCGCGGTATTTCTTGAGAACCTCCACCGGCGCTTCGATGGGCAGAATATCCGCCTGCCCTTGCGGCGGGTGGCCGGTGAGGTTCGCGTCGGAGGTGAGCAGGAAGGTGTCCCATCGCGTGCGGTCGTACAGGTCGTAGAAATGTTCCCAGCCGTTCTCGGCGTCGCCGTATTCCCACTCCTTGGCGCCGTACTGCCCCCAGACGCGCCGGTCCCACATCCCGCACCAGCCGTCCAGATGGCCATGGAGCAGCCCCAGCGGCGCGGCGGGCCCTCCCGCCGGACGCCGGTCCTTTCGCGTGAACGCATAGAAATCGCTCAGCACTTTCTGGTACTTCTCAAATTTCTTATCGATGAAGATGTCGCCGCCGCGCGGCTGACGCTTCGTCCTCTTGTAGTCGGCGGTTCGCCAGTTGCACCCCTCGAAGGAGATGACCGGCGCGCCGGCGATGTAGGATTCGTAGAGCGATATCTTCCAGCGCTTCGGCCGCAGCTCGCACTCCCAGCCCGAATAGCAGCAGGCGGCGATATGGCTGATCCAGTGATGCGAGCCGTACGCGCGGGCGCAGCCCCGCAAGGCGGCCAGCGCCACGCGCGTCTCTCCCGGAAACATCTCCAACGAGGGCAGGTCCGCGCCGGCCTGGATGAGGTACTTGTGCAGCGTGGAAGACTCCACGGTATGGATGCACGCGTGCGGCGTTTCCTTCCGCGCCTCCCCGATGAACGCGGCGGCCGACTTCACAAACCGGTTCCGCGCGTCGAGCATGTCCCTGGCCCCCTTGAAGTAAGCCGCCGCGCGCACCTGCGGCGTCCACTGCTCGGGCCGGCGGGCCTTCTCCGGCGTTGGGGCCAGTTCCTCCATGCAGTCCCTCGGCGCATACACCACCCATCCCAGCTCCGACATGATGTAGCGGCCCAGGAACAACTCCCCCATCTCCCGCGTCATCCGGTCGTAGCCCTGGCCGGTCAGGTAAGCGGGGAGGGTCTGGCCGCCGAGATGGAAAGCGATCCGGTGGCGCTTGAGCCATCGCAGCGTGCGGCGGAACCGCGCCTCGTCTTGATCGGCCCAGACGTGGAGGAAATTCCCCAGCTTCCGCTCGGTGAAAACCCGCTCGGCGGCGGGGAAATCCTGAAGATGCATCAGGCCGACGTGGACTTTGTCATATTTGGGCAACATCGTTCCCTGAACCTTTCCGGGTCGTTCAACTGGACGTTCTATTTGAATTGGATTCTGCCGAAGGATGCGGGATCGCAAAAGCCGCCTGCGCCCCCCTGGGACCAGAGCATGAGCTGGCGGTACCCGCAGGCCATGCGCTCGCGCGCCACGTTCCCCATCCACACCGTGCCCGGTTGCGGCGACCTGGCGTTGAGCGCCTCAAAGGGGATGGACATCGTGATCGACCAGCGCTTGCCGGCCTGATCCACGTGGTACCCGTATTGAAGCCCCTCCGCATTCCAGGTTTCATCCTGATCCGTGGCGGTCTTGAAGCCCGTACGGTCGTCATAGAGCGCGCTCTTGGACGGCGCCACGATGATATGATAGTACCTGCGCGACCACGCCGTGCTTTGGGGGTCGAGGAACAGTTCCGCGCAATCCATCCGATACACCGGCCCGTCCCTCGGGACGTCGTAAACCACCAGCTTGTCGATGAAGGGCTCCTCGCACTCGACGGCGACGTAGAGCCGCTTGTCGTCGTACATGATTCGCGCTTGCGTGCCGACCACCCCGGCGATATGGACCGGCGCGGCCCCCTTCCATGCGTTCTCGTCCACCACGCCGTCGAGCGCGGGCGGTTTCCCGGCGCGGACGGCGATCAGCGTCGGCTCCAGTTCGGAACCCGAGAAATTCAGCGTGAACGGTTTCGAGACCCCGGCGCTCAGGTAACCGACCGGCTTTCCCGCGAGCTTCTTCACGTCCACCTTCGCCCGCCAGTCTTCCCAAAGCTGGTAGTACACCCCGGTGTCGCCGGAACACGTCAGGTACTTGAAGAGAGTCCCGTAGCCCGGGAACCAGCGGCTGGCATACGCCACGTCGTAGGAGAGGACTCGATCCCGGTATGCGTTGAACTCCTCCACCCGCTTCTTGACGATGGCCGCCAGTTCGGGCGTCTCCAGCGCCTCGTAGGCCCGGTAGGCCACCAGCGCGTTCACGACCGTCCTGACGTAGTCGAATTCATCCCGGGTCAGTTTGACCCACTGCCGCGCCCGCTCGCTGTCGGCGTCGGCCTCCGCGTTCTTCAGAATCTCATCGAGCTGCTGGACGATCCTGGGAGGATAGAGATTGAGGAGCCGCTCCGGGACCGGCTGGCCGCCGAGGGAGAGCTTCAGGTCGGAGCGCGAGTAGAACACGTTGAAGAACTGCTCCATGGCCGGCGCGGCCTTCCCGTAAAGCCCCTCGCAGTATTCCCCGACGAGTTCCTTCTCGTTGAGGCCCGGGTCCCCCATCATCTTGCCCAGGACATAATAGGTCGGCCCCTGCAGCCCCCAACTCCCCCCGCCGCCGCCGGTGTACATCCCGATGACGCCTTTGTCGTGGAAGGAGCGGATGATCTCGGCGGCATCCTGCGGCGTGGCATGGCAGCCCAGCCCGAGGCCGAGCGTCTCATCGAGCCAGTATTCGTAGGTCGTCATCCCGCCCACTTTGTCCTTCCACGCGTCGATCACCCGCCGGTCGCTGTTGGTCACCTCCACCACCACGTTGTCGCCGAACCGGTCAAACTTCTTTGACGGCCAGATCGTCGGCCCGTAGACGAGCATGTGGACGACCTTGTCCGGGTGGGACTTCCTGCACTCGTCGGCGATCCACTTGTGCGCCAGAAGCAGCCGCTCGCATGGGTTGTCGCGGAAACGCTTGTAGTAGAACTCCTCGTCGCTCTCCCCCGCCTGCTGCCGCAGCGTGCCGTAGGTGTCCTCGCTCTCGCACACCGGGCATTCGCACCGGCTGTAGCCGTCCGACTGCCCCAGCTGGACCCAGTCGTAGCCGTGGTCGAAGAGGTTCTGGATCCCCTTGAGCAGCAGTTGGCGCACTTCCGGGTTCGAGGTGCAGAGGTGATTGCCGGTGGGGGTGCGTTTGCCCGCGATCATGGCGAAGTACTCGGGATGCTCCTTGAAGAGGGATTCCGGCACCCACTTGTCGTAGGAATGGCCCCCGTAGGTCATCATGAGGATGGAGGTGCGCCAGTTGTTGGCGTACGCCGCCGGAGAGGCGAGCGGGCTCCCGTAGATGTTCCGTCCGTTGGCGTAGGCGAAGACGGGGGTGACGGTCTTGCTCAGGTCGCGCGACACCGAGAGGCTCGCGCGCTGGGGCACCCAGGTCCCTTCGGGCGCGGGCACAAGCCAGCGCACGCCGCAGGCATCCTCCAGGAACGTCGCGGCCGCCCGGCACGTCCCCTTGGCGCCGATGTCTCCGACGCGGTCCATGATGTGCATGTCGTACGACTCGCCGGCCGCCTTGGGGTTCGGCGGAATCGTGCCGGTGTCTCTGCCGAGCAAATAGAGCGCCTCCCCTTTCACCACGAGCTTGCAAGCGTCCCACTTCAAGTCATCGGTCCGGATTCCAGCCGCCTCAGCCAGCTTCGTATGGCCGACGGCGATGAGCGCTCCGCGGGGCGCTTTGCTCTCCGGGACGATGGGCAAATCCGCGCCGGTCGCGCGCTTCACGTACTCGGCGATCCAGCCGGCGGCCATCTTCGTCCAGGCGTCCTCGTTATCGGGGATCACGATGGTGGCGACCGCCTTGCCGTCCTTGACGAGGTCGAGATTCCCGGCTCCCATGGCGCGCTCCGCCCACAGAAGAGAGAGCCCGCCAAAGACCAGGGGGAGAACGCACGTTCGCAAGGCTTTTCGCACTTCCATGATGGACCTCTCTATGGCTCGGGCAACAGGAAAACGCCGCCGGCCATCCAGGGACCGGCGGCGATTCCTTATGCGCGCTGCGCTCGGATTATCCTGTCCTTACGGATCAACGTCCAGTCCGGTCACGACATCCCGGTAGCGGGAGGGAGCGCCCACATCCTGTCCGGCGCTCACGTCGAGCTGATGCCACTGCCAGAAGCCGTTCTTGAGTTCAGACAGAGTCGTCGCATACCAGTTGCTCACGAGGCGGTTCGCCCCGACGCCGCCGTAATTGGGGCATCCTTCCGTCCACATGAACGTCTGCTGCGGATCGCCCCACCACTTGGTGTGGAAATCGCCGTAGAGGACGTTGTATCCGTCGCGGTGCCCCTGAGAGCCGCGCCCCGGAGCGAGGCCCCCGGCCAGATAGCTGCCATAATCATTATTGACGCCGTACGTCGCGTCATTCCAGATGGAGGCCCGGCTCCAGGCATCACTGGCGATCGCTCTCGCCGCAAGCTGCTTGTCCGTCTTGAACATCGGTTCCAGCGGCTGCATGTTGCGGGCAGGCTTGCTGTACGGAACCGGCCACCCGTCGGCGGGCCAGACGCAGGAGGAGGAAGCGTTGTTCCAGCCCAGGGCCGGACAATACCATCCGTAGCCGGGGGACGACGGAGAGCTCGCATGATTGATCCACGGCGTGTTTCGGTACATGTAGGAAGACTGAATGCCTCGTATGCGGGCATAGTTCTCGGGCCATGGGCCGACGCCGTAATGCGGAGCCCAACTCCAGTTCCCGTGCAGAAGGGTCTCGCCGTCAAAACCGCCGGCGCGCTTCCAGTCGCCGAGGGTGCTGGGCGACCGGGACGAGGCGTAGGCCCCGTCGCGGCGCGTGGCGTCGGGGAACATGTCCACACCACTCGGGCAATAGAAGTTGGCGGCGCTGGTGTAATTGCCCACCACGAGGAAGCCCAAACCGACGGGGGCATGGCTGAGGGAGCCAACGGTGCCGGGCGGCAGTGTATCGCCGGGCCACGCCGCGAGCGACAAGTTTCCGGACGCGATCGTCCGATTGCAGGTCAGAGGACTGGTGTAGTAGTCGCCGATAATCGGGCTGAACCCCAATGAAGATGCGACCGCATTGCCGGACCGATCCTTGTAGATCCCCACCCCTGCCGTCGTCAAGACGCCCGTCGTGGGGGCTTCATTCATGAATGAATACCCGGCCCATGAAGGGAAGTAGCCGTTGTAGTCGCCGGTGTACGAGGCAAGCGCCTTGGCGGTCTGGTCCAGATTGCTCATGCACGAGGCGCGCCGGGCCTTCTCCCGCGCCGCCGCCAGCGCCGGCAGGAGCATCCCGGCCAGAATGGCGATAATGGCGATCACGACCAACAACTCAATGAGGGTAAACGCGCCAAGCCACGTCCTGTTTTCTCGCGTCATACCGACCTCCTTTCTCAAACAACTGGTTCTTACACGGGCGCTTGACCACAAGAAGCCCGAATCACCAGTTCCGTGGGGAGCATCACATGCCGCGGCGGCGCCGTCGGGTCCGCAATGCGCTCCACCAGCAGATCCATCGCCATGACACCCACCTGCTGCCGCGCCTGGGCGACGGTCGTCAACGGCACCTCCCAGTACGGGGCCGCCTTGATCCCGTCAAACCCGACGATGCTGATATCGCGCGGCACGCGCAGGCCGGAATCGTGGAATCCGCGAATGAATCCCATCGCCAGTTCGTCGTTGCCCATCAGCATGGCCGTCGGCCGGTCCTTCATCTGCGCGAACCGCTTCCCCAGTTGATTCCCGCCGCTGAACGCATCCTCGCTGCCATTCGGCCCCAACTCGACCTGATGCAGGTCGGCAGGAGACAAACTCAGCCCGTGCTCGAACAGGCCGGAGCGAACCCCCGCCAGCCGCGCCTCAAAAGCCGTCGCGAGCCCGCCGAACGCCACGCCGACCCGGCGATGCCCGAGTCCCACAAGATACTTCACCGCGGCGCGCATTCCCGCGACGTGGTCGGAATCCACGCTGGAAACCTCCTCCATCAACGGGCTCCCGTGCATCGTCACCACGGGGACGTGCGTCGCGCGCAGCATCTCCAGCAGTTCGAGCGATTCCGGCGCGTCGGTCTGCCAGATGACTCCGTCCACCCGGTAGTCGAGCAGCGTCTCGACGCATTGGCGCATATCCCGGTCGTACGCCACGAGCAATTGGTATCCCAGTTGGCTGGCGCGCTCCGCCAGTCCCATCATCTGCCAGCGCAGGATCTCGATGGTGCGGTTCTTGTGCATCACGGCGACGGTTTGCGTGCTTTGCCGCCGGAGGCTCTGCGCCAGGCGGTTCGGACGATACCCCAGTTCGCGCGCCACTCGGCTGACCCGCTCACGGACTTCCGCGCTGGAATAGTCCCTGGGACTCTTATTCAAGATGGCCGACACGGTGCCGGGGGCCACTTTGGCAAGTTGCGCCACATCTCTGAGGGTGGGCTTTCGCATGGATGTATTTATGGCCTCATACTTATCGGTACTTACTAATCGGTTAGTACACAGTTATTATAACTCATAAACTCGGCTTGTCAATCTGGAAAATTTACTGTCTTTCAGCGGCGCCCAACCGCCGTCAGTTCCTCAGCGGTGCGCCTCATAATCGCCAGGTTTTCCAAGGGTGTGCCTGGGGCGATGTTGTTTCCGTCCAGGAGGGTGAACCCGCCGTACGGCTCGAAAATCTCCAGGATTTCGCGGCAATTCCGGCATATTTGCTCGGGGGAGCCGGATTGAAGGAGGACCGGGTCGATGTTCCCCAGCAGGCTGCATTTGCCCCCCAGGCGTTCCGCCAGGAGGCGCTTATCCACCATCGGCCCGAAGCCGAAGAGGCGCGTGATCTTGAGCACCTCCGCGTAGATGGGAATCAGGTGGTTGGACTGCCCGTCGATGTGAATTCCCAAACGCCCTGGGTAGCGCTCGTGCAGCGCCTGAATCCGGGGGGCCTGAAACTCCAGGTAAGTCTCCGGACTCAGGATCGAGCAGGAGTCGTCCACGAGGTGCAACTCCTCGCGCGCGCCGCCGTACCGGGCGATGACGAATTCCCGGCGGTCGATATATTTCTGAACCAGGATGTCCAGCAGTTCGTGGACGAACGGGGGGTCCTCCTTCACGCGCAGATAAATCTCGGACCCCATCAGGTCCGTGGCCAGGGAGAAGGGGGCCGTGCTGAAAAGAGTGGGGGCCATGCGCGCGCACCCCACGGTTTCGATTCCATCCGCGTAGACGAACGTGTACCGCGAAGCGATCCGCTCGATCTCAGCCAGTTGTTGCTGTTCCTCGTCGGCCGCGGGATTGTGGTTGACGTCCAGGCGGCGCAGCCGCTCGAGGTCCGCCGGGACGGCGACCGGATGGGAGGCGATCCAGGGCATGTAATCGTCATACGCCAGCGCGCAGCCGAACGTCAGCGGCGCGACGTAGAAGGAGTGCCGGTCGCATGCGAACTCGCGCGGCAGACTGTCATCGTAGATGTTTTCGAGAATCCATTTTCGCGCGCGCGCCTGGCAGTCCACCATGTATTCGAGGTCGGCGCGATATCGCGCATAGTCCACCCGCATGGCGTCCAGCCAGAAACGCGAAGTGAACGTGGCGCGCGCCGGCGGACGCGGCGGACGTTTCAATTGCTCGGCCTGCGCCAGCAGCGCCCGACGCCGCTCGACCTCGGCATACGGGATATCGATGCATATTTTCCTGTCCTGCACCATCGGTTCTCCTGACGACGCCATGCCGGCTACTGGTTGCGTTTCATGAACCGGCGCACCGGCTCCGCGAACTCGGGCTTCATCTCGAAGCGCCCGCCGCGTTCCTCATAGATCTCCCAGCTCTCATAAAACATGACGCCGGTGATCTCCTCATCCCGTTCCACCGCCTGGAGATAGGTATCATTCACGTTGTTGAAGGACATGGTGAAGTACGCCGGCGCCCAGACTTCGCGATTCAACGAGCGCGCAAAAGGCTTGATGACCTGGTCGAACCGGGGGTTATAGAACTCCGCCAGGAAATCGCGGAAGGTGATCGCGTCGGCGTAGCGCCGCACCCACTCCTCCCAGTCCGGCCAGACGCCGCAGAAGGAGCGATTCGCCATCGCCCGAACGTTCCCGCTTGCGTACGGGGCGATGACCTGCGCCTGCACCCTCTTGCCCGCCGCGTGAATGGCGGCGGAGGCCTCGGCCAGAAAGCGGGTGAAGAACGCGCCGCGAATGCGCATGATCTTCACCGGGTCGTACGCGACCGCGTCCGCCTTCTCCAATCTCCGGTATTCCTCCAGAACGGGCTCGTTGAAGCCGTAGGCGAACGGGTCCTGCGTGTCGCTGGAATGGTTGGCGATGCGGATCTCGATGCCGTCCGGGCCGTACGAGAGAATGCGCCGGATCTCCTCCATCCAGTGCTGCCGGACTTCGGGATAGGCCTCGCACACCGCGCCGGCAAGGTACTCATTCACCCCGCGCGTGATGCCGAGCATGAGCGGGCGGGGTTGGTTGAGGTAGTAGGCGCCGCTGCACCCCATGGCATACCCCACCGCGTCGTATTCAAATCCGTTCTCGATGAACCCGCCCGATGAAATACCCTGGCTGACGGCGTAGGGGTCGGGCTTTCGTTCGCCGCTCTTGACGGCGAACGTGACGGGGATCAGCTTCCCCTCGGGGTCATAGACGCGGCACATGGTCATCGGAATAGATTTGAACGCCGCCCCCTTTTCGCCGGCATCCACCGCCACGTACTTCCACTCCGGCCCCAGGCGGAGTCCGGAGAGGGTGATGCGGCGCGTCTTCCGCGTTTCCGTGTTTATCTGCTGGCCGAAGTAATCCAGCAACAGGGCGGGAACGGTCTCCTCCTTGAACTCCCAGCGGCCCGAGTACTCCGCGTAGCGTGCGTTGTCGCGGCTGACGTAGAGGCGCAGATCGCCCTTGGCGAGGCCCGAGGGAACATCATCGGCCTTGTCTATCTCGATGCGGTCAATCACTTTCTGATCGACATCAGGCGGGATCTCCTCCATCCGCCGGCGAACGCGCATCTCCGGGTGCTGGAGCAGCCACTCCGTACACAGCGCGGGGCGGCCGCCGAGCCGCTGCAGCTTTCCGTACTTGCGGTCCATCTCCGACCCCGGCGGGAAGGAGAAGAGGCCCCCCTCCTCGTACGGCTTGTACGTGACGTACATCTCCAGCCCCAGCGCCTTTCCTTCCCGGACGGCGATTTCGGCGTGATTGGGGACGTGGGGCAGGCTGTTGAGAATCTTGCCGAAGACGCCGCAGTCCCGGAACCACCCGGTGTGCGCGGGGTAGTCGTACCAGAAGACGCGCTGAAACCCCTCGCGTTTGAGCATCTGCAGCAACTGGCGTATCTTCTCTTCCGTGAAGGTGATCGTCAGCATGTCATCGATGAAATCGACCGTCATCCCCGCGCTCTTGCGTCCCATCGCAGCCGCCTCTCTCAAGAAGGTCCGTGACCGGCGGCCCGCGCGCGGGCCGTTTCCATCCGGCGGTAATAGGCATCCAGCGGTTCCATGGCGAACTCCCGCATGAGGTCGTCCACGTTCAGCCCCTCGGCGACGACCTCAAGGGCGAATCGCGATTCGGAGTCCATCCGTTCCATCCGCACCGCGTCGCCATATTTTGCGGCGAGGGCCCCTGCCGCGCGCTCGAAGTTGTTGTCCATATGGATCACGCGCCGGTTCAAGTTGATCCGCGCGACGAGAAGCCCCTCCGCATCGGCCTGCGCCAGCACTTCGCCGCACTGCCCGATCAATTGCCCGGCGCCGGGGCGGGTGAGGGCCGTCAGAATGTAGTAGCCGAATTCGAGAGAGCGCGCGGCCAGGTGCCGCGTGGCCTGGAACATGGAGGGGAAAAGCACCAGTTCCGCCCCCTCCGTTTTCAGGCGGGACCAGGCGTCGCGGAAGTTGGCGTCGAAGCAGATGGCGGAGCCGACCCGCCCGAACTTCAGATCGGCCGTCTCCAGGAGCCGGCCATGCCGCACGCCGTCGTTGGCCTCTTTGTCGGTCAGATAGAGCTTGTCGCGCCGGGCGAGGAGCTTTCCATCCGCCCCGATGAACAGCGCCGTGTTGAACACCCCCTCCTCCCGCCGTTCGAGCATCGGCCAGAGGACCGGCAGGCGGCAGGCGGCGCAGGCCTCCATGATCGGAAGCGAGTGCGCGCCCGGCGCCGCTTCGGCCGAGGCGCAGTAGCCGCCGCGGTTCCGGTGGATCAGCGGCAACTGGCACCAGGCTTCGGGGAAGGCCAGGAGCTCCGCCCCGCGCGCCGCGGCCTCGCGGATGACCTGTATGGAACGCGCCAGCAACTCTTCCTGACCGAGTTCGGCGTACGCGTTCGATGAATAGGAGGAGACCGTCACGCACCGGCTCATCGCAGTCGCTCCACGGAATGCCGCTTGGGGCAATCAATACTGTCCGTATTTCAAGACCAGTTCGTTCATCATCCATTGATAGCGCTGGAACGACACCTCCGGCGGAATGGAATGGTCGGAATGGTAGAGGTACCCGCCCCCCGCCTTGGCGACGAGCAGCTTCTCCCGGACCTCCGCTTCGAGGACCTCCGCCGGACCGCTCATCTTGGTGACGTCGATGTTCCCCCAGAAGGTCAGCTTGTCGCCGTACCGGGGCTTCAACTGCCGCACATCCATGCCGCTCTGCGCCTGGAGCGGCTGAAGGACATTCAAGCCGCAGTCGATGAAATCGGGAATCAGCTCCTCGCAATTGCCGCAGCAGTGGAGCCAGAAGCTGATGTCGTTGGCCTTGAGGAACCGGCCCAGGTCGGCGTAAAGCGGCTTGAAGATCGCGCGCCAACTCCGGGGAGAGAGCAGCAGCCCCCGCGTGCAGGCCAGGTCGTCGACCAGCCAGAGCGCGTCGGGCCGGATGCCTACCTTCAAACCATGCTCCAGGGTGGCTATCAGCAGGGTGACCAGGGTGCGGCCCATGTCGTGCACCCACTCGGGGTCCGCGGCCACGTCCATCATCAGTTCCGAATAGCCGCGGTGACGCCACGTCCCCTCCCAGGGGCCGTAGGAGTGGAAGACGACGTATTTCTCCGTTGCGCGCAGGCGGTCGTACTGCGCCCTGGCCTGCTCCCAGGTGGGATAGTCCTCCATGTGGAGAAAATAGGAGCGCGTGTCCAGGCGGGCTTTGTCGGCGGGGTTCAGGCGCATGCGCCCCTTGAGCTTCTCCCAGGCTTCCCTTCCCGTGGTCGCGTGGTCGGAGCATTCGAGGCTGCGGGACTTGCCGATGGCCTTCCGAATCGTCACGCCATGCCGGTCCCGCACGGTCCGGTATTCCCCATCCTCACGCAGCAGCTTCTGTTCGAGCCGGAGCGAAACGTCAACGCCCATCATCGTCATGTCGAACCCGAAGAACTCCCCCGGATCGACTCCGCGCGGATACCCCTGCGCCACCCAGGCCTCGATAGTGTCTTCCCAGAAACTGTCGTAGCGCGGGACCCGGTCCACGGGCCGCCGCTCGATGGCGTTTCTGACTCTCGTTCTGCTGTTCATGGCAACTCCACGATGGGGCCGTGCAACTCCGGCCGGCTGGAAGCTGTTTGCGCTGTTAACATCATCCTCTTCCGCTTCTCAGGCCGCGAAGCGGCCGTCGGATTCTAACCCACGGCGAGCGAAGCGAGTCGTGGGGGCAAGTCATACCCAATCCCCGAGTCCCCGAAGGGGGCGACGGAGACTCCCGCCAAGGTTCCGTCGCCCCCTTCGGGGGCTCACTTCAATCCCAAGTCGCGTCGTTCCC
>CAIUPP010000139.1 GCA_903901045.1 uncultured Planctomycetota bacterium
CCTGCGGTACATAATGCTCCAAGCTCCTTTTCACTGCATGCTGCACGGGCGTGTCCTCCAAAAATGTGTCCATTGAATCCAACTGGAGGATACGCCCTTTTTCCTGCTCCTTCCAAATTACACACGACAGGGTACACTACCAGTCTACTATGTTTCCTTGACGCCGATACCCCGCCCCGATAGAATCCTCTGAGTTCTTCGACGCGGCGCTTGCGCCCTGAACGCGCCGATGGGCTCAGGACTATCGCGGTTTTGTCTCACTCCAACCGGCCGGCCGAACCGATGCGAGGCGATGCGTGGACCCGAGTGCGTACATAGAGATCCCGCTCGACGACGCGGTTTACTGCCTGGGGCGGGCATTGGTGCTGGCGATTCTGGTCAGCAGCGAGGCGCTCCTGGCGCGGCAGCGGCGCGTCGGCTTCGAGCGCCACCTCATTCTCTTCAGCACCTTCATCTGCCTGCTCGCCGCCGAAATCATGGGATTGATGCTGGGGCTGGGGGCCTCGCACGGCACGGCGCTGGTGCGCCCGGAGATGTGGATCTGGTATCCGCTGCTCTCGACGGTGGGCCTGCTGGGGGTGGCGTTCTGCTTCGACTTCGTGCGGATCAGCCGCTCCTACCCGGCGGGGCCGCTGGCCAACCGGCTGGAGCGCCGGCACAGCCGCGTTTTCCTGATCGCCGCGGGCGTCATTTTCTCGCTCGGCGCGCTGCTTTCGGCGATGACGGACACCCTGTCCGTCGGCGCGCCCACCTCCTACGAACAGATGGGCCGCGCTTCGCTGGTGTTGCACGGGCTTCAAGCCGTGGCGTACCTGCTGTTGGCATGGAAAGCGTTTCAGTCCCGGATCATCTGGCTCTCCGCCACCGAGACGCGCGTGTTCCTCTGGGCGTGCGTCAGCGGTCTGCTCGGGGCGATGGTGCAGATGGTCACCGGTCCCTGCGAGTTCCTGACGACGCTGGCCTTCACCCTGTTCGTGGCGGTGTTCCTGCGCGATAACTACCGGCGCAGCGAGATTCAGGCGGTGCGCGCGATCGAGAAGCGCACCGAGCGCACGCTGCTGCTGCACCGCATCACGACGCAGTTGAAATCCACGTCCGACCTGTCCCACCTCTATGAACTTCTGATGGACAGCCTGATGGGGAACCTGGGGGCGGAGTCGGGAGCGATCTATCTGGCCGCTCCGCACACGCATGAATTGCGCCCGGTGCTGGTGCGGGGTCAGTTCCCGCCGCCGATGCCGCCGGAGAAGGATGACGAGTCGCAGGGGCGGCTGGCCGCCATGCCGCGCGGCCTGGGGGTGCTGGGGCCGGTGGCGGAGAACGGCACGCCGCTGTACATCGACAACCCCAAGAGCGCCGAGCGCCTTTACACCTGGCCCACCCCGATGATCCGCTCGACAATCGCCCTGCCGCTGCGCAGCCCCGAGGGGGTGTACGGCGCGGTGCAGCTGGTGAACCGCAAGGATGGCGCGGCGTTCAGCGAGGAGGACCTGCGCCTGATGAGCCTGGTGGTGGAGCAGGCGGGGCTGGCCATCTATAACGCGCGCCTGCAGAATGAGGTAATCCAGCGGCAGCGGTCCGAGGAGCAGATGAAGATCGCGCGGCAGATTCAATTGCGCCTGATCCCGACCGACCTGCCGCGCATCCCGGGGCTTTCGCTGGGGGTGCAGTACACGGCGGCGCAGGAGGTGGGGGGGGACTATTTCGATTTCTATCGCATCGACCATGATCACCTCGGGGTGCTGGTCTTCGACGTGGCGGGCAAGGGGGTGCCCGGCGCGCTGCTCATGGCGATCACCGGGACCTTCCTGAAGATGGCTTCGCCGCGCAGCACGTCGCCGGCCTGGGTTCTCAACGAGGTGAACGCGGCGCTCTCGGCGGACATGCGCCGCGGGCTGTACGTGACGGCGATGTACGGCGTGCTGACGCTCAGCACGCTGCAGTTCAGCCTGGTCTGCGCGGGGCATCCGGACGCCTTCGTCATCCGCGAACGCGGCCTGGTCATCGAGCGGTACAAGCCTCGCGGCGCGGCCATCGGCCTGCTGCGCCCGAACCGCTTCCGCGCGGTGATGGAGCAGGAGACGATGCAACTGGAGCAGGGCGACACGGTGCTGTTCTACACCGACGGCGTGACCGAGGCGATGAACGAGCAGGGGGAGCCGTTCGGCGAGGAGCGCCTTCTGGAGTTGTGCAAGCGTTTTGCGCGGCAGGGGCCGAAGAAGCTTTCCGCGGAGATTACGGAGTCGATCCGCCAGTTCGCAGGCGCCGCTCCGCAATACGATGATATCACGGTCGTGGCGCTGCGCATCTGGCCGGAGGAAGAGCCCCCCGCCACCCCGCCGGCAACGGTGTAGGCACGGGCTGAAGCCCGGCGCTGCACGTGGCGCGCGAAGAAGGTTTCGCGGGCTGAAGCCCGCGCTACGCGGGATGCGCGAGATGCCGCGGGCTGGAGCCTGCGCTACACGGGATGCGCGAGAGGCCGCGGGCTGAAGCCCGCGCTACACGGTTTTTTGCATGAGATGAGAGCGGAGCAGGAGTTAAGGGCAAGGAGCGCCTTGCCGCAGGTGCAGCACAATACATTTATATGCAGGAAGGGATTTGAGATGAACAAGAAAACCGTTCGCGATGTGTCGCTGAAGGGGAAGCGCGTGGTCGTGCGGGTGGACTTCAACGTGCCGATGGAGAACGGGCAGGTGCAGGATGATACGCGCATCACCGCCGCCCTCCCCACGATCAAGTACATCATGGACCAGGGCGCTTCGCAGGTGCTGATGAGCCACCTGGGCCGCCCCAAGGGGAAGGGATACGAGGCGGAGTTCAGCCTGAAACCGGTCGCCGACTACCTGGCCAAGCTGCTCGGCAAGCCGGTGGCGTTCGCGCCGGACTGCCTGAAGGCGGACGACGCGGTGAAGGCGCTCAAGCCCGGCGGGGTGCTGCTGCTGGAGAACACCCGCTTCTACAAGGAAGAGGAGGGCAAGGCCAAGACGGAGGGGCTCAGCGACGAGGAGGCCGCCAAGGCGAAGAAGGAGATGAAGGAGAAGACCAAGGCGATGGCGCAGAAGCTCGCCTCCTACGGCGAGATTTTCGTCAACGACGCCTTCGGCTCGGCGCACCGCGCGCACGCCTCGACCGCCGTGATCGCCCAGTTCGTCAAGGAGAGCGTGGCCGGCTTCCTGATGGAGAAGGAGATCAACTACCTGGGCGAAGCGGTTGCGAATCCCGCGCGCCCGTTCGTCGCCATCCTCGGCGGCGCCAAGGTCAGCGACAAGGTGAACGTCATCACCAACCTGCTGGGCAAGGTGGACTCCCTCATCATCGGCGGCGCGATGGCGTACACCTTCTACCGCGCCAAGGGGCTGCCGATCGGCAAGTCGCTGGTCGAGGAGGACAAGGTGGAGCTGGCCAGACAGATTCTCGCGCAGGCCACCGCCGCGAAGAAGAAGATTCTCCTGCCGGTGGACCACATCATCGCCGACAAGTTCGCCGCCGACGCGAAAATCGAGACGGTGGGTGAGGCGGGGATCAAGGAGGGCTGGATGGCGCTCGATATCGGCCCCAAGAGCGTGAAGCTCTTCGCCGATGAGATCAAGAAGGCCAAGACGGTGGTCTGGAACGGCCCGATGGGGGCGTTCGAGATGAAGCCCTTCGCCGGCGGGACGATGGCGGTGGCCAAGGCAATCGCCGAGACGAAGTGCCTGAGCATCATCGGCGGGGGGGACAGCGTCGCCGCGGTGAACGAGAGCGGGCTGGCGGAGAAGATGACGCACATCAGCACCGGCGGCGGCGCGTCGCTGGAGTTCCTCGAAGGCAAGGAACTGCCCGGCGTGGCCTGCCTGACCGACGCGAAGCCCAAGGGGGGCTGCGCCTGCGGGTGCAAGTGCGGGAAGTAGTTGAAGGGCGCCGTCAGTGATATCGCGGGCTTTAGCCCGCGAATCAATCGCGCCGTGACGCGCCGTGTAGCGCGGGCTTTAGCCCGCGGATCAATCGCGCCGTGACGCGCCATGTAGCGCGGGCTTCAGCCCGCGAAGTAATCGTGTGCCCTTCTGACGAATATGCTCTCGCCGGGATTCCAGGGAGGAACAAAGGGACATGGAACCGGTCCACGCTTACCGCAGGAACATGCCTCATCTCCAGAAACTCGGCAAGACATACTTCGTCACTTTCTGCACCAGAGACCGTTGGACTCTGCCGGAAGCCGCGCGGCGCGTCGTTCTCGACATGTGCCGGGAGACTCATGGCCGCGCAGCCTTCATTCATTGTGCCGTGGTTATGCCGGATCATGTTCACCTCATCCTGACACCTATGTCGGACAACAACGGCGAGCCGATACTATTGGAAAAGGTACTGCGAAAGATCAAGGGCGTCTCGGCGTTGAACGTGAACAAAACGCTTCAGCGCCGAGGGCCCGTGTGGCAAGCAGAATCTTTTGACCATATGTTGCGGTCTTGCGAATCGGCCGAGTCGAAGAGCGACTATATTCTCATGAATCCGGTGCGGAAAGGGTTGGTTAGAACCGGTTTCATAACTGCCTCAAGGTGATGATGAGGCAAGCGACATGAAAGAATCCACTATAGATCGTCAGGGTGCGGTCCCAACGAACGACCAAACGGCGAAAGTTGTTGAGCCAGGAGAACGTGCGCTCGACTTTC
>CAIUPP010000140.1 GCA_903901045.1 uncultured Planctomycetota bacterium
GAGGTAATTGACTGGATAACGAGGGAGGCGCTGGATATACTCTCCCGTGAAGGGTTATCCGGCGCCGATGCCCAGGACGCCGCGTGGCGTCGGGCCGTGGAATCCTGGTTACACCACAATGGAGTTATCACCGTCTCGGTGGACGGACAAGTGTTACCCAGTTTTCCGTAAAATTGGTCTCATTATCTCATGGTGTGCACAGGCATGAACAACTACACTCAGCCGCCAGATCCTGGCTTCTATGGGTCGGAATTTGCAACGGTCATAGCGCCTGGTGCCTCAGTAATGGTCCATGCACATCCGATGGGGGTTCGTGCTAGTTCCAAAGTGGAATCCACATTGGAGAATATGTATCGGGACGTTTATGATTGGCGCAGTGGGAATATCTTCATGAAAACGGTCGAAGTCACAGGTCCTGAGGGGCAGATAACAGTGAACCTGCAAGTTCCAGGTTTTGGTGGCAAAGCATGGTTCCCTAAAGTGCAGTTCTATCTCTTAACATTTCTCAAAAATAATCAGCTCTAGCCTAAATGCTGATTAATCGCAGTCAGAGAGTGTTGTCGAGGTCAGGCATTATTAATTATGGGTATTCTACAATGAAGTATCTAGTGTGGGCCCTAGTGGCGCTCGTTTTGTTAGTTGGCGTCCTTCTCATCTACAAGTGCCGCACAGGGGGAAGTGGACACGGTGAACCACTCCCCTCTGCCCAACGAAGTGTGAAGGAACAAGTTGTGCGGGAGCGAGACGCGGGCATCAGGCGGATACCGGAGGTGCTTGAACAATCTGATCCCTTGCGATACTACGCTGAAGCAGACGCGGCGCTCGCTAGAAGTATTGACTCTTTGCCCGCAGAAAAGTTTGATGCTCTACTATGCGAGTTGGGAACGGAAGATGATGGAGGCAGTTTGATTTCGGGGTATGTTACCAAGGTGCTGGCTCAAAGGGGAAAGCGTGCGGAACTGGTCGCGTTGCTCTCGCAGAATCCGCCGTTTGTCGTCAGCCGCACTGAGACGCTGGAAGTGTGGCTGGCCGAAATGCACTTTATTGATCCACCTCCGCTCGCTGCACCCATTCTCGTTTTGGTCGAAGCATACCAGCGTGCGACCAAGCCAACTGCCAAGGCCAGACTTCTGACGATGTTGGCTACGGGTTTTCCCTCTATACGAAAAGAATATCTTAAGAGTGATGACTCATTTGTCAATGCTGTGGCGGAGTGGTATAGAAGTAATATGAAGAACATCGAGATGAATCCGAAGTATGGGCACTTCGAGCAGAATGTTGAGTTATTTGTCCCCAAGATGGCGGGTGCCAAAATGTAAGCGAGGGTGTGGATTGTACGTGCGGCCGCGAACTTTACAAAATTCCTCTCGCACCGAACATCGGCGACTCTGTGCGGAGAGTGAGCCGGCGACTCCCGGTTATGTCCAGCTCCGCAAGCGCGGCGTTCGGGCACCATGCGGACATCAGGGTGAACATCAACGAGCCGATCCCCGGAGTGGAACTGAAGCTGCGCATAGCGCGGGGTGAATCAGGCTTGCCTCAGTGGATGGGTTTGGTGAAGCCGCCGATCATCGCAGATGGCGGGAAGACGGTCGTTCAGGACAAAGTCAGCCCCGATGGCTCGCTGTGGCATGACGTGTATGGTCACACCGCCCCGGAGGGGAGGTTCACGCTGTACGATGCGTACATTTCCAGCGACGCCGTCGAGAACGTGACCATCGAAGTCCGCGGCCCGGACCAGGCGGACACGGATGCGGCGATGGCGAGCCTGACGATTTACCAGAGACCCGGTGCGCCGACGGCGACGAACGATGGGGACTCCTTCGTCTCTCCGGCGTATATCAAGGGGACGAAGGACCTCACCGATGCGGACGTGCTGTGGCGGTACGCTCCGACGGCGTGGGATGCGGACCCGCAATGGCAGAGCATCGCCAATGCCGGCGGCGACACGGTGATGGGCGACACGTGGTGGGCGATGCCGGTGCGCCTGGATGTCGTGCAGCATCTTGTCCCCAACTACTACATTACCGGAGACTACTACTGGGCGCCGAAGACGGCGTACCTGACGGCGGCGGACCGGACAGTGAACCTCGAATTCAAGAGCGTGGACTACGACGGCAACGTGACGAAGCTGCCGGACCGGTCGCTGGTGTGGAAGATGACGGTTTTCGGGGAGGGGGACCATCTGATTCAGGCGGGGGAGAGCATCATCGTCAGCGGGCCGCTGGTCCCGCCGTCGCTGCCTGCGGAGGAGATGCACCTGTGGACGGGTGCGCCGGGGGCGACGCCGGAATATGGTTATGGTTGGGGGTACAGCGCGACCGCGCCGACGAACTTCATTCAGACGTTCGACGCCGAAGGGCACTACCCCATCAAGTCCGCCGTGACGGCGCAGAAGGTCGCCTATTACGGAGCCTCCGCGGAGACGATCGTCCTGAGCGACCCGGTCCAGTCCACCATCCACGTCATCAAGAAACGACAAATACAGGCGGTTTCCTACTGGTACGGCGACAGCCCGCCGACGGCGGATGACGTGGACTCTTGGGGCATCATTGACAACGATGTGTTCTACGCGGACGTTTTGGGGTACACCACGCCAGTGCCCGCCGATGCGCGCTGGGTGCTGTACCTGAACCCGACGTATGATACATATACCGACTGGGCGGAGTACTCCATCGGGGGCGGAGAAAGAGCCGATCCGGCGATAGGCAGCTACTCCGAATGCGTCTGGCCGCTGCTGTGGTGGAGCAAGAAACTCGACAAGGACGGGGAGACGATGATCCCGTTCTACGCCAAGTATTACGATGATGAAAAGGACGTCTGGCTCACGCTGGAGTGGGATGTCAAGGACCAAACGGCCAGTGCTACCCAAAGAGGCCCTTGGACAAGAGACACATGGTCGTATGATGCCGTAGCCGATACGTATCACGGCCACGCAAAATCAAATGATCCAAGTTGCACGCTGGCATCGCTTTCCAACATGATTACGTTCGCAGAAGGCTATGCCGCAACGCTTGTCGCCGTTGATGACAATGACATCCCTCTTGCGACCCAGCCGGCAACAATCAATACCTCCTTGCCTGTGGGGACGAAGGTGGATGTTGGCATGCTTCTAGAGTGCTTTGAAGGGAGATGGAGGGACAATACAGCGGCTGCCGCCCGTAGCGGTCTGAAGTGTGGCTTCTCGACCCGTCTGACGCGTGCGGCCGGTTTTGCGGGGTCGCAGTATTCGGCGGCCGAAATAGATGAAGCCTTCACGGTTGGTACGCATGCTTCGATGGGCTGTGAAATTGGTTCGCGCTGGATTCGTATGAAGGGGCTAATTGATACGATATCGGCTACAAACTATAATGCCTATCTAGATGAGATATGCGGGGGGAACAGCCCGCCGTTTCCGGAGGAACGTTCAAGACCAGCTTTGCCTCTACCCTACGGTGTGCTGACAGTCGGCTACTCAGGTAAACTGATCTTGGTGGACGGCTACGACATCACACCGATGAAGGATGGGGAACGCGCACCGCTTGAGAACATTCCTCACTATGTGATCCTTGCTGGTTACAATAATAGGGACGCCGTATGGCATGAAGAATGGGTAACGAAGATTGACAGTGATCAGTATGTCGGGCACGGACGGGAAGGTCCACAGTCGTATGGGAAATGGCGTGCAATATTACTGAACGCATACGTGGTCGAATGGCAATTGCTATCAAGACGACTTCACGTGCAAGCACCCCAGCCGCCCTTCCCTTACTGGGTCCCCGGCGTGGGTGCTAAGTTTCAATTTGCCGACGTAGCCAAGATGTGCATGCGGTTATTCGACAAGCGCAATGAATAGGCAGTACAACGCGTGCTATGGAGATTTCCCCAAATGGTGAACATGCGACTGACCCTTGCAGCAAGCATCTTGTTGGTCTTCCTTGGCAATATGTCGCCAGCGGCTGATCCGGGTTCGGAACGGGCTGGCGTTGATTCAAGTAGAATGCGGGACTACAAGGAATTCGTTGCGTCATTAGAGCATGAATGGAATGCTGCGACAAAGGACGTGGACAGAAGAACAAAGGAAGGTTGGGTGAAACGAACGGGTGAGTTGCGTCAAGTGATTGGCGCATGCTCCGCAGGGAAGAAGGACCTTCTGATCTATGGCTTGTGCAAGACAGCTACAATGTCGCAGTTCGAAGAGGAACTGCTGCCTGAAATGGTCATGGCCCTACTCGACGACGGCGACAGGACGCGTCTTGTCTCGCTTCTCGCGGGGCGGTCGCTGAAGACATTACGTGGCTTCTGCGGAATTGAATGGACGTTGGCTTTGACGATGACACCACCCGATGCCATCCTGATTATAGGCGAAAGCTATAAGAAGGCCACGAATGCTGAAGTGAAGAAGTCGCTTGTTGAAGTGTATGCGGGAGCTTTTCCCGCCATCCGTGGCAGGTTTCCTGACGATGATGCTTTCGTTGACGAAGTCGGTCGTTGGTATAGGGAGAACAAGGACCGGCTGGCTGTAAATTATGACTACTTCATGCATGGTGGCCCGCCGAAGGAGGACGATGCTGTGTTGCACGTGGAGCGTGGTCCAATGGAACTATACATCTTGGATCAGTCGAAGTCTACGCCTTCAGGAAGGTCCATACCACAGTCTGGACCGCGCGGTATTCACGGACTGCCGAGATGGGGGACGTTGCTCGGCAGTATCATATGCGCGACGATTGTTGTTAGCGTGTTGGTGCTGTGCTTGCGACGGAGGAAATAGGAGTTCGGGGGTGTCTGTCCCTCTGTTGTCCCTCCCGTCTATGAAAGCGGGTGTCAAGTGAAATAGCAGCCATCAGGGGAGCATGGCGTTTTCTCCGTTTCGGATATTCTGGGGACATAAACCTATTTATCCCTGACCGTGGCGGTTGGATATTGGGGGCCGCGCGCCCTATTCCCCTTCCCCTATCTGTCCTGGGGCGTGGGCGGCTTCGGTGAATCGTGGCTCATGCGCGTCTCAATCGTCCGCACCTTCTTCTCGGCGGCCATGAGGACGTGGCGCAATATCTGCTTCGCGCGGTCGAAGCGTATCTTCCCCTCGCGCACCATCTGGTTAGCCACGATCGTCGCCGTCTCCCCCACCGCTCCGGCTGAGATCGCGACGTTGCGCGCGTGAAGGATCATGTGCCCCTTCTGGATTCCCTCCGTCACGAGGCTCCGCATGGCGGCCAGATTCTGCACGAGGCCAACCGCAGCCATCACTTCGCCGAGTTCGCGAGCCGACTTCACTCCCAGAATCTTCAGCGCCAGCCGCGCGGTGGGATGCACCTTCGTTGCGCCGCCGATGAGACCCACGGACATCGGCAACTCGATATTCCCCACCAGCCGCCCTTCCGGCCCGATCTCCCAGGTGGTCAGCGGACCGTACTTGCCCGAGCGCGCGGCATAGGCATGTGCCCCGGCCTCCACAGCGCGCCAGTCGTTGCCGGTGGCCAGCACCACGGCGTCGATGCCGTTCATCACTCCCTTGTTGTGCGTGGCGGCGCGGTACGGATCAGCCTGCGCGAAGGCGTACGCGTTGACGATCCCCTCCGCCACCACCTGCCCCTTCCAATTGTGCTCGTCGAAGGCGGCGGGGGCGATCTCCAGCCGCGCGCGCGCCAGGCGCCGGTCCGCCAGGTTACTCACAATGCGCAGCAGCACCTTGCCCCCCGAGAGCCCTTCCATGTACAGCGCCAGCGCCTCGCACATCGTATTGATGGCATTCGCCCCCATGGCGTCGCGCACGTCCACGAGCAGGTGCACCACGATCATCGCGCCGCGCGGGGTCTCCAGCACGCGCACCTCGACGTCCCTGGCCCCCCCGCCCATCTCGGTCAAAACGGGGTCCTGCTCGTTCGCAATCGCCAGGATTCGCGTGCGCGCGTCGAGGATTCTCTGGCGGGCCGCCTGCGGGTCGGCGATGCCGACGATCTGAATCTGGCCGATCATGACCGCGTCGGTCGAGGAGGTTGTCAGCGCGCCATGCTCGCGCACGAGCTTGGCGACATGGCTCGCGGCGGCGATCACGGAAGCCTCTTCGACCACCATCGGCACGAGGACATCGCGGCCGTTGATGTGGAAATTCGCGGCGATCCCCATCGGCATGCCGAACACGCCGATCACATTCTCGACCATCTGGTTGGCGATGGCCAGCGGAAGCGGCTCGCCGCGGAGGCTGTATCGCTCCTCCGGAGTGAGGTGGATGCGCGCCCCGAGCATGTCGAGGCGCTCGGCGATGGAGAGCTTGTAGAATCCCGGGAGGCGCGAGAGATTATCGTCGGTCGGCTTATCCACGCGATCGACTCCTTACACGCCTCTGCTCCGCCCAATTCTGCAGAGGGCCCGACAGCACCACAGGGGCGCGGCGCAGGGCCGCCAGGTCGCGGCAGCCGCACAGCACCATCACGCAACGCAATTCGGCGAGCATCCCCGCGAGCCAGTTCCTCAGCCCCTTCTCTCCGGCGTGATGCAGCACGCGCAGGACGGGCAACGCGGCGGAACCGAGTTGCGCGCCGAGCGCGATGGACTTGGCAAGATCCATGCCGCTTCGCAGGCCGCCCGAGGCGATGACGCGCAGCCGGGGCGCGCGCTCTGTTCCGAGCAGCGGCTGCAGTTCGATAAGCGAGGCGGCGGTGGGAATGCCCCATTCCTCCAGTTCGTCGCGCCCCGCCGGAACGCCGCCGCGCCGCAGGTTCTCCACGCGGACCCATGAGGTGCCGCCCGCGCCCGCGACATCGATCGTCTTCACTCCCAACCGCATCAGGCGTTCGGCGGTCTCGCGCGCCATGCCGCAGCCGGTTTCCTTCACAATCAACCGCTCGCCCAGCGCGGCGGCGAGGCGTCGGATCGCCCCCTCCGAGCGCCCGCGCGGCTCGTCCCCCTCCACCTGGGACATCTCCATCGCAGCGTTCAAATGCAGGCAGATTCCATCCGCGCCGATGCTCTTCATCAATTCGACAATGCGCTTCAACGGCAGCGTCATGGCCTGTGAGAGCCCGATGTTGCCCAGAAGAAGAATATCGGGCGCGGCGGCGCGAACGTCGAAGGTCCCCTTCAGGCGCGGCTCTTCCAGCATCGGGCGCTGGCTGCCCAGCGCCAGGCCGATGCCCAGGTCCGAGGCGACTCGGGCGAGGGTGCGGTTGATGCGCCCCCCCTCCTGCGTGCCGCCGGTCATGGCGCCGATCAGGAACGGCGCTGCAAGGTCGCGGCCAAGAAAGCGAACGCGCAGCTCCACTTCGCTTGGGGAGAAAGAGGGCAGCGCCTGATGAATCAGCTCCACGTGTTCGAGCCAGCAGTTCTTGCTGTGGAACTCCACATCGCGCTCGCGGCAAATCGCGAGGTGGTCGCTCTTTCTCTGTTGTATGACCGCCTTATCTGCCATGGTTCTCGCACTTTGCGAAGCGGGAATGCCGAAAAATGGACTTTAGCACGGAGGGGGCGCGAAGTCAAAATGATGGAAACCGAATGATGGGAAAAGCATGGAGAAGCCGTCAGGCCCCTTTTCCATCAATGGAAAAGGGGCGCGACCTTCTTTCTCTCATACTCCCCTACAGAGTCACCCCGGATGAAGCGGGGGCATTGGGCGTCTTGGGGCCCGACCCGGGCGCGCTGGGCGCATTGCGCGCGGGTGCGCTGGGGGCGGTGGAGGTTTCGGCCGCGTTCGCGCCGAGGAACGGCAGCTTCTCCAGGTAGGGCTTGAGCACCGGGATCGGGGTGACGTACTTGTTGACGATTCCCAGGATGGCCACGATCACAACAACCCAAATGACGGCGCGCACGAGCCGCCCGAAGAGGCTGCTTGCCTGTTTGACCGGCCGGAAGCGCTTATGGAAATCCGCCGCCTTCTTAGCGCATTCATGGCTGCAGAATTTGCCGTCGGCGATGCTCACCACGCACTCCGAGCAGATGGGTCTGTGGCAGGTTCCGCAGCGCGCGGCGGCGGGACGGTCGTGATGCACGATGCATTGGGCGTTTCGATTTACCCCGGTTACAGCCATGATGCATCCTCCTGAAAGGAACCGCGCCGTCGGACATCGACTGCACTGGGCGTAGGATAGCGTGTCAGGTGAGGAGTTTCAAGGAAATTCGGGCAGGGATTAATGGTCAATGGGCATCGGTCAATTGGCAATGAACGGCAGACGCCGCCATCAGAACCGTCTCGCCGCGATGCGCGGCTTTCCGTTGCCAATTGCCCATTGACCATTACGTCCGCTTTCTCCGCGCGGCAACCATCAGCAGGATAATGACCGTGGCCTCCAGGAGCGCCACGCAGCCCCCCAGCACCATCGTAGCGCGGATCTGGCTCGCGGAGTGCTGGGCCACCCATCCGCCCAGCGGAGGCACGACAACCGCGCCGGCGGACCCGGCGGAGACGATCACGCCGAACACCGTGCCGGTGCGTCCCGGATTGAGGTGCGAGGCATACCCCAGGAGGGTCGGCCAGGAGCCGCCGAGGCAGAACCCCGCCAGCCCGCACGCCGTCGCCGCCATCGCCCCGCTGTGGGCCGAAGCGGCAAGGAACGCGCATGCCGCGGCAAGGAGACCGCTGACCAGGAGCGGCGGAAGGTAGCCAAAGCGCGCGACGGTGGGGATATATAACGCGCGCCCCAGCGCCATGCCGAACCAGAAGCCCGAGACCGTCAGCGCCGCGCGCGCCGCGACCACCCCAAACGTGTCCTGCACGTACTTGGCGCTCCACTGCGCAATGGTCATCTCCGCGCCCACGTAGAGGAAAATCGCCAGAGACACCGCCATCACCACGCCCCACCGGATCGGCGCCGCTCCACCGGGATGAAGCGCGTTGCCTTCGGTGATTCGATGCCTGGGCAATCCTCGGTAGCCGAGAATCACGCTGGCGACGGCCAGCACAATGCAGAGACCGAAGCCTGCCCGCCACCCCCAGCCGATTGCAAGCGCCCCCGCCAACACCGCCGGGCCCAGCACGGCCCCCACGTTATAGAATATCTGCGTCAGGTTCAGCATCTTCGCGCGGCATTCCGGAAAGCCGTCGGCAACGACGGCGCTGATCGGAGACTCCAGAAATCCGCCGCTGATCCCGATCAGAAAAAGACCCGCCACGAGCGTCGGGTACGCCGCGGCGCACGCCGTCAATCCAAGTCCCACGGACATCAGCAATCCGCCGAGAAGGATGAAGGGGCGCTGCCCCCAGCGGTCGGAAAGATATCCGCTGAGCAAAGTGCTGAAGATGAACCCCACCGGGCTCAGCAGCAGCAGGATGCCGCTCTGGGTGAGGTCCCGATGGAACTCCTTCGAAATGGGCCCCAGCGCCGCGGGGAGAATCTGGCCGGCGCTGGCCATCAACAGCATGCCCAGGCATCCGAGCGCGAAAACATACCGCCGGCTGCTGTCAGTTTGGTCCATAGCGGGGGTTCGGCCTAAAGGATGACCATGAGGGGGATGAGGAACTCGCGAGGCGTCAGTGCGGCGGGATGTTCAGCCGCCTTGGGGGGAGCGCGGCTCGTCGGCCCCCTGCCCCTGCGGATGCGCTTCGGCCTGCTGCGCCAGACTCTGGGTTTCCCGCGCGATTCGGGCGATCCGGCGCCCCTGCCGCAGCACCGCGGTAAGCACCAGCAGCATCACGAGGATCAGCAGACTGTTGACGACCAGCAGAATGGCGATGATATGCTGGGACATAGTTCCGCTTTACCTCCTGAAACAAATCAAGCCATGGCGACGGCGATCTCGAAGCCGTCCTTCTGCTCCAGAGCGCAAACGCCGGTCACGGCGTTGGTCATATCGGCAAAGACTCCCTTGGACAGAATGAACTCCGCCCCCTGCCGGGCGCTGGAGGCGTCGAACTCGCCGCGCTGCGCGTCGGAAACGTGGTGTGTCTCGTAGGTGGAGACGAAATAGCACTCCCCCTTTTCGAGCTTCATCCGGCGCACTTCCAGGCCATCCTCGCGCACGACGCCCAGGAAACCGGAATCCCCGCCCCGCACGACGGCGGCGGCGATGCGCGGAGTGTTCAACTGGTCCTTCTCATAGTCGAGCGCCTCAAGGATGCCGATGAACGCGTCGCGCGCGGGCACGCCGGAGGCGATTTTCTCGGCGATGGGGTCGGTCTGCGATCCGTTCGTCGCCACAGCGGTCGCCCCCGCGATGCGCAGGCAATTGTAGGCGATGTAGGGATTCTTGAATACGTCCCCTTCGAATCCCTTCTTCGGGACGATGGAGACGGCGGCTGTCTTCATCTGCGCTTCGCGGTTCGGGAAACTGCGCGAGGAGACGCGGTAAAGCACCGCCAGACGGCCTTCCAGGTTGCGGGCGACAGCGACGATCCTGCCGGTGTACATACTCGCCTCCGAACGGGTTGGGGTCTGGGACTGTCAAGCTAATATGTTACAGACTTTTCCGGTCAAAATCCAACGCCCCTTCCGCCTGTCCGTGCTGTGTGACAGGATAACCGCACGAGATGTTTTCGACGAACGGACAGCCACACAATTGATTGGATAACCGGCGCGCCTAGAAGAAGTTTGACACCGCTCCCGCGGCGCAACTATAATCGCCCGGGCACGCAAGGTCGCCTTGTTCCGGTTTTGTCTAGGGAAATCTCATGTCACCAGAAGAAACCCGGGAGAACCTGGGCAGTCCGGCTCCTTCGGCGTCTCAGCCTCCGCTCACTCCTCCCCCCCCTCCCCCGCTGCCCCCGCTGGGCGCGTCATTCCCCCAGGCGGTGCGCCTCCCCCCGGAGCGCAAGAAATGGGGTTGCGGCTGGTGGGTGCTGGGAATCGCCGCAATTGGAATCTTCGCGTGCCTGCTGCTCCTTCTGCTCTGGGGGTTGGGCGCCGTGGCGGAAGTGGAAGGAACCGGCTCCGTGGTCGGGACGCGCGGGGGCCGCTCCATGGTCGAGGAGACCGTGCAGGGCAGCGGCAGCCAGAAACTGTTGGTCATCCCGGTCACCGGCATCATCGGCGCAGTGCCCTCGCCGTTCGGCGAGGGGGGCGACTCGGTGGCGATGATCGAGGAAATGCTAAAGAACGCCGAAGCCGATAGCTCGATCAAGGCCATCCTGCTCTACGTGGACAGCCCCGGCGGCGGGATCACGGCCAGCGACGTCATCCGGCACGACCTCGTTGCATTCAGGGATCGCACGCACCTGCCGGTCGTGGCGCTCCTGGGGGATGTGGCGGCCTCGGGCGGCTACTACGTCGCCTCGTCAGCCGACTACATTGTCGCGCACCCGACCACCGTCACCGGCTCCATCGGGGTCATCATGCCCCTGTTCGGAATCGAAGGCCTCCTCGGAAAAATCGGCATCGAGCCGCGCACGATCAAGTCCGGAGCGATGAAGGACCTCGGCTCCATGTCCGTGCCCCTCTCCTCCGAAGCCCGCAAGATCTTGCAGGACATGGTGGATGAATACCAGAACCGCTTTGTGGACATGGTGCTGGACGGGATGACGCATCGCGGCGTGAAAATCACGCGGACGCAGTTGCTGACGCACACGGACGGGCGCGTCTTCACCGGCGAGCAGGCGCGGCAGCTCGGGTTTGTGGACAGCATCGGCTACTTGGACGACGCGCTGATCGTCGCGCGCAAACGAGCGCATCTGCCGGCCAACTGCCGCGTGGTGACCTACCACAAGAAACCGGGGCTGATGGAATTGCTCTTCGCCAAAGCGGATGCGGCGAAATCCGGAACGGTGACCCTCAAGATCGACGGCATGCCCAAGATGGAATCGCGCTTCATGTACCTCTGGATGCCCGGGGAGTCTTTCGATGTCGGCAGCGCCGGCGCGGGAGCGGCCAAGTAAGATGAGAGTCTACAACACCTACACCCGCCTGCTGGAGGAGTTCAAACCGATCACCCCCGGCAAAGTGCGCATGTACAACTGCGGGCCCACGGTCTACAACTACGCCACGATCGGGAACTTCCGCGCCTATATCTTCGCCGACGTGCTGCGCCGCTCGCTGGAATACTTCGGCAACGAAGTCACGCAGATCGTCAACATCACCGATGTCGGGCACATGACCAGCGACGCCGACGAGGGCGAGGACAAGATGAGCAAGGCGGCGCGGGAGCAGAAGAAAGACCCGTGGCAGATCGCCGAGTTCTACATGAACGCCTTCTTCGACGACATCAAAACGCTCAATATCCAGCCGGCGCAGAAATATCCGCGCGCCACGGAGCACGTCGCGGAGATGATCGCCATCGTCGCCAAACTCATCGAGAACGGCCACGCGTATGTCACCAACGGGAACGTCTACTACGACGTGAGCAGCTTCCCCGGCTATGGCCGGCTCAGCGGCAACACGCTGGAGCAGCTCAACGCGGGGGCGCGCATCGAGGTGAACCCGGAGAAGCGCAACCCGCAGGACTTCGCCCTCTGGAAGCAGGACCCGAAGCACATCATGCAGTGGGACAGCCCCTGGGGGCGCGGCTTCCCGGGATGGCACATCGAATGCTCCGCCATGTCCTCCAAGTACCTCGGGGACCAGTTCGACATCCACACCGGCGGCGAGGACAACATCTTCCCCCACCACGAGTGCGAGATCGCCCAGTCCGAAGGGGCCACGGGCAAGAAGCCCTGGGTGCGCTACTGGATGCACACGCGGTTCCTGCTGGTCAACGGGCAGAAAATGTCCAAGTCGCTGGGAAATTTCTTCACACTGCGCGACCTGGTGGAGAAGGGATGCGACCCGATGGCGGTCCGCTACGTGCTGATGAGCACGCACTATCGCCAGCCGCTGAACTTCACGCTGGAAAGCGTCGAGGGCGCGCGGGAATCCATCCGGCGCTTGACGGATTTCCGCCGCCGCCTGAACGACGCAAGCGCCCCAGCCGATTGCGCCGCGCTGCCGGAGATTCTGCGGAAGGGCAAGGAAGGGTTCGACGCAGCGCTCGCGGAAGACTTGAACACCTCCGCCGCGCTGGCGGCGCTGTTCGACCTCGTGCGCGAGGTGAACAAGCTGGCGCTGAGCCGGGCCGATGCCGCGCGCGTCCTGGCGCTGCTCCAGGCGTTCGATCACGTCATGGGAGTGCTGGGCGAGGTCAAAGAGGAGGGGCTCGCGGCGGAAGTGGAAGCGTTGATCCAGGAGCGTCTGGAATCGCGCAAGCGCCGGGACTTCAAGCGCGCGGATGAAATCCGCCAGCAGCTCAAAGCGCGCGGCATCGTCCTTGAAGATTTCGCCGGCGGCACCCGGTGGAAGAGAGAGTAACGCCCCGCGGGCAACGGGCCCTCACGCCCGGTGCGCTTCCCGTTCGGCGGTGATATCTCGGAAGACCAGCACCGCCCCCGCCACCAGGCCATCCTTGGTCCGAATGGGCGCGGCGCTGGTGGAGATAATGCGCTCCTTCCCCTGGCGTGAGAAGAGAACGTTCACCCCTGCGGGGACAACGACGCCATCGCGCAGGACGTCGCGCACCGGATTATTCGCCGGGCGGCGGGTCTGCGCATCGGCGATGTGAAACACCTCGGAGAGCGGCTTGGCGCGCGCCAGCGCCAGAGGCCAGCCGGTCAAGCCTTCCGCCACGGGATTCATCAGCACAATCCGCGCCTGCGGGTCGGTGCAGATCACCGCGTCGCCGATGGATAGCAGCGTGGCGTTGAGCTTCTCTTCCGCAGTGCGCAATTCATCCTCCACCAGGTCGCGCTGACGCTCGCGCTGCGCCATCGCGTCGGTCATCTCGTCGAACGCCCGCGCCAACTGCCCGAATTCCCCGTGATCGTACGGAATCTGGCTGCGGGTGTGAAGCTGCCCCTCCTCCACCTTCTCGGTCGCCGCGATCAATTGGTTCATCGGATGAAGAATGATGCGGCTGACGATGAACTGCGTGAGCAGCAGGACCAGCAGCATGATGCTGAGAATGCCGATCAGGCTGCGCCGCAGGAATTGGTCCGCCTTCCGGTAGACCATCGCCTCCTCGACGCTGATGCGGACGAACAGGGTTTCATCCGGGGCACCCGCGCCCGCCCGCACGTAGGCAAACAGCCGGCGCTCCCCGGAGCCTCCGCGTCCCTCGTAGGTTCCTTCCGCCGGATTAGCCAGGCAGCGCTTCAAAGCATCGGAGGCGAGCGGCGTGCCGACCAAGTCCGGCGCCTCCGGAAAATGGTACAGAATCGTGCCGTCCGCGTCGAAAACCGTCACGACGGCCCCGGCAGGGATCTGCACTCGCGCGAGCACGTCACCGAGCTGCTCCACGGGAAACACGCCGATGAGCATAGCCCTCATCACTCCCCGCTCGTCCAGAACCGGCGCCACCATCGGCCGCGCTGCCTTCCCGGTGCTTCGGCTGATGATGTAACCGCCGGTGATGAACTGGCGCGTCTGCAATATCTTCTGGAAGTAGGGTCGGTCAGTGACCGTGATCGGTCTGTCCAGGTCTATCCCGCTGGCGACGATGTCCCCATCGAGGGAGGCCATGAGAATGTTCGCAAATACCGCATTCTGCCGCGTCACCCGGCGAAACAACACCGAGCAGGCCTTCAGATCGAGTGAGACGACCTGGCTGCTGCTTGCCAGCGTCATCAGGGTGTTCTTCGCAAGGTCGAGGCGGCGTTCATGGTCGAGCGCGATGAAGCGTACGAGGCGGAGGTCCTCAGATCGGGCCTGGTCGGCCATGTTCTGGCGCATGCGGAAGCCCAGGTACAAGGCCAGCGCGATGGCCGGCAGGAGCGCAACCAGCACCACGCTCACCAGGTGCGTCCTCAGGCGAAGCGAACGCCATCTGTTCATGGGGTCACTTTCGGCGCTTGCGCTGGGCAACCTTTCCGGCGGAGGGCCGGCGGATCGTAGCGGCGCGCTTGGGTTTCACAGGAGCGGCCTTGGCCGATGCGGCCGCGCGCGGCTTCGCCGCCGGCTGAGAGGCTGCCGCGGCCGGCTTTGCCGCCGCTTTCCCCTTCCGGCTCGGCGCGCCGCCTCGAAGCTGGCGCATGAGCTCCAGGTAATCCACTGCCTTGAACACGGCGCGTTCCGGCTTCGGCTTCTCCGCGCTGGGACGGTTCACGACGGCCAGCGTGTAGGGCGCTTCCAGGCGGTAGGGAGCGATCTCCGGAATGCGCCGCACCGCGCGGAAAGCGTGCTTGCGGATGCGGGCGCGCGCCTCGTCCGGGTGCAGGTGAATTGCCATGGCGTTGAAGCGGGAATTCTCTTCTCCCGTGAGCCCGTGCGAGGAGCCGCGTTTGATGCCGCACTTGATCTCGCAGGTTTCGATGTTCGGAACCAGGGCGCGCGCCTCGGCGCACGCGGCGTCGTCGCCGCTGACCATGATCAGAGGAACCGCGAAGTAGCCGGCCACGAGCATGTACAGCCCCAACTCCCCCATCGGGATATCGTTGAGTCGATACTCCTCGACGTCGAAGCTCATGGTATGGCAGAGGTGCCCGCCATCCGTGCCCGACATCGCATGCTGACCGATCATAAGCGCCGCGTTGAAGGAGCCGTCGCAGCCCCCCGCCACAAGCTCCTGCGGCCAGGGACGCCCGCCCAGCAGGCGCGCCTTGGGGTGGAGCAGGTTGCGCTTCATCGCCCCGGGGCCGTGCCCGTCCACCACCAGCACTTCGGTGGCTCCGGCTTCCAGCGCCCCTTCGACCGCCGCGCTGACTTCCAGCGTAGCCATCTCGCAGGCCGCTTCGTAATACACGCTGTTGGAATAGATATAGTCCTGCGCGTTCATGATCCCCGCGCAGCCTTCCATGTCGGTCATAATGCAGATTTTCACGGCATTCTCCTTGAAGAGTCAGGGCGCTCCCGGCGACTTAAGCGAATATACCCGAATCCAGGCGAGATTCAAGTCAATTATCCGGCGATGGTGATCACCCGGCTGACGATGAAGTAAGCCAGGGCCGATATGGCCGCAGCGCAGGGAATGGTCAGGACCCAGGCCCATACGATGCGCCCCGCCACCCCCCAGTGCACCGCGCTCAATCGCTTCAGCGAGCCCACGCCCGTGATCGCCCCCGTAATCGTATGCGTGGTGCTGATGGGGATGCCGTTGGCTGAGGAGAAGAAGAGCGTAATGGCCGCCGCGGTCTCGGCGCAGAAGCCATCCACCGGCTTGAGCTTGGCCACCTTCTGCCCCATGGTCTTGACGATGCGCCAGCCGCCGGAGGCGATGCCCAGCGCAAGCGCTATCTGGCAGGAGATCATGACCCAGAACGGGACCACGAAATTGCCTTCCTTGGTCTGAAGGTAGCCCGCGCTGACCAGCAGCGCCGTGATCACCCCCATCGTCTTTTGCGCGTCATTTCCGCCATGCCCCATGCTGTACAGGCCCGCCGAGAGCAACTGCCCTTTGCGGAAAATATGGTCCACGCGGGCGGGCGTGGCCTTCTTGAAGGCGTTGTACACCAGCAGCCCGATGATGACGCCCAGGGCAAGGCCGATCACCGGAGCAAGGAAAATGAAGGCCACCGTCTTGATGATTCCGCTGAACTTCAGGGCGCTGATGCCGGCTTTCACCAGCCCCGCGCCGATCAGCCCGCCGATCAGCGCATGCGAGGAGCTTGTCGGCAGTCCGAAATACCACGTGATGAGGTTCCAACTGCAGGCGGCGATGAGCGTCCCGAAGATGACGGCGTTATCCACGATGCGCGGGTCGATGATATCCTTGCCGATCGTCTTCGCCACCAGCGTGCCGAAGCAGAAGAAGGCCAGGAAGTTGAAGGAGGCCGCCCAGAGAACCGCCCAGCGCGGGCGGAGCACGCGCGTGGAAACGACGGTGGCAATGGCATTCGCCGAGTCATGAAAGCCGTTGAGGAAGTCGAAAAAGAGCGCCAGGGCTATCAGCAATATGATCGTCAGGGTCATGGATCAGGCCTGCTTGACCAGAATGGATTCCACGATATTCGCCACGTCTTCACAGATGTCCAGCGTCGTTTCCGCGTGCTCGTAGATCTCTTTCCACTTAATGACGGCGATGGGGTCCTTCTCGGTCTCGAACAGCTTGGCGAGCACCGTATCGCGCATGGCGTCGCCGACATTCTCCAGGCGATGAACTTCAACGCAGGCGGCCATCACAGGCTCGGCATTCTTGAGCGTCCTCAGCCCGCAGATCGCCGTCGCCAACTGCTTTGCGGAGACCTCGATCACGGCGGCGAACTCGATGAGGTTCTTGTCCGTCGAAGTCAGATGGTACACGTGCAACCGTCCCACGATGGTATTCAATATGTCAATGACGTCGTCCAGTTCCTTCGTGAGGGTGTAGATGTCCTCGCGGTCGAACGGGGTGATGAAAGTGCGGTTGATCCGGTCGATGATCTTGTGCGCCACCTGGTCGCCGCTATGCTCCAGCTTGCGCATCTCCTCGACGGCCTCCGCCCCCACGTTCCCTTTGGTCACGAGTTCCTTGAAGAGCGTCGCCGCCTCCACGGTGTATTTGGCCTGTTCTTCGAACATGTCGAAAAAGCTGAATTCGTGCGGAAGGAATCTTGAAAACATCGGACCTCCTTTGGCTGTCGCCTATCCTCTGTAATCGGCGCAACTGTACCACATTCCGCGCTTGCCGAGAACAATTTCCGCGCGGCCGTGAACGTCGTTTATGGTGTCCGTAAGGCGCCTGTGCGGCGCATGACCAGACGCTTTCATTCAGAAAGAAAGCGTGGAATTATGAAGACCCTTTTAGCATCCCCGGCAGAGCTTTGTCAACCGGAATGTCAGGAAGGCGTGAATTAACTTTTCAGCTACGCATGGGGCGCAATACAGCCCGTCGCCACAAGGGGTTGGGGGGCCGCGCACAGGGTCGGAAATGCCTTTAGCCCGCTAGGGCGCTTTGGCGGGGCCTTTGCGTATTTCAGCTATATTCGCCCGCAGTTGCGTCTCGCGAGCGGCCAGCAGCTTGCGGGTTTCCCCGGTATCCACCAGGACGCGGCCGAGGGAATCGGTCCGTTCCGGAGCCTTCACCCCCAACTGCGCCATCTCCTCTTTCATCTGGGCGGAGTGCTTTTCAAGCTCGGCCGATTTCTGCGTCAACGCCCCCCGCTCCTCCTCCTGAAGCGGCGTATCCAGCTTCCAATCCGGCGGGGCCGCCTGTTTCTCCATCTCCAACTTGCTGCGATAGGCGGTCTCTTCCTCTTTCACCGCCGCGCGCAGCGCATACTCGGCCGGGGATACGGATTCGTACGCCTTATCCTTCCGCAGCACCTCTCTGGCCTTGAGGCAGCGCTCCTCGCGCACCAGATCATCCAGAGCGTCGCAGTCGTCGTCGACCTGCTCAAATTTGTTCAGGTCCATAGTGAGGCGTCTGACCTGGACGACGACCTCCGGGGCCAATTCCTGGTCCGGTCTGATCGAGGTCACTTCCGTGCCGCTGCGCAGCACGAGCGTGAGAATGCCCCCCGCCACGAGGGCCACCGCGGCCCCGATGAGGATCGTTGTTCGTCCGAAGTGCGACGCCGCGGGGGCTTGATACTGGATGTTGATAACCGACTCGACGTGCTTCTCCGGCACCTTGATGACGCCCCAGCACTGCGGGCAGCGCCCTCGCTTGCCCGCCTTCTCCTCGGGGACGCGCCAGGTGCTTCCGCATCGCGTGCACTTGACTTCCATCGCGGGCATGCGTTCTCCTTCGAAGGTTGCCCCCGGCAAACAGGCGCAACTCTCCCCTCACACGCAAAACGAGCCGTATGGAATCTAACAAGTTGTCGCACCCGCCGCAAGTGGCGCCTTTGACGCGGCTCCCGGGCGCTGATAGAATGCCAGAATGTGATTTTAGCCTTTTCTGTCAGGAGAGCCCCTATGGCGACGCGCGAACAGGTTGAGAAGATACTCACCGAGCAGATCGAGCCCCGGCTGGCCATGGACGGCGGCGGCATTCAGTTGGTGGAAGTGACGGCCGACAACGTCGTCAAAGTGAAGCTCCGCGGCGCCTGCCAGGGCTGCCCCGGCGCGCGCATGACACTCCAGATGGGCGTCGAGCGCATCCTCAAGCAGGCCCTGCCGGAAATCAAGTCGGTCGAGTCCGTCTGACGCACTGGTCATCCTGAATCGGCATCCACAGCAAGGGGATTCAACCGATGTCAAGACCCAAGGTGACGGTCGTGGGCGCGGGGAACGTGGGGGCGACCGTAGCGCAGCGCATCGGCGAGGCGGAACTGGCCGACGTGATGCTGATCGACATCATCGAGGGGATGCCTCAGGGCAAGGCGCTGGACCTGCAGGAGTCCGCGCCGGTCCTCGGCGTGGATGCCTGCTACGCCGGGAGCAACAACCTCGCGGACATGGCCGGCAGCCACGTGGTGGTCGTCACCGCCGGGCTGGCGCGCAAGCCGGGAATGTCCCGCGAAGACCTGCTCCAGAAGAACTCTCAAATCGTCGGCGGCATCGCCGACGCCATCCGCCGCCACGCCCCCCGCTCCTTCGTAGTCGTCGTAAGCAACCCCCTGGACGTCATGACCTGGCTCGTCTGGCGCAAGACCGGGTTCCCTCGCGCCCGCGTGATGGGCATGGCCGGCGTCCTCGACGCCGCCCGGTTTGCGGCCTTCATCGGAATGGAACTCGGCGTATCGGTCAAGGATATCCGCGCGGTGGTGCTGGGCGGGCACGGCGACCTGATGGTGCCGCTGCCGCGTTTCAGCACGGTGGCCGGCGTGCCGGTCACGGAGTTGATTCCCGCGAAGCGGCTCGCGGAGATCGTCCAGCGCACGCGCGACGGCGGCGCGGAAATCGTCGCGCTGCTCAAGACCGGCAGCGCCTTCTACGCCCCCTCCGCCGCGGCGGTGGCGATGGTAAAGGCGATCCTGCGCGACGAGAAACGGATCCTCCCGGTTTGCGCACTGCTCCAGGGGGAGTACGGATTGAGCGATCTCCTCGTCGGCGTCCCCGCCAGGCTGGGAGCGGACGGGGTTGAAGCGGTGATCGAGCTCACCCTGCTCGCAGAGGAGGCCGATGCGCTGCGCAAGTCGGCGCAAAGGGTGAAGAGCAACTGCGAGTGGGTGGAGAAGAACTGCCTGGCATAACAGCGATAGGCCCACTTGTCCCGGAATGTCGGACGGGCAAGGCATGCCTTGCCCCTACGAACCTGCCTCAGACGCCCCCAAGCCCGTTGGCGCCTCCGGCGGCATGACCGTGTGCAGCCACCAGCGCTTGTGCTTTTCGCGCGCGGAGCGGGGCTGGCGCTCGAAGTAGAGTTTCATCACGCAGCCATCCCCCGTGCGCAATTCGAACCAGTGCTTACGCACGTACCGCTCGCCGCTGCCGTGGTGGCATGGGCCCGTCTCCTTCCAGCGCCTGAGCACTTCCGCGACGGCGTATTCCTTCCCGCGCCAGGTGAAACGCATCGGGAGCCCGGGTTCGCCGCGCGCCATACCCCCGGTATCCATCGTGCCGGGCACAGGGGTAATGGCTTCGGCAATGAGTTGTTCCTGCATGCGGCGCTCCGGGAACGGACAAGGACACAAAGGTCTGCTCTTCTTCCTCTACGGCGCCTCACAACGGGTTGTAGGGGCAAGGCATGCCTTGCCCAGTGCCGCCTCAACGCAACAATCCCGCGCTCTGGGCCATGCTACCATAAAACGTCAACGGGCGTCGCTCACGGACACCGCCCGTGCTCTGAAGACCGAGTGGCTCACTCGCCCTTGATCTCGATCTTCCTCTGATGGCGTTTCGCCTCTTCCGTCTTCGGCATCGAAACGGTCAGAATGCCGTTTTTGAACGTCGCCTCGGCCTTGTCGAAGTTCACCCCGGAAGGAAGCGGGATCATCCGCCAGAAAGAGCCATAACGCCTTTCCGTGCTGTAATATCCGGCGTCCTCTTTCGTCTGCTCGGACCGTTTCTCGCCGCTGAGCATCAGGTGGTCGCTTTCCACCCAGATCTCAATGTCCTTCTTGTTCAGGCCCGGCAACTCCGCCATCACGCGCACTTCGTTCTCAGTTTGCTGCACGTCCACGGCGGGCGTGTAGGTTTCGCTGAGAACGTCACGCTCCAAAATCGTTTGACCGGTGCGCAGGAACGGATGGCCCAGCATGTGGTCCACTTCCATCTCCAACTGAGTAAGCGTATTGCCCGGCCAGAGCGTGCTGCTCCCTCCTCTCCCATGCCTCGGTACCAGATATCTGATAGACATGACTGCTCACCTCTTTTCTCAATTCATCCCTGAACTCCAACCCCTTCTGATAAACTTAATATCCCACGCCCGCCGAAAATCAAGTCGCGTAACCCCTTGGCGTTCCGTGAGCTGGGAAAGCGCCGCTTGACGGAAACTTTTCCAGGCCCCGGCGGCTGCGTGGTTGACTTGCCCTGAGGGAGCAAGTAACATTCATAGGCACGCGCAGGGGGCGTTTTCTTCTGGCATTGGGCCACTCATGCTCTCACCGCTCGGCCATCTCATTCGTCGCAGGCAGCAGTTGAGCCGACTCGCGCCGATCGTCCGCGTCCTGGCGCGGTACGGGTTCGGCAGCCTGGCGTATCGGCTCAGCCTGGGGTCATTTGTGCCGGCGCGCTTCCGCAAAAAGAATCCGCCAGACGGGCTGAGCGCGCCGAAGCGGCTGCGAATGGCGCTGGAGGAATTGGGGCCCACCTTCATCAAGCTCGGCCAGGTGCTTTCGACTCGCGCGGACCTGCTGCCTGACGCGTATATCGATGAACTGCGCCAACTTACCGAGCATGTCCCCCCCTTCGACACGGCCGTTGCGCGGCGCATCGTCGAGGCGGAACTGAAGCGCCCCATCCCGGAGCTCTTCCTGGAATTCGGTGAGGAGCCGATCGCCAGCGGCTCCATCGGGCAGGTCTACAACGCCGTGCTGCTGAGCGGCCGGCAGGTCGTGGTGAAGGTCAAACGCCCGCAGATCGAGAAGGTCATCCTCGCGGACCTCGACCTGTTTGAAGTGGCGGTTCCGCTGCTGGACCGGATCGAAGAGTTGAAGCCGCTGCGGTTGCCGGTGATCCTGGATGAGTTCCGCCGTTCCCTGCTGCGGGAGATGGACTTCGTCAGCGAAGGCTCCTTCACCAGCAAAATTCGCGAGGACCTTGCGGACAATCCGAATGTGCGCGTCCCGGAAGTCATCTGGGAATTGACCACCCCCGACGTCCTCGTGATGGAGCGCCTGGCCGGAATCTCCCTGGGCCGGCGGCAGGAACTTGCGGCGATGGGGATCGACCGCGCCGCGGTCGCGCGGAACCTCGCGGAATGCTTCCTGCATCAGTTCTTCCGGACCGGTCTCTTCCACGCCGATCCGCACCCCGGGAATATCCTCATCACCTCCGACGGGCGAATCGGCCTCGTGGATTTCGGCATGGCGGGCCGGCTCAGCACGGAGTTGCGCAGCTACCTGGCCACGAGTTTCATCGCCCTCACCCGGCGCGATTTGGACATGATCACCGATGTCTATATGGAAATCGGCGCGCTGTCGGAGGACACGGATATCCCGCGCCTGAAAACCGACTTGCAGGAGGCGCTGGACAAGTACTACGGCATCCCCCTGCACTGCCTGGACATGCAGAAGGCATTCAGCGACGCAATGCGCGTGGCGCGGATACACCACGTGCTGCTGCCGCGCGATTTCGTCCTGCTGGGAAAGTCCTTCGTCACGATGATCTCGATGGCCCGCGAGTTGGACCCCGCGTTCGACCTGGCGGCCGTGGCCAAGCCATACGCGCTGACGATCCTGAAGGACAAGTTCTCCCCAGCGGCCATTGGCCACGACGCCCTCTCGCAACTCTGGAACGTCGGCCACTCCCTGCGCAAACTGCCGCGCGACCTGCGCTCGGTGATGCGCCGGCTGCTCGGGGGCTCGCTGCAATTCTCGTTGCGCTGGAACCAGTTCGACCGCTTCGTGCAGGAATTGGACAAAGCGACGAACCGGCTGGCCTTCAGCATCATCGTCAGCGCCATCGTCCTGGCATCGAGCATCCTGCTGCACGCCAAGATTCCGCCGCACATGGAGTCGGTGCTTCCGGGACGGCTGGGCCGCCTGTTCGCCGAGACCATGCCGGATATCTCCGTGCTTGGGCTGGCCGGCTTCCTCGTAGCGGGCATTTTCGGTCTCCTGCTGGCCATCGCCATCTGGCGCAGCGGCCGGCTCTGATTCGGAGTGAAAAGTCGGGACACAATACTTTATGTCGCCGGGAAACTCCCGCAGCGCTTGAGTATTCCCCCTGAAGATAGTATTGTGTCCCAACTTTTCCATGGCGGAGGAATATGTTCAAGAAACTGACAGTGACGTTCGGCGGGCTGGGCCTGATCCCGGCGCTGCCGGGGACGTACGCCTCGTTGGGCGCCGCGCTGATCTACTACGCCGTGTGGTGCGCAGCCGGCGAGCACACGTTGCCCATCATGGCGGCGGCGACGTTCCTCTGCGCCGTCCTCGTGGCGAAGACCTATCCATGGGCGCGCCAGATTTTCGCCACAGATGACCCCCGGCAGTTTGTGCTGGACGAAGTCGTCGGGCAGTGGCTCACCCTGCTGTTCATTCCGGCCTCGCCCCATACCGTGGCATACATGGCCGTGGGGTTCTTCCTCTTCCGGGCCTTCGACGTAGCCAAGCCGTTCCCCATCGACCGCATCGAGCGTATCCGAGGATGGGCCGGAGTGCTGTTCGACGACGTGGCGGCGGCAATCTTCGCCGGTGTGGGACTGAGGATACTGGTGTGGCTGACCGGACTCGTCGTGGCGGGGTAACGAACGACCGATTTGCGATTAGACGCTGTTTTTCTCTGTTGAAACCATTCTGCGAACCCCCGCAGGGGGTGATGGATAGTAGCCCACGGCGAGCGAAGCGAGTCGTGGGGGGCAAGCTGCTTTTCGGGTGTTAAGAGCCCCCGAGGGGGGCGACGGAATCTTGGCCGGAGGCAGGGGCTTGGGTACGACTTGCCCCCTTCAGCCTAGCGGAGGATCGCCGCAAACGCCACGGCGACGTCCGTGAGGAGCCAGGCGCCTGTCAGCGTCATCCAGCGTCCGCCGCGCTCGCGGTACTCCCGGTCGAACCGATCCAGCCCCGCCACGCACCAGACGCAAAGCGGAATGAGCAGCAGCGCCGCGCCCCACCGGTTCCCCATCATCACCCCCGCAACGGCCAGCGCGGCAAAACCGAGACCCACCGCGGACCAGTATATCCAGGGGGTCGAGCGCGCCTGTTCGTCCGACGAAGCGATGCGCCCGGCGAGGTAGAGGAATATGAAAGCGAAAAGGTAGGTGGGGATGGCGGGATCGGCCGCCGGCGAGATGCGCCCGAGAGTGGCCAGACCGGCAAAGAACGTGAGCGCGCCCAGCCCCGCCGCCTCCACGAGCGCAGCGGCGACGGGCCGGATTCTCAGGCGGATCGGCGGAGCCGCATAGAGGGCCAGCAGAATGATCCCCACGCGGTAAGCGTCCCAGTAGTCCCACGAAACGAGCAGCCCCAGCGGCAGTCCGGCAAGGACCATCACTATCGCCACCCAGCCGACTCGTTCCTTCCCGGAGCTCTCCCCTTCCGCGCCGTCGCAGAAGACCAGCGCCAGAGCGGAGGCGGGCCCGGCCAGGAGAACCGTCCAGATCAGCCCCGCCATACCGGCCCGCAGCCACGCGCCCCAGCCCATATCGAGCAGCTCCGCCCGCTCCATCACGGCGAACCCGGCGAGGCAGTGGACGAACAGGACGGGCCACCAGCGGGGCTTGAAGAGGGAGGCGAAACGGCGCAGATCCATGTTGTTCACGGTTGCTTTCGCTCCCGCGCAAGGCGTTTTTCCTCGGCCTCGGCCAGCCGGAGGTAGACGGGCTGAAAACTCACCGGCTCATCTGTGCGACCCGCACGGAAGGCTTCGAGTCCTAGCCGCGCGATCACGGAGGCGCGAATGCGCCACTGCTCTTCCGGAGCCGCGACGAACCCCGGCGGCTGGAACTCCCCGGGGTATTGCCTCAGCGCATCCCCCAGGACGTACACCGGCCAGGCCAGCGCGTCGCGCGCCTCGCGCGCGCACATAATGACCGGCCCCGCCTTGCGCTCCAACGCCTCGCCGTGGCGCTCATACGCCGCCGCATAGAGTTGATCGCGCTTGGCGTCCAGCGCGGTGAGGATGGAAACATACTCCGCGGGCGCATTCTCGGCCATCGCGTCGAGACTGCAGATGCCCACCAGCGGCTTGTTCAGGAGGGTCGCCAGTGTCTTGGCGCAGCCCACGCCGACGCGCAGGCCGGTAAAGGAGCCCGGGCCCTGACTGACGCAGATGAGGTCGATCTCCCGCCGCTTGTCCCACGCCGCCTCGCGAATCACCTGATCCACGAGCGGCAGAAGCATCCGGCCATGTTCCATGCCGACCTGAAGGGCGTGCTCGACGAGCAATTCATCGTCCCGGCAGGCGGCCACCGAGCCGATCGGGCCGCTGCTTTCGATTGCCAGCACGTTCAACGGAATCCCTCCTCGGCCACCTGGATGGCGCGCAGCAGCGCGCGCGCCTTGTTGAGGGTTTCCTCGTACTCGCGCTCCGGGACGGAGTCGGCCACGAGGCCCGCCCCGGCCTGAACGATCACCTCCTGCCCCTTCATCACGATGGTGCGGATGGCGATGCACGTGTCCAGGTTGCCCCGGAAATCGATATAGCCCACCGCGCCGGCATAGGCGCCGCGTTTGACCGGCTCCACCTCGTCGAGTATCTGCATGGCGCGGATCTTCGGCGCGCCGGAGACCGTCCCCGCCGGGAAGCAGGAGCGGAAAGCGTCGAAGCAGTCCTTCCCCTCCTCCAGCATCCCGCTGACCGTGCTGGTCATGTGCATGACGTGCGAGAAGCGCTCGACGATCATCTCCTCCTCGATCCGCACCGTCCCGTAGCGCGCCACGCGCCCGACGTCGTTGCGCCCGAGGTCCAGCAGCATGATGTGCTCGGCGCGTTCCTTCGGATCGGCCAGCATCTCGGCGGCCAGCGCGGCATCCTCCTCGTCGCTCGCGCCCCGCTTGCGCGTACCGGCGATCGGGCGGACGGTCACCTTGCCCGACTCGACTTTCACCATCACCTCCGGGGAGGAGCCGATCAGCCGCAGTTCATCCAGGTGGAGATAGAACATGTACGGGGAGGGATTGATCACGCGCAGCGTGCGGTAGACGTCGAACGGGGCGGCGCTGGTGCGCGCAGTGAGGCGCTGGCTCAGGACCACCTGGAAAATGTCCCCCGCGAGGATGTATTCCTTGCACTTCTCGACGGCCGCGCAGAACTCCTCCTTCTTGAAGTTGCTCTTGAACGGCAGGGTGATCTCTCCGCGCGGGGCGATATCGTCGGTGAGTTCCGTCACGGGAGTGCGCAGGCGCTCGACGGCCTCGTTGATGCGCTGCATCGCCTGCGCGTACGCGGCGCGCGGGTCGCGCCCCTCCAGACGGACGGAGTTGACCACCAGAATGGTCTTGTTGAGGTGGTCGAAAACGACCATGAGGTCGAAGAAGGCGAAGAACATGTCGGGCGCGCCCAGCGCGTCCGGCGGGGTGTTGGGGAGATGCTCGATATAGCGGATCGCGTCATAGGCGGCATAGCCGACCGCCCCGCCGCAGAAGCGCGGGAGCCGCGGAAGCTGCACGGCGCGGAATTGGCCCACCAGCGAGCGCAATTCCGAGATCGGGTCGCGGCTCTCGAATTCCCGGCGCGCAGCAGCCCCCCCCTCTCTCTGCTCGGCGGTGATTCGCACGCGCGGGCCGCAGGCCTCGAAGGTCATGAACGGGTCGGTTCCCAGGAAGCTGTAGCGGGCCAGCTTCTCGCCCCCGGCGGCGCTTTCCAGAAGGAAGGAATGCTTGCCGCGCGCGAGCTTCTCATACGCGCTCACCGGCGTCAGAGTGTCGCCCAGCAACGTGCGGTAAACGGGGACAATGTTCCCCTGCGCGGCCAGTTGCGTAAATTGCTCGATCGACGGCTCGAATCGCGGCGCGGACATGGCATGGAATCCTGAGAGACCTGGCGCATTGCATCCGGACTGTTTTGGATTCTAGCAGCGCTTGCAAGAAGGTGTCAAGAAATGCTTTACTGTGCGGCAGGCAAATCTGTGTCTTCCCTGAGCTTCTCATGTTAGTCTGGACTGCGGCGGCCGGTCGAGGGCCGAAATGACGAAGGAATGCGGAAGACACCGGCTCTGAAAAGGCCATTTCAACGGAGGGCTTCCAATGAGCGCAACCGTCCTTCTGACGAACGAGCACCGCGTCATTGAGCGGATCATCCCCGTCCTCATCAAGGGGGCCGCCACAATGGCCTCATCCGAGAAGGTGGACGTGGTGTTCATTGACCGCATCACCGACTTCTTCCGCAGCTACTCCGACCGCTGCCACCACGGCAAGGAGGAGGATATCCTCTTCCGCGCGCTGGCGGAGAAGCAGCTTTCCCCCCGGCACCGGAAGAGCATGAACGATCTCGCGGAGGAGCACGTCTACATTCGCAAGCAGATTGCGCAGTTGGCGCTGCAGAAGGAAGCGTTCCTGCACGGCAACAAGACGGGGGTGACGGGGGCCGTCGGCGTGCTGAACAGCCTGGCGGCCTTCTACCCCAAGCACATTGACAAAGAGGACAATCACTTCTTCACTCCGGCGATGGACTATCTCTCCGCCGCGGAGCAGGACGGGATCATCCGCCAGTTCGCGGAATTTGACCGGAAGCTGTTCCAGGAAAAATACGCCGCCCTCGTCGAGGAGATGGAGAAGGCGTGACCCCCGCGGCAGAGATCGGATCGGCGCCGCGCAATGAGAGCAGGCTGCGCCGCCTGCTGCCGGGCGCGGCAATGTCGGGCGTCACGCTGCTTCTGGCCTGGGCCGCGTTTCCCCCCGCCGACCTCGCCCCCCTGGCATGGGTGGCGCTGGTTCCATGGCTCATTCTCATAGGGCGGCAGCGCCCCCTGCGAGCCGGGGCCTGGTCCCTCGCGCTGGGCTGGGCGTTCTTCCTCCTTTCCATACACTGGATTCGATTCGTCACCCCGCCGGGCTGGATCGCGCTGGCATTCTACTGCGGCCTGTATTGGGCGGTGGCGGGCGTGGGGATCGCCTGGCTGCGCACGCGCCGCGTGCCGGTTCTGCTCTCCGCCCCTCTCCTCATCACGGCGCTCGAACTGCTCCGCTCGCGGCTGCTGACCGGCTTCCCCTTCATCTTCATGGGGCACACGCAATACCGCTTCCTGCCGATCATCCAGGTGGCGGACCTCGCGGGGGTTTACGGCGTCAGCTTCCTGGTCATCCTGGTCAACGCCGCCATCGCCGAGGGAGTCCTCTCCTGGCGACGGCGACGCGCCCTCGTGCTGGGCGGCGCGGCCGCGGCGCTGCTTCTGGTCGTCGGCGCTCTGACGTATGGAATGATGCGCCTCAACGCATATCAGCCGCGCGGGGAGGTCACCGCCCTGCTGGTGCAGGCCAATATCCCGCAGGACATCAAGCATTCCAATTCCTACGAAGACTCGGACGCCCTGCTTCGGACGCACATCGACTTGACGCTCCAGTCCAGGGAGCGCCCGGAGATCATCCTCTGGCCGGAGACCATGTTCCCCGCGCCGATCAACCTCGTTCAGGACACGGATTTCATCTCGCGCCTGCTGACGTACAGCAATCCCGACCTTTCCCCGAAGGAGCGGGCGAAGCGCGAAAAGGATATCCACGAATACGGGGCTTTCCTGCAGCGCTGCCGCGAGGCGCTTCTGGAGGTCGCGCAGCGCGGCGGGACGACCCTGCTCATCGGCTCCGAGACGAATGACCGGGAGACGGAGCGGCGCTACAACAGCGCATACTTGCTAACCCCGCAGGGGAACGTCCTGGGGCGATATGACAAAATTCACCTCGTCATCTTCGGCGAGTACACCCCCCTGCTCGACGCGCTCCCATTCCTAAAAACATTCCGGCCGCCGGAAATGGGAGAGGACCTGAGTCCGGGAATCCAGCGCACCCTCCTGGACCTGCCGCTGAAATCGGGCGGCACGGCGCGGTTCGGCGTGACGATCTGTTACGAGGATGCCGACGCCGATCTCTTCCGGCGGTTCGTGCGGGATGGGGCGGAATTCATGGTGACCCTGACCAACGACGGCTGGTTCAAGGACAGCTCGGAACTGGACCAGCACCTCGCGGTGAGCGTCTTCCGAGCGGTCGAGAACCGCGTCGGCCTGGCGCGCGACGCCAACACCGGCATCTCCGCAATCATCGACCCGCTGGGCCGGATGAAGACGCTGACCCTTCCCGATGGCCGGCGTCGCGAGGTCAAGGGAACGCTGCTCGGGCAGGTGGCATTGAGCAACATGCGCAGCTTCTACACCGCGCGAGGGGATCTCTTCGGCCTCGCGGTCCTGGCCGCGTCCGGACTGCTGCTCTTCGCGGCGGCGCTGCGCCGGCCCGAAGCCTCAGTGGATGAAGCGCGTGACGACCAGGTAGATGGGGATGACCAGGGGAAGCGTGGCAAGGGTCGTAAATAGCCAGCAGGAATTGGCCAGATCGCGCGCGAGGTTGGTCAGCCCGGCGATCACCACGGCGAAGATCGCCATCGGCATCATCGACACGATGAACACCACCTGCCGCTGAAGCGGCGTCAGCTCGAAGAGGCTTGCCAGCGCCATCGCCAGCAGCGGCGTCACAATGAATTTCAGCGCGCCGAGGGCCAGGCAGGGGCGCACCTGCTCGCGCATCTTTCGGACGAAGACGGAGCCGCCGATGCCGAAGGAGTAGGCGGCGGTCGCCACGAGCACCCACACCGTCACGATGGCTTCCAGGCACGCCGGGGGCGGCGGGCCGTACAGGTTCATCAGCACTCCCGCAGCCATCCCCGCCACCGGCGCGGAGCGCACGGGGTCTTTGAAGAAGCCGAGTACCAGCCCGGAAGGCCGTACCTGCCCGGAGTACCACGCCGCCACCTGGAACAGGATCATGAACGCGAACGGGTTCAAGTAGAGCGTGTAGACCTGGCTCAACGTGGCCCCATTCACCCCCAGGATCATCAGGCAGAGCAGACCGCCAAAGCTGAAGCCGATGTTGCTGATGGAGGCGCCGCAGGCGAACGCCCCCTCCTCGGCGCGCTTGAGCCGCATCATTCGCGCGACGGCAATCCCGATGAGAAGCAGCGCCGTCGACAGCGTGAAGCCGATCAACGGCAGCTTCCAGGCCCCCGTCCACTGCTCCCGCTTCATCAGCCAGAAGATGAGGGCCATCAGCGGAGTATCCAGAAAGAGCAGCGCGAAGCGCAGAATCTTCGGTGTGACGGCGGTCAGCCCCGGCCTCTGCCGGCGCGCCACATACCCTGCGGCAAGCGCGCCGTAGAGGATGGCCATCGAAATTATCACCCGCGTCGTCTGATCCATGCCGATTTGCGTTCCGTTCCTTCAACCACAGTTGAATAGTCCGCCGGGATGGCGTAGAGTCTGTGCGTTCACGACCTTCTTATGAAAGCGACCTGTCATGGCTCGACATGAAGAGCAGACTTTATATTATGTTAACGGCTCCTACTGCAAATCATCCGAAGCGAAGATTTCGGTTCTCGACCGCGGCTTCCTCTTCGGAGACGCGATTTACGAGGTGCTGCGCGTCCACCGCGGACGCGCCTTCCGGCTCAAGGACCATTACGAACGGATGCTCAACGGCCTCACCTCCTTGCGAATATCCCCCCCCTTCTCGCGCGCGGAGTTCGACGCCCTCTGCGCGGAGTTGATCCTCCGAAACCGCGTGACGACGGGCTCGATCTACCTTCAAGTCAGCCGCGGCGCCGACGCCACGCGCCGCCACGCCCCGACGCCGGGGCTGAAGCCGACCGTGATGGGGGTCGCAACCCCCGCCGATTTCCCCGGCTGGAAGAAGTACGGCGAGGCCGTCAGCGTCATCACCCTCGCCGACACGCGCTGGGGCCGCTGCAACCTCAAGACCACGATGCTCCTGGCCAACACGCTCGCGAAGACGGAGGCCGAGGCGGCGCACGCGTTCGAGGCGATCTTCGTCGCCGAGGATGGCGTCGTGCGCGAGGGAAGCAGCACGGGGCTGTTCGTCGTTCTGGATGGGACGCTGAGAACGCATCCCGCGGATTGCCGCATTCTCCCCAGCGTAACGCGCAAGCTCGTCCTGGAACTGGCGCGCGCCGACGGCATCCCGCTTTCCGAGACCGCCGTGACCCTCACCGAGTTGCGGCGCGCGCAGGAGATGTTCCTCGCCAGCACGACGAACGACGTCTGCCCCATCGGAACGTTGGACGGGCGAATCGTCGGCTCCGGCAAGGCCGGGCCCGTAACGGCACGCCTCATGCGGCTCGTGGCGGAAACGCTCGACCGTGAGTCCCTGGAATAACCCGCCCCATGTAGCGCGGGTTATCAAACCCGCGTAGCCATTACAGCCAACTAACCGCTCTCGCATACTTCAGTTCTCGGGCGTCGCCGGGATAACCCGCCCCGTGTAGCGCGGGTTATCAAACCCGCGTAGCCGTCACATCCACCTATCCGCACTCGCAAATTTGAGTAATCGGGCGTCGCCGGAATACCCACCCCGTGTAGCGCGGGTTATCAAACCCGCGCAGCCGTAACACGCATCCGCCCGCCACCGCGGACTTCATTCCCCGCGTCGCGCCCCCTCACTTGCAGGTCGTCTGCGCCATAACGCGGACCGTTGCACCCGCGCGGAAGAGCGGAATCCCCTCGCGCTCCAGCATCCTCGCCTTCAGAGCGATCCCCTCTTCGGCGGAGAACCCCGTCATCTCACCCCTTTCGCTGACCACGCGGTGGCACGGGATAATCAGGGGGAGCGGGTTTGCGCCCGCCGCGCCGCCGATGGCCCGCGCGGCGTCCGGGCGGCCCATCTCCAGCCCGATCCAGCGGTAGCTGCGCACATGGCCGTACGGAATGCGGCCGATAATCCCCCAGACGCGCTGCTGAAACTCGCTACCGCGCGACAGGTCCAACTCGAAATCGTCGAAGCGCGTCGTCCAACCCTCGAAATAGCGCTCGACGGCGGCGATCAGCGACTTGAACGGGGCGCGCTCGCGCTGCGCTTTTGGCTGAGCCCGCGTGATCTCCCTCAGCGCGGACGCCTCGTCGCCAACGGGGAGCACGAACTGGCAGAGCCCCGCCGAACTCTTTGCCGCCGCGCACCAGCCCCAGGCGACGGGGAACGCGTCGAACAGAACGGGTGCTTCCGAGTTAACTTTTCGTTTGGGCATTGGTTCTTTCTGCCATAGTGCGGACGTGAACGTCGCGCTGTGGAAACGGGATCTCGATCTTCTCCTCCCTGAAGCGGCGGTCAATCTCCATGTTGACCCGGTCCAGAATCGCCAACTTCTGGCGAAAATCGCCGATCCAGAAGACGAACTGAATCTCAAGCGCGGAATCGCCGAAGCCCGTAAAGTAGATGACCGGCTCCGGCTCGCGGCAGACCGTCGGTTCCGCTGCCGCAATCTCCATCAGCACCTTCTTGACCCGGACCATATCCGAGCCGTAGGCGACGCCCAGCTTGTGCGTCACTTTCATCCGGGCGGTCGGGTAGGACTGGTTCACCACCCTGGCCTTGGCCAGCTCCGAATTGGGCACAATGAGCAACGTTTCGTCTCCCGTGAGAATGCGTGTCGTGCGCAGGCTGATATCCACCACGTCCCCCACCTCGCCGGTGGACAATTCGAGGCGGTCGCCCGGCCGGAAAGTGCGGTCCGCCATGAGCGCAAAGCCCGCGATGACGTTGGCGACGGTCTCCTGCGCGGCCAGGGCGACGGCCAACGAGGCGATGCCCGCCGTGGCCAGCAAGCCGCTGACATTCACGTTGAAATAGCCCAGCAGCATGATCAGGCCGATGCCCAGAATGACGGCTTTCATCACGCGCTCGATGATCGGCGTGAACTGCGCCGGCATCTGGTGGTTCCCCCCTTTGCGGGAGAAATCGCGCATGTACCATTCGACGCCCGCGCGCGCCACCTCGTAAGCGACCGAGCATCCCAGCAGGACGGCGATCACGAAGAAGACGCCGTCGGTCCATCGGTCGTACTTGCCGGGGAGTATCTCAAGCAGTTCCAGGCTGCCGACGTAGGTGAGATACAGGGCGCAGACCACGACGCACTTGGAAACGACCTTTTCCGTGCGTTCGAGGATCAGCACGTCGAGGGCCGTCGGCGTCCGGCGCGCGATGGGGAGGAAGATGAAACGCCAGATCAGCCGCACCACCAGCCCCGCCAGAAGCGACAGTGCGATCAGGCCGACGACGATCAGGTAGTTCTGGAGCGTCTTGCCGGGCGTCAGCAACTCCCACATACTCTTCTCCTCCTGCCGGTCATGCCGGCGGCATCAGGCGGACCGAGGGGCAAAGGGGTCGGCGAGATGATCGAACGGAATGTGCAACGACTCAAGCAGCCGCACGTGCTGGGTGAAGTCGCTGACCTCCCGGAGCATGTGCGCGTCGCTCCCGAACAGCAACCCCACCCCTTCCTGCGCGCAGAGGCGGTAAAATTCCGGCGCGGGGGCGTTGTAATGGAAATTGACCTCCGCCAGCACATGGTGGCGCTTCAGCGCGGCGACCACCCGCCGGAAAGCCGCCTCGTCCAGTGGCAGGCGCTTCTGGTAGGCGTAGCGGAAAGGATGCGCCAGCACGTGAATCCCGCTGGCGATAACGCGCTCGGTCGCCAGCATGAACTCCTCGAGGCTCGGCGTAACCCCCGTGGGCAGCCAGTGCACAGCCCCCAGCAGCAGGTCCCAGCCCTCGCGGTCCTCCTCCAGGAGCGTCAGCTTCCCCTCCCGGTCCAACTCCGCTTCGAGGCCCACGCGCAGGCGGTCGGAGCGGAACCGGGCCATCGCATCGCGGAATGCGCCGATGCGATCGCTCCCCGCCGAGCGCGCGCGCCGAAGGCTTTGCGGATCATCCACGTGCCGCTTGTTCCAGAAATCCTCCTCCGACAGGTAGAGCTGGCCCGCATGCTCCACGCAGACGACGCTTTGCGCCCCGAGCAGCGTGGCGCGCTGCAGCACCGGCTCCGGATGCACATCCACGGCGCAGTAGCCGAAGTGGGTATGGATGTGGCCGTCCACCACGGGAGCGCCCTCGGGGAGGCGGAGTTGGCGGCGCTCGACGCGTACGCGCCCCTCCTCCACGTGGATGAGGTCGAACCGGTACGGCGCCTTGCACAATGCCCCGGCGGTCACGTAATTCACGCCGTCCTTTGCCGCCATCTCCAGCCCGTCGTGGTAATGGCCGCTCAGGGAGAGGAGCGCCTTCTTCCGGCGGTAGCTGTCGCGGATCGCCTCCACATTGCGCGGCATGTACGGGAACTCGTCGCTGGGAACATCCGGGAAGATGGGATTGTGCTGAAGGACGATCAGCGGCTCGGAGAAATCCATGGCGAGAAAGCGCTCGATCTCCTCGCGCGGGCGTTCCATGCCCTCGTCCGCGGTGAAGGGATCGGCGAAACTGTAGAGCGTATGCCCTTTGATCGAATGCGCCCCCGCGCTGTCGCCGAAAAACGCCAGCAGCCGCTCGGGGTAGGCGTCATGGTTGCCGGGAACGACGATGATCGGCAGGCTCGTCTCGCGCAGCAGCGCCACAATCGCCGAGAGGTCCGCCTCGGCCTCGGGGCTGCGGCCGTTCTCAAGCAGGTCGCCGAGAAGGACGATGACGTCCGGGTGGCAGAGCCGCCGCCCTTCTTCCACCGCGCGCCAGATCCACTCAAGTCCGAATGCCGTGGGAAAACCGAGGCGGGCGTTCGCCGCGTCATCCCGGCTTGCGTAGTGGGCGTCGCTGATCGCCAGGATCGTGAGAGACTCCGACAACTCAGGCTCCTTCAACAATACGGTTTTCGTCGATGGGCCATGATAGCCGACGATGCCGAGGCAATGCAACGCTGACGGCAAGGCCCGCCGCGCGGCCTCAAAGGGTCGACATTGCGTTCCCGTTCCCGGTTCGATTACCATACCGACGCCGGGGGTCAACATGGTTCAGTCCTGGGAGAAGAGCGAAATGTCCTTCCGCGGCGTGTTATTCGACATGGATGGCGTGCTATGCGACTCGGAGCCGTTCATATACGAGGCGTCGCGCAGGATGTTCGTTGAGAAATACGGGATCAACCCGACGGAAGTGGATTTCCACCCGTTCGTCGGCTCGGGGGAAGACCGCTTCATCGGCGGCGTGGCGGAGAAATACGGCATCCGCCTCGACCCGGAACGCGACAAGGCGCGCACGTACGCGCTCTATCTGCAGGTGATTCGCGGCAAGCTGCGTCCGCTGCCGGGCGTGGTGGATTTCGTCCGCGGTTGCCGCCGGCGGGGACTGAGGATCGCCGTGGCATCGAGCGCCGACCTGATCAAAGTCACGGGAAACCTCGGGGAGATCGGAATCGCGCCGGAGACCTTCGACGCCGTTCTGACCGGCAACGATGTCCGGCACAAGAAGCCCGACCCGGAGATTTTTCTGGCCGCGGCGGCTCGGCTGGGTTTGCCTGCGACCGAGTGTCTGGTGATCGAGGATGCCCCCAACGGCATCCGCGCAGGCAAGACGGCGGGCGCGGCCTGCCTGGGGTTGATGACCAAGTTCGATGCGCCCACGCTGCGCGCCGCCGGCGCCGACTGGACCGCGCCCGACCTCGCGCACGTGCCCGGGGATGTCCTGGGGGAGTAAGCCGGACCGGCGCGGAGGACCTCCCCTGCAAAGAAACGCGGCTCCCTGCGCCGCAGCGGCTTTGCATTGGGAATCCCGGTGGATTACCATACGGTCAACCATGATTTTGGGGGATTCCTATGACGCCAGGCTTGACGGTCTTCATCCCCGTCTACAACGAGGAGCCGATCCTCGCGCAGAACGCGGAGCGCGTGCTGGAGCACCTCGCGCGGCTCGGAGTGCCGCACGAGGTGATTCTGGGGAGCAACGGCTCGACGGACCGGACGCCGGAGATCGGCGCGGAGTTGGCGCGGAAGCATGACAATGTGCAGTTCTTCCATGTGCCGGAGCGCGGGCCGGGGCGGGCCTTCGCGCGCGCGCTGAAGCTGGCGCGTTACGACAAGTTCGTCACGCTCGACGCCGACCTCTCGTTCGACATGGCCTTCGTTCCCGACGCGCTGGCGTCGCTGGAGCAGAACGACGCCGTGATCGGCTCGAAGGGGCTCGGCACCCAGAAGCGCCCGCTCTTCCGGATCATCGCAAGCGATTCCTTCATCTGGCTGACGAACCTCCTGCTGCACATGCCGTATCGCGATTACGCGATCGGCGCGAAGGGATACCGCACGGCGGCGATCCTCCCCCACGCGGACAAAGTGGACGTGCATACGTTCTACACCCAGGAAATGGTCTACCAGATCCGCCGCGCGGGCGGCCGGATTGCCGAAATTCCCGTCAAGTGCGAGGACCGCAGGCCGAGCCGCTTCAACCTGCTTCACGAGGGCTTCTACCGATACGGGAAACTGTTCGGGCTCTGGTTCAGGAGCCTGCGCGATTGAGTCCCCGCCGAGCCATGCAGAAGTTTCGCCCCCGCCTCATTTCCACCGCCCTTCTGCTCATCGCGTCGGGCACGGCGTCTCAGGCCGCTTCCGCCCCCCCGACGGCGCCCCAATTCACTGCCAACGCGTGGCATTGGGCTTTCTTCATCATGCTGGCCGCCCTGGCGGTCGCCGGGGGAATCGCCGCGCTGAAACAGCCCGCTCGGGCCTGGATGGGGCGGACGATTGCCCGCAAGGGAGTTCAACTCGCGCTGGAGTTGCTGGCCATCGCGCTGGCGGAATGGTTCATCCTCAGCCACGTCAGCGCCCGCTATCTGCTGACTGACACCGTCACAGCCGGCGGCGATACGGCGTCGCACTATTACACCGTGGACTACCTGCGCCACGTGCTGCTGCCGGAGTGGAAGATCAGTTCCTGGACACCCTCCAATTACGCCGGGTTCCCGATTCTGCAATTCTACTTCCCGCTGCCGTTCCTCACGATGTGCCTGCTGAACCTCCTCATTCCGCTCACGGTGGCCTTCAAGCTAGTGACGCTGCTGGGGACGGTGCTGCTTCCGGTGACGGCCTGGGCCTTCCTGCGGCTGGTGCGCTGCCCCTTCCCCGGGCCCGGGCTGGGCGCGGCGCTCACGATCCCCTTCCTGTTCAACACCGCGAACAGCATGTGGGGCGGGAATATCCTGAGCACCCTGGCGGGTGAGTTCTCGTACAGCCTGGGCATGTCCCTCGCGCTGCTGATGCTCGGGGTGCTCTACCGCGGCTGCACGGAGAACAAGTGGCTGATCCTCAGCGCCCTGATGGTCTTCCTGGTGGGCTTCAGCCACGGCTACGCGCTGCTCTTCGCCGAGGCGATGTCAGCCTGGTTGCTGCTCACCCCCCGCCATTTCCTGCAGCGCGCGGCGTATCTGGCCAAAGTGTACCTGCTCGCGTTCTGCCTCCTCGCGTTCTGGCTTCTGCCGCTGCTGGCATACGGGCAGTGGACCACCCCCTACCACGCCCCGTGGCAGATTCAGAAGTTGGAGGAATTGGCGCCGAACGAGTTGATCCCCTGCATCATGTTCGGCGGAGTCGGCGCGCTCGGACTGGCCGCGCTCGCGTTCCACTGGCGCTCGGAACGGGCGGCCATTGTGCGCCCGCTGGGGTTCATGCTCTTCGGCCTCTTCGCCGCCGCCGTCCTCTTCGCCGCCGCGCCCGAATTGAAGGTGGTGGACATACGCTACGTCCCCTTCGCCCAGTTGATCTTCTGCCTGCTGGCGGCGTTCACGCTGGGGTGGCTCGGGCGCTCACTGGAGCGCCCCGCGCTGGCGACCGCCCTGCTGCTGATCGGCGCAACGGCGGTCACCGCATGGTGCAGCAACCAGGTGGACCCCGTCCCGGCGTGGACGAAATGGAACTACGAAGGGTTCCAGGCCAAGCCCGCGTGGAAGCAGTTCGCACTCATCAACAAATCGCTCAAGGGAACATTCCAGGATCCGCGCGTCGTGTTCGAGCATTCCGAGAGCCACGACGCATTCGGGAGTTCCCGCGCCTTCGAATCCCTGCCGCTGTTCGCCGGGCGCGCGACGCTGGAGGGGCTGTACATGCAGGCCTCCACGAGCGCCCCCTTCGTGTTCTACATCCAGTCGCAGATATCCGACCAGAAATCCGAGCCCTTCCCGCAATACTCCTACACCACGATGGACTACCCCAGGGCGCGCAAGCGGCTGGAGGTGTTCAACGTCGGCGAGATGATCCTGCGCAGCACCGCCGCCAAGACAGCCGCGCGCAACGCAGAGGGGTATCGCCTGATCCAGTCCTTCGGCGAGTACGAGACGTGGCGCGTGACAACCAACCCCGGCCGGTACGTGGTGCCGCTGGAGAATGAGCCCATCCTTTTCCGCACCGACAATTGGAAGTACACCTCCTATCAGTGGTTCATGGATGACGCGCTGCTCAACCGGTATCTGGTCTTCCTGAACGACCGCGCTGGGACTCCGCCGAGGAATGCGCACGCCGTTGTAGGGGCGCAGCACTTGTCCGCCGAAGCTCCAGCGAAGGCGGATGCTGCGCCCTGCCCCACCCCCTTCAAGCTCGCGGCGGATTCGCTTGAAAAACTCCCCACCCTCCCCATCGACACCACCGGCTGCCAGGTGGTCGAAACGATTCACAACGAGGAAATCCTCATCCGCACGAACTGGATCGGCAAGCCGCTGCTGGTGAAAATGTCCTATCACCCGAACTGGCGGGTGGAGGGGGCGGACGCGATCTACCTGGTCAGCCCCTCCTTCATGCTGATCTACCCCAACCAGGAGCGCGTGCGGCTCTATTACGCGCGCGGAGGCGCGGCGGAGGCGGGGACGGCGCTGACGGCGCTCGGCATTCTGCTGGTGCTGATCAACCTGCCGCTTCTCAAGGGACGCCGCAGCGCCTGGGGCGCGCTCGCCGGGCGGCTGGGGGTGCGCGCCGACCTGACGCCTGTCCTGCGATGGGACCCGCCGGACCGTCTGCGTTGGCGAATCCTCTGCGGCCTCGCCGGCGCGGGGGTGCTGGCCATCACGCTGTTGGCCGCCTATATCTACCTTCACGAGCCGAACCGCATTTTCGACCGCGCCATCGCGCTGAAGGATCAGAAACGCTACGCGGAGTCGCGCGCGAAGTTCTATCAGGTCCTAGCGCGGGCGCGCGACACGGATATCGGCCGGCAGTCCGCCTATTACATCGCGACGACCTACGACCTTCAGGAGAAAAATCAGGAGGCGATAAGCGCCTTCGAGTACCTCCTGCTCCAGTACCCGCACAACCCCACCAGCGCCGAGGCGCAATACCACATCGCCTACTGCTACCTCCGCATGGGGGATGAAGCCAAAGGGATCGAGCGGATGCGCCTCGTGCGGAAGGATTTCGCCGGGACGGAATGGGCGCGCTATGCGGCGGAGCGGATGAAGGAACATGGGGCGATCTGGCAATAGGCCGCGGGCAATTGCGAATTGCAAATGACCACCGGTTTGGGGCGAACGTTAGAAGCTGTCTTGCGCGGTTGAAATCGTCCTGTTCCGTCTGTCAGGCCGCGAAGCGGCCGTCGGACTTTAGCCCACGGCGAGCGAAGCGAGTCGTGGGGGATCAAGCTGTTTTTCGGGCGTTAAGAGCCCCCGCAGGGGGCGACGGAACCTTGGCGGGAGGCTCCATCGCCCCCTGCGGGGGCTCGCAGAGTGATTTCAACAGGGCAAAACAGCGCCTACGCTTTCTGCGCCTCCCCCACCCCCAGGCACAGAATCACCATATCATCCGACTGCTTGCAGCCTTCGCGGAATTGGGCGATAGCGGCGTTCACTTCCGCCACGACCTCCTCGGCGGTCTGCGACTTACTGTGCCTGAGCAGGTCGCGCAGGCGCTCCATGCCAAAAATATCATCTTTCGGGTTCAGCGCTTCAGTGACGCCGTCGGTGTACAAGAGGAGCAGATCGCCGGGTTGGAGTTGAACGCTCGCCTCCTCGTATCGCTCCTCCAGCTCCACGGCGAGGGGGAGGCCGCCGACGTCCAGTTGGATCACTTCCCCCCGGCGCAGGAGCAGCGCCGGGCAGTGGCCGGCGTCGCAGTAGTCGAGCCGCGCATCGGCGGGGTGCAGTCTTGCCAGGAAGAGCGTCACGAAGCCCGGCGGCTCGGGGCCGGCGGCAAGCGCCCGGCTCACCACGCCGACGGCCGCCGAGGGGCTGAGCGCGCCATCCATCTGCCCCCGCAGGAGCGATTGCGTCCGCGCCATGAGCAGCGCGCCGGGGATCCCCTTCCCCTCGTTGTCGGCCACCATGACCGCCAGGGAGCCATCCGCCAGCTCGAACAGGTCGTAGTAATCCCCGCCGATCTCGCGGCAGGATTGATGGAACACGGAGAGGGTGTACCCCGGAATCTCCGGCAGAGTCGCCGGCAGCAGGCGCTCCTGGATGGCGTGCGCCTCCTGCATCTCGAAATCCATCGCGGCGCGCTGGCGTTCCAGGTCGTGAAGCTGCCTCTGCTCCCTCAGGGCGTTGCGGAAAAGGCCGGAGAGGGAGAAGTAAAGCGCCAGCCCGCCGATGAACGCCGCGCCCCAGATGATCCGCAGCCAGAACCGCTTGCCGGCAAGGAACGCCTCGGGATGCTTGTATAACTCCAGCACGGCGTAAACGGCGCCGCCCCTCGGGCGGGCAAGAGGGACATACACTTCGAGGATTTCCCCTTCCGGCACGAGCGACTTCTCGTACTCATGCTCCGCCTTGAGCTTGCCCAGTTCCACAGCGACGCGCCCCCCCAGCGCCTCGCGCAGTTCCTCGTTGTCGGCGTAGAGGCGGCCGATCAGGCGCGGCTCGTCCGACCAGACGATGCGCCCGCTCTGGCCGTAGACCTTCATCCGGAAGACCGTGGGCATTTCCCGGAGGTGCTGCCAGACATGCTCGAACTTCTCATCATCCCCCTTCCGCACCGCCTCTTCGAATTCAGCCGGGGGCAAGTCGACGTTGGTGACCGCGCGCACGGCGTCGGCGGTGGTCTGGGCCTCGTCCGAAAGCAGATTGCTGTTCAGAACCGCCGAGACGAGCAGCCCCATCGCCGCCGCAATCCCAAGCGTGACGAGAACGCTGAACAACGTGAATTTGTGAAGGATGTTGAGCTGCACCGCTGCGATCCTCAGAGCGACTGTGTGGCGCGGTCCATTTCCAGCAACGACTGTAGCACGGGGCCGGACGGTGGGCAAGCATCAAAGACCAATGGCCAATGGGTATTTATCAATCGGGCGCGCCGAAGAACAGGGCACGCAATCAGCTTGCCATCCGTTTTGCCGCTTTCGACCACAATGACCAGAAGCTGTTCTGCTCTATTGAAATCATCCTGTTCCGTTCGTCAGGCCGCGAAGCGGCCGTCGGACTTTAGCCCAC
>CAIUPP010000141.1 GCA_903901045.1 uncultured Planctomycetota bacterium
CCCGCCAAGGTTCCGTCGCCCCCTTCGGGGGCTCTTAACGCCCGAAAGAATCTAGGTCCCCACGACTCGCTTCGCTCGCCGTGGGCTACTATCCGTCACCCCCTGCGGGGGTTCGCAGAATGATTTCAACAGAGCAAAACAGCTTCTAGAGGGTGACGAGACCAAGAGGGAAGAGGAGCTGGGCTACTTCCCGGTACTGGGGAATGTGGCCTGAACCCCTTTACCTCTGCCACTTGCGCAATGCGCGCACCTTGCTCCAAACTCCAGTCCATGCTCTTTCAGCAGCGTCGCATCCGAGAGCAGTTCCTTCATCGGCCCGTCGGCGGCGACCACGCCGCCATCGAGAATGACCAACCTTTCGCAGACCTCGGCCGCATGGTAGAGGTCCTGGCTGACCACGAGTTTCGCGCCGGCGAAGGCGCGCAGGATGTCCGTCACCGCGAGCGAGGCGCGGGCATCGAGGTTCGCCCATGGCTCATCCAGCGCCAGAATCTCGGGCCGGCATGCCAGCACGGCGGCAATCGCCGCGCGGCGTTTCTCGCCGCCGGAGAGGTGGTGCGCGCTGCGTCCGTCGAAGCCGGAGAGCCCCACCGCGGCCAACGATTCGCGGACGCGCTGGGCGACCGCTTCCTCCGTCAGCCGCCCGTTTCGCGGGCCGAAGGCCACATCCTCGCCGACCGTCGGGCAGAACAACTGATCCTCGGGGTCCTGGAACACCAGCCCGAAGAGGGAGGGCCTCGGAACCCGGCGGGCGGCGTCCACCGGCACCCCGTTGCCGACGCGCACATTCCCCTCTCCCTTCAACAGGCCGGAGAGGCAGAGCAGCAGCGTGCTTTTCCCCGCGCCGTTCGGGCCGGCCAGGCAGACCGACTCGCCCTGGCGGACGCGCAGGTTCAAGCCGCGCAGCGCTTCCGTGCCGTCATGGTAGCGAAAGCGCAGCCCGGAGACGTCAATGGCGTCGGTCGGCGGAATCATTTCAGGAACACCCTCACAAAAGCGAGCGCGGCCATGGAGGCGGCCAGCGCCAGCGCGTCGGCGGCGCGGAACCGCGCGGGCGTGGCGGCGGGCATCCGGCTGTCGTAACCGCGCAGCCGCATCCCCCCGTACATGCGCTCCGCATGCTCGTAGCTGCGGACGAAGAGGCTTCCCGCGAGGCGTCCCACAATGATCGCCTGCGGAAGCCATTTCGGGTTGTAGCCTCGGGCGAGGGCGGCGCGTTTGAGGCGCATCGCTTCGCCCACGAGAAGGAAGAGGTAGCGGTAGGTCAGCGCCAGGAGGTCGAGGAAAAACGCCGGCGCGCCCAGGCTGCGCAGCCCGGCCATCAGGTTGCTGAAGGGGGTGGTCGATATCAGCAGCGTCAGGGCGGCGACGCCGAGCGTGGACTTCATCGTGACTCCGGCCAGCACCCAGAGGCCGTTCACGGAGAGGCGGAGACCGAGGAACGACGTCGTCTCATTCCCGCCAAGGAAGGGGAGCCCTATCGCCACGAACGCCGAAAAAGGCAGCACCATCAGCGCGCGCGTGGCAATGAACGTGACGGGCACCCGCGCCAACGCGGTCGTCCAGAGAAGCAGTCCGGCGTAGACCACGAACGCCAGCAGATGCTGCGGCGGGGTCGTGACGACCATCAGGATGAAGAAGAGCGCCACGAGCGCCTTGCTCCGCGCATCGAGGCGATGCACGGGAGAGTCCGTCGAACTGTACTTGTCCGCAAAGCCATGCTCCATGAGGCGCTATTTCATTCCGGCGCCCCCGGCCTTTGCAGGCGGGCGCGCAACCACCTTGATGAGCGCGAAACCGAGGCCGAAGACCAGGACGGTCCCAATGAGTCCGGCCAGGCCAGTCGAAACCTTCTCCGTCCTGATGCCGCCGACCTGGTAATCGGGGAAGGGCGCCTTGGTCCAGACCGTCTTCTCCGCAGAGGACGATTGCAGGAATCCCTTGTCAGCGGCCACCTTTTCGAGGCCGTCGGGCGATGAGGAGGCAAATGGACTCCCGAAGATAGCCAACGATATAGCCACAGTCAGTCCCGCTCCGACGAGCGCCCAGACGCTTCTGCGCGCGAAGCGGTTGCCGCTCTCCCTCTCGTTCAGCCGCGCCCAGGAGGGGACGATATCGGGGCGCGCGGCCGCGACCGCCGTCAGCACCGCCACGCAGATGAGCGCTTCACCGATGCCGATTACCGCGTGCGTGCCGACCATGGCGGGGAAGGCGATGGCTATCGGGCTTGTGCCGGAGAGCGCCAGTTCCAAGGCGCAGGCGCTGGAAGCCAGCATGACGCTGACCCAACTGGCCACCGCCGCCGCGGTGACGTACCCACCGCGCCCGGAGGGCAGCAGGGCGCGCAGGCCGCGCATCAGCAGGCAGGGGAGGATGCCGCCGATGATCCCCATGTTCAGGATATTCGTACCGAGCGCGGAGATGCCGCCATCGCCGAAGAGCAGCCCCTGGATCGTCAGCACCAGCGTCAGAGCGAGGCAGGCGCTCCAGGGTCCCAGCAGGGCGGCCACGGTAACTGCCCCGAGGAAATGTCCGCTCGTTCCCCCGCCGATGGGGAAGTTGAGCATCTGCGCAGCGAAGACGAAGGCCGCCGTGGTCGCCAGGAGCGGCACACGGAACTCCTTTTCGCGCAGTTCCCGCTGCGCCCGCCACATGGCGAAGCCCACCGTTGCGGCGGAAACCACAGCGGTTGTTGCGTTGATCGGACCGGAAACAAAACCGTCGGGTACGTGCATGATCCGTGCCGCCTTTCGCTGAAAAGAAGAAATAATGAGCGTAGCACCATTTGGATTATAATGCTACGCGCGGGGCTGGTCAAGGCGCACGAGGGGGGGGTATCATTTACGCGCGGGGCGGTTCGCCCCTTTGTCACCCTGAGCGTAGCGAAGGGGCTTTCGCAGCGCTAACCGTTCGTCTGTCGAAAGATTCTTCGTCCGCCAACGGGCGGACTCAGAATGACTTCGCGCGTAAGTGATACACTTCCGGAGGGGGCGGTGATAGGGGGGAGTGGCGCAGCCGTCCCGCGCTACGCGGGGCAAGTGCGATGCTCACACAGCCGGGGGCGGCTGTGCTACATGGGAGACCCGTCCAGGCCATCAACAGCCGTTAGGCCGCTGCGATGGCTGCGCTCTTCTCGCGCCAGAATTGCGCGTGGCTGAGGACGCGGAACTCCTGCTCGCGCGCCTGCTCGAGGACGGCGCGGGTGGAGCGCATCTCGGCGTCCTTGTGAATGCAGGACCAGTCGGTGAGCGCCCAGCCCCAGACCAGCCCCTTGGCGGCGACGTAGTCCAGGTCTTTCTTCATCTGGCGGACGAATTTCTCCGGCGCCTCGAATCCCGGCGCGGCCTTCCATGCCGCCTCCGGCCAGCCCTGCGCGGGAATCTCCAGCAGTTCCGGGAATCCCTGCGGCGCATAAAAGAAGGGCTGCTGCTCGAAGGGGACGGGGAAGGCGTCGAACTGGTTGCGCGACCAGGTGCGCGTGAAGCGGATGCCCAGGCGGGCGACCATCTCCAGCAGGTCCGGGCGGTCGGAAAGGCCGCGATAGTATCCCAGCGGGCCGGCCAGCCCCACGGGGCGCGCGCCGAGCACACGCTCCATCACGTCGGAGGCGCGCGCCATGTCGTCGCGGCACTGCGGAAGCGTCGCCGTCTCGAACAGCGTCGTCCCGAGATGGTCCTGGCGGCAGACGGTCTTGAGCGGGAGGTTGGAGTAGGTCGCCTGCTGGAAATCCATCAACTCGCCGCAGAGGTCGCGCGCGGCGCGGAAATCGTCGGGATGCTCCTCCACCGTCTGCCCGCGGGCGAAGACCGTGCAGGGGAGTTGCATTTCCTGATGAAGCTTCGCGGCGGCGCGGAGGAACTCGGCGGCCACCCCGGGGCGGCTCCAGTCATTCGACTCCAGGTGGTATCCCGGCAGCAGCGTGTGCAAATTCGGCTCCTTTATGGCGACGCAAGGCCGTTGACGCGTTCGATGGCGACGCGGGATTCTAGCAGCGCCCGGCGATGTAAGTCAACGCGGCGCCCGCTCTCGGGTTGAATTTGCGCCGCTCTCCGGCTACATTCGCTTTGGCGACGCGCTTTTTCACTCTTCAGGACAACGCAATGCAGGTACTATTTCTCGGCTCCGGCACCTCCTATGGCGTGCCGATGATCGGTTGTGGCTGCGCGGTGTGCGGCTCCTCCGACCCGCGCAACAAGCGCACGCGCGCCTCCATCCTGGTGCGAGCCCAAGGGCAGACGCTGCTGGTGGATGCCACGCCGGAGCTCCGCCAGCAGGCGTTGCGCGAGCGGCTGAACCATCTCGACGCCATTTTGATCACGCACGCGCATGCCGACCATCTTTTCGGGCTGGATGACGTGCGCGCCTTCTCCCACCTGCGGAAAGAGGCGCTCCCCCTGTATGCCGACGCCGCAGCGCTGCGAATCATCCGGAAGAACTTCGATTACGCCATCAACGACACCGCTTTCGCGCTCGGTTGGGGCGTTCCGCGCCTGACGCTGCACGAGATCGGGGCGTCGGCCCGGGTCGGGGAGGTGGAGGTGATCGCGGTCCCGATCTTCCACGGCCCCTGGACGATCCTGGGATTTCGCATCGGCGGATTCGCGTACCTGACCGACTGCAACGGCGTGCCGGATTCCTCGCTGCCGTTGCTGAAGAACGTGGATACGCTGGTGATGGGGGCGCTCCGCCATGAGTCGCACCCGACGCATTTCACCGTGGCGGAAGCGCTGGAGATGATCGAGAAGATTGCGCCGCGCCGCGCATACCTGACGCACATCTCGCACCAACTGGACCATCAGGCCACCGAGGCGGCATTGCCCGAGCGTGTGCGCCTCGCGTATGATGGGCTGACGCTGGATCTCGACGATCCGCTTCCTTCGTCATTAATTGTTGAAACCACGGCCTCTGGCCGTGCGACGCTGGAAGGCTTTGCCGTTCCAGCGAGGCCGTAAAAGAATTAGGCTCTCACAATCGAAGGCCCGGCCAGGCCACGAAAGGAGAGCCTAATGCACGACTGGCAGAGTATGTCGCATGTGCGATGGGATTGCAAGTACCACGTTGTGATTGTGCCGAAGTACCGCAAGAAGTTGCTGTTTGGACGGTTGCGCAAGCAGATCGGACCGATCCTTCGGGAGTTGTGCGGACAGAAGGGGATTGAGTTGCTGGAAGGGCACACGATGCCTGACCACGTGCATGTGTGCTTGGCGATTCCGCCGAAGTATAGCGTAGCGTATACGATTGGGTTTCTGAAGGGCAAGAGCGCGATCCGTATCCATCGTCAGTACGACCGGAGCGAACGCGTGTATGGAATGCACTTTTGGGCTGCGGGGTACTGTGTGAGGACGGTAGGATTGGATGAGGAACGGATACGCCAGTACATTCGTGAACGAGAAAAGGCTGAGACGGGACAGAACGTATTGTATCCGGAGAACTGAAGGCCATGGCCGGGTCTTCCTGTGTTAAGCCCCCTCCGGGGGCAACATCTTCCGCTGGCCCCCTTGGGGGGCCTTCCTGAGGCCACGCCCTATGGGCGTGGTCCTCACTTCCAA
>CAIUPP010000142.1 GCA_903901045.1 uncultured Planctomycetota bacterium
CGACCCCCCCGGCGGCGACGCCCGCCACGCCGCCCGCGGCGGTCAAGCCGCCGGCGCGCACCGTTCCCGCGCCGAAGAGCGATCTGCGCATGCCGGCCGCCGCCGCTCCCGCCAGCGCGGGGGAGGCGCGCGCCCCGATGCAGGGGACGGTCCGCATCACGCTGGCGGCGGTTCCGCTCAGCGCCGTGGTCCTCTACATCAGCGAGTTCACCGGCAAGCCGGTGCTGCTGCCGGAGCGCTTCCCCGGCGACCGCACGGTGGATGTCATTTCCAGGGGAGGGGTGGATGTGCCGCAGGCGAAGGCGATCGAAATTCTCGCCGCCGCGCTGCGCAATGTCGGTTACTCGATGATCGAGCATCCCGATTACATCCAGATCGTCTCCGAGGGGCAGACCGGCGCCCCCGTGCGCGATAGCTATCCCGAATCCGGCTTCACCGCCGAAACGCTGCTCACCATCGTCGTGGACGTCAAGAACGCCGATGCCAACAACCTGGTGCCGCTCCTGGACGGGCTCAAGTCCAAGTCGGGATCGGTCAAGGTGTACAAGGACTCGAACAAGCTGATCATCACCGAGCAGGGGGCGCAACTGCGCGGGATGCTGGACCTCGTCGCCCGCCTCGACACCAAGTGGGCGGACAACGTCACGGAGCAGGTGAAGCTGCAGAAGACCTCCGTCGAGGCGCTGAGCGGCGTGGTGGCCAACTACATCCGCAATCTGGCGGCGGGGGCCGACCCGCTGGTCAAGCAGCGGCTGACGAGCTTCTCCTCCTACGCGCATACCCCCACGAACTCCTTCGTGCTCTTCGGCAACCCGCAGGATATCCTGCGCGTGAAGCAGTTTATCCTGACGCTCGACGTCTCCGCGGACGCCTCCAGCCGCTCCTACCATACCTACTTCGTCCTCAACCGCGACGCCGCCGACCTGGTGAGCGTGCTCAACGGCGTCTTCACGGCGGTCAAGGCGCGCGCGGCGAAGGACGCCCCCAGCGAGCCGGTGCCCGCCGTGATCCCCGACCCGGTGAACGGCGCCATCATCCTGATCTGCGCGCAGGACAAGTACAACGAGATCCTGCCGCTGCTGCAGGAGCTGGACAAGGCCAAGGCGCAGGTGCTGATCGAGTCGGCGCTGGTGGAGATGAGCATGGACCGGCTGATGGACCTGGGGGTGGAGTTGGCGTCGCTGGACCCGCCGGGGAGCGATATGCGGGGCTTCGGCGCGACGACGTTCGGGCTGTCGACGGTCACCGCCGCCGGGCGTTTGCCGATCGTGCCGCCGGAGGGGGGCCTCACGGCGGGCCTCTTCAAGGACCGCGCGCTGAACATCGCCGCGCTCGTGCGCCTGAGCCAGAGCGACGACAATATTTCCTTCATCGCGGCGCCGCGCCTCATGGCCAGCGACAACAAGGCGGCCGAGGTGAAGATTTCGGAGATGCGCGAGTACCAGAAGAGCATCATCAGCCCGGAGGGGACCACCAGCGAGGTGACGGGGGGCAATTTCAACGAGGCGACCATCACGCTGGACATCATCCCGCACATCAACGATGAGGGGACCGTCCGGCTGGAGATTTCCCAGACCACCGAGCAGTTCCTCCCCAGCACCGAGGGGAGCAACGGGCAGCCGCTGGTCAACAAGACCAGCCGTTTTGCGAAGACGGAAGTGCTCGTGCCGGAAGGGACCACGGTGGTCATCGCCGGCCTGACGCGCACGGTGGAGTCCAAGCGCGTCGCCAAAGTGCCGCTGCTGGGAGACCTCCCGCTGCTGGGCGTCTTCTTCCGGCGCACCACGACCACGAACGAACAGCGCAACCTGTGCATCTTCATCACCCCGACCATCCTGCGCGGGCGCGCGGCGCTGGAGGCGCAGGCGGAGATTCGCAAGGATGAGATGGTGAAGAGCGCCGCGGCGGGGGGCATCCCGCTGTCCAGCGCGAAGGTGGATATCCTCCTGCCGAACGTCGGAGCGAAGGGGGCGGCTGCGAATGGGAAGTAGTTCACTGCTCGACAAACTGGAGAGCGCCGGGCTGGTTCCGGCGGAGGGGGCCGCGTCCCTGCGCCGGGAGATGGCGCAGGAGGGGCTCTCGCCGCTGGAATTGCTGCGCCGGGCGGAGGTTCCCGAGGAGCGCCTGCTGCCGCTGCTGGCGGAGCACCTGGGCATCCGGTACGTCGAGACGCTCGCCGGGCTGACCGCGCCGGAGGAGTTCTTCCAGAAGGTGCCGCCGGAGTATGCGCGGCAGGTCGGCGCCATCGCGCGGACGACGGCGGAGGGACGGATGGAGCTGATGCTGGCCCCGGGCCCGGACCTGGCGGGCGTGGCGGGGGAGTTCGCGCGCCTCTTCGGGGTGCAGATCATTCCGATTCTCGCGCCGAGGCATGAGATCGAGTCGGCGGTGGACCGCTCGGTGCGCCAGCGGCCGGAGTACCTGGAGCACGCCGCCGGGGAGTTGGGCGGGAATGAGTTCGCCGAGAGCGCCGCGCAGATCGAGCGCGTCACCGACTTCGCCGAACTGATGCGCAAGACGCCGGTGGTCAAGATGGTCAGCCTGCTGGTGGCGCAGGCGGTGCGCACCGGGTCGAGCGATATCCACTTCCAGCCCGCGGGGGACCGCCTGCGGGTGCGCTTCCGCACGGATGGCATTCTGCACGACGTGCTGGACCTCCCGCGCAACGCGCAGGACGCCATCCTGAGCCGCGTGAAGGTGCTGGCGAAGATGGACATTGCGGAGCGGCGCGCGCCGCAGGACGGGCGCGCCTCCTTCCGCTATGCCGACCGGGAGATCGACGTGCGCATCAGCGTGGTCCCCACCGGCGACGGCGAGCGCGCCGTGCTGCGCCTGCTCGACAAGGAAGCCAAGCTGCTCAAGCTCGAAGAGCTGGGATTGGACCAGGAGAACCTGCGCCGTTTCGAGGAGCTGATCGGGATGTCGCACGGCATCATGCTGGTCACCGGCCCCACCGGCAGCGGCAAGACCACCACGCTGTACGCCGCGCTGATGCGCATCAACAACCCCGAGCTCAACGTCATCACCATCGAGGACCCGATCGAGTACAAGGTGCAGGGGATCAGCCAGATCCAGGTGCAGTCCAAGAAGAACGTCACCTTCGCCTCCATGCTGCGCAGCGTGGTGCGGCAGGACCCGGATATCATCATGATCGGCGAAATCCGCGACGAGGAGACGGCCTCCATCGCCGTCCAGTCGTCGCTCACGGGGCACCTGGTGTTCAGCACGCTGCACACGAACGACTCCTCCGGCGCGGTGGCGCGGCTGATCGACCTGGAGGTGGAGCCGTTCCTGATCTCCAGCGCGCTGCTGGGGGTGCTGGCGCAGCGGCTGGTGCGGCGCATCTGCCCGCATTGCCTGGAAGAGGACGCGGTGTCGGCGGAGCAGCTTGAGATGCTGTCGCTGGATCCCTCGCGGCTGGGGGGGCGTAAGCTGATGCGCGGGCGCGGCTGCGACCAGTGCCTCGGGACGGGCTACCACGGGCGGGTCGGGCTGTATGAACTGCTGATGATGAATGACGACCTGCGGCGGCTGGTGAACCGCCGCGCCTCGTCGGGGGAGATCCGCGAGACCGCGATGAAGAGCGGGTTGCGGCTGCTGCGCGCCGACGGCGCGGAGAAGACGCTTGCCGGACTGACCACCGTTTCCGAAGTATTGCGCGTGACGCAACGTGACGAGACGTGATAGATAGACTGTCCCTGGTTACTGGCCCCCAATTGTGTGGGGGTGCCATCTTGCAGGATGCAATTCATGCAAGTTGAGAGTTGGCGTCGGGAAGGGCTGCAGCGGAGATACATGCGCTACCTCGTCAGCATGCTGGCGAGCCTGGCCACTATAACCGGGACTGCCTGTCATACGGGCGCGACGGCTACGGAAGCGCCTATCCTGCGGGCGGCACAGGAAGACATGGAATCCGCCAAGGACCGGTTCTACAGTGCAATCTGGTTCCGCGATGCCGATTTCGTCAAGGAATGTCTCAAAAAGGATCCAAGTCTCATACGCTGCCGTAATAATCGAGATGGATTAACTGCTTTGCAGGAGGCATGTCTCTCCGGGCTCCCGGGGTATCGTCCCGTAGGTACTAGCATGACGGACATCCCCCCTTTCTACCCAGAATCGTATGAAGTAGTGAGACTGCTGGTGGATCGTGGGGCGCCGATGGACGTTTATTCGGCAGCCTTCTTGGGCCATACAGACGTCGTGACAGAAGAAATACGCAAGCATCCGGAGATATTGAAGCAGACCGAGAAACCTAGCGAGATGTTGATGCTTTGGGCGGCACTGGGAGGCCACGAGAATGTTGTACAGCTTCTCATTGATGCGGGTTCTCCGGTGAATGTGAAGTCGAGGGACGACTCGCCGCTTCATCTAGCGGTTAAATACAGTCGCGGCGGCGTAGTCGAGCAACTTCTTGATGCTCATGCGGACGTGAACGCTATGAATGGTGCAGGCCAGACGCCCCTTGTCTGCGCATGCAGTCTTGGCGGATCCAAAGCTCTCCCCCTTGCGCGATTGCTCTTGGCCCATAGTGCCAAGGTCAACACGCAGGACGATTTTGGCGATACGGCGCTTCACAATGCCGTTTGGGTGTACCCTGCCGTGGATAGAAATCAAGTAGAATTAGTGCGCTTCCTGCTATCCAGAGGGGCCGACGTCAATATTGCGGGTTTCGATGGCAAAACCCCATTGCACCGGGCGGCTTATCGCGGTAACCCGGAAATGGTGAAAGCGCTTCTCGAAGGAGGGGCAAATCCCCAAGCAAGAGATAACCGCGGAAACACACCCCTGCAAATCGCCATTGATAACAAGCAGGAGGAAGTCGCGGCGCTGTTGCGCCGGTACGAGCCAACGCAACAAGGTGGACGATGAGATAGTCTGTTAACAAGGCTGCAAGCGGCTGATAGAAGGTCGACATGACAGTAGCGGCGCGAGCGGTGCTGGCCGGCCCGACCACTGTTTCCGAAGCATTGCGCGTGACTCAGAGGGATGACACCTGACATGGCCAGTTTCCGTTACAAAGCGGCGGACGCGCAGGGGGCGGCGGTGGCCGGCGTGCTGGTGGCCGACACCCCCGAGGACGCGCGGGCGCGGCTGCGGCAGATGGGGTTGTTCCCGGAGCGCGTGGACCTGGTGGGGCGCAGCGCCATGCGCTGGAGGGAACGGCTCCCCGGGACGCGCGTGCGCAACGCCGCGGCGGTGGCCATTCTTACGCGCCAGTGCGCGGTGCTGCTGGCCTCCGGCGTGCCGCTGACGGATGCGCTTCAACTGCTGGCCCGCCAGACCGAGCATAAGGGGCTGGCGCTGGCGCTGATGGAGATATGGGAATCGGTCAATGCCGGGCGCTCCTTTGCGGACGCGCTCTCGACGTACCCTCAGTTCTTCGACCGCTCGTACGTGGGGATGATCGCTTCCGGCGAGCGCAGCGGCACGATGGACGTGGTGCTGTCGCGCCTGGCGGAGTTCCTGGAACGGCGGCGGATGATGCAGTCGCGCGTTTCCACGGCGTTCATCTACCCCGCCATTCTGGTGCTGATGGTGATCGCGCTGCTCACCTTCCTGTCGGTGTACGTGCTGCCGACGATTGCGCCGCTGCTGAAGCAGACGGGGCGGCCGCTGCCGCTGAGCACGGAGTTGCTCTTCATCCTCGGCGCGGGGGTGCAGCACGCGGGCCTCTGGCTGCTCCTGCTGCTGGCGATCGCCGGGGGGGTGTTCTTCTCGGTGAGGAAGCGTCCGGCGGTGCGCGACGCCGTCGACCTGGCGCTGCTGCGGGCGCCGCTGTTCGGGCGCATCTGGCTCAAGAGCCTCGTGGCGCGTCTGACGATGAGCTTCTCGACGCTGCTGCGCACGGGGGTGCCGGCGGTGGAGGCGCTCGAGGTGCTGCAGGGGATGGCCCCGAACGCCGCGCTGCGCGACGAGCTGGCCTCCATCCGCGCCGATGTCATGGAGGGGAAGGAAATCTCCGCGCGCCTGAGCCAGAGCCGCTTCTTCCCGCCGATGGTGGGCTACATGGTCGCCGTGGGCGAGCGCAGCGGCAACCTGGCCGACGTGCTCGAGCATGTCTCCAACGCCTACGATCAGGAGGTGGAGATCGCCTCGCGCCGGCTGCTGGCCATCCTGGAGCCGGCGCTGGTGCTGATGATGGCGGGGGTGGTGGGGTTCATCGCCATGTCGCTGATGGTCACGATACTGGAGCTGAGTCACATTTAGAGAGGGAGTATTCCGATGAGAAGCGCGTTTGCGCGACGAAGGGCTTCCGGCCTCACGCTGCTGGAGATCATGGTGGTGGTGATGATCATGGGAATGATCGCCGCCATCGTCAGCAAGGTGGTGATCGACCGCATGGAGGTGGCGCGCGTGAACACCGCGCGGGCGCAGATCGCCGAGTTGGCGGGGGCGCTGGATATGTTCTACGCGGACAACAGCTTCTTCCCCACCACCGAACAGGGGCTGGACTCCCTCATTCACAAGCCGACGACGGGACGCGTCCCGGACAAGTACAACGACAACGGCTACCTGAACGGCTCCGTGGTGCCCGACGATCCGTGGGGCCATCCCTATGAGTACATCTCCCCATCCGCGAACGGCAAGTACGAGATCATCTGCCGCGGCGCCGACGGTCTGGAGGGGGGCGAAGGCTACGATGCCGACATCAGCAGCGCCAACCTGTCCACCAAGAAATAGCGGAGGGGTCACCCTCATCGAGCTGATGGCGGCGCTGGTGATCCTGGCGCTGCTGGTCACGCTCGTGCGCACCGGGCTGGACAACGTCACGCCGCGCTGGCGGCTGCGCGCGGCGGCGCACCAGGTGGAGAATGTGGTGCGTTTCGCGCAGAACCTCGCCGTCTCCAACGGCGGCTCGGCGCAGGTGTACTACGACGTGCGCGAGAACCGCTATTGGATCCGCCGCACCGGCGACGATACCCTCCTGGCGGCCCACGACCTCCCCGACGGGGTGAGTTTCGAGGAGGTGAGCTTCGCCAACGGCATTCGCGTCGTGAGCGACATCGCGACGATCCGCGCTTACGAGGACGGGACGCTGGACTTCCATCGCGTCATTCTGGCCGCTCCGGGGGGCGGGCGCGCGCGCCTGACCTTCCAGCGGCTCACCGGCGACGCGGATTACGAGGAGGTCGCCGAAGATGCGGAGTTCCGGTGAACCGCCTGCCCGCTGCGCTGAAGACCTTGCGAAGGTTTGTACGAACCTTCGCAAGGTTCGTTCCTTCCGATTCCCGTACGCTGACGGGCCGGAACGCGGGCAACCCGCTCACGCCAGGGCGCAGCATGCTGCGCCCCTACAACGGTCGCGGACGTTTCGCCTGCGACGCGGACTGGATAGTCCGCGCCACTTGCGGCGCTCTGCGGGATTTACGCTCCTGGAGGTCATCGTCTCCATCGCCATCCTCGGCGGGGTCATTACGGCGCTGCTGGTGGCGCGGTCGAACGCGCAGGAGACGCACCTGATCGCGTCGCAGATGCTCACCGCCACGCGGCTGGCCTCTTCGCGCGCGGCGCTGCTGCGCGCGGGGACGATGGGGCCGGGGGAGGGGGCGTTCATCGAGCCGGTCGGCTACCGCTGGCGCGTCACGGCGATCCCGCCGGTCGAGGGGGGACGCAAGGATGTGCGCATGTACGTGCTGACCGTCTGGCCGGAAGCACACGAGGTCGAGGCGGGCGTCACGATGCACGTCTGGGTGCTGGACCAGACGGTGGAGGTGACGCCATGATGGATTGCAGACCGGGGGGGGCGCGCGTTGTCGGTGGAGCCGGCTGTTCCAGCCGGCTGATTCGCCCGGGGAAAGCGCGCTGGGACAGCGCGCTCCACCTGCGCAAGGCGAGCGGGTTCACCCTGCTGGAAATGGTGGCCGCCATCGCCATCGGGGCGATCCTGCTGGTGACGCTGGGCGGAGTGCTGAGTGTGACGGTGCGCGGGACGGAGCAGATGCGCGGCATCATGCGGCAGACGCGGCTTCAGGCGGGGGTGGAGCGCGTGCTGCGGCGCGATATGGAACAGGCGTTCCGGGCGGGCGACAAGGGGCAGGTCTTCATCGGGCAGCCGCAGTCCGTGAGCGGCGTGGTGCTGGAGTTCACGAGCCAGAGCAGTTTCAACCCCGGGGTGGTCCCGCCGGCGGGGCTGGTCCGCGTGGAGTACTCGCTGGTTCCCTCCGTGGCGTATTCCGGCACGAGCCAACTCCGCCGCCGCGAGATGACTTTCATTCCGGGCAAGCCGCTGGACCGCTCGAAGGCGGACCCGGAGCCCCTGGCGGATGGCGTTACGGACCTTTCACTGTCCTTCTACGACGGGACGAATTGGACGAACACCTGGCTGCGCGATACGCTGCCGGCGCTGGTGAAGTTGAATCTGCGCTACGCCCAGGACGCCGCCGATCCCAAGTCGTTGCCGCTGGTGGAGTACTATTTCGCGCCCTGCGTGGACCTCGATGCGGCGGTGCTGCCGGAGTAGCGAAGGGGCTACCGGAGCGCTCACCGGTCGCCTGTCGAAAGATTTTTCGTCCGCCAACGGGCGGACTCAGAATGACAAGCGCTGTTACGCTGCGCGATGTCCATACACGATGTTGTAGAAGCTGTTTTGCTCTGTTGAAACCATTCTGGGAACCCCCGCAGGGGGTGATGGATAGTAGCCCACGGCGAGCGAAGCGAGTCGTGGGGAACGAGATGACTTGGGAGTGAAAAGAGCCCCCGAAGGGGGCGACGGAACCTTGGCGGGAGGCTCCGTCGCCCCCTTCGGGGGCTCAGGCATTAGTCACGAC
>CAIUPP010000143.1 GCA_903901045.1 uncultured Planctomycetota bacterium
CTCCGCTTTCTCGCGCAGCACGTCGGCGGTGTCGGCCCGCTGCTTCTCGCGCAGCTTGGCCTCCATCGTCTCGTACAGCTTGCCCAGGATCGGCTCCAGGTCGTCGCGCGTCAGCGAGGGCTTGTCCATCAGCGCCTTCGCCTCGCGCCGAGCGCCTTCCGGAGCGTCGGAGAGCATCCGCGCCTCCTTGAAGGATGCGCCGCAGCGCAGGCTGACACTGGTGAGTTCAGCGCCCAGCGCCGCCAGCGTGCTTTCTCTTCGGTGGTAGGTCATGCGCGACGTCGCGCAGAGCGCGAACAGCGCCTCCAACGGCTCCTTGTCGCGCAGCGAGGGCATCTCGCGCGTGGCGGCTTCGACCAGCGCCTTGTACTCTCCGCTGTCGATGATCTCCTTGAGCCGGAGGTGGTCCTCGATCTCCGAGCGCGCGCGGTCCCATTCCCCGCGCGCCAGGAACCCGAACTTGATTCCGGCGGCAACCGACCCGCCCATGCGCAGCGATGATTCCGGGACAGCGGGCTTGTGGACAACGGCTTTTTCCTTCGTCATAATCAGGCGTCCTTTCCAACTACAGAGGAGATGAACGTGGCCAAAGCGGATGATCCACGGCTGACCATGGAAGAACTGGAGGCGGTGCTCGAACTGGCCGGGTGTGTGAATTCGGCTTCCGACAAAGCCTGGGCCTTCGCGGCAGCACATCTGCCGGATCCCGAGATGCGCGAGGAGAGCCAGTTGATCTGCGAGGAGGTCATGGCGTTGATTTCCCCGGAACTCCAGTTCCTTTGCACGAGGAGCGTGCTTTACATGACTCGCAAACGGAAGCTGCCCGCTTCCCTTTGCGCTCAGGCGATGCGTGAGTCGGTTGCCGCCATGGGGCCGGTTGAATTCCGTAGCGAGACACTCCCGCCAGAAGATTGAGAAGGATGTCCGCGTTGATCCTGACCACGCACGACCCACAGGCGTGCGTGAGCATGGCCAGACCGCGCCGCGCTTCCGCGTTCCGCTGCCGGTTTTCCTTGACCCTGAATTTGTTCAGCGCTGCGAGAACGCGGATGCGCTTCTCATTCCTGGCCTTGGTCAAATACAGTTCCTCCGTCATGGCGCGCATCCTTATTTGAAGTGACCGAAGAAACCCAGCAGGATCATCAGAACGAGGAAGGCGGCCGCGCCCAGGACGAGCCAGAAGGAGTTGTCCGCCGCGTCCGCTTTTTCCTCGACCACGCCATCCTCGCGGACCTCCAGACCGAACGCCGCGGCAAGCTCATCGTCGGACGAATCGGACGGATCGGACGGAGCGATTACGGGAGGCTCTTTGTACGACAGGCTGCGGTCAATACCGTGCGTTCCCGGGAGCGGTATACCGCCCCTCTTGCACTCTGCACTCTGTGTTCTGCATTCTGCACTCATCCGTTCCCCCTTCCGTTCATTTCCCCAGGATGTCGCGGACCGTGCCGCGACGGACGTTAGGCAACCCGCGCGACTTGAGATCGGCTTCCTTGTCATCCGCCTGCGCGGCGTTGTCGCACAGGTACGCCTGGAACTGCCCCTTCGGCGCGTTGTCCGTGCCGATCACCAGGAACTCGTCACCCTTCAGTCGCTTCATGCGGTCCTCCTTTCAAGTAAATCGGATCGGTCGGATCGGTCCGGCCGATTACCACAATTTTTTCTTTGCGTTCTTGGCGGTCGATACCGTGCGGCTTTTCCATGGGTAAAGCTTCGTGCGGGGGATCGTCACGATTCCCGCCGGCGCGTGAAGGCGTTGGAAGCGGCGCGCGCGCTCGTAGAGATCGCGCGTCAGTTCGACGTGCAGCCGGCACTCGGCAAGGACGCGAGCGATCTGCCCCTGCCTGAAGAGTTTCGGAAGGTCAGCGGAATCGGCTCCCTTGCCTCGGCCCAGTTCGCAGCGCGCCAGGGCGTCCAGGGAGCAGCGGGGGCCGAGGATTTGTATCAGGTCGCAGTTGCGCGGTTGCGTGATCGCTCGGTTGGTGTGCCCGGCCAGCACCTTGTAGTCGAACTGGACGTGGTTGTAGCCGATGACGAACTCGGCGGCTTCGAGAAATTCGGGCAGAACGTCGATGAAATTGAGCGAACTGAATTCGGCGCAGTCGGCGGCGTTCATCTCTACGTCCGCAAAGGCGTGGAACTGAGCGCCGCCATACGTGTCGCCTTGCACCCTGATACCCGGCTCATAGACGTACAGCACCGCCACGCTGACCCCCATATTCTCCGGATGGTCCCAGCCAACCTCGAACGGATCGCGCACGATTTCCAGGTCGAACACCACAGGTGCGCGCTGCGCACCGATCGGGGCGGTCTGGCTCATGCGCTTCTCCGCGCGCTGCGCAGCTTGCGGCAAAGCCCTTTGCCGGCGAGCTTGAACCAGGCGTGCTTGCCGAAGAGCTTCGCGGTGCTGACACCCACCGCCTTGGACACGGCGTCCTGCACTCCGGGGGTGTGGCGGGCCTTGCATTCGGCATCCTCGGTGCACTGAAGGGACATGGAGACCTCGGACTTCAGGACGCCGGCGCGCTCGGCGATCTGCGCGACCGTCCAGCGCCGCCCGACGGCCTTGGTAATGCGCTCCTTGACCGGCGTGATCAGCATTGCTAGAGTCCTTTCATCTGCATGGGAAGGAGGACGCGAATGAAGAAGTTTCCGATGACGCCCACCAATCTGCGCATTGCGCAGCGCTCCGCTGACAGGGTGGCGTGGAAAATTGTCAGGTTCGCCACGGGCTTGGCCAGAATGGAAATCAACGACCATCTCAAACCCGATGATCTGAGGTCTGCGATCATTGGCGTGGCGCTCCAGCGGTGTGAACGCGACCTTGAAGATCTTTGGGTCCCGATAGTTTTCGATTTCTACCGGAGTCGGATCGAAGCGGGGGAATCGCGGCGGCGCATCTACCTGGAATTGAAGGAACTGCTGGCATCCTATAAGAGGATGCGCGGCACTCCGCCGCTGCGGAGGCGAGTTCCTCGGCCAGGCGGGTCTCTTCGCCCTTTCCAAGGCGGTGGCCGCGGCGCAGCGCCTCGCTCCTGAAGTAGCGGCGTGCCCAGGCGATGTCCCGTTCTCTCTGGGTTTCCATCCCTGACTCCTCACTCAAAATGCGGGGGGCGCGAGCATTCCGTGCTGCATGCAGCACCACGCCCCCCGCGTGCTATCAACCACCCAACGGCAGAAGCGGAAAACAACGCCCGAAGTCGAACGTCCAGGCCACGAGCGCAGCGCCGAACTCCGGGCGGACCCATACGCGGGTTCCGGCGAGGCTCTCGGGAGCCCTGTAATAGCGATTCTGGTGCTTGACGATTCCGTCCAGCCCAACGCACTTCAACGCCTGGTCAGGCTTCGGCCCCTCTTTTTCCCTTGCTTTCCCATCCCCCATCGGCTATCCTCTCTCCGCAAGCGTGATTGAGTTCACATGGGGTATTATACACGAGCGTGTATCTTTGTCAAGGAAAAAATCCACGTCCGAAGATATCGCCGCAATTGCCTCTAGGCTCAGGGAACTCCGGGAACAGGACGCAGGCTCCAGGGGCATGGTGCCCTTTGCCCACAAGCTCAAATTGAGTGGGAGCACCTGGAGTAATTATGAAAAAGGAAAGCGGCCTATCCCTGGCGACGTGTTGCTGAGGCTGAAAGAATACACGCATGTGAATGTTGAATGGCTCCTCACGGGCAATGGAGATAGAATACTCAAAGAACAGACGACCACTGGCCCGGCAGCCGTCGCTGAAAGCCGGGAGGTATATCGGGCTGGGAGCGCGTGTTTCGAGCAGGTTCTTGCGGAGGCGATGCGGCTGGCAGTAGAAAAGGGAATCACGCTAACGGTCACCATCGCGCCGAGAGCAAAACAGAAAGAGGGTGGGCAACCATGAAGCACTTCACGTTCTCCGTCATGATGCTCGGCGCCATGATTGCTTCAGTGTCCTTGGCAGACGGTCCTGACCTGGCGGGACTGGGGATAGGGCAAACGCCTGCGCAGCGGCTTGAACTAATTTCCAATAGAAGAGCTGAATTGAAGAGCCGGATTTACACGATAGACAGAGATCTAAAGACCGCCGCGCAGAGCGCTACAGCGCAGGTGGATCCCGCAGACGCTGCGCAGGACGCTGCTGAGGAGCGCACGAGAGTCAGGGCTCTATCTGAAATGAATTACGACGACACTTGCCGATATCTTGCTATAAAAAAGACCCTTGGCGGGGCCGAGGGAACAGACTTGCGCAACAGGCTCAGTGCATATGGCGAGGCGGAGCGCAGATTAGCCAAGATCGCTGTGGGCGAACGGCGCTACCTGGCTGCCTTTGCTACATTGGAGTCCGACATGGGAATGTCCGCTTCATCGAATGACGCACATGCGCTACGAACGCAAGGAGCCCTGGTGGCGCAGGAGATGGTGTGGCTCGATGGTCTTGAAGAAATGATAAAGCAAGACCGCAGGCGGTGGGCAACGCTGCACGATCAATACGAGCGCACAGCGCTTGCTCTTGAAGGCACCGAGCGCGCCAGCCAGGTTATGGAGTTAGTCGCTGGAGTAGCCAAGGCCCACCAGCAGTACGCCTCTCTATCAGCATATGACAAGATCGCGGTTGCGAAGTTCAGCGCGGCAGTCGAGGCACTGGATCAAGCCGGCATCCGCGACTCGAACGTCCGCCGATTCTACGGCCTCCCCCAGATCAGCCAGAAACCATCCGCCTCGGCCAGGTAAATCCTCCCATTTGGGAGGGTGCTCCCCCGGATTGGCGTATGGTTCCGAATAAAAACCCTCCCAAGTGGGAGGATTTGCCCTTGGAGCGCTGCCATGAAAAAGTCACTTATTGCGCTTCTCTGCGCTGTCCTGCTGATGGGTTCCTGCCGTTCGGAACCTTCGGTTGTGCCTGGCGCACCGACTATGGTATCACGCAGCTCCGCGGCGCGTCGGGAGTTCATGCGACGGACCGGCTATCCGAACGGCCGTCCGGGGTACATCGTTGACCACATCATCCCCCTGAAACGCGGCGGCGTGGACGCCCCATCGAACATGCAATGGCAGACGGACGAGGAGGCGAAGGCGAAGGACAAATGGGAGTGACCTGGCCTGCGAGCGCTTCCGGCCGCGGAAAAAAAATCTCATCATAAAATCGAGCAGTGCGCGGGGATGGGCTTGCATTCGGAATTTCTTCGTGTATAATTCCAATC
>CAIUPP010000144.1 GCA_903901045.1 uncultured Planctomycetota bacterium
CTCCGCTTTCTCGCGCAGCACGTCGGCGGTGTCGGCCCGCTGCTTCTCGCGCAGCTTGGCCTCCATCGTCTCGTACAGCTTGCCCAGGATCGGCTCCAGGTCGTCGCGCGTCAGCGAGGGCTTGTCCATCAGCGCCTTCGCTTCGCGCCGCGCGCCTTCCGGGGCCTCCGCGAGCATTCGGACCTCTTTCCAGCTCAGGCCCATCGTTCTGAGTTGCGATATGGATTGAACGCCGAGCGCCTGGATGTCCTTTTCCCGGCGATCGTACGTTGCGCGCGATGTCGCGCAGAGGGAGAACAGCGCATCGACCGGCTCCTTGTCTCGCAGTGAAGGCATCTCGCGAGCGGCAATTTCGACAAATTCCTTGTATTCCCCGCTCTCGATCATCTCCCGGATGTGGAGATGGTCCTCGATCTCAGAGCGCGCGCGGTCTAGTTCCCCGCGAGCCAGGAACCCGAACTTGATTCCGGCGGCAATAGGCCCTCCCATGCGCAGCGATGATTCCGGGACAGCGGGCTTGTGAACAACGGCAGTCGACTTGGACACGATGAGCACTCCTTATTTGAGGTGACCGAATGAAGCGAGCAGGATCATCAGCAGCAGGAAGGCGAGCGCGCCCATGACGAGCCAGACGGAGTTGTCCGCCGCATCCGCCTTCTCCTGGACCACGCCATCTTCGCGGACCTCCAGGCCGAATTCGGCGGCGGCTGCGTCGTCGGACGAATCGGACGAATCGGACGGAGCGATTACGGGAGGCTCTTTGTACGACAGACTGCGGTCAACTCCGCGCATTCTCGGGAGCGCTTGCGCGCCCCTCTTGCACTCTGCACTCTGTGTTCTGCATTCTGCACTCATCCGTTCCCCCTTCCGTTCATTTCCCCAGAATGTCGCGGACCGTGCCGCGACGGACGTTCGGCAACCCGCGCGACTTGAGATCGGCTTCCTTGTCATCCGCCTGCGCGGCGTTGTCGCACAGGTACGCCTGGAACTGCCCCTTCGGCGCGTTGTCCGTGCCGACCACCAGGAACTCGTCACCTTTCAGTCGCTTCATGCGAAAATCCTTTCACCACAGAGAACACAGAGGACGGCTACCACAGCCGTTTCTCTTTTCGTGCTTTCAGATCGGGCAAGCCAGTCAGTTTGCTGCGAGGTATCCGGATCACTTTGCCATCGGCCGCGCGGACCTGGCCGGTGGCCAGCGCCAGGTCGTAAATGCGCCGGGTGATCTCGACGTGCTGGCGGCACTGCTCCATCACCGCGTTGCACTCCCCCATGCGCCAGAGGGCGGGAAGGTTGTTACTGTGGACTTCCTTATGCCAGCCGAAGTTTGCGAGTCCGATCTCCTCCAGCGAGGCGTTCCCGCACAAGCGGCAGAGATCCACGTTATGCTTCTGCGTGATCGCCGGTGTGAGTCCGGCCATGACGCGGTAGTCGAACGACACGTGGTTCCAGCCGGCGACGAACCGCACGGAGTTGATGAGGGTGGGGAGTTGGTCCAGCAGCGCGCCGCGGCACAGCAGGTATTCGGAGGTTCCGTCATCGCGCTTGATCCAGGCGACCGCGCAGGCGAGTCCGAGTTTTTCCGGGTGAGCCCAGTCGGACCTGCTGACGGGAAGCCGAGCCACCTCGCTGTCGAGCACGATGTAGGGGGTAAGGCTCATGCGCTCCTCCGCTGAGAATGAGCTTCCGCTTTACGCTGTGTTCGACGGGCCTTGCAAAGCCCCTTGCCGGCGAACCGGAACCAGGCGTGTGGCCCGAACAATTTGCCGGTGCTCATTCCCAGGGCCTTGGAGATGGCATCCTGGAGGCCAGGCGTGTGGCGAGCGCGGCAGCCGGGCAGCCCGGTGCAGTTGATCTCACGCGTCACGTCGCTGCGGACCGCTCCGGCGCGCTCGGCAAGCTGGGCATGGGTCCAACTCCCCCCCATTGCCTTCGTCGCTTTCTGCTTGACAGGACACCAGTTCATCGCTATCCTCTCCCATGCTACAAATGTGGATTACGGGTGTATTATACCCAACGGGTAAGTTATGTCAAGCAAAAAATCGGGAAAGCCGAAACATGCCCAGGAAGATGGGGCTGGCCGTTTAGGAATAGGCCAAAGGCTTAGGCTTTTCCGAAAAGACCTTGAGCTCAGCCAGGGGGATCTCGCTTCGGAATTGGGTATGGCTGGTTCGGGGGTCAGCGACATCGAGAGGGGTTTTCAACGCCTATCCGATGAACACCTGGCGAAACTCTACTCGAAATACAATTTGAACATCGTGTGGCTGGTGACAGGAGAAGGGGATATGGCTGGGCCTGTAACCATGCCGGTGCGCGTCTCCCCAGGCCCCGCTCCTGCGTTGCCAGAGATTGCACCCCGAGAAGGTGCAATCGCGCTGTTACGCAGAGTGGAGGCGCTACTTCGGCCCGCGCCGTCTGGCAAAGCCGCAACAGTAATGGCCGCTGAGTCCAGCGACGATTACGACCCCAAGCGCATCGTCCGTCTGCCGATCCTCGAAGGCCGGATCGCGGCGGGTCCGCCTACGGCCGTGGATGAGAAACGAATCCATGACTGGGCCTTCTGCTACAAGGCGCATATCCCTCATCCCGGCCAGACAACCTGCGTGCGGGTCAAGGGGGACAGCATGAACTCGGATATCCCCGACGGGAGCCTGGTTGGTGTGGACCACGCGCAGCGGGATCCGCGCGAGATCGCGCGCGCAAAGGACCCGTTTGCGGCGGTGCGGATGGAGGAGGATTGCCTGATCCGCCGCGTCAAGGTGGTCAAGGACGGCTTCCTCTTCGAGCCGACGAACGATCAACCTGAGAACCCATCATGGGTATGGTCTCCGTCAAAGGATTCTGATAACCCGATCATCGGAAAGGTGGTCTTCGTATATAGGGCATGTAGGTAGTAACGGCAAGGAGGCAAGCCGTGAGATTTGGATTTCGCGTTCCTTCTTTCCGAAAGCGGTTCGCCGCAAGAACCTCGTTGAAACGCGCGGCCCAAAACGTTTTTGGCTATAGGGTGCCCAGGGGCTGGGGCTGGGTCACGAGCCAGCGCAAAGCGGCCTATAACCGAGTTTATAATCGAACAAGTGGGGGCTGCGCTGGATGCTCTGGGTGCGGCTGTGGTACCGTAATAATACTGGCGCTCTTCCTTTTGCTGTTCAATTCATGTTGATCGCGGTTTAGACTATAGGAGGGCAGGATCGTGGCAAGAACATTGGAATGCTGGATGACGGTTACGTTGGTTATCGTGGCTTTGGCGATCTCTTCGCCAGCCGCCGAGATCAACGACAAGTCAGTGTCCGCAGAGTACTTCGCCGGGAGCGAAGGAAGGCTCGCACGGTTTCAGTCCGACTTGGCCAAGGATTCAGGTCTTACTCCGGCACAGCGCATTGCGTGGCGCCAGGAAGAGATCGCAGCGCTGTCCAAGTCCGAGGATATTCTCGCGGAGAAGATCGCCGCGCAGAAAGATGGCCCAGCCGCGGACCAACTACGCCTTCGCGGAATGCTGGCCGTTGAGCGAGAGTCCCAACTTCGCTACGACGTCATGAAGATCGAGAGCGAGCGGAGTCGAATAGACAGAATTCAGAACCAAGCCTTTGTTGAGTACGTCTTGGAAATGGGAGGAGAACGCAAGGAAGCCTACTATGCGCTGATCCTCGGTGTGAAAAAAGACATCAACTCCTATCGCAATTTGTCCGATGAGGACAAGAAACGGGTGTGCCAATCCTCGGTTATAGCCAAGATGCTTGACGAAGCCGGAACCCGCGATGAGAATGTCCGCGAGTTCTACGGCCTACCCCCTATCGACCAAAAACCAGCCTCCGCTAGGTGAAATCGTCCTCAATTGAGGACGATGACCCCCGAATTGGCGGGGAATTCTGAGGACTCATCGTCGTCACGGTGACGACGATTCGCTTGGGGCACCGGCATGAAAAAGTCATTTGTTGCTATTCTCTGCGCCATCCTGTTGGTCTGCGCTTGCCGTTCAGACCCATGCGTCACCTCAGCCCACCACAGCCGCAGCTCCGCAGCCCGCCGCCAGTTCATGCGGGAAACGGGATATCCGAACGGCCGTCCGAGGTACATCGTTGACCACATCGTCCCTCTCAAACGCGGCGGCGCGGACGCCCCATCGAACATGCAATGGCAGACGATCGAGGAGGCGAAGGCGAAGGACAAATGGGAGTGACCTGGCCTGCGAGCGCTTCCGGCCGCGGAAAAAAAATCTCATCATAAAATCGAGCAGTGCGCGGGGATGGGCTTGCATTCGGAATTTCTTCGTGTATAATTCCAATC
>CAIUPP010000145.1 GCA_903901045.1 uncultured Planctomycetota bacterium
CACACTGAGCGGTGGGGAACGGACTCAACGTTCAACATCCGACGTTCAACATTCAACGTCCAACGAACAACAAACAACGACAAAACGCCGCGCCGCCAAGGTTGTTGTTGCCGTCAGTTGAACGTTGGAAGTTGAACGTTGAGTCCGTTGCTGTTCGATTTGATTCCCGGACCCCCGTTTTGGCATAATTCACCCTCGACAGTACGTCACAGGTGGCCCCATTGTGGGGCTGAAAAGGGAACCCCGTGCAAATCGGGGGCGGTCCCGCCGCTGTGATCGGGGACGAACGCCGCTGTTCCACCATCCTGAGCTTGTCGAAGGATGGGAAGGAGCGGCCAGTAGGTTGATCCGAGAGCCAGAAGACCTGCCTGCGACGCGCTTCACGAAGGCTTCGAGGTTGAGCCGGGTGAAGAGCGAAGCGGCCGCATGCCCTCCACGCCTCTCACCACTCCACCTCCTCCTTCGGGAAGCGCCATGTTCGGCGGACTCCGAGTGAGAGTCTTTGCCCAGAGAAGAGGAGGAACCCGTGCGCGCCTTTCGACGCAAACTGGACCGTCTGTGCCGCACCGCCGTGAGTCTCACCGCCAGCGGCTTCACCCTGATCGAGTTGCTGGTGGTGATAGCCATCATAGCCATCCTGGCCGGAATGCTCCTGCCTGCGCTGGCCGCGGCGCGCGAGAAGGGGCGGCAGACGAGCTGCAAGAACAACCTGTACCAGCTCGGCATGGCCATGAACATGTATACCAGCGACAACGGGGAGTACTTCATCCCCGGCGCCGTGGACAGCAACACCACGCCCCCCGGTCCCGCAGGAATGATGCTGGGCGGTTACTGGCGCTGGCATGGGTGGCGCAAAGACGGAAACTCCCCCTTCGATCCCCGGTTCGGCTACCTCGCCACCTACTTGGGCATGCCCACGCTGCGGATGCCGGTCACCACGGCGGAGATGGCCGCCTATATTCCGCCCACTCCCTCGGAATTGCTCAAGATGCATGGGATCAAGATGTGCCCAAGCTTCGTCTCCTCCTACAAAGATACCGTGAACGCTGCGACCAACGCATTTGAGAGCGGCACCGGCGGCTATGGGTACAACATCAGGTATGTCGGCAGCAGCCAGGCCAAAGTGGCGGACAACTACCCGGGCAATGCGCCGTACGAGCAGCCCGCCACGGTGGCGCGCATCAAGAACCCCGCCGAGACCATCATGTTCGCCGACGCGGCCGCCGGGCAGAAGGGAACGCAGGGGCTTTACGTGATCGAGTACTCCACGCTTGAGACCCCATACTACATCTCAAATACGCCTGATGGACTGGGCGCCGAGCAGGATTGGGGCGTTTGGAACCCCGTTCCGAGCATGCATTTCCGTCACGCGGACATGGCGAACGTCCTCTATGTCGACGACCATGTCACGAGTTCCAAGATGGATTGGACGCGCGGCGGCGGCGCCGTCAATCTGACTATGGGCGAAGTGGCTACGCTCAAGCTGGGGTGGTTCGGACCTGAGAGCAACAAGCTCTTCGACTACCGTTGACGGGCGTGCAGGACTGAACAGCGCTTCTCAATGGAACTTTTTCCGGGGGCCGGGCCAAAGCCTGGCTCCCGGAGTGTTTCACCGGCTGTCCTGCGCAGAGCCTCCCATAATGTTTCCCTTTCAACCCCATTTTGCTATCATGCCCCATGTTGCTCACGATCCCATTGAAGGAGGTTGAAAGAATGTTCTTCTCAGGAATCGCTGACGAGTCCGGCAAGCCGATTGAGACGCAGATCCGCGCGCACAAGGAACTGGGCTGGAAGCATATCGAAATCCGCAACGTCAACGCCACCACCCTGGCGTACGCCGAGCAGAAGGAGTTCGACTCGATCCGCGCCGCGCTGGACAAGGCAGGAATCAAGGTGTCCTGCTTCGCCAGCCAGATCGCCAACTGGTCGCGCGATATCTTCGGGCCGTTCGAGACAGACGCCGACGAACTCCGCCGCGCCATCCCGCGCATGAAGATCATGGGCACCCCGTTCATTCGCGTGATGAGCTACGCCAACAAGAACAACGTCGGGATTCCCGAGTGGCGCAAGGAGTCGATTCGCCGCCTGCGCGAACTCGCCACGATGGCCGAGCAGGGGGGAGTGATGCTTCTTCACGAGAACTGCGACGGCTGGGGGGGCAAGGGGCCGCAGCAGAGCCTCGAACTGCTGGCCGAGGTCAACTCCCCCGCGCTCAAGCTCGTCTTCGATACCGGCAACCCCGTCTGGCACCAGCAGGATTCCTGGGACTACTACAGCCAGGTCAAGAAGCAAGTCCTTTACGTTCACATCAAGGACGCCAACCGCGCGGCCGACGGCAAGGTGACTCCCTGCTATGTCGGCGAGGGGCAGGGGAACGCGCGGCGGATCATCAAGGACCTGGTCGCCTCGGGCTACGCCGGCGGCGTCAGCATCGAGCCGCATATCGCCGCCATCGTCCACGAAGGTAAAGAGTCCAGCGCGGACCAACTCTATCTGACCTACCTGGAGTACGGCCGGCGGTTGATGAAGATCGTGGAAGAGGCGAAGAAGTAGGGTTTTCCAGAGATTCACACAGATGGATGCGGCTAGAACGGAAAAGGGGTCGGGCTGCTCTTCAGTTGTTGGAGAAGTTGCCTGACCCCTTTTCCCAACTCCGCCACTGCTCACCACGCCTTGGATACAAGCAGTTCGGGCATCGGGTAGTGCTTCCGATTGAGGCAGTAGATTCGTCCGCCCGTCGTAAGAGCCGTGGCCGCCAAAATCGCATCATTGATGTCCAGGCCGTGGTTGGGGCGCCAGTCACGATAGAGCGCTGCCGCCTTGTCAATGACCGTTTCGTCTACCAAGGCGGTGCTGAATTGTGAGAGGAAGAGGAGCGTGGCGCTCTTCTCAGCCGGACGCATGAAGAACACCACCTCGGCGCGCTGCATCGCCCCCGTCCACAGTTCGAACCCCGGGTCTTCACGAAGACGACGAAGGAATTCCAAGGCCTTTTTCTCGCCTCGCAAGTGCCAGATCAAAATGTCTGCGTCAATGTAAGCTCTCATCGCCGTCGGCGCTCCATCGAGCGTCGAAACGCCGCGCGCGCAGCGTCCACGGTTTTCACCGGCGACCCTTTTCTGCGCCATGCCCCGGATGTCGCCTCAAAAACATCCGCCTTCCCCTCTCGTTCGACCCGCACCGCGTAACTGCGCAACGCTTCTTCAATGACCGCCTTCTTCGACGTGCCCAGCGTCCTGGCCAGCGCGCCGATCCGGTGGATGAGCGCTTCGTCCATCCTTGTTGAGAATACCTTGACCATGGTAGGCCTCCCTTATGTGTCTTACGTAAGTATATTAACGTAAGTACTGCGCGCGGTCAAGCGGAACGCACTTGGCGTGGGGGGCTGCACATCATCCGCCGTGAATCGCCAGCACACGGCACCCGACAGCCATAGCGACACTCACGCTCCTTGCAAAATCGACGAACGAGTCCCCAAACCACGTCTGCCCGGCAGCAAGGACATTCCGGCATGTGGGGCACCTCCGATTATGTAGATGCCAAAAGGCTGCTGGGCACAACCAGCCGAATGTCCTAGAAACTGTTGAAATCATCCCGTTTCGCTCGTCAGGCCGCGAAGCGGCCGTCGGACTTTAGCCCACGGCGAGCGAAGCGAGTCGTGGGGACGGTCGTGTATAACGCCTGAGCCCCCGAAGGGGGCGACGCGGAGCCTCCCGCCAAGGTTCCGTCGCCC
>CAIUPP010000146.1 GCA_903901045.1 uncultured Planctomycetota bacterium
CCGCCCGCTCGTACCGCCATAGATCATGCCATCGTCCGAAACATCCAGCGCCGTGATGTGACTCTCATCCGCCGGAATGGGAATGCTCGCGCCCGGGAAACAAGTGGGGAACGCGGCCATCGTCCCTTCCTTCATGAAGGTGCCATGCACGATCTCGTCAATGAGAGCCTTGGCCTCCGGAGACTGCATGTCATATTTCTCTTTCTTCTTATCACTCATGGCGAACCTCATCCCCACATCCGGATTGGCAGGTGGGCGTTCTTCCGCCTCCGCGAGGCAGGCAGATGCACCTTGAAGATGCCGACTGGCTTGGTGCCGACATCGCCGAAGAACAGATTGCCGTTGTGGTCCACCGCTCCGCGCGACACATATTGCGCCGGCTGCGTCGGATGGTGCAGCACCGCCACTTCCTGCCGCTGCAAGGTGGCCGGGTTCAGTCGCCAAACCACCCCCTCGCGTTCCGGACCATCCGCCGGCAGCGGGTTATACACCGGGTCGCGCCAGCGCGAGGCGACGTAATACAACTGCCCGTCCCCGCCAAACACCAGCCCGCCGCAATGATCCACAAAGGTATCCTTGGGCAACGTCGGGTCACGCTTCTGCGTGGCAGGCCCGAGGTCTTCCACTCGGGGCCATTCTCCTTCGTTGGGCCAGATCCGCATCAGGCGCGAATTGGCGATCCAGGTCGCCGCATAGACGCTCTCCCCGTCCGGCGCCGCCGCGACATCATAAAAGACGCTATGCCAGCCGGTCTGGAACTCGGGATTGTGCGGCAGGACAAACGGCGAGCGCTCCAGTCGGTCTTTCTCCGGATCGTAACGCACCAGGTGACCGTAGTCATCGGTCGTCCACACCCGGTGTTTCTTGTCGAGGAACAGGGTCTGGGCGTTGATGGATCCAATGCGGCCCAAATCCCGCCGTGTGCGCTTCTTCGTGTCGTAGATGAAGAAGTGATCTCGTGGATAGCTGAGCGAATAGAGCAAATGCCGCTCCTCATCATGCAGCAGGCAACGGCAGCCCTCCTTGGGGAGCATTGTATCCCACCAGAGCACCTGGTCCTTCTTGGTGTCGAAGGCCACCAGCGCACTCCCGCGGAAGCATCGCTTCGGATCATGCCACGACAACCACGGCGAGTAAGCCGGCTGATCAATCGGCGGCCCCGACAGATGCGTCGCCATGTAGAGGATGCCATCCGCCATTGAGGGAGCGAAGCTGTAGTGAATCTTGCACTGCGTCGCGCGCCCCGAGTCCCCTGGGTCATTGACCATCTCGCCCAGGGAGAAGAGGTAGTCGAGCCCATCGGTGTGTTCATTGTAGCGGACGAGCTTGACCACGCCGCCGGGAACGCTCTCCGCGCAGGCCGCCGCGTAGATACGTCCGTCGGGACCGACCGACACCGACCAGCAAGTGTCGGCATCCGGATGTCCGGTGAACGGATACCAACTGGTCTTGTAGGCAGCCTCGCGTGCGGGCTTGTGAGTGTTCGCGCTAACCTGAGCCGCGCCTGCGACCACCGGCAGCACCAGCCAGGCAGCGGCGGCCCCTGCGCCGCTCTTGAGGAATTCGCGTCGCTTCAGTTCCATAGCCAATGTGGTATTCTTAACAGCCCGGTTCGGCAATACCAACCATCAAATCACACGCCATTCTGCATTCGCTTTCAGGCTTCCCATTTCTGCTTTCTGCTTTCCCAATATCAGCTTTCCCCCCGTCGTCCACGGTCCGTCTCCAGGCTTTGTTGGAGCCTTGTGGGAGCCTTGAGGTCGCATGAGGGTGGCTTTGCCCGGCCTTTCTTCATTCTTCATTCTGCATTCTTCATTCTGCATTCCCTGTGTGGTGGC
>CAIUPP010000147.1 GCA_903901045.1 uncultured Planctomycetota bacterium
GCGCCGCCGAGATGGCCCTCCACGAAGGGGCCACAGAACTCGCCGACCGCATACGACAGGGAATCGGCGAGGCGCTGGGGATGGGGGGCGTCAAGGAGTGAAGAAACGGCACGATTGAATGGGGACGGGAATCGACGGCGAGTACCGAATACTGAGTGCTGAATATGCCCTGTAGAAAACAGGCGAACGCTCCTTTGCGGCAGCCGCAATAGCAGGGGCTCGGCATTGAATCCGTAGTCATCGCGAGCCATTCGACGTTGCTCATGGCCCTGAGTGTATCGAAGGGCGAGCGCCGCGAAGAACTATGTTGGCTCGCTGCGGATCGTCGGCGCGAACGCGGCGATCTTCCTGTTTCCCAACCCACCCGATGCCCGGGGTTTCTGTCCGCACCGAGGGGGCTGGAAACCGGAAGATTGCCGCAGTCGGCGCGATTGCCGGACTGACCGCGCAACCCCCTGCGGCGCGCCTCCTTCGCAATGACGACCTATTTGTTGCTGCCGCGCAGGTTATCGCCCCTGGCATGAGTTCTACAAAGCACACCGAATACTGAGTGACGAATGAACGCTAAGGCGCGCCATAATGAGCGACGCCATTTTGGGCCGCCCCTTCAGGGCTCGGGGAAAGGGGGGGCCGTTTTCCCAGGGCGCTGCCCTGGGCTGGTATGGGTCGCGCTTTCAGCGCTTGATTGCTCGAGTAGCTGCGGTTTGTTGCTCCATCGCGCGCTGCATCTCTGCAAGATCTCCATAAACCTTGACTTCACCCATGAGCGGCCCTACCTTTAAGGTGACTTGCTCAGCTGCCCGCATGGCACGACGTCATCGAGTCCTGGAGGGAGGATTCCCCTGAACGAACTTCGGGAGCTATGGCGTAAGGGACGACTGCGCCAATGGGCTCTAGTCCTTGGTTTGGCCGCCCTGCCTGCACTATGCATGGGTCTCGCCGCAAGCCTCCGGGAGTTCTCTGCGGGCATGGTTGTTAGCGCTCTGCTGCTGTGGGCCCTTGCGGTCGCGTCGGGGGTCCATCACTTCGCGTGTGAATACAGCGGCAAAGTTGTTGGACCTGGCGGCGTTGATGCGTACAGTTGGTGGCAGGACTTTGGCGTCAAGGCCGCGGCGATTCTCGGACCGGTCAGCCTCAGTACGGCAGCGATGGCTTGCGCGGTTCACCTGACTTCCATCCAGTCACCCTTGTTTGCAGAACACCGGTGGATAAGGGGAATCAGCGCAGTTGCATGGGGCGACATCGGACTGTTCCTGTTCGGAGTCGCGTTGGTCCCGGCGGTCGCCTCATCCATGGTTCAAGCGTTCGCGTTTCGCAAACCGGCGAGTATCCTTTTGCCAATTGGCTCGTCGGCTCTTGCTGTACTTGTGGCTTGGTGGGTCGAAGATGTTAGCTGGCCGCCAGATGCGGTATGGGCGGTTCTGGCCGTTGGGGCAGTCATGGTCCTGGCTTATACATTCCTCGTTGGCTGCGTCTGGCGCAATCGGCAGGCTGCGGCATCACGGTGGCGGCGATTTCGACGCTGGTCGGCAAGCATAGCGGCGGTTCTCCTCCTCGTCGCCCTGCCGCTTGGCAAGTACGTGTTTGTCACGTTCTTTGCATCGCCCTCTTTTTTCATAACGAAGGGGATGGCAGTGCCGTGTGTGCCCCTCTTCGGGGACGCAGGCACTAGCGGGGGCAGTAGGATATCAGGCATTGCTTTTGATCAGGCGTGGCGCGGATGGCCACGCGGATTCTTCTATGATGTGAAGTCCGGGCGGGGAATATGGGTCAGCAGAATCCTCGCGAGCGCTCCGGATCGCAGTGGCTGGTCGCCATCGGGAAAGCGCTGCGTCATAGACAGAATAAGGATGTTGCTGTGTCCGTTATCACCGGCGGCTTCTTTGTCAGGAATAGAAGATGGTGGGTGGGCGGATCCCAAGGTATTTCTTGACGTGTCTGAGCCGGACACGGGGCTCAGCATTGACTTGACCGGTCTTTGTCCGGACTTCTATCACAGTATCTTCTATTCCACCGGCAGCACTGATTCAATAATCTGGGTTGATGACCATACCATCCTGCTCTGCGATGACAGCGCGGTTTCCTTTGTCAATATTGAAACTGGGGAATTACACCGCTGCGTTGCCGGAAGTGATTGGCAGCCTTCATCGGACGTTCGGTGGACCGGCCAAAGTGCCATCGCAGGCGTCGCGTTTGCTGAAGGCCAAGTGCCGGGTGGGATGATCTGGCTGAGTTACAGGTGGGACAAAGCCAAAGCCGAAGCCTGGCACGTTACTGACGGCCCCCCAGGCCAATCGAATGTTCGCGGCGTTTCGCCCGATGGACGATGGGCTGTCATGGGCGGGGGAAACATCAACGGCTCCGGAGCTTGGGACGATGACGTCTTCCTTGTGTCCTTGGTTGATGGCAGACCGCCGATTTTGCTTCGGACCGTGAAGCCAAACATGAAGTTGGCCTTTGGCAGGGAATGCTGGTTTGTCTGTTTTCTGCCCGACAACCAGCATGTTGTATTGAGTAGTCAGAATGATATCTTGATAGCGAACATCGATGATTTATCGTGCAGAACAATAAACGTCATTCCAGAACCGGACAAAAGAAAAGCCCGATTCAGCTACTTGACCTCCTCCCCCAATAAGCGATTCCTTTTCCTGGTAGCATGCCCCTCTGTCGGTTGGAAGAGCCTGTGGCGCGGGGTGCTTGACTTGGAAACCGGCCAGCGATGGACATTCCCTTCCCAGGAGGTCTGGGATTCGGGAGTAGAATGGGTCGATGACGAAATGTTGGTTGGCGCTCAGGTTGGGACGCCGTGGATGATAATCAATCGTGACGGTACGGGCCAAAGGCCGCTCGGGCAACCGGACAGCGGGGAAAGGGTGAGGAACAAGGAAGATCGCCCCGCTCGCGCCGGGAACCGTTTGCCCGCAAATGCCACCTTCGCCGGCGGTCGCTCGCGATGACTGGAAGCTGTTTCAAAACTCGGCAGGTGGCGCGGACTAACGAGTCCGCGCTATGTTTCTCGCGGGTTTGATAACCCACGCCACAGTTTTGAAACAGCTTCTAATTGTTCGCGTTTGCGCCTGCACCCCGCCGTCGCCGTCTCCGTTCACTCGCCGCTCACTACTCAGTATTCTGCGCTCGCTACTCGCCGTTACTTCCTCTGCTCTCCCCCCTTGTACATCCTCGGAATGCGCCCGGTGAGCGAGGTGACGACGACGTGGGGGATGGTGTCCAGCAGGGTAGCGACTTCCTCGACAGTGATGCGTTCCTTCCCCTGCGCGCCGAGAAGCACCGCCTCGTCGTTCGCGCAGACGCCGGGAATATCGGTCACGTCCAGCATCGTCATATCCATGCAGACGCGCCCGACGATGGGCGCGCGCCGGCCGCGCACGAGCGCGTGCCCCTTGTTGGAATTGCCGCGATTCCAGCCGTCGGCGTAGCCGATGGGAAGCACGGCGATCTGCGACGCGCGCCGCGCCGTCCAGGTGCGCCCGTAGCTGACCGTCGCCCCCTCCGGCACCTCGCGCACCTGCGCCAGGCGGGTCTTGAGCGTCATCGCCTCGCGCAGTTCCACCGGGCGCGCCGTCTCGGGGGAGGGGTAGCTGCCGTACATGGCGATCCCCGGGCGCACCGCGTCGAACCGCGCCTCGGGGTATTGCAGCAGCCCGCCGGAGTTGCAGGCGTGCCAGAGCGGGATGCGGAAGTTGATGGCGTGGGTTGTCTGATGCAGGCTGGTGAAGAGGCGGATCTGCTCGCGCGTGAACTCCGCCCCGGCGCGTTCGTCTGCGCTGGCGAAGTGCGTCATCACCCCGGCGACGCTCAGCCCCGGCAATTCGGCGATCCGGCGCACCACCTTCATCGCCTGCTCGACGGGGAAGCCGACGCGCCCCATGCCGGTGTCGAATTTCAGGTGAATGTCCACCGTCCGGCGGCGCTTGCGCGCGACCTCGTCCAGCCTCGCCGCGAAGTCCAGGTCTCCCACGACGACCTCGAAGCCGAAGTCGCAGATCGCCTCGACTTCGACGAGCCCTTGCGCGCCGAGGATGAGGATGCTGCCGGGGAGCTGGGCGTCGTAGAGCATCGCCCCTTCCTCGACCGTCGCCACGGCGAAGCGCTTCACCCCGCCGGCGGAGAGCGTCCAGCTCACCGGTATCGCGCCGTGGCCGTAGCCGTCCGCCTTGACGATGCCGATCATCTCCACCTTCTCACCCGCCAGCTTGCGCAGCTCGCGCAAGTTGTGGGCGATGGCGGAAAGGTCGATCTCGGCGATCGTGGGACGAGGCATTGTGCCGTTCCGATAAGAAAACATACGACGATTTCTGATTTCTGAGTTCTGATTACTGATTTCAGATTGGACGGCAACTACGAAGCACATCCGGCACGATACGCCGCGCACTACCTTATTATGGGAGGCTGTTGAATCAGAAATCAGAACTCAGAAATCAGAAATCGTTCGTCCCCCCGCCCGTCGTTACAGAACGCCCTTTGTCGACGGAACTCCCTTGACGCGCGGGTCCAGTTGCGTCGCGGCGTCGAGCGCTTTGGCCAGCGCTTTGAAAATCGCCTCGGCAATGTGGTGGCTGTTGCGGCCGTAGGGGACGTTGACGTGCAGGTTCATCCCGGCGTTCGCCGCCAGCGCGCGGAGGAACTCCTCCACCAGTTGGACGTCGAAATCGCCGGTCTTCTCGCTTGGGAATTTGACGCGGTACACCAGCATCCCTCGGCCGCTGAGGTCGAGGACGACCTCGGCGAGAGAGTCCTCCATCGGCACGGACATCTGGCCGAAGCGGCGGATCCCCGCGCGCTCCCCCAGCGCCTCCTTGAACGCCTGCCCGAGGCAGATGGCGACATCCTCCACGGTGTGGTGCGCGTCCACCTGGGTGTCGCCGGTCGCCTTGATGCGCAGGTCGAACAGCCCGTGGCGGGCCAGCAGGTCGAGCATGTGGTCGAGGAAGCCGACGCCGGTGGATATCTCGCTGCGCCCCTCGCCGTCCACGGTCAGGGAGAGGGTGATCTCCGTCTCGCGCGTCTTGCGGCGGACCTCCGCCTTTCTTGCTGCCATCTCATGCTCCTCCAAGGGGCGTATGCATAAACGTTACAGCATTATACGCACACGAGGGCGGAAGTAAAATGGGTGGAACGGATTCAACGTTCAACATTCGACGTCCGACGTTCAACGTCCAATGAACAGTGACAACGAGGGTGCGGCGGTGATGACTGTATCCATATCAATTATCATGCCGCGCCCTCTGCGGTGCCGTTGTTTGAACGTTGGACGTCGGACGTCGAATGTTGAACGTTGAGTCCGTTTACTGCTTCCAGGGATCATACGGCTTCACATCATCCCCCACGAGGTCCCAGCCGAAGATGCCGGTGATGAAATCGAAGATTTGGAGTGGGTAGACTTTCGCGCGCGCGCCGACGAAGAGGTGAACCTCGGCCCCCACGCCGAAGCTGTTGCCCGTGACATGAAAGCGGTGCGCCTCCGTGTCGCGCTCCAGGAAGGTCATGCGGACGCGCGTGAGCGTCTGCGGGATGCCGCGCGTCACCGGGTCCGGCCAGATCGCCTTCTCCGATTCGTAGCTGATCCCGCCCATCGTCAGAATCGTTCCGCTCTTGTCTCCATTCTCCTGCCCGAGCATCGTGGGGAAGAAGATCAGGCTGGCCGGGAAGGGGAGCGAGCAGATGGTGGTCGTGTTTTCGTCCAGAATAGCGCTGCGCTGCCCGAGGCGCCAGCGCTGCGCCTCCGTCGCGCCGAACCCGTAGAAGCCGATCAGGTAGTCCACCTCCACCTTGGCCCACTTGCCGCCGGAGAGGCTCACGTCGAACATGTCCCAGAAATCCAGCGACCGGTTCCTGAAATAGCCGCCGATTTTGCGGCGCAGCGAGAGCGGCCCTTCCTTGTCCCACTCGGCCCAGGAATCCTCCTTGGGCGCGTTCATGGCCGTCTCGGAGTTCGCGGCGGCGGACACGGTTGCGTCGGAGGAATCGCGATGGCCGCTGGGCGAGGCGCATCCGGCCAGCCCCAACGCGCCAAACAGCAGGACTGCGGCGGCAAGCGTTGTCTTCATCATTGGCCTCTTGTGTGGCACAGCCGCCCTCGGCTGCGCTGATGCAAGGGAGAGACTCTCACAGCCGAGGGCGGCTGTGCCACATTCATCCCCCGCCGTCCAAACCCGGGCGGAAGTATGGTATCATGTCCTTGCGAGATCGGCCAGAGAAAACCCGCTACTAGGAGACCCTGACATGGTGACCGCATTCGTCCTGATCAACTGCCGGCGCGACGCGATCCAGGAGACCGCCGAAGCCCTCAACCGCCTGCCGGGCGTTGCCGAGGTTTACTCCGTCGCGGGCCAGTTCGACCTGGTCGCCGTGGTCCGCGCCAAGTCCAACGATGAGTTGGCCGAACTGGTCACCGGCCATCTCGTGCGGCTCAAGGGGATCGAGCACACGCAGACGCTCATCAGCTTCAAGGCCTATTCGCGGTTCGACCTGGAGCGGATGTTCGGCATCGGGATGGAGTGAACGGCTCAGGCCACGGCGGATGTTGACTACGAAACACATCGTGCGCGGTATCAGGTGCGCACTGCGCACCGAACCGCGCACTCTTGCGAAAGGCGCGAAAGCGAAGAATATGAAGCTGCGTCTTGCGCTGCTACCGCTGATCGTTTGCGCCGCACTCGCCTCGCCCGCACCGGCCGACGTGGACTACCGCGCCGAGATGAAGTCCTTTGTGGCCGCCATCGCCGCGCATGCGCGCACGGGCAATCCCGACTTCGGCGTGTTCCCCCAGAACGCGTCCGATCTGGGGGAGGATGCCGCCTATGTGGATGTCTGCACCGGCATCGGGCAGGAGGATATCCACTACGGCTACACGGGCGACGCCAAGCCCACCCCGCCGGAGGATGTGGCGCAACTGGAAACGAACCTCGACCGTTTCACCGCGCGCGGAAAGCTGGTGCTCACCCTCGACTACCCCTTCAAGCAAAAGAACAAGCCGCCGAAGTTCGACCGCAAGACCCTCCAGCGCGTCGATGCCGCCTATGCCGCTTCGCACGCCAGGGGGTACGTTGCGACCGTCGCGGTGCGGGAGTTGAACGTCCTCACCTTCGCCCCCGGCCACCTGCCTTCGCCCAACGAAAGCCCGATGGAGTGGTCGGACGTTGCGGAGTGGGCGGTGCAACTCCAGCCTGCGCGCAAGCAATCGCGCGCGGATTACCTCGGCGCGCTCGGCGCGTCGGGATACGACCTGGTGCTGCTGGACTACTCCTTCGACGGCGGCGCGGATGCGGAGTACACCCCGGAGGAGATCGCCGCGCTCAAGACGCAGTTGAACGGCAAAGTGGTCGCCTACCTCTCCATCGGCGAGGCGGAGGATTACCGCTGGTACTGGCAACCCACCTGGAAACCCGGCGCCCCCGCCTGGCTCGGCCGCGAGAACCCGGATTGGAAGGGGAACTACAAGGTCCATTACTGGGACCCGGCCTGGCAGGCGATCGTCATGCAGTATCTGGACAAGATCATCGCGCAGGGGTTCGACGGGGTCTACCTGGACCTTGTGGATGCGTATGAGTACTACGAAGAGTAGGCAGTGAGAACAGTTCGTGGAGAAGAAGCGGGCGCTTCTTTGCGGCAGCCCGATGACTGGGGCGCGGCATTGAATCGGCCGTCATCGCGAGAGAGCGCCGCGGAGAACCGTGTTGGCGCACAGCGGGCCGGTGGCGCGAACGTGGCGATCTTCATGTTGATCAACTCGCGCGCAGACAGGGCTGTCTGTCCGCGCCGAGGGGGGGGCGGAAGATTGCCGCAGTCGGCGCGACTGCCGGAGAGACCGCTCGACCTTCCGTGGCGCGCCTCCTTCGCAATGACCATCCACCGCCCTCGCCTGTGGGTTTTGAAAAAGCCTCGCTCCGTTCAAACCATCGTGACAGCGTGTCGTTCTTTCCGCGGTCGAGGTGGGGACACAAAACTTTCCTTTGGAAAGTATTGTGTCCCCACCGGCCCCTAGAACGCCCACCCCCTCCGCGCTCGCCGAAAACCCTTGACGTTGCGGCAGTGTCGTGTCTATACTCTCGGGCAATGCGGCAAACAAAGGGCAAGGGTGTGCTTCTTGGCCACCGGAATTGAATGGAGGCTGAGGCGCAACGGCCTGGGAGATTTCAGGAGGGAGGGGCGGCGTATGAAGATACATATCGTCTTACTTTGGGTCCTTGGCGTATGCTGCGCCGCCAGCGCGCAGCCGGCGGCTTCCGTCAATCCCGCCGGATATAGCTATGAAGTCTCAAAGGTTCGTACGGCATCCGATGTGTGCCTTCACCTCGGGTCGAACCAGAATAAGAGCACGTACTCCGTCGAGTTCAGCGGGGACTTCAAGGTCGTCAAGGATGCGGACGTGGTCGCAGTCGAGCAGAGCTTCGTGCCGCTGGAGGCGCCGGGCGCCAAGGGAAACAACCTCTACAACATGAACTCCCGCAAGTCGGGGGCCCCGCGGTACACGGCGGTCCATACGCGAGTCGCGCAGATGGGCCTCCCGCGCACCGAGCTTCTGGCCAATGCCTTCCTGATCGACAAGATGCGCGTTCAGGCCGAGGTGGTCATAGCGAAGAAACGCGAGGAGAAGGTCTTCGCGGTGCGCGGGATGGAGGACTTTGAAAGGGTGGCCGACGGGCTCTCCATCCGCATTCGGAACATCAATATGAGCGACAAGCGGGAGCTCACGGTGGTAGTGAAATACACCCGCACCGAGGCCGGCACGCGAATGCCGTTTCTCGAGGCGGTCTATGCGCTGGATACGCAGGGGAAGGAGATCGGCGGCGACCGCTGGGCAAGCGGGGATCCGTTTGCCACCACGGGTGAGTTGACGTACAAGTTCTATCTCAGCGGAGATCAAACGCACAAGAGCTTGCGGCTCGTTGCCGTGACCGATAATGCGGCCGAAACGGTGGCGTTCGATATCAGCGGCGCTTTCCAGAAATGAGCGCGCACTGGGAGCGCCGGAGGAAGCAAAGGGAGGGGAACGGACATGGAAGAGCACGAACCTGCGAAATGTGCATGCGGCCGGTTGCCCAGGGTGATTGAGAAGCGCGGATGCCACTACGTCAAGTGCAAGTGCGGCAAGTGCACGACGTTCTGGATTTCGCCGGCCCTCGCTTTGCGCGCGTGGGAGAACGGCCAGCACGGGCCGACCAACTACGATATGCGCTGAGCGCCGGCTGTGAAGGTGAAGTTCAGCCCGATGCGTTGCGCGGCTGTCCGGCCGCTGAGGGCAAAGCAATGCCTTGCCCTTCTGCTTCCTGGTTCTCGGGAGCAAGGCGACTCCTTAGTCTCGAACCTGCGCCTTATCGCGCGGATCGCAACCAATGGAAGGAAGGTGCCGTGCGCCGCTGGCGTCATTTGATTCTGGTGCTGCTCGCCGCGCTTATCGCCTGCGCCGTCACCTTCTTCAAGAAGTTGCCGACGGTGGACGGGACGGTGGTGGTGGTCCATGACGGCGACACCCTCACCGTGGCGCACAATGGGGGGAAGGAGAAGGTCCGCCTGCAGGGGGTGGACTGTCCCGAGCTGGCGCAGCAGTACGGCAGGCAGGCGAAACAGTTCACGACCCGCCTCTGCCTCGGCAAGGCGGTCACCGTCAAAGTCGTCACCAAGGACCAGTATGGCCGTTCGGTGGGATACGTCACGCTGCCGGACGGCAAGAGCCTGAACCAGGAACTGGTGCGCAACGGAATGGCCTGGTGGTACGAGCAATACGCCCGGGGCGACAGGACTCTGGAGGGGCTCCAGGAGGAGGCGCGCAAGGAGCGGCGTGGCCTGTGGGCGGAGAAGGACCCCGTCGCGCCGTGGACGTATCGGCGCAATAACGGGTACTAACCCCAAAACAGATCGTGCGCGGCGTCGGGCGCATATCACGCACCGGGCCGCGCACGATGTGCTTCATTCTGGCGAAGGTCCGCAACGTCCGCTTCGCCGCTGTCAGACCTTGGGGACGTCCCCGGGGAGCACTTCCGTCTTCTTCCCCAGGTTCTTCGTCAGCGTGGCCGCCAGCGCCTGAAACGCGCCGAGGTCGCCGCCGGCGACGAGGATATCCGGGACGATCTTGATCTTCTCTTTGGCCAGTTCCTTGGCGATGTTGACCAGGGCGGTGGGCATCTGGCCCAGCGCGTTCACCTGCGCGGTGTACGCCTCGGCGTTGGCCATACCGATGGCGCGGGTCTTCGAGGCCTCGGCGTCGCCGGTCTGCTTGATGAAGGAAGCTTCGCCGTCGGCCTGCGCCTTGCGCGCGTTCGCGTTGTTCTGCTCGATGTTGATCGTCACCTCGGACTTGGCCAGCGAGGACTGCATGTCCGCCATTCCCTTGGCCTTCTCCGTCTGGATGCGCTGCTCCTGCGCTTCGCGCTGCTTCTGGTACGTCTGAATCTCCTGGTTCGCGATTTCGCGGTCGGTCAGCACGTGGACGATCTGCTCGGGCAGAATCACATCCTGGATGTACACTCCCTTGGTCTCGACGGCGTACTCGTCCAGTTTCCCCTTGATGTGGGCGAACGCCTCCTCCTGCACCATCTGGCGCGTCTCGATGAACTTCACCGCCGGCAGCGCCTGGAGGCGGTCGCGGAAATGGTTTCCGACGGCGGCCTGGAGCACCTCGGTCACCAGGTTCATCATCGTGCCGACCATGGAGATCACGCGCGGGGCCTTCACGTCGGGCACGTGGATCTGCACCTGCAGGTCGATCTTGAAGACGAACCCCTCGCGGCTTTTCGCCGTGATCTGCTCGAGGCGCGAGTCCAGATGATGCGCCTGCGATTCCGCCTCCGCCCAGTTGAGCGTGAGGATGCAGGTGGGGACGATCTCCCACTGGTAGCAGTGCGGGTTAATGGGGTACTTGCCGGTGCGCAGCGGTTCCTGCCAGATGCCGCGATGCCCCGGCTTCACCAGCGCGCCGAAGCGGAACTCCTCCTCGGAAATGTCCTCCGTCGGCAATCCCACGTATGCCTTCACCACGGCCACCTCGCCCTGCTCCACGACCAGCATGAACACCTTCTCGACCTTGATCAGGAAGGGGTTCAAGTTGTAGGCGCCGTAGAGAAGCGGGTCGTGCTGCAAGCCGATCTTGCCCCCCTTGTCCAGGAACAACTGGAAGTCCTGGTAGTTGTTGTGAAGATGGTTCTTGGTGCCGAGGCAGGCTTCGATCAGGTGGTTCTCGGAATTCCCCTCCTTTTCGAGCGCCTCGACGTCGGCGAAGCCGCCGAGCCGGCTGGCGATGTCGCCCGCCGTGAGCGGCTGCCCTTCGAAGACCGTCACGATGCCGATGGTATCGCGCATCTTGCCGCTGTTGTCCGGCAGCGCCTCGATCCGCACCACCTCCAACTGCTCCGGGTTCAACCCGAAGGATTTGCAGGTCAGCCGTCCGCTCTCGGCCATGCGCTGGATGTCCGGCGAGATCGGGACGCCGTAAACGTTCGCCTTGGTGATCACCAGGAAGCCGACGGGGTGGATCGGCGCCAGCGTGCCCGGCGCGAGCACGGGGCGCTGCACGCCCTTCTGCCCGCCGTTTTCGATGAACGCCTTGATGTCCGTGAAGCTGCCGAAGGAGGGCTTGTAGAAGGCGGATTTCGAGCCGATCGGCGGGGGCGCGCCGATCTGCGAGATCACCACGCCGATCTCACCCGCCGGCACCTGCACCCAGGGATACTTCACGACCTTATAGACCACCCAGAACTTCCAGCGCCAGCCGGGCATCAGCAGGTCGGCCTGATAGCCGGCCTCGCCGTGGAAGCCGATCGGGCAGTCCCCCGTCAGCTTCGACCAGGAGAAGCGCTTCATCACCAGCCCGACTTCCGTCGGCCCGATGACGCGGATCGAAGGGAGTATCACGAAGAACAAAAGGAAGAAAGCGGCGGCGAACGACCACCCGACAAACGTCACATGAAGTGTGAATTGCGCCGGCATAATGCCCCTCCATTTCTGGCCAAGGTTTTGCGGATAGAACCCCACACACCCACGCTGAGGGCATTGTACATTTCCGGCGCAAAACTGCAAGGCGGCGAAGGGTGTTAACTACGAAATACGCGAAAGGCGCGAAAACGGGGAGAAGGTAAGAGAGGCGGGGAGGTTTCTGAGCCAATCCTTTTCGCCTCTTTCGTAGTTGACTCTGCTCTAGAGCAGTGCCTATACTTCGCGACGGTGTGGCAATGCAAGGGACAGGAGCCGAGGGAGGCTGGAAGTGACCGACGAAGGCATCAATTCAAATGCGCAAGATAGCGACCACCCGGCAAGCTGCCTGCTGACTCGCAGATTCCAGAAGCTTGCGGTATGGGTTGGCGTCTTGGTGGGAATCGTCGCCTTTTTTCTCTGCGTGCTACAGAGGGGGTCTCCCTCGGGCATCAGCACAATCTGGGCCGGAAGCTCCTGGGAATTGGATATCGTCACAGGGTTGCTCAGCCTCTTGCTTGCCGGCCTTGTGGGATGGCTCTTCTGGGGGATGGCGCTCGCCATTGGTGGGATGGCATGTGATTATCGGAATGGGACGCGCCTTCAAAAGGCATTCATACTGGCTGCCATATTCGCCGGGCTCGCCTGTTTTGTGGCGTCCATGTGCCCGGTACAACGTGGATGGCCTGTCAATGCCGGAATCGGTCTCCTCATGGGTGCGCTGGTTTGCGTGTTTGTTCTAGCCCTGGGACAGGCGGTCGATTGGGTTCTTGAAGGCTTCCGACTAGGCATGGGCTTTCGGCGACTAACAATTCCGGCGGCTATTTTCGGGGCTCTTCTGATTCTTGGCTGCATCTTTGGCGTGGAGCATACGGGTGGCCTTGCGTTCGCAATTGCGGTTGTTTGGTGGTTGTGTGGCATCCGGCGTGACATGGCAGGGCGACTGCTGGCAAGCCGCGTCGGCTGGTTTGCGGGAATCACGGCGTGGCTGATAGTCCTGCAGGTGGTTCTGCACGGTGAAGCCCGCGCTTCCCGCGAAGCTGGATATCCCTGGATTATACTTGTCCCCATTGGCACGGGGATTATTGCGTGGATCATCACGCTGATTATCGGACAAGTCCGTGGGCGCAAGAACAGCAGCAAGCTCTAACTACGAAACACGCGAAAGGCGCGAAAGTGGAAGAGAGGATTATTTTTAAGGACGAGAGCTACAAAATCATCGGGGCATGCTTCGAGGTGTACAAGGAGAAGGGGAACGGCTTTTTGGAGGCGGTGTACCAGGAATGCCTGGGCATCGAGTTCGCGGCACAAGGCATCCCCTTTGCCGAAAAGCCGCGACTGCGATTGGCTTACAAGGGACAGGAACTCAGGCAGGAATATGAACCCGATTTCCTATGCTTTGACAAGATCGTCGTTGAGATCAAGGCGGTGAAGTTGCTGGCCGATGAACACCGCGCGCAGGTCATCAACTACTTGAAGGCGACTGGGAAGCAACTGGGGCTGCTGGTTAACTTCGGCCACTATCCAAAGATCGAAATGGAGCGCTTTGTAAACCAGCCTCTTCCGCGCGCATCGCATGCTCTATAGGTGGGTGCGCCCACTAAGGCAACGCCGGATTTTAACTACGAAACACGCGAAAGGCGCGAAAATGGAGGAGTGGGGAAGTTTCAAGAAGGATATTGGGGACGTGTCAGGGCGGCATGCGAAGATTGAGTGGGAACGTTTTGAACACCAATCTCTTTCGCGTATTTCGCGTGTTTCGTAGTTAACACCCGTTGTTCACTTGTTCCGTCTGCGCAGGAACCTTGCCGGGACGCCGGCGGCGACGCAGCCGGGGGGCACGTCCTGGGTGACGACGGAGCCGGAGATGATGATCGCGCCCAGGCCGATGCGCCGTCCGGAGAGCACCACCACGCCATCGCCGATGTACGCCCCCTCCTCGATGCGGCAATCCGCGCCGATGTTCGCCCCCGCGCCGACCGTCACGTGCGCGGCGACCTGGCTGTCGCGGTCGATCAGCGTCCCCATCCCGATCAGGCAATTTTCCTGCAGCGTCGCCCCCACTCCCAGCAGCGCGCGCGCGCCGATGACGCAGCCGCGGCCCAGCGTCGCCTCCTGCAGCACCGTCGCCGTCGGGTGCACCAGCACCACCGGCTTCAGTCCCGCTTCCTGGCAGGCGTGGAACAGCCGTTTGCGCGCCGCCGTGGCGCCGGAGACCAGCACGAACTCGCGGATCCCCATGCGCTTGAGCCGGGGCAGTTCCTGCTGTCCTTCCAGTTTCACCACCGGCAGTCCGGCCCAGGAGTCCCCGCGGAATTTTCCCTGCGGGTCGACGAAACAGACGACATCGCGGCCGTTGGCCCGGAAGTTTTCCAGGATCATTCGGCCGGAGGAGGTTGGGCCCAGTATGCAGACGCTGCCGCTCCCGTGGCGGCCGGAGATCAAGCGATGCAGTTTCACTTCAGCGACTCCTTGCGGGCGCGCCGAGTTGCGCGCACTGAGATTATGATAGCAGCGGCGACGGAGTGTTTCAAGTAGAGGGGCGTTGGCGGTCGAGGCAGACGAAGTGGCGCGGGTTATCCAACCCGCGATCATGGTGCATTCCTTCCGCTTTCCTCCTCTCGCGGGCCGATGGCCCGCGACGCGGACTGGATAGTCCGCGCCACTTACGACGGCCGCGCCACAGCCCCTGTGATTGGCCGACTGCCGCACAAGTTGACTGTCTTCTCAGCCCCTCCTATAATCGGCGCCATGAACACAATGGAAGAAGCGATTCGCAAGGCGGCGGCGCTGATCGAGGCGCTGCCGTACATACAATCTTTTCGCGGAAAGAACTTCGTCGTGAAGTTCGGCGGCGCCGCTATGGAAGACCCGGCCACCCTGGACTGCGTCCTGGATGATGTGGTCTTCCTCCAGGCCGTCGGCATCCACCCCATCCTCGTTCACGGCGGCGGGCCGGAGATCAGCCGCGAGATGAAGGCGCGCAATATCCAGCCGAAGTTCATCCGCGGCCACCGCGTCACCGATCAGGCCACGCTGGAGATCGTCCGCGACGTGCTGGCCAACCGCATCAACGCCGGCATCTGCAAGCATCTCGAACAGCTCGGCGGGCGGCCGATTCCCTTCGCCGACCCGTCGCGCGGCCTGCTCAAAGGGCGCAAGCGCCTGGCCCGCCTCGAAGGCCCCGACGGCAAGGTGGAGGAGGTGGACCTGGGCTTCGTCGGCGACATCACCGGCATGGATGTCGACGCCTTCACGCGCGCGATTCAGGCCGGGCAGGTGCCGATCGTCGCCAGCCTCGCCCTCGGCGAGCAGGGGGAGGTGCTTAACGTCAACGCCGACATCGCCGCTGGCCACGTCGCCGTCGCGCTCAAGGCGGAGAAGGTGGTCTTCCTCACCGACACCCCCGGCATCATGACCGAGCCGAAGGACAAGAACTCGTTCGCCGGCACGCTCACGGAAAGCCACATCGACGACCTGATCCGGCGCGGCGTGATCGACGGCGGCATGCTCCCCAAGGTGGAGGCCTGCCTGACGGCGCTGCGCGCGGGCATCCGCAAGACGCACATCATCGACGGGCGCATCAAGCACTCCCTGCTGCTGGAGATCTTCACCGATCAAGGCATCGGCACGCAGATCATTCCTTAGATCAATGGTCAATAGGCAATGGTCAATGGTCAACGGTCAATGGTCAATGGGCGGCAGCGTCGTTCCGTTGCCGTCGTTGACAATGGCCCATTGAGAATTGCCCATTGCCCATTGCTCCGTTTCCTCCCCGCGTTCCTCCTGACGGCGTTGCTGCTTCTGCTGACCGGCTGCGTCCATGGCGGGCCGTACAATCCCGATGTGGACCTCTGGCCGGTCATGCGCACCTGGACCGATCCGGCGCAGAACGCCGCCGGGCTGGAGGCGCTCGGCCCCCTCATCGAGTGGGAACGCGGCCCGAAGGGAAGCCATTTCGATTTTCGTCCTCTTTACTCCCAGGGCTATGACCCGCTGACGAAAATCACCGAAAGCGACAAGCCCTGGCCGTTCGGCTTCGGCACGAGCCGCCCCGACCTGGAACGCACTTTCGTCTTCCCCTTCTATCTGAAGGACCACGAGACGCTCGCCGACGGCGCCACGCAGAACACCGTCGTCATCCTGCCGCTTTGGTATTCCAAGTCCGCGCACGGCGAGGATCCGGCCAGTTGGCTGTTCTTCCCGTTCGCCGGCTCGCTCCATCACGTCTTCCAGCGCGACCGCGTCATCATCATTCTGTGGCCTCTCTACATCTATCAGGCCAGCTATAAGCCCGGCGATGAAGCGAAGCACTGGAGCTTCATTTATCCCATCTTCGCCTACGTCCGCTGGGCGGATGGCGGGCGCGGCTACAAGTTCTGGCCGCTGTACGGCATGAATCGCCGCCCCGAGCCGAAGAAGATGATCAACAACTTCGTCCTCTGGCCGATCTGGCAGTACCAGTACAAACGGATCGAGCAGGGAGAGATCAAGCGCTGGTGGGTCTTCCCGCTCGTCGGCCACCTCGATGAGCCCCGGGGGTATGAATGGGCCTTCCTCTGGCCTTTCTTCGGGAAACGGGTGGACCGCAACCTGGATCAAACGACCTGGTGGTATCCCTGGCCGTTCCTGGGAAATCGCACCGGCGGCAGCGTCTTCGGGTGGACTGTTTGGCCGCTCTGTACGTATGAACGGCGCGGTCAGACGCGCAGCGGCCAGTACCTCTGGCCGCTGGGGTGGTACCGCGCCGAGGACCATCCGCTGGAAAGCAATCGCAGCATCCGCCTGATTCCGCTTGCCTTCCGCGAGAAGGAGACCTGGCCCCAGGGGCCCGACACGGGGGCCTGGCAGTTCTGGCCGCTGATGAAGTGGCGCAACGAGAAAGAGTTCAACCAGTTCGAGACGCTCAGCCTCTTCCCCATGCGCAACTACGTCCCCTGGGAGCGGCATTTCGCTCCGTTCTTCCGGATTTTCGAGTACCGCCGCGACAAGGAGGAGCAGATTCGCTCCTGGCGGTTCCTCTGGCGCGTCGTGCGGGTGGACTCTGGGCCGAACCTTCGCTATGCTGAGGTCACGCCGCTGTTCGATTTCCATCGCGCGACCGGGGAAAAGCCGGAGGCGCAATGGAGCATCCTCAAAGGGCTGGTCGGCTACGATCGCACTCCGGAGCGCCGCCGCCTTCATCTGTTATACTTCGTGCGGATCGGCCTCGGTCGCGGAATGCAGGAGACTTCGTCGCAATGAACATGGATGACTTGCCCAACTCCTTCCTGGTGTTCGTGGGAACGAAGGTGCTCGACGGCTGCAATGAGGCCGGCGCCATGCTCATTCTGCTGGTCCAGTGCGTGCGCGAGGCCCCGCAAGCCATGCGCCGCAAGCATCGGCTGATCATCCAGATGAAACGCGTGGGGCCGGACTCCCTGTTCATCGCCGGCGCCCTCGCCCTGTTCATCGGCATGGTGCTGGCGCTCCACAGCGGCTACAGCCTGCGCCAATTCGACTTCGAGGAGGCGCTCGCTCCGATCGTGGCGCTCAGCATGGTCAAGGAAATGGCCCCGGTCATCACCGCGCTGCTGCTTTCGGGGCGCATCGGCGCGGCCATTGCCGCCGAGATCGGCACCATGCAGGTCAATGAGGAGATCGACGCGCTCCACACCCTGGGCATCAGCCCGGTCCGCTACCTGGCTATTCCCCGGCTGATCGGCTGCGTCGCCATGCTTCCGCTGCTCACCATCTACGCAGGCATCGTGGGAATGTACGGCGGCGCCCTCGTGGCCGCCACCTACTTCGATATCAGCTACACGGTCTATTTCCAGCGGGCTTTTGACTCGATGGAGATGAAGGACGTGATGGAAGGACTGCTCAAGGCCTTGCTCTTCGGCGCGATCATCGCGATCGTCGCCTGCCATCGCGGCTTCAGCACGCGCGGCGGCGCGGAGGGGGTCGGGCGCGCCATCACCACGTGCGTCGTCACCAGTTTCATTGCCATCATCATCTGCGACTACTTTGTGACCAGGTTCATGATGTGAGCGAGAACGCAGGAAAAACCTACGATGTGATCGCCGAAAAGCTCAACAAGAGCTTCGGGGCCAACCACGTCCTCAGGGACTTCACCCTGAGCGTGGAGAAGGGGCAAACCTTCGTTATTGTCGGCCCCTCCGGCTCCGGCAAGAGCGTTTTTCTCAAGCACCTCGTCGGCCTGATCACTCCGGACTCCGGCGAGGTCGTCGTCCTGAGCAAGAAGATCAACGAGCTTCCCCCCGAGGAACTGCTGGCGCTGCGCCGGCGCATCGGCATGGTCTTCCAGTCCAGCGCCCTGCTCAACAGCCTCACCGTCGAGGAGAACGTCGGCCTGGGATTGACCGAGCATGGCCTGATCGGCCAAGAGGAAGTGCTCAAGATCGTCAATGAGAAACTGGCCCTGGTCGAAATGTCCGGCAAGAACCAGCTGCTCCCCGAGGAGCTCAGCGGCGGCATGCGCAAGCGCGTGGCCGTGGCGCGGACGCTGGCGCTCGGACCCGACATGATCCTCTTCGACGAGCCCACCGTCGGCCTCGATCCGCTGCTCTCCAGCAACGTGGATGAGCTGATCCTGGGGCTGAAGAAGAACGTGAAATGCACCAACATCGTCGTCACGCACGACCTGATCACCGCGTTCCGCGTCGCCGACCGCATCGGCATGTTCCACGACGGCAAGATCGTCGCCATTGGCGCCCCCGAGGAGTTCCGGCGCAGCCAGGACAAATCGGTGCAGGAGTTCATCGCCCGCAATAGAGACTGGAGAATCTGAAATGAAACTCAACACCGAAGGCAAAGTCGGGCTTTTCTTCCTGGTCGGCCTGGCGATCCTGGGGGTCATCACCTTCAAGGTGGAGAACCTGGGCGCCCTGATGCACCGGACCACCATGTACACCGTGGAATTCCCCCACGCCGCCAATATCAAAGCCGGCGACACGGTCTCCATGGCGGGAGTCAAAATCGGCGAGGTCAAGCAGGTCAAGCTCACCGACAGCGCGGTGCGGTTCATCCTGGCCGTCGAGAGCAACGTCCGCATCCACAAGGACAGCGTGGCCAGCATCGCCTGGGGCGGCCTGCTGGGCAACCGCTACATCGACCTGACCATCGGCACCTCCGCCTCCGGCGTCCTCTCCCCCGGCGAGGCCATCGTCAACACCACCCCCACCGTGGAAATCACCGAGGTGCTCAAGAAACTGGACCTGGCCGCCACGTCGCTCCAGGAGATGTTCAAGGGCGCCAATTTCGGGCCGAAGTTCTCCAACCTCTTGGACAACCTCAACAAGATCAGCGAGGACATCAGCCAGCAGAAGGGGACGCTGGGCAAGCTGGTCGGGTCCGACGAGATGTACAACAAGGTGGTCTCCATCGCCGACGACCTGAAGAGCACCTCGGAGCGCATCAGCAAACTGGTCAAGGACAACGACCAGCGCATCAACTCCATCATCGAGAACCTCGACGCCGCAATCCCGGAGGCCAAGGACGCCTTCGCCGCCATCAAGAAGCTCGGCCAGCAGGCCGATACCGGCAAGGGGCTGCTGCCGGCGCTGCTCAACGACGAGCAGATGTACAAGGACTTCAAAGACTCCCTGGCCTCGCTGCGCGGCTCGCTGGACAAGATCGAATCGGTCGCCACCGCCATGAAGGATGGCAAGGGGCTGATCGGCAAGCTCTCCAATGACGAGCAACTCGCTAAGGATTTCAGCGACACGATCACGCACGTCAAGAACATCACGCAGCGCATCGACAACGGGGAGGGGACGCTGGGCAAGCTGACCACCGACGATACCCTGTACAAGCAGGCGCAGAAGGTTCTGGATGACGTGCGCGAGGCGGTGCGCAGCATGCGCGAGCAGGTGCCGGTGGGGACGTTCGCAAGCCTGCTGCTCGGCGCGTTCTAACGAAAACGGAACGGCAACAGCGGGAACCGCCGATCCTTCGACAAGCTCAGGACCGCGAGCTATGTCGAGCGGTGCACGCAGATAAACGCGGATACGAGCAATAAGGCCAGGAAACAGCGCGCTTCGGAATTTTCTGCCTTATTTCCGATCTGCGTTCATCCGCGTTCATCGGCGGTTTCAATCTCTTTGTCGTTCTCTGTGGTGAAAAAAGGAAAGCGAATGACCAGCAACGAAACGATCAAACTCTACGAAAAGTATGTCATCAGCAACTACACCCGCCTGCCCATCGTCTTCGTCCGGGGCGAGGGGAGCAGGCTGTGGAATGCGGAGGGGCGCTGCTACCTGGACCTGTTCCCCGGCTGGGGAGTGGACGGGCTGGGGCATTGCCACCCGCGCGTCGTCGAGGCGATCCGCGCGCAGGCGGGGAAACTGCTGCACGTCGCCAACAACTACTACATGGAGCCGCAGGGGGAACTGGCGCGGCTGATCGCGCAGCGCTCCTTCGGCGGGAAATCCTTCTTCTGCAACAGCGGCGCGGAGGCCAACGAGGGAGCGCTCAAGCTCGCGCGCCTCGCCACGCCCCCGGGCAAGCACAAATTCGTCACCTTCACCAACAGCTTCCACGGGCGCACCCTCGCCGCCATCAGCGCCACCGCCCAGCCGAAGTACCACCGCGGGTTTGAACCGATCTTCCCCGGCTTCTCGTACGCCCCACTCAACGACCTCGCCGCCGTCGAGAAGCTCGTGGATGACGAAACCTGCGGCATCATGGTCGAGCCGATCCAGGGGGAGGGGGGCGTCAACATCGCCTCCGACGACTTCCTGCGCGGCCTGCGCGCGCTGTGCGACCGGCGCGGCATGATCCTCATCTTCGACGAAGTGCAGACCGGCTGCGGACGCACCGGCAAATGGTTCGGCTACCAGCAGAGCGGCGTGACGCCGGACATCATGACGCTGGCCAAGGCGCTGGGCGGGGGCGTCGCCATCGGCGCGCTCGTCGCCAAGCCCGAGGTGGCGGCGAAGCTGGTCCCCGGCACGCACGCCAGCACCTTCGGCGGCAACCCGCTGGCCTGCGCCGCGGCCATTGCCACCTTCCAGGCCATCGAGGAGGAAGGGTTGCTCGATCACGTCACGCAGATCGGTGAATACATCCAGGGCCGGCTGACCGCGTTGCGGTCGAAGTTCGACTTCATCCGCGACGTGCGCGGCAAGGGAGTGATGATCGGCATGGAGCTGGCGCACCCCGGCGCGAAACTCGTCGAGCGTTGCCTCGCCGCCGGCCTGCTCATCAACTGCACCCACGACACCGTCATCCGCATGCTCCCCGCCATGAACATCACGCGCGGGGAAGTGGATGAGGCGCTGGGGATACTCGAAAAGGGGATGGGGGAGGAGTAGGGGGGGGACTTCGAAGGGAGATGAATTATGGCGTCCACGAGTCGGAACTTCCCATTCTTGACGGGCAGTCCCATGCAGAGGAGCCTCAGATGGGTCTGCGGATGCTTCCTGGCCATCATCATATTGATTCTCACGAGCGTGGGCTTTGCTCGCTTCGTCCATTACCATGCGCAGAACACTCTCCTGGGACCCGGTGACTACACAGTCGAAGTGCTTACGGCGGCAGACTATCAAAGACTTGCCGATCCCAAAGTGCGAGTGGTGACACTGACCAGCGGGATGACCATCGCAAAGGGTGATGCGTTCGATGTGAAACGCTACCAGCCTGTTGGCGATGGCAACCACTATGTCTTCGTTATGTTGACCGGAACGGCCCCCATGATGCCGTTGCTCTATCGAACGCTATTCCCGCTGCTCGTGCTGGCTGTCGTCGGGATTTTCGCTGCCTCTGTAGCGCTCAAACATTGCCCGAAAGGGGAAACTGAGACGGAGACATGAGGACGAAATGAAAAGGGGTCAGGCTGGAGATGAAAAGGGGGTCAGGCTGCTTTTCGCCGTTGCGAAAAGATGCCTGACCCCCTTTTCCCCGCTAACGGCAAGAGAAGCGCACCACCGGCCCCTCTTGTCCGCCAGCGTTCGATGATTGGTCATTGCGAACCGTTCGACGTTGCTCACGGCCCTGAGCTTGCCGAAGGGGGAGGCGCGTCACGGAAGGTTGGGCGCTCTGCGGGGTAACCGCGCCGACTGCGGCAATCTTCCGGTTTCAACACCCGTGACGCGGAAGAATAGCTTCCCCTCTGCGCGGGGGTGTGGAACTCCGGGGAGGCACGAGTTATCCTAAGGCGGCCTGACAACGCGCTCGGGGCCAGAACACGGGAGGGCATTCCGATGAATGAGGAACAGGGAAGCGGCAAGCCGCAAGAAACACTTGTCACCGACCGGCAAATGTACAACCTTGTCACCGATACCGTTGCCGGTCCGAACATCCGCCTGAAGGATAACCTCATTCAAGGGATTTCCATCTTCGCGAGCCTGCTCCTCGGCGCCGGCATCGGCGCGCTTGTGATACATGATCGGCTCGCGGGGGCGCTGGTGGGCGGATTTGTGGGTCTTGTGCTCGGCCTTCTCGGCAGCGGCATCGTCCTGATGATTTACCGCATCATCAGGCATGCCCAAGGGCGGCACGACTGACGGGAATCCCCTGAAATCGGGAAATCGGAGGTCACACGCCCCATTTCTCACCCGACGGTCGCTGGGCGGCCTGAGGAACCGTGCTTCAGGGTTACGGCCACGGGGCTCACGCAAAGACGCGAAGGCGCAAAGAACGGCGAATGCGAAGCACAGACATCCTTTCCTTTGTCGTTCTTTGCGCCTTCGCGTCTTTGCGTGAGCC
>CAIUPP010000148.1 GCA_903901045.1 uncultured Planctomycetota bacterium
GGCTATTTTCATTCTGTCCCTACGGGACGAACAACAACGGCGATGGTTTCAACAGAGCAACACAGCTTCTGAGCTTGTCAATGGGCTGGCGCTTATTGAGGATTGCAGAAGTAATGGAATCGCACAAGACAAGAAACGGCTATGTTTTCAGGCCCTTTCCGGCCATCGGGCATTTCCATTTGTTACGCAAAGGTCAATAGAACAACTTCTCTAGGGGTCCCCTCGCTTCCCCCTTCCCCCTGTTTTTCTCAAGTTGAATCTAGTCTCTTGGCCCTCCTTGCTGTACAATCTGTCAAAGCAGACGCTGACCACTGGGACAGAACCGGCACTGGAAAGGGCGGCGGAATGATCACACCTTGGACGCGCGCGGCGTGCGCTGCCGCTCTCCTGGCTTTGGCGTCCCTCGTTCAGCCTCTGCCGGCCGCCACCACGCCGGAAAGCAACCCCGCCTTCAGCTACTCCGAAATGCTCTCCCGCTATCCCAACAACGACAACCTGCGCCTTGCCAGCGCGGGCGAAATGCGAGCCTTCCCGGGCGTCTATCCCGTCACCCCGCCCGAGAAGAACGCCGCCTTCCATTTCGTCAACGGCGCCGCCCTCATCGCGGACGCCACGCCCCCTCCCGGCTCCGCGCTCTCCACGAAGCTCTACGAGGGGGACCGCCGCGCCGTCGAACAATGGGTGACGGTGAACGCCGACGCCCTCGACGCCATCCGCACCGGCACGGCCATGGCCGAATGCACCTTCCCCGTTATGTTTTACAAGGACACCGGCCTGCCCGCCGGACCTCAGATCATCATGCCGCAGATGCTCCGCCTCGCGAAACTCGCCACCGACGCCGGTTTTGCGGCCGAACTCAAGGGCAACGCCGAAGAGGCGCGCCAGTGGTATCTCACCATCCTGCGCATGGGCCTGCTCATGCGCCGCGGCAACCAGTCGGAGAGCCTCACCGGCATCTCCATCATGGAAATGGGGGCCGTCCAACTCTCCCGCCTCGTCTCCCACGCCGACCTGCGACGCGGCGAACTCGACGCGACCGTCAGCGCTCTGCGCGAGCAGGAGGTGTCCCGCGAGGAGCTTGAAAGCCTGATGGCCGACGAAATCTATACCGCCCAAATCGGCGCCGAGAAGGCGAAGCTCAATACAAATATGGGCGCTCCCTTCGACTCCGAGTCGTACCGCAGGGAGGCTTCGCGCGTCCAACTGACGTTCAAGCAGTCCTGGTTCACGCTCCTGGGCACCGAGGAGCTGAGCACCGTGCTGGATCGCCTGGCCAGTTCTCAGACCCGGGTCAAGGCGGCGCCGGAGGATAAGTATCTGGAGTGGCGCGTGAAATTGGCGCAGACCGACCTGCTGATGCGCGTCGAGCAGGTGCGCGCCGCCATGGACGTCTTCCTGCGCAACACCCATCGGCTCCCCGACAAACTCGAGGACCTCGTCCCCAACTACCTGCCGCAGATGCCCGTCGACCCCTTCTCCGGCGAGCCGCTCCGCTACGCGCAGACCGAGAAGGGCTGGAAGATCTGGAGCGTCGGCTACGACCGCAGAGATGACGACGGCGTCACCACTGACCCCTTCACGCTCTGGACCGGGCCGGACTTCGTCTTCGCCTCCGACATCCCATCCAACCTCGACTACCGAACCCACGGAAACGTCGGCGGGCCGCTGAAGTAGGGGGGGGCGGTGCGGCCGTCGGTGCGCGGGATCATCTCCCGAGCACGACATCTATCCCGGAAAGCAGGAGTTCCACGCTGAGGCGCGGGAGTTTGCCGACGCGCTCCGTAAGCAGCGCCCTGTCCAGCGTGACCAGTTGGGACACGTTGGCGACGGAGTCTTTCGGGAGTCCCGTCATCTTTGCCGACAGCGGCAGGTTCCCCGGCGCCGCCGCCCACTTCTGGTTGCTCGTGAGGGGGACGCAGAGGACCGTGGAAATGCGGCTGCGGTTGAAGGGGTCGCCTTGGACGATCACCACCGGACGTCGAAAGCCCGGCCCGGAGCCGGCGGGCGCAGGGACATGAGCCCACCATACCTCCCCTTGCGAGATCACCATTCCGTCCGCTCCAGCGTGCGGCGCGCCGCTTCGGAAATGAACGGCTCCGTCCCCTCGCCCACTTGAGTTGCGGCGGCGTTCATCGCCTCGGTCACTTCGTCCGGCGCATGCCGGGCGACGTACTCGCGGAGCGCATCGGCGAAAAGGCGGCTGCGCGATTTCTTCATTCGCCGCGCCAACCGCTCCGCCTTGCGGAACACGTCATCTGCTAGGGAAATGGCCGTTTTCATACCGACAGTATAACCTCGGTCTGGCGGTACATCAAGATGGGAAACGCAAGGAAATGGAAGGAACTGCCCCTTGAGCGTCGGACGTTGAACGTCGGATGTCGAACGTTGAGTCAGTTCAGCCCAGCAGTTCCGGCTTCTCCAGGTAATCCTTCACCGCCTTGAGGAACTTCGCGGCGATTGCGCCGTCGGTGGCGCGGTGGTCGGCGCTGAGCGTTACGGACATCATCGAGCGGATGTGCATTCCGCCGTCGATCACCACCACCTTCTGCGCGATGCGCCCCGTGCCGAGAATGGAGCTCTCGCCGGGGTTGATGACCGGCAGGAAATTCTCCACGTCGTACATCCCCAGGTTGCTGATGGTGATGCAGCCCCCCTCGTACTCGTCGGGGGTGAGCTTCTTGGAGCGCGCCTTCTCGACCAGCCGCGCGCTCGTCTGCGCGGTCTGCTCGAGGTTCATCCCGTGCGCGTTCTTCACCACCGGCACCATCAGCCCTTCCTCCAGCGCCACCGCCAGGCCGGCGTTCACCTCGCCGCGCTGGCGGATGTGGTCCCCGCCCCAGGCCACGTTCATCGCGGGATTGTCCAGCATCGCCTTGGCGCAGGCGCGGATCACGAGGTCGTGGAAGGCGATGCGGGTCTTCCCGCTCTCGTTCAGCTTCTTGCGCATGGCCGCCGCGGCGGTCATATCGATTTCCATCATCAGGTAGAAGTGGGGCGTCTCGCGCTTGGACTTCGTCATGCGGTCGGCCACCACGCGGCGCATCGCGGAAAGCTCGATGCGTCCGGCGGCCGGCGCGGCGGACGCGACGGAAGCGGCGGCCACGGCGGGCTTCGCCGCCAGCACGTCTTCCTTGGTGACGCGTCCCTCCGGCCCGCTCCCCTTGAGAGCGGTCAGGTCCACGCCGCGCTCGAACGCCAGCGCGATGGCGGCGGGGGTGGACTTCACCGCATTGCGGCGAGTCACGTACCCGGCGATATCCTTCTCAATCACGCGCCCGCCCGGCCCGGAGCCGCGGATCGCCTGGAGCGGCGCTTTTTCAGCTTCCGCCAGCTTACGCGCGCGCGGAGACACGAACTGCCTGCCACCCGCTTCGGCGAAAGCCGGGGCGGCGGACTCGGCCACTGCGCTCTTTGCCGGCGCGCCTGTCCCGCCTGCGGCGGGGGCTGCCGCTGGCTGCTCGCCGCGCGCCATGGCGGCCAACTTGTTCAGATCCGCAGGCAGCGCGTCATTCGCCTCGCCGATCAGCGCGATCGCCGTATTCACCGGCAGCACCGCGCCCTTCGCCGCGAGCACTTTGCGCACAACCCCGGAGAAAAGCGACTCCACCTCCAGCGTCGCCTTGTCGGTCGTGATCTCGAGGAGCACCTCTCCCTTTTGAATCTTATCCCCTTCCGCCTTGCGCCACTTCTCGATAGTTGCCTCGGTCATCGTTTCGCCGAGTTTGGGGAGAAGAACCTGCTGAATCATGTTTTGCTCCTGTCCTTTCTCGCCGCGGAGATGCGGTGAACGGCGAGAACTGAAAACTGAGAACTGAAAGGGCGCTGCGCCGTGCGCGCTCCCTATCTGCGTTCATCGGCGTCCATCGGCGGTTAGTGCCGTTGCTGCTCTTCTTATGCCTTGACGATTTCGCGGATGGCCTTTTCGACCGCCGCCTCGTTCGGGATGGCGGCATCCTCCAGCACGGGGCTCATTGGCACCGGCACGTTCGCCGCGCAGAGCCGGCGGATGGGGGCGTCCAGAAAATCGAACGCATGCTCATTCACCTTCATGGCGATCTCCGCCACCGCGTTCCCCTCGCTGCACGCTTCGGACACCAGCAGCAGACGGCCCGTCTTCTTCACGGACGCCAGGATCGTGCGCAGGTCCAGCGGCTTCAGCGTGCGCAGGTCGATCATCTCCGCGTCGATCCCCTCCGCCGCCAGCTTGTTGCAGACCTTCTCGCAGCGCAGCGCCATGCGGGAGTAGCTCACTACCGTCGCCTGCTTCCCTGCGCGGCGGATGACGGCCTGCCCGAGCGGGATCGTGTAATCCCCCTCCGGCACCTCTCCCTTATTGCCATAGAGCATCTTATGCTCGATGAAAAGCACCGGGTCGTTCGAGCGGATGCAGGTCTTCAGCAGCCCCTTGGCGTCGGCGGGGGTCGCCGGGCAGGCGATCAGGACGCCGGGAACGTGCATGAACCACGCTTCGAGGCTTTGCGAATGCTGGGCGGCGATGCAGCGCCCCGCGCCCGCCTCCGTGCGCAGCACCATCGGCACGCTGGTCTTCCCGCCGAACATGTAGCGGTTTTTCGCTCCCTGGTTGCAGAATTGGTCCATTGCGATGGTCATGAAGTCCATGTACATGATCTCGGCGACCGGGCGGTAGCCGCACATGGCCGCGCCGACGGCTGCGCCGGTGATCACCGCCTCGCTGATGGCCGTATCGCGCACGCGCTCGGGGCCGAACTCCTTGTACAAATCGCGCGTCGCCCCGTAGGCGCCTCCGTAGATTCCCACGTCCTCGCCCAGGATGAACACCTTCGGGTCGCGCAGCATCTCCTCACGCATCGCGTCCCGCACCGCCTGCCAGTAATGAATCTCAGACATTTGTTTTGTCCACAGATAAACACAGATGAACGCAGATTCACATGTACTTCAGGACGACGGCCCTAACAAATGAGTCTCTCGTACTGCATCTTCGTTGTGCCGAAATTCAGCAACAATCCCACGCGCAGTCCCGAGATGCGTAAGTAGTTCAACAACTGCGCCCGGTGCGGGTCCGCCAACTGGTCGAGAGCCTTCACTTCCAGGATGACCGTTCCGTTCACGACCAGGTCCGCCATGTACAGGCCGACGTCGCTGCCGCGATAAGAGACGGTGAAACTCTTCTGCGTCTCGACCGTCAATCCCGCCAGTTGGAGCTCGCGGCACAGCGCGTTCTCATACACCTTTTCCAGGAAGCCGCAGCCCAGTGCGTTATGGACCGCGAAAGCCGCCCCAATGATGCGATGCGTCAATTCCGAGTGAATGAACTCGCCGTTGTTGACCTTTTCAGGGCGATTCATGCTTGTCCGTTGTTAACAGTGCTCATCTGTGTCCATCTGTGGACACTACTTCTTCGGCGCGTACGCTTCCAGACCGTACTTCCCTTCAATCCACTCCGCGTACACATCCTCCAGCAGCGTGCTGGGATCGGGGTCCGGCGACTGCTTGAGCGCGAAATCCTCCGCCTCGACCATCTCCTGGTCCACCGACTTCTGGATCGCGTCAATCTCCGCCTGCGTCAGGACCTTCTCGGCCACCACCGCTTGGGAGAAGAGCTTGATCGGGTCGCGCTCGGTCATCCAGAACTGCTCCTCCTCGCGCGTGCGGTAATTGCGCGGGTCGCTGCGCGAATGGCCGCGCCAGCGGTAGGTTTTGCACTCGATCAGCGTGGGGCCTTCCCCCTTGCGAGCGCGCGCGACGGCCTTTTCGACGGCGGTCTTCACCGCCCGCAGGTCCTGACCATCCACGATCTCGCTGGGAATGTTGTACGCCGCGCCGCGCACCGCGATATCCTGCACCGAGCAGGCGCGCGCCACCGACACGGACATCCCGTACAGGTTATTCTCGCAGATGTACACCACCGGCAGCTTCCAGACCGCCGCCATATTCAGCGACTCGTGGAACGTCCCGTTGTTGGATGCCCCGTCGCCGAAGAAGCAGAGCGTCACCTGCCCCTTCCCGTTCATCTTGCAGGCCAGCGCTGCGCCGGTCGCCACGGGGATATTGCCCGCCACGATTCCGGTCGCCCCCAGGTTGCCGGCATGCACGTCGGCGATGTGCATCGAGCCCCCCTTGCCCTTGCAATAGCCCGTCGCCTTGCCGCACAGCTCCGCGAGCATGAACTTCAACTCGCCGCCGCGCGCAACGCAATGGCCGTGGCCTCGGTGCGTGCTGGTGATGTAATCCTCCGGCCCGATGGCGGCGCAAGCACCGACGCCCACCGCCTCCTCGCCCGCGTAGACGTGCGACGCGCCCTTGAGCACGTCGCGCGCCAGCAGTTCGAACACCTTCTCCTCGAAGGCGCGGATGCACATCATCTTACGCAGGTAGCCCGAGTATTCCTGCTTGAGGGAGGGAGCGGCTGAGGCTTTCTTGGTCATGCGGTATTCCTGTCGCGAAGAATCGCCAATAAAGGAAAGCACTATTGTAGCGGGGCGGGGATTTTCCGTCAAACGAAAGACGGACTCAACGTTCAACGCGGTGCGCTCTGCGCGCCTGACCCAACGTTCAACTTTCAACGTCCAACCAACGGAGCCGACCCGCCCAATGTCGTTCTGGCCGTTGCCTGAACGTTGAATCCGTTTTGCTCCGTTGAAACCACCTTACGAACCCCCGAAGGGGGTGATGGATTGTAGCCCACGGCGAGCGAAGCGAGTCGTGGGGGATCGCGGCCTCTTAGTGGCAAAGAGCCCCCGAAGGGGGCGACGGATCCACTGCGGGATGTTCCGTCGCCCCCTTCGGGGGCTCGAGGGGTGGACACGACGCACCCCCACGACTCGCTTCGCTCGCCGTGGGCTAGAGTCCGACGGCCGCTTCGCGGCCTCACAAATGGAGTTGGATGGTTTCAACAGAGCAAATCCGTTTCAGTTCTTCTTTGCCCCAACCACCCTCGGCGGCAGCGTCGTCGCGCCGTTGCGGAAGTACTGCTGGCACGCCGGCCGCGCGATCTCCCACGCCTCATCGAACGCCGCCACCAGCCTCATCCCCAGCGGCCCCTTGCGGCAGGCGGCAAGGTTGGCCTTCAGATGCTCCACCGTGCTTGCCCCCAGCACCAGCCCGTCGCTCTGGGAATGGTGGAGCAGCCAGCGCAGAGCCGCCTCGCTCAGGCGCGTCGCGCGCGAGGGCGCAGCATCCCGCCCCCCGGCTCTGCGCGAACCGCTGTTCCTCAGCCCCGCGTCCTTTCGTTGTAGGGGCGCAGCATGCTGCGCCCTGGCATCGCGCGAACCGTTGTCGCTCAACTCCTTGTCGAATCGCTGGTGGGGCGCAGCATCCCGCCCCCCTGCAACCTCCTCAAGGACTTGCAGAGCCGCGAAATACTCCTGCTTCCAGAAGCGATCCCGGTAGTACTCGCCGGAAAAACGCCCGCTCTCCGGCTGCGCCGCCGGGTCGGCGTACTTCCCCGTCAGCAGACCGCCCGCCAGCGGGTTGTACGCGATGAAATCCACCCCGAAATGCCGGCACGCCGGGATGCACTCCCGTTCCACGTCCCGCGTCACCGCGTTGTACATTCCCTGGTAGATGATCGGCGCGGGCCAGTCGTTCTTCAAGCAGATCGCCACCGCCTCCGCCACCTGCCAGGAGGCGTAATTGCTCATCCCGATCTCGCGCAGCTTCCCCTCCGCGCGCAGCGCCGCGCACGTTTCCAGCGTCACCTCCAGCGGCGTCTCGTTGTCGGGCGCGTGCAAGTAGAACACATCGACGCACTCCTGCTTCATCCGCCTCAGGCTCGTCTCCAGTTGGCCCCGCACGGAGCCGGGGGTGAGCCCCCGGGGCTTGCCCGGCCCGAGCCGATCCGGATACGCTTTCGTGGCGAGGAACACGCGCTCGCGTCTTGCACCCTTGAGCAGCCTGCCCAGAATCGTCTCGCTGCGCCCCTCCGTGTACATGAACGCCGTATCCACCCAGGTATGCCCCTCGGCGAGGAACAAATCGAGCATCACCGCGGCATCCCGCTCGCTCGTCTGCCCGCCGAATGTCATTGTGCCTAGGGCGATGATAGGAGCGGGACGTGTGGAGCGTTTCTTTGCAGGCATGAAGATCTCTCGAAGAAAACGATTTGCGATTGGCGATTACTGATTTGCGATTTCCTGTTCTCCGGGGCTTGTTGCCCAATCTTATCCGCGTTCATCGGCGGTTCCTGCTCTTGCCGTTGACAATCCATGTCGTTCTCCGCGTCTCCGCGGTGAACACCGGCGTCACCTCAATTTATCCAGGCATTCCGCCAGCGTCTTGACCGGGTGCAGCTTCAACTCCTTCGGCACGGCGGGGAGGCTGCCGGAATCGGCGGGGATGAAGGCGTGGCGGAAGCCCAGCTTTGCCGCTTCGCGCAGGCGGGACTCCAACTGGCTCACCCCGCGCACCTCGCCGCCCAGGCCCACCTCGCCCACCACGATCGTGTCGCGCGCGATGGGGAACTCCTGGAAGGATGAGGCCATCGCGCAGGCGACCGCCAGGTCCGCCGCCGGCTCATCCACCTCGACCCCGCCCGCAACGTTCACGAACACATCCTGCCCCACCAGTTGCAGCCCTGCGCGCCGCTCCAGCACCGCCATCAGCACGCAGGCGCGCGCGTAATCCACCCCCGTCACCTTGCGTTCCGGCGAGCCGTACCGCGCCGTCGAAAGCAGCGCCTGAACCTCCACCAGCAGCGCCCGCGTCCCCTCCATGCAGGGCACCACCACCGACCCGGTCGCCCCCTCGTTGCGGTCGCCGAGGAACAGCCGCGAGGGGTTCGCCACCTCCGCCAGCCCCTCCCGCGTCATCTCGAACACCCCGATTTCATTCGTCGGCCCGAAGCGGTTCTTCACCGCGCGCAGCAGGCGGAAAGCGTGATGCCGGTCTCCCTCGAAATAAAGCACCGTATCCACCATATGCTCCAGCGTGCGCGGCCCGGCGATGGCGCCGTCCTTCGTCACGTGCCCCACCAGGAACATCGGATGCCCGCGCTGCTTGGCGTGTGCGATCAGCCGCGCCGCCGACTCGCGCACCTGCCCCACGCTCCCCGGCGCGGTCGGAAGCTCCGGCAGGAAGACCATCTGGATCGAGTCGATAATCAGCATCTGCGGCTCCACGCGTTCCACCTCGCGCAGAATGCGTTCCACGCTGGTCTCTGCCAGCAGGAGCAATTGCGGCGTCGCCACCCCCAGCCGCTCCGCGCGCAGCTTGGTCTGGAGCAGCGACTCCTCGGCGGTCACGTACAGCACGCGCAGACCATCCGCCGCGATCTTTGCCGCCGCTTGCAGGAGGAGGGTGGATTTGCCGATTCCCGGATCGCCCCCGATCAGGATGGCCGAGCCCAGTACCGCGCCGCCGCCGAGAATGCGGTCGAACTCGGCGATGCCGGAGTTGATGCGCGGCGCGTCCACCGGCTGGATTTCGGTGATGGGCGTCGCCTCAGTCGGCGCGTAGACCGGCCGGCCGGACTTCGGCTCCGCCTCCTGCCGTTCCTCCACCAGGCTGTTCCACTCCTGGCATTCCGGGCAGCGTCCCGCCCACCGCGCCTGCTGCGCTCCGCACTGCTGACAAACAAAGATGACTCGGTTCTTTGCCATAGGAGAGACAGAGTACGTGAGCGGAGCGGGAGAGTCAAGGCGGACGGCGGGAACAGATTCAACGTTCAACGTCCAACGTTCAACTTTCAACGTCCAATGGCGAATCAACAACGAATAGGCGAACCACGCTGGCCACCGTTGTTGCCGTCCCTTGAACGTTGGACGTTGGACGTTGAAAGTTGAGTCCGTCACTCCGCCTTGACTGCCTCCGCCACCGCCTTCCCCAGGTCGCGGCAACTGTCCAGATCGGCGGCCGTCGGCTGCCACTTGGCCTTGACCCCCGCGCGGACGATCTGAATGTTGCAGCGCGCGAGGTGGTCCTCCAGGTGCCGGATATGTTCCCCGCTCCAGCCGTAGCTGCCGAACGCCGCCCCCACCTTGTTCTGGAAGCGCAGCCCCTTCAAATCCTCCAGGATCGGCGCGATGGTCGGCAGCAGCCCCTGGTTGAGCGTCGGCGAGCCGACCAGCACCCCCTTGGACTTGAATATCTCCGTGATCACGTCGTTGCGGTCGCTCGTGGCCATGTGGAAAATCTTGTACGGCACTCCCATCTCCGCCATTCCCTGCCCGATCGCCTCCGCCATGCGGCGCGTCGCCTGCCACATCGTATCGTACAGGATCACCGCGCTGCGCTCCGGCCGCTGCGCCGCCCACTCCTGGTACTTCTTGACGATCTGCAGCGGTTCCTTGCGCCAGAGCACCCCGTGGCTCGGCAGGATCATCTCCACCGGCAGGTTCATCGCCAGCACCTCGTCGATCTTCTTCGCCACCATCTTGCTGTAGGGTGTCAGAATATTGGCGTAGTACTTGATCGCCTCCTGGTACAACTCCTCGTTGTCCACCTGATCATTGAAGCGGAACGCCGTGGCGTAATGCTGCCCGAAGGCGTCGTTCGGCATCAGCACATTCAGCCCCGCCGCGTAGGTGAACATGCTGTCGGGCCAGTGCACCATCGGCGCCTCGACGAACACCAGCGTGTTCTTCCCCAGCACGATCGTCTCCCCCGTCCCCACGGCCTTGAAGTTCCAGGACTGATGGTAGTGCCCCGGCACGCTGTCCATGCCGCGTTTGGAGACGACCAGCGTCGCCTTCGTGCAATGGCGCATCACCACCGGCAGGCTGCCGGAATGGTCCGGCTCGGCGTGGTTCGTGATGACGTAGTCGATCCGCGCCGGGTCCACCACCTCGCGGATGTTCTCGATCAACTGATCCTGGAACGGAGCCCAGACCGTGTCCACCAGTGCGATCTTCTCATCGACGATGAGGTAGGAGTTGTAGGTTGATCCGCGGTGAGTCGAGAGTTCGTGCCCGTGGAAATGCCGGATGTCCCAATCCGCCACGCCGACCCAGTACAGCCCCTTCTTCAGTTCAGTCGCCATCGTTGATCCTCCGCTCGGGATGATTGCCTATTCGACCATGCTCGGGAATTCAGAATACCCCCTCGGGTGGGAGGTTGCAAGGGGGGGGCTTCGCGAGCAGCGCCTCGCTCGGGCGCAGCGTCATTGCGCGGACCCCGCCAGAGGCGGGGGACGAAGCAATCTTTATGCGCGGGAGGCGCAAGCGGAACGCATGAGGTCGCATCCGGAATGATTGTTCCGCTTCGCTCGCAAAGATGGGGCGACGCGTCCGGGCGAACGCCTGCCCCTCCGCGGGAAAAGTCAGTTGACACTCCGCCTCGATTACATAATACTGTGCCGGCGCGGCGATGGGCGCAACAGGACAGGAGGGTCGGATGCCGCTGGTGGTCATAGTGCTTTTTGCGGTCATCGTCGTCGGCGCTCTCATCTACAACGCCTATGCCGCCGACAAGCGCCGCAAGGAACTTGCCGCGTGGGCCGCGCGCAACGGCCTGGAGTTCAGCGCCGGCAACGTCGAAGATCTCGACGAACGCTACTCGGACTTCGAGTGCCTCTGCGAGGGCTCGAACCGCTACGCTTACAACGTCTCCGACGGCGAATGGGCCAAGCGCCCCTTGCTCGCCTTCGACTATCACTACGAAACCTACTCGACCGACTCGAAGGGGCGGCGTCAGACGCACCATCACCGGTTTTCCGCCGCCGTGATCACCAGCGCCGTGCCGCTCAAGCCGCTCTCCATCCGGCCCGAGGGGTTCCTGGACAAAGTCGGCGAGTTCTTCGGAAGGGAGGACATCAATTTCGAGTCCGCCGAGTTTAGCCGGAAGTTCTTCGTGAAAGCGCCGGACAGAAAGTGGGCGTTCGACGTGCTTCATCAGCGGACGATCGAATTTCTCCTCCCTCGCCCGCAATTCCACATCCAGTTCGACGAGGAATGCGTCATCATCTTCCGCAACGACATGTTCTCGGTGGAGGATTTCCAGTCCGCGGTGGAAACGGTGGCCGGGATACTGGACCGGCTTCCCGATTATCTGGTCCAGCAACAGATGTCAACGACAGTTTAGAAAGGCGAGTGGCCTATGATGGGAGTTGTCGCGTTGATCGTCATCCTCTTCTTCGTGATCATCCTGCTGCCGCTGATTTTTGCCGTGGTCATGTACAACGGCCTGGTCCGCCTGCGGAACTTCGTCAAGGAGTCCTGGTCGACCATCGACACCGAACTCAAGCGCCGGTACGACCTGATCCCGAACCTCGTCGAGACGGTGAAAGGCTACGCCGGGCACGAACAGGACACGCTGAAGATGGTGGTGGAAGCGCGGAACCGCGCCGTCGCATCCACCGGCTCACCCGAGTCGCAGGCGAAGGACGAGAACGTCCTGATCGGCGGCCTGCGCCAGTTGTTTGCGCTGGCGGAGAACTATCCCAACCTCAAGGCCAATGAGAACTTCCTGAAACTCCAGACCGAATTGTCCAACACCGAGGACCGCATCCAGGCCGCGCGCCGCTTCTACAACGCCAACGTGCGCGATCTGAACACGCGCATCGAAGTGTTCCCCTCGAACATCATCGCGGGCATGTTCGGATTCCAGAAGGCCGAACTGTTCGAGATCGAAGACGCGAGCATGCGCAACGCCCCCCAGGTCAAGTTCGGCAAGCAGGCTTAGGACCGCGCCAGACCTTGCGAAGGCTCGTCTAGCCCTTCGCAAGGTCCGTTGGCGCAGGAAGAACCCCGCGCCTTCCCGCCCGTTCTTGTTTAGACCTCGCCCGCCTGCTACCATCGTACGCATGAACAAGAAGGAACTGCTCAAGGCATACTATCAGATGCTGCTTGCGCGCAGTTTCGAGACACGCGTCGCCGAGCAATACACCCGGGGGCGCATCGGCGGCTTCTGCCACCTCTATAGCGGCGAGGAAGCTGTGGCCGTCGGCGCGCTCTGGCATCTGCGCAAGGCCGACTACGTCATCGGCTCCTACCGCGACCACGCCTACTACCTCATACGCGGTGGCGACCCCGCCGCCGCCATGGCGGAACTCTTCGGCCACTCCGACGGCTGCTGCAAAGGGAAGGGGGGCTCCATGCACCTCTTCAGCAGCGACATCAACTTCATGGGCGGGTACGCCATCGTCTCCGGCGCCTGCCCCATCGCCGTCGGCCTCGCGCAATCCATCGTCTATAAGAAGGAGCAGCGCGTCGTCCTCTGCTTCTTCGGCGACGGCGCGACCAACCAGGGGGTGTACCACGAAGCGCTGAACATGGGCGCGCTCTACAAGCTGCCGCTGGTCTGGGTGTGCGAGAACAACTACTACGCCATCGGCACCAGCGTGGCGCGCTCCAGCGCGCAGGAATCGCTGGCGGCCAAGGCCGCGGCCTACGGCATGCCCGTCGAGACCGTGGACGGGATGGATTTCTTCAAAATGCAGTCCGTCGCCGAGCGCGCCATCGCCCGCGCCCGCGAAGGGAAAGGGCCCAGTTTCATCGAGGCCAAGTGCTACCGCTACCGCGGTCACTCCATGTCCGACCCCGGCACCTATCGCAGCAAGGAAGAGGTCGCCTATTGGAAGAAACGCGACCCCATCCCCCGCCTCAAGGCCGCCATCAAGCATGACTTCGAGGCGGGTGACGAAGAGTTTGACGCGATTGACGAGAAGGTGCGGAAACTCCTCGACGATGCCGTGAAATTCGCCGAAGCCGGCCGGGAGCTTCCAGCGGAAAAGTTGCAGGAGGATGTGTACGCCGGGTAAGGCGCGTTTCCTGGCTCTGTTGCCGTTCGTCCATATTCGTCCGTGTCCGTCCATTCGTTTCGTCAGGTCTTCACCATGCCAAAACTCAGCTACCGCGACGCGATCAACCAGGCGCTCGCCGAGGAAATGCGCCGCGACGAGAAGGTCGTGGTGTTCGGCGAGGACGTCGCCCAGTACGAAGGCTCCTTCAAGGTCACGCGCGGCCTCCTCAAGGAATTCGGCGAGCGGCGCGTCTTCGACACCCCGATCTCCGAGGCCGCCATCATCGGTTCCGCCATCGGCATGGCGCTTGGCGGCCTGCGGCCCGTCCCGGAGTTGATGACCGTCAACTTCGCCTACGTCGCCATGGACCAGATCCTCAACCATCTCGCCGTCATGCGCACCATGTTCGGCGGGCAGTGCACGCTGCCCGTCACCATCCGCATGCCCGGTGGCGGCGGGCACCAGCTTGGCAGCCAGCACTCGCACAGCCTCGAAGTGTTCTTCATGCACACCCCGGGCCTCAAGGTACTTTATCCCGCCACGCCCGCCGACGCCAAAGCGCTGCTCAAGGCCGCAATCCGCGACGATAACCCCGTCATATTCCTCGAACACGAAGGGCTTTACAACTTCACCGGCGATGTCCCCGAGGATCTGGAGCCTGCCCTCATCGGCGAAGCCGCCGTGGTTCGTTCCGGCAAGGACATCTCCCTCATCTCCTATGGCGCGATGCTTCACGTCGCGCTCGAAGCCGCCGCGCAACTGGAGAAGGAGGGGGTCGCCGCCGAGGTGATCGACCTGCGCACCCTGCGTCCGTGGGACAAGGAGACCGTCGCCGATTCCGTCGCCCGCACGCACCGCGCCGTCGTCGTCGAAGAGCCGCCGCCGGTCTGCGGCGTCGGGGCGGAGATCGCCGCGAACATTCAGGAAATGATCTTCGATGAACTGGACGCCCCCGTCGCGCGCGTCAGCGGCGCAGACGTGCCTCTCCCGTACGCGCGCGAACTGGAGCAGGCCTGCATCCCCCACGCGGAGGATGTTTTGCGCGCGGTGAGGAAAACGATGAACAGAAAAACTGAAGGCTGAGAACTGAGGGCATGCCTTATTTGCGTTCATCGGCGTTTATCGGCGGTTCCCGGCGTTGCCGTTAATCTGGTCCGTCGTTCTCTGCGTTCTCCGCGTCTCTGCGGTGAACAGGTCGTCCAAAGGAAGAAACCATGTACGAAGTCACGATGCCCAAGCTCTCCGACAGCATGACCGTCGGCAAGATCATCGAATGGAAGGTCAAGGAAGGGCAGGCCGTCCGGGAGGGGCAGGTCATCGCCGAGGTCGAATCGGACAAAGCGGCCATGGACTTGGAATGCTTCCACGCCGGCATCCTCAGCCGGATCGTCAAAGGGGATGGCGCAGAGGTGGCGGTGGGGGAAGTCATTGCCACCATCGCCGCGAAGGGGGAAGCGGTCGAGGCGAAGCCGAAGATCAGCGCAACGCAGCCCTCCGCGCCCGCCGAGCAGACTCCTGACCTTGCGAAGGTTCGCACAAGCCTTCGCAAGGTTCGTTCCCCCGCGCAGCCCGCGCCCGCCGCCGCGCAGACACCCTCCCCAAAGCCGGCCACCGCCAAAGCCGCAGCGCGCATCGCCATCTCCCCCTACGCGCGTAAACTACTGGCGAAGAAGGGGATAGATCCTGATCAGATCAAAGGCTCCGGCCCCGGCGGACGGATAGTCGCGGCGGATGTTGAAAGCACCGTTGCAGGGGCAAGGCATGCCTTGCCCCAGACCGAGACTGCCGGGTCGGTTTCCCTTTCGAGCATGCCCTCCGCCGACCTCCCCCCGATCGACCTCGCCCCCGGCGAGGCGGATGTGGAGGATGCCTCCTTCCGCATGAAGACCCAGGCGCGCCTCGTCACCGCCAGCAAGCGCGGCATCCCGCACTTCTACGTCACCCGCAGCATCGACATGCGCGGCATCACCGCGCGCAAAGAGGGGATCAAGTCCCACTTCGGCGCCACCATCACCCACGTCATCATGTTCGCCTGTCTCAAATCGCTCGCCCTCCACCCCGAGGTCAACCGCAGCTACGACCGCGGGCGCATCATCAAATGGAAGGGGGTCAATCTGGGGCTCGCCATCGAGACCGATCAGGGCCTCACCGTTGCCGTCATCCCCAGCGCGCAGAAACTCGGCCTCAAGCAGCTTGCCGAGGCCGCGCGCGCTCTGGTCGAGCGCGCCCGCGCGGACAAACTCACCCCCGAAGAGCGCCGCCACCCCACCTTCACCGTCAGCAACCTCGGTATGTTCGACGTGGAGCAATTCGAGCCGATCATCGCGCCACCCTCCGCCATCACGCTCGCGGTCAGCTCCATCCTTCCCACCGCAGTCGTGCGCGACGGCAAGCTCGAAGCGGGGGAGGTGATGAAGCTCACCATCTCCTGCGACCACCGCGTCATCGACGGAGTCCAGGCCGCGAAGTTCCTGCGGGACCTGCGCGCGGCGCTGGAAAACGCGGATGCGCTGTTCGCGTGAACGGCTGCGGCTTTCACCACGGAGAGCACGGAGAACGGCGAAAAGAGGGTAGAAGCCGTTTTGCTCTGTTGAAACCATCCCGTCAACGCTGCCTTTGGCGTGAGACAGGGTTGGGACACAAAACTTTCCGAAGGAAAGTATTGTGGCCCGATCGCTCCGCCGTCGGTCCGGCCTGTTGAAATCATCCAGCGAACCCCCGCAGGGGGTGATGGATAGTAGCCCACGGCAAGCGAAGCGAGTCGTGGGGGACGACACGGCTTGGGAGTGAAAAGAGCCCCCGAAGGGGGCGACGGACTCTTGGCGGGAGGCTCCGTCGTCCCCTTCGGGGGCTCAGGGATTGGGAACGACTTGCCCCCACGACTCGCTTCGCTCGCCGTGGGCTAGAGTCCGACGGCCGCTTCGCGGCCTGACGAACGGAACAGGATGATTTCAACAGAGCAAAACAGCTTCTAGAGCGTTTTAACGTTCCATGCCTACATCGCTGTGTAGGGGCGCAGCATGCTGCGCCCATCGGGCGACCGGCCTGCCGAGGCTAGCGCTCCTCGCCACTATCACACACCGTAGCCA
>CAIUPP010000149.1 GCA_903901045.1 uncultured Planctomycetota bacterium
CGAGGAAATGGCCTGGTCCCTCCAGCAATTCCGGCCGCAACTCCTGATGATTCTCACCCGCGCCCGGGCGGCGCAAGCGCTCGACACCGATGACTACGCGTCGGCCGTGCGGGAGGTCGAGGCGGGGTTGGAGGCCATCCGCACGTTCTTCCAGGAGCATGCGCGCGCTGAGGCAGCGGACACGAGCGGCGAAGTCCAGTCGTTGCAGAATTGGCTGGAGGAAATCTGCGCCCGGCGCCCGCTATCGCCCAAGGAACGGCTGGAACGGGCCTTGTCGGACGCGAGCAACGCCGAAGACTACGAGCGCGCCGCGCGAGTGCGCGATGCGCTGCGCAATCTCAAACCGGCCGAATAGCCCGGGCGCTTCACCTCGCCGTTGTCTCGAACACCCCGCGCAACCGGGCCCGCTTGTTCGCGACTAGTTACTTGCGCTTCGGTTTCTGCGCTGCCAGATACTGTTCGCGCCCTTGGCACATCCACTCCCAAAGCGCTTTGCGCCAGAGCACAACTCGTTGCTTCTCCGGATCGGCCACCGCCAGTTTCTCTGCTTGGGCTATCAGCGCGCCGAGTTCCTCCATCCGTTCAGCGGTTCCCAGGCGTTCCCAGGCAACCTGCTTCCAACCAATGCCGTCGCGACGGTGATAAGGCGCCGGGTAGTTCGCCTGATCACAGGCGATTTCCTCCAGGCGCAGGTAGAACCGCTTCATCGGCTCCCCCGCGGCGCCAAAATATAGCCGGAAGAACTCGTCGATCAGCCCGTCCACGTTAGCCTTCGGGTCGTCCCACACCTTGACCATGACGTATTGCTCGAGTTGGTCCTGCTCGCCGCACTCGAAGATGCCCCGCACGCCGTCCCCGATGAACATCTGCATGGCCTTGGCGGTCTCGTGAACCATGATATGGGGGAAGCACTTCCATTTATCGATGAGCGCCGGCTCCATGGGATGATGATAGTAAACCCAGAGGAACATGGGCGCTGCCGCCTTCTCTCGCCATCCCCGGTAGAACTTCAGATCGTTCTCCCGCATCTCGACATGCACGGGGTAATAGCAGGTGTGCAGGCAGGGCGCGACCGAGACGTTCGGTTCCAGGCTGAAACCCGGCGGCACGGCGTAGGCCCAGTAAGCCAGCGTGGCGATATACTTGTCCGGATGCGTCCGGCGCACCTCGCGCGCGACGCGGTTGACGAAGGTAAACCAATAGTCGCTCATCTCGCCGCTGCTGAAGAACCCGGTCTTGAGCGTTCGCCCCTTCTGCAGCAGCGCGGCGCACGCCTCGCAGTTGCAGAGATTCATGTTGTCGTCCGGAACGATGGCAAAGTAGTCGCCCAGTGCCTTCCACCCCTCGGGCAGCCCGCCCTTGCCGTCGAAGTAGTCACGCGCCATCTGCGCCACCTGGTTGATCAGCTTGGGGTTGGTGTAACAAAGCTGTGACCCTTGGCTCTTCGGGTTCCTGGACTGGTATTCCGGGTCGTTGAACACGGCTTTGATGGTGCTCCGGTGGAATGTATGGTTGCCCGCCCAGCCTTCGCCGCCCTGGCGAATCCGTCGCCAGTAGAGATGGACTTGGTCCCGGTTGAAATCGCCCCACTGCCCGTGCAAAAACGGCCAGTTGCCGCCGGGCAGCGCGCTGCGATGTTTAAGAGCCGGGGATCGCCGGACCTCATCGCCCGCCGCCGCCAGCGTCTTGCGCGGCGGCAGGATAATATTGAGCTCAGCAGGTCCATACCAACGCACGCCGCAGAAGCGTTCGAGAAAGTCGTAAGCCGCCAGGCACGTGCCCTGGTCATCATAGAGGCCCGGCAATTCCGTCTCACCTGTGCTCCGGTCAGGGCAACCGACCGTTTTCCAGTAGTCTATTTTGTGCCGTGTCCCCTGGAGCGTCTCGCCCGTCATGGGGCGGCCCTCGACCTTCCGGTTCGCCTCCGTGTCCTGCCAATCCCGGCCGATCAGGATGATGGCATTTGTGCGGAACGCGATGAGATACTCCTGGGGCTTGAAATCCCCGCCCCGCAGGCCGAGCTGCCGCGTGGCCGAACTCTCGCCAACAAGAATCCGTCGGCCCTCAACCTGCTCGCTCTCGGAGCGGATGGGCACTTCTGCCCCCGAGATCTTGAGCAGGTGGTATTGCAGCTCCAACGCCGCCAGTCGCGCCGCCGGGGTGGGCCGCTCGGCGATAATGATGGAGCAGGCGGCCGTGCCCTGCTGCACGAGCGCGAACGCCTCCCGAGGTGCAAGCTGTTCCTGAGCGCAGGCAAGCCCAAGGGTCGTTAGCAGTAGGAGTGCAGAAGCTAGTGATTTCATATTTTGCTGTGTCGTTACTGTCTTCCCGGGCGATAGCGTCTCCCCAGTGAGCTACTCGTAACAATCCCTAGTGACAAACGGGGAAATCTTACACGCGCCCCTCTCCCTTTCCCTCTCCCCATGCAGTGGGGAGAGGGTGGCCGAAGGCCGGGAGAGGGGTTTGCCAGTTAATCCCCCGATTATCACTCACAACTGGCATCAATTCGATTTCCTGGCGCTCGGAAAGGTGAACGTCCGCGCGCCCGAAGCCAGCGCCTGGCCGAAATCCAGCATAGCCTGGTGGCCCACAGCCTCGACCGTCAGCGGGGGGATAAAGAGGTTCACCGCCATGCCCACCACGCTGCCCTTGAAGTTCTGCCACAGGCTGTTTCCCGCGTTCTTCTTCTTC
>CAIUPP010000150.1 GCA_903901045.1 uncultured Planctomycetota bacterium
CATCGCGAAGGAAAAGGACGCCAAGGCCCAGGCGCGGCTGGCGCGGCGACTGCGGCCGTTCATGCTGCGCCGCCTCAAGCAGGAGGTCGCGGCCGATCTGCCGGCCAAGCTGGAGCAGGTCGCCTTCTGCGAGCTGACGCCCGACCAGCGCGGCGTCTATCAGCAGGTCATCGAAGCCAGCCGCAAGGAAGTGCTGGAGGCCGTCGGCGCGCAAGGCATCGCCAAGAGCCGCATGGTCGTGCTCACCGCGCTGTTGCGGCTGCGGCAGGTCTGCTGCGATCTCCGGCTGCTCAAGCTGCCCGAACGGAGTGCTGGAGTATTGGAGTCTTGGAGTGATGCAGGAACCAGCCCAACACTCCAGCACTCCATTCCTCCATCACTCCAACCCTCCAACTCTCCAACCCTCCCTTCGGCTTCGTCGGGCAAGCTGGAGATGTTCGGCGAACTGCTCGAGGAAGTCATCGACGGCGGGCATCGCCTGCTCGTCTTCAGTCAGTTCGTCGGCATGCTGACGCTGCTCAAGGAGAAGCTCACCGCGGAGGGCATCGAGTTCTGCTACCTCGACGGCTCCACCACCGACCGCGCCGGCGTCGTCGAGCGCTTTCAAACCAACGCCGCCATCCCCGTCTTTCTCATCAGCCTCAAAGCCGGCGGCGTGGGCCTGAACCTGACGGGCGCCGACACCGTGGTGCATTTCGATCCGTGGTGGAACCCGGCCGTGGAGGACCAAGCCACCGATCGCGCGCACCGCATCGGCCAGACGAAGGTCGTCACGAGCTACAAGCTCATCACGCGCGACACGGTGGAGGAGAAAATCCTGACGCTGCAAAACCGCAAGCGCGAGATCATCCAGGCGACCATCGGCGGCGAGGAGGAATTCGCCGCCGCGCTGAACTGGGAGGAGATCCAGGAACTGCTGGCGTGAGAAAAGAGGCGCGGCTCACAAGAGCCGCGCCCCGAATCTCTCCGGCTATCAACCGCCCCTCAGCGCACCACTTCCTGGGCCGCGTCGCTCCACGGGCCGGGCTGGTCATCGGCGCCTTTGGCGCAGACGCGCACCCAGACATTGCCGGCGGCCAGGCCGGTGAGCGTCGTGCTGCTCTTGGTGGCCACGCCCGCGTAATGCCAGTTGGCCGCCACGTTCGGGTCCCCCGTGCAAGCCTGCAACACAAACGCCGACGCCCCCGTGACCGGCCCCCACACCACATCCACCGCCCCCGCGTAATCGCTCGGCGAGGTCTTCACATCCGCGATCTTGGGCATCGGCCCCACCGGCGCCGACGCGCGCCGCACCTGCATATTGGCCTTCAGGATAATCGCCGCGTCGCCCTTCGCGACAAAATCCACGTACGTCTGGGCTCGGCTCAGGTCCGAGCGCACGACCTCCGCCGCGGCCTCTTCGGCCTGCACCGCCGCGGTCAGCGCCGCCTCGGCCACCTTGCGCGCCGCGATGCGCGTGCGCAACGTCGTCAGATCCGTCGCCAGCGCCGGCATCGTCGGGTCCGGGGTGACGAACGTCGCCGCGTTGGCCACCATGCCCGTGTGGACGCTATCGCCCGTATCGGCCAGCACATCATGATTCAGTTTATAGACTCCCAGTTTTGATTTCATTTGTTTGCGTGTCAGAGGCGACGCATCGCTCGGGTCCCAGGACCCAGCGTCCCACACGCCCATATCCCAGGTTCGTCCCATGCGATGGTCAGTTAGTTTAATGGTTCAACCGTAATCCGAGATTATTCCCCCCGCCCCCTCGCGCAAGCCCCAAAATGAACATTTTTTGTCCCCCTCGCGCCGCCCCGGCCTCCTGTCAGCGTCGCCATTCCCCCTTTCGGCGCCGCTATTCGCCCTGTCGGCGCTGCAAATCCCCCCGGAATATCCGCGGCGACACCTGTCGGAGCGTCTCCGACTCCTGTCGCGCCGGCGCCGACTCCTGTCGAAACGCTTCCGACAC
>CAIUPP010000151.1 GCA_903901045.1 uncultured Planctomycetota bacterium
CACATCAGTCCGCCCGATAGCGCCATCAAGCCCAGCCATACAACGAGCCAACAACCCCCTGGCCAGACCGGGGTCACGGCTATACTCCGGATACACTTCCTGCTCGCAGTAGTGATACCCCCCGACCCGCTTGCAGAACTCGCGGACCTGCTCCTTCGTGATACCGCTCCCCTCGAACAGCGCTCCCCCGCTCTCGTCCGCGTTCGCCGCCCAGGCCAGCCGCCGCGGGGCCACCCGCCCGCCGCAACGCGTCTGGGTCCAGGTCCGCCGCCGCCGTCAGCAACGGGAAATTCCACTCCACAACGAAATCATCCACCGGAGGCAAGTTGCGCAGGGTCGCGTTCACCGTGAAGCAAGACGGTTCCTCGTGTGGCGTCAGGATCAGCAGGGAATCCGGGTCGCGAGCCCAAGCACCCGCCCCGCTCAAGGCAATGCCCGGCTCCGCCGCCATCAGCGCGGCCAGCGTCGGGTAACCTTTCGCCTTCCGCATATTCAGGGCGAAGGTCCGCCGCTCCTTCCCCGGCTGCCCCCGCTGGTAAGGGGTAACGATGACGCACCCCACACCAAGCGGCTCGTTCAGGTAAGACAACAAATGCTCCCGCTCCCCGCTCATGTGGCAGAGCATCCGGAACGGCACCCGGCGCGCCAACTCCTCCAAAGGCCCGGCACTCACGGACGCCCCCCCACCACAACGCCGATCATCACCCCGATGAACATGCAGAGCAGGCACCAAGCAAGGTAATGGACCACGCGCAGCGCCCGCTCCAGCCGCTGCCGCTCCTCGTAACGTTTCCACGGATCATTCAACAGATACATAATCAGAACTCCATTTCAGGCTGTGTGTGCCGCCTCGCGGCTCGAAGAAAATCCAGATGCCGCGCCCGGGCCGCATCAGCGACCGGGCGCGGCAAGAAGAACAGGGAAGGCGCGCCCCACCGCGCCGCGATGAAGTCGAGGACAAGCTGCTCCGTCACCGGGTCCCCGGCCAACAGGCGATCCAACGCCCGCACCAGGTCAACCGGCAGCCGTTCCCCCTCCGGAACACGCAACACGCAACACGCCACCGTCACGCCCCCCTCACCTCCATGACCTGCGCGCCCTCGCGAGGGTCGTAGCCCTTCTGCCAGCGCCAGAGGACCGCCGCCGCCTTGAACGCCTCGGCCCCGGCCTCAATCTCCTCCTCGCTCCACATCCGCTCCACGAACGCCCCCGGCGTGGTCGAATCAATCACCACGTTCAGGCAATAGACGTCCCCCCAGAACGGCGCGAGCGCCATCGAGTAGGCCGCCAACTGCGCGCACCACTCCGGATAGAACACCGCCGGCTTGCCCGCCTTCACCCCCTGAGTCTTGAAGTCCACCAGGATGCGCCGTCCCTCCTGATCCACGAACAGCGCGTCCGCAGTCCCGGCATAACCGCCGATCGTGGAGACCACCTGATTCTCGACCCAGTGCACCAGCTTGATGCGGCTGGCCCTCCACTCCCGGATGAACGGCACCCAGGCCTCGACGGCCGGGGCCCAGCCGCCCTCCTGCGACGTCAGCACCAGCTCGCAGGCATGGTGCATGTTCGTCCCGAACTCCGCCGCCGACCCAGTGTAGGCCAGGGCGTCCTCGACCACGCGGTCCGCGAACTGGTCCGCCGTCTCCGCGTGGAGCCGGGGCAACGTCAGCGCCGACAAAACCGCCTGCTGCATCTTCCACTCCAGCAGCGCCGGCTTATTCACGACGCCCAGGATGTTGGTGACGCTCGGAAGCAAGTGCTGCTTCCGAGCGTCCGCCAAATTCGCCGGGCGCTCCTTGCCGCTCGCGGCAATGACCGTGTGCATCGGCTCACCCTTAGCCGTGTACCAATGGGTGCTATCAGAAGAGAAACGTTTCATGGTATGATGCCAATGTCCTCAGTCTCAGAACCCGACCTCGGGATCAAATCCGTCGCCCACCGGCGCCGACGACGCCGCCGCCACGGGAAACGTCGCCGCCGCAGGCGCGGCGACCGCCACCGGGGCCGCAGCCACAACCGGCGCGGGACGCGCCGCCACAGCCGCCGGAGCCGCCACCACCGAGGCAGTCCGCACCGGAGCCGTCGGGGCCAGGCCTCCGCTCTCCTTCGCCACCCATTCCGCATGCCGCTCACGCGCCTTAGCCGGGTCATACTGCCCGGACGGAATCACCTTCTTGGTCGGCTTCGTCACCGCGTCAATCGTCGCGATCGTCCTGCCAACCGCGTTCTGCCGATGCGAAATGACCAGCGTGCAGCACGCGCCAACGAGCTTGGCCAGATCGATCGTCTCATTCTCCATCACCGGCCGCCCGCGCCACTTCCCGCAGAAGTC
>CAIUPP010000152.1 GCA_903901045.1 uncultured Planctomycetota bacterium
CCACGATCCAGGCGTCCTGCTGCGCGTCGGTCAGCCCGTCGAACCGCCGCGCCTGCTGCGCCAGCAGGTCACGGACGACCAACTGCCGGTCGCTGCGCGGGTTTGAGGGGGTTACGAGTATGCGACGGATCAGGCCATTACGGCCCGGCCACGTGACAGTCAGACCGAGTTTCCCGGTCTGTGGAATATCTTGTATCTTCATACGATTACTAGCTTTCTATTCTTACTCTGTTCTCTGCTACGGCGCGCGTGGCCGACAACGCCAGCCAATTTACACGCGCCCAAAGTGATCTAATTGGTCACTTCACCCTGTATAGGTCCACAAACCCTGTAGCTTGAGTCACCAGGGTCACCGATTACCGATTACTGATCACTGATTACCGATCACTCCCTTCCGTCTTCCGAGATTTCTTCCTTCTGCATTCTTCCTTCTGCCTTCGCTTCCCAACCCACCCCCGGCGGCGGCTCGTAGGTAAAGCACCCCGCCCCCGACCCGCTTGCCCTCGCCCCGCCATGGCCCCCGCCCCGGCCCGAAGGAATCAGCAGGTACTCCTGCAGATGCCGCGCAAACCCTTGCAAGACCGGATGCGGCCTGCCCTCCATGTCCACCGCCTTGGCCTGGCGCGAATGGAAGCGCTTGAGGGCTCCCGCATCGCCATCATCTTCAATGGCTCACCCCTCTCCAACGGCGACTGCGGCTCCGGCGAAAGCGAAATCCGCCGCTGGATTCTGGAAAACGACTGGCTCGATGCCATCGTCATGCTGCCCGACCAAATGTTCTACAACACCGGCATCTTCACCTACATCTGGCTGCTGCGGAACGACAAGCCGGCCAGCCATCGCGGGCGCGTCATGCTCATTGACGCGCGCCAGCAGTTCGAGAAGGAGCCAAAAGCCTTCGCCAGCAAACGCAACCGCATGACCGACGCTCACCGTGCGTGGGTCGAGAAGCGTTTCTTTGATGGCTGGGCCAGGAACTACGCCGACGACCAGGTGAAGATCTTCCGGCGTGAAGACTTTGCCTACCATAAGGTCAGCGTCGTCTTCTGGCAGACGGACGAGAACGACAAACCTGCCATCGTCACCGAGCCCTACGAAAAATCCTTCACCGCCGCCACCGTCGCCAAAGAGCAGGACTTCTATTGCCGCGAAGCGCCCTCTGCCGCCCCGAAGGGGCAAAATCATACCAGCCCAGGGCAGAGCGAGTCCGCAAGCGTCGCCCTGGGTATCCTCCCCGTAGTCTCGCCGTAGTACCTCTGATCGGCGATCAGAGGTACTACGGCGAGACTCCGGCGGGACCCGCTTGCGGCATGGGGGCGGTGAGTGAGAGCGTCCCGGGCGGCATGTTTATAGTCATCTGGCCGCCGCATCACAAAGGTTTAAGCGCATCCCATGGGCACCCAGGCACTTCCGTGGCCGATGGTGCTCGGCGCCTCGATGGCGCCCAATCGTTGCTGGGGGGGCTAGTTACGGGCCACCAGGAACACGCCCTCCTCCCCTGACTTCGTGACCCATTGTTCGAGCACTTGCAATCTGTGCTGGCCGAGCAACGCCCGCACCAGTGCGGGTGTATGCCGCCAGGAAAAGAAAAGGCGAATCGCCTCGCCGGCAGCGAACTGGAACCGTTCCGCGTCCACCTTGATCTCCCGCGGCCGAGCGAACCGGAAGTAGGCCGCCACACGTTTAAGGCCGCTGCCTTCCAAATCGTCCTCGACGACAAAAGAGAGTTCCCCATCATCTGCTGCCACTCCCAGGTCGAGCAGGAAGGTCATCAGCCAGTCCCGAGTCGGGGCGTTGTCGTAGAGCGGCAGGATCTGCCGCACCCCAGCGGCGTAGTCGGCCCCCGGCGCAAGATTGGTGCTGAACAGGAGGTAATCGGCCGGTCGAACCAACTCCGCCAACCGCGGAAGGATGACGCCCGGCTCAAAGTTCGGGATCATGCCGAAGAAAGTGACCAGCCGCGCCGCATCAGGGACCTGGAGCGCATCCAGCGCCGCCGGCAGGTCGGCGGCGGAGGCCAGGTCGCACACCAAAGGGAAGCAGTTGTCTCCAGGAACGACTGCCGTCGCCGTCTGTCTTGCCTCCAACACCATCGCCGTGCTCACATCCGAGGGCGTGTAAAAGAGGCTGCGGCCCGATTCCCGGAGCAGTTTGAGCAACCGTGTGTCTTTCTGCCCTCCGCCGCAGCCCAGCCCGATGAGGTACACCCGCGGCGAGTCAACCCGGGCCGCGACCGCCGCGAAGCTGTGATCGTACGTGGCGGCGCAGTCCGCATCCGTGCGCGAGGGGGAAAAGGCCTGATGCAAGGCCAGCCACTTCTGAGTCTGCTTGATGCTGTCGTAGTGAAACTTGTGGTTCACCCGGCGGGTGCGCAGCGATTCGAGCAGATCGTGCCGCACGTTCTCCGGGAACTGGCTGGCGTGAATGGCCACGCGGACAAGCGATGACATGCGCCAGAGTTGTGGCCGAAAACGGCGGCCAAGACAAGTTCCGGATTTTCCTCGCCGATGCGTTGACTTGCCGGGCACCCGCCGTCATATTCGGTTCATGGATTTCGATATATCGCATCTCCTGAACCAGTGGGAGTATCAGGCGGGCCAGGTGGTTGCCCGCCGGTTCAAAGCGAAGGACGGCCGGGAGAAGATTCAGCTCCGGCTGGACTTGGGCTTACTCCAGATGAACGCCGAGGGGCGTCCTGACGGCAAGCGGCC
>CAIUPP010000153.1 GCA_903901045.1 uncultured Planctomycetota bacterium
GCACGGTGGCGGCCGAGATGCTGATCGAGCGGATCACCCACGGATGGCGTCCTGTGGAGAAGCGCGAGATCAAGGCGAAGCTCATTATGCGCCGGAGCGTCGGTCCCGCGCCCAAATCTGCGCTCGATCTGGCGGGCGCTTACGCACCCAGCAGCGCGCCCAATTCTGGCCCAGCCGGGGCCGATCCTGGGGCCAAATGATCTTTGGGGCGCTTCGCATGCCGATGGCATCGTCAGGAGCCCTGGAAATACACTCCTGCAAAGAGATGCGAGTGGTGTCAACGTAATTGGTTTCGATACATGTTGCGGTCGCAATATGCCTGGAAACCAACAACGTGGATATTCGGCCGACATGGTGCTTGGGGGGGGGATTCGTCTCGGCGGCATGAGATATTTGACTCCCTCACAAAATGTCGTTACATTAATGGATAGTTGCGGCAGAAGACGATCCCATAGTTTTCTTGGAGGCAGAGCATACAAGCGTAGGCAAGAGTATGCCGACCGGATGGCGCGTAAGCCGTCCTAGGCTGAGCCAACCCACCTCCTACGATTTGGCGGGTGGCCCAATGTTCAGTCCAGTTTCCACAAAAATATGAAACTGGTCTATGGGTCACTTTTTCCAATGATAGGAGGTTTCGCATGGCTGCTAATGAGAATAACTCGTCCCCGCTCCTTCCGTATGATGCTACGTCGGGTTCCCCGTCCGGTTCGGCCGTTCCAGGCACCGTCCCCCTCAGTCCGGCCGATCATTTTCTCCTGCAGGATCGTTATGGCCTCGCGCCTGAAACGATCCGTGCCGCTCAACTCTTCACGATTCGGGACCAACCCCACCTCGACCAACTGGGCGCCGTAATCAGCTTTTCCGAGTTGCCCTCCACCATCGCCATTCCCTACCCATCCAACGGCCACGGGGCAACCCTCTGGCGCATGTTGGGGCAGTCGCTGCCGGGGATGCTGTATCCGCTTTACAATGCGTCTCTGTCTAACAAACAACCTACCGCGATTGTGACCGACGACGAGCTCAGGGCGCTGGTGCTTTCCCAGCGGGGTCACCGCGCCTTGGCCTTGCCTGGTCTACAGAGTCATCTGCGCCGTGTTGCCGAAATGGCCGACCAGTTGAAGGCAACCGGCGTGCAGAAGGCCATTCTCCTTTTCGAGACCGACCGCGAGAAGGATGGCGCTGCCGAGGTGACGCGCGACAGCACCAGCCTCGCGCTGGCCTACGCCTTTGCCTTGGAGAAACGCGGCCTGGAGGTGGCTATTGCGCGGCTGCCGGAGAAATATCTGACGGCGACCGCGGCGGAGGACGGTGACGCGTACCTGAAGACTGACATTGCCGACGCCTTTCTCAAGGGGTTGAGCCCGGAGGAGTTCAAGGAGTGCCTTGAGAAAGCCGTCAGCTTCTGGGCGTATCCCGCGCCGGCGCACGTCAAAGCCGTGGCGATGTGGCGTGCGGAGCGGGAGGGAACGCTTGATCGTCTGGAGGATATCAAGCGGTTGCTGGAGCGCGAGCCTGCGGTCATGGTCCACCGCACCATCGCCGAGTTGGCAAGCTGGTGTCGCGGGGCCTGCTACGATACGAATAGCGCGGAGTACAGCAAGGTGCTTACGGACAGCATCTCCCGAAAGTTGTACAAGGCGGTCAAAGACATCTTGCCCGGCATGCGCCTGGCGAGTGTCCGCCAGATGGTTGAAACGGCCAAGGGTACCCGCGAGTCGAATGAGGGCCCGAAGCCCATGTCACTCGCGGATTTCCGGCTGGACGTCCAGGACGGCAAAGTGTATCGCACGGGCAGTCACGGCCAAGGTCGGACGCTGGTCTGCAATTTCGTTCCCAAGCACGTGCGCACCGGCCATATCTCCTATCTGGGCGGCAAGCTTTTGCCCCTGCATGAGGTTGACATGGAGTTCGGGAAGATGGCCGAGGAGATTACCGTTCGCATCTATGGCTCTCTATTCGACCCCGAAGCCTACAGTCATGCCAGCGGTGGGAAGCTCGTCGTCAACCGTGCGCAGGATTTCCGGACACTCATGGCGTATCTGATTGACGATGAGGAGATACTCGCTTTAGATGAGCAGCTCAATAGGACGTTGTACGTCGGCATCGTCGAGGACCACCTCGGACACTACGTTGTCAGCGACGGGGTTGAATTCCCGGGCGGGACCGAGGAATGTCCCTACGCGGGAAAGCGATTCAACCGCACCGGGGATATGCGCTTCTTCGAACGTGCCGCCAAGCTTACGACCAACGGGGTTTCGGAAATCATCATGGTGGCCACCCTTGGGGCGCCCATCAAGGCGGCCACAAAGCGCTGGCCGAATACCGGTGGTGAGGGCGATACCACCTCCGGCAAAAGCACCTTGCTCGAGCGCGTTTTGAATCCGTTGGGAATCACATCCTTCGGACCCTCTCACTGTAGGACGGCGTATCGCATCCGCAAGATGGTAATCAATACAAACCTGCCAGTAGCCCTCGATGAGGCCGGACGCCTCGGCAGAAGCATGCGCCACATCCTTGTGGACGTCCTTAACGAAGGGTATGGTATCACGCCCTCGACGCATGGCGAGGGGCAGAGGATGTGCGTCATCAGCGCGCCGGTCATCCTTTTTGGACAAGACCTGCCGTTCAACGATCTGGCGCTCTCGACGAAAATCATCAAGGTCACGCTCGACCCCGCCTGCCGGGACCCGAAGGCATTGGAAGCGCTGATGGCTTCGGAGTCATCGTTCCCCACGCGCCGCTGGCTGGAATTTCTTGCCGAGTACATGAGCACCCACGACGTCAATCGCGAGATCCACGAGCGCACCGAAGTCATGCGCGAACGCGTCTTCGGCACCGGCGTGCCACCGGCGGCCAATGCAGAGCGTTTCATCTGGAACTGGGCGGCAGTCTCCTACGCGGGGGACATCCTCGTGGCCTTTGGTGCACCGGTGAGCGATGCGTTCCAGGTCAATCTGGTTAACGCGGCGAAAGCGCATGCCGATGAACTTTATGGGGAAATGGACGGGCGTCACTCGATCGGCCGGCGCGTAGTCCATGACGTGATGGAACTCCTGGCCACGCCCGATTTCAAGCCGCCGTTCTCGCTCTTGCTCGATGATCGCGGGCTCTTCTTCCACGTCGAAGGGGCGCTGAGATATCTGGAAAGCAAAGGGTACCGCTACGACGTAAGTAATGCGCGGGTGGTCACGCACCTGCTTCGGGAGTTGGGGACGCCGGGGCACCGCGAGCGGGTCGGTAACGTACAGATACGGTTGTTCCACGTTCCGGCGGAAGCGCTACGCGCCCTTGGTTACGATATGCCCGATTCCGGTCGGGTGCCAGGAAACACGGCCCAGTGACAGATGTCGTATCAGACGGGCGGGCCTCATGTGACCGATGAGCGTCTCGTATAACCGCGCTTCTGGAGAGGACTTAGGGATGCTGTGACAGTTGTGACGACCATCTGCGCATGGGCCTGGGGACGGAGGCGGGCTTCGCTTGGACGTCCGGAAGGAGGGATATCTACACTGACGGCCGCGGCGGTGGCCCACACCGCGAAAACAAGCGTCACAATGTCACAGCGTGCGCAAGTTATTGCGCGTCCTTGCGTTCCGCCGTGACAGTCGGCCGCGAATACGGCGCGCCCCTGTTCTTCCTTGCTCTTGAGATGGGCACGCACCGCCGCGGACTGGCCGGGTCGGCCCATTTTCGGAAGCGGGGCGACGAAAGAATCGCTCGAAGGGTGCTTGGCCATTAAGTCTGTGGCACCGCGTGGTGACGGGACCAGAGAATCATCCCCTTCGCCTCCAACAGTTTGCCTTGTCACCCCCGCAAATCGTCCAGAAACTCCGAGCCTGGCTCGACACCTGTAACGAGCAGATGGTCCCGTGCACGAGTGCAGGCGACGTAGAGCAGGTGGCGCTCGGTGTCGTACACCTCCCGCAGATCGGCATCGTCGCCGACGGTCTCAATGCGTTCCTGCAAGGGGATGATTTCGTCGTCGCAGGCCATCACCGCCACGGCGCGGAACTCCAGTCCCTTGGCCAGGTGCATGGTGCTGATCGAGACGTGACCGCTGGTCGTCTCGACGTTCTCATCGAGAATCTTGAAGGGCAACCCTGACTCTTTGACCGCACCTTTTGCGCGGTCCAATTGCCCTGCCGAGCGCACGAAGACGCCGAACTCGTGCGGGAGGACTCCGGCTTTCGCCTGCTCAGCAAGCCATGTCCCAACGGATTTCATTTCCTCATTCTCAGTCGGGAGCACGCGGATGATGGGTGCCGGGCCGTTGAAAACCGAGATGGTATCGCTACGGTCTTCGCTGGTGCCGTCCACATCGGTTACCTCCGGGCCGAGCAATCGGTCGGCTTGCTGGCGGATCTGGTGGGACGTGCGGTAGTTGACGCGCAAGGTGCGGGAGCGCCCCCGAATGTCCACGCCGAGGGATTTCCAAGAGAAGGGCTGCTGAAAGATACGCTGGCCGAGGTCCCCAGCAAAGAATAGAGCGTTGGGACGGTCGTCACCCAAGGCGGCAAGGAATCTCAGTTGGGAGATACTGATATCCTGGGCTTCATCCACCACGGCAAAGTCAAAGGGTGGGTTCTTGCTTCGGGCCAGTGCGGATACCATTGCAGTGAACACGGCGGCCTGGGTCATGAGGCCCCGCTCCTTCAATCCGCGGCGGACCCGCTCGAAGATGGACCACAGCAACGCTCGTTGCGCCTCGGGTAGCCTGGTCTTGCGGCCGAGGCGGGCGACATCGCGATAAGACTCCCATGTTGCCAACTGCCAGGCATCCACCACCTGTTCCCATTCGGTGAGGAGAAAATGCAGCCTGAATTTGTGACCGCCCACCGCCTTCGATGCTTCGCTGAGCAGTTCCCGCAGAACATTGCCGCTGGCCAGGTTCACCGGCCCACAGTGCGATTTGTAGAGGCGGAGACCGATGGCATTCAAGGAATAAACGTCAATGCGTTCCGCAAGACGCGGCTGGCTGCCGACCAGTCGCTTTAGCTTGGTGTGAAGCGCGTTCGCCAGCGTGTCGGAAAAGGTCGTGAGCAGGACCCGCGCGTTTGGGTGCGCCTGCGCCAGACGGGCGGCCCGATGCAGCGCCACGATGGTCTTGCCGGTGCCGGCGGAGCCGGAGACGCGGGTTGGTCCGGTGTAGTCCCGCTCCACCCACTGGCGCTGTTTGGGATGCAGGAAGACCGTCCATTTCTCCCAAGGGAAATCGAGGGCGCGTTGCAGTTCCTCGACGTTGGTCATCACGCGGAAGCGGCGCTGGGCATCGGGATGATCGAAAGGATTCGTGACCAGCATCGCCGGTTTCGCCATACGTGGCTTTCCACCCGTGGCGAGTTCCAGCAGGGCTTCGGCCGCTTCAGCGGGCAGGCGCTCCGCCAGCAGGAGGAGGCTGTCCTCAGTGGCCTGACGCACATCGTTCAGCCACTCAGCCGGCACGCCGTAGCCCAGCAGTTCTTCGTCGGGCTTGTCGGCGAAAAGAGGCGGCTTGGACGGCGCGGGTATTTCTGCCTGCACATAGACCGGGATGACGACCTCTTTCGTCGTCTCGCGGATTTCCACCAACTGCGCGGCCCCGGTCTTGGGATGGGTTTCCAGCTTCCTCCGCGCAGCCCAGTCGTAGGCTTTGTCGTGGTGATCCACGTAGCAAAGCAGCAGACTGCCCGGCGTCTTGTGAACGATGATGCGGATGTCGGCATTCACTCGCACCGACCAGAAGTTCTTGTCCCTCGCCTTGTCGAGCTTGTGGAAGCTCAGGCCCGGATTCGCCGGGTTCATCTGCAAGTCAAAGGCCGTCGTCTTGACGGCCTTCTGCTCGTCGCCGGTCAGGCGCGCGAGGCTGTCGGTGAAAGTGTCGGCGATGCGGAAGTCCATCATTTCCCCTGCCAATCATCCGCGATAGGCGTCCAGTCAGCTTTACGCTCGACGATGTTCCCTTCTTCGTCCGCCCCTGTCCACACGTTCCAGAAATCCGGATCATCCGAATGCGGCTGCTGTGTCTTTGGCAGATCGTCAATTTTCACCAACACAGGAAGTTCTGATGCCCAGCCGAGCAGAATCGCATTCTGAGACGGGAGTGATGGCAGTTCGCGAAGCAGGCCGCGCAGGTTGTCGGGAACCAACCGGTGCACAATCTCTTGGTCACGGTCGTTGCTGATTCGATGTAGCAGAAAAGTGTTGCATTGCGAGAGCACCGTCGGCGAAAGCTCCGAGGGTCGCTGAGATGCGAGCACAAGGCCAAGTCCGAACTTGCGCCCCTCGCGAGCGATACGCTCGAAGACCTGGCAGCAAATCGTAGCCGCGTCGTAGTTTTCGACGTCGTCTTTGTAGCGCTTGATAAAGGTATGGGCCTCTTCCATCACGAGCACCGTTGGCAACACCATCGCATTTAGCTTCCGGTAGCGCTGAAGTGACTCGAAGATCATTCGGGCGGTGACTGCGGCTACCACATGAACAACCTCTGTCGGCACGAGCGACAGGTCTAGGATAACGAGTTCGCCTTGTGTCGCGTCGGGCCCACCGACATAGTCATCCAACCACTGTTTCAAGGTGATCGCGCCACTATCACCGACAACAGAATTGATCTTGGTATCGGAAAGGAAGGTACGAATCCTGGAAATCAAGAAGTCCAGGAACTGACTGACGTTCTCTTGTGCGGACAGAAGCTGCAAGTGATCGGCCAAATCCGCACCTCTGAACGCCACAGGGACATCCTCGTCAGGTCCGTCCTGATAGATGATTCCGCCCAACCCGCGCAACGCCGTATTGAGAGCGTCGGTGATCTTAATGACCTGCGCTTCAGTGAAGGCGCGGTAGAACTCGATTGTCTTACCGTTTTTCTCAAAGGTATTAAATGTTGCCTGCAGCGACTGCATAATCGCATCTGTGATTGGTCCAAGGCCACTGTCCGGAAACTCGCCACTCTTGGATTCCAGATCGTCCTGGATCGCTTTCAACCGGAAACCGAATTTGCTTTCATCCGTCTTGATTGCCCCTGATCGAAGGTCCCGTTGAACGGTGATCAGCGTCGAAGAAAGGTATCGACGTAGTTCCAGTTTCTTTTCTTCCACCGTCGGTTCTGCGTCCCCAACACGTCCAGCCTTCACTTCGCGAAGGGCGCGTTTGAGCAAGGGCCGCTGCATCTTCGCGCTGGCCTGCGTAAACGACGCCCACTCCGAGCTGTTCCAGAACCATAGCGGCACCTGCAGGGCGCGTTCTCCGACATTGGGGCTGACCTTGAAGATTCTGGCCTTCAAATTGGGTTCGGTGCCGCCAAATGCTCGTGCATACTCCCCGTTCGGGTCTAGCACGACAAAACGTGCATTGGGTTCATCTCTACCTTTACGCTGGGACTGCGCCGCTTCCAATGACCAGCGGATCAGGCCGGCGACGGAGCATGACTTGCCGCTCCCGGTGTTACCAAGCACCGCTAGATGGCGGCCAAACAAACGATCGGGATTGATGCGGACCTCAGCATTACTCGCCAGTGGACTGGTGCCAATGCGGACGCGCCTTTGCTCGCCAGATTCGACAATGGAGCGCAGCTGTTTTTCTGTGGGGAGCAGCACCGCCGAACCGACCGAGGGCAGCGCATCGGCTCCCCGGCGAAACACGTAACGTTCTTCGCGCCCAGACTGGTTTCGGAGCGTACCAACTGGATTAAGGCTCATCTTGCGCAACGGGTAAGGCAGGTCAATCAAGCCGAAGTCCTGAACGCCCCGGCGCTTGGGGAAGGCCGAGCGTTCAATGGTAAGCCACTCGATTTGCCCGACGAGGTAGCCATCATCCACCGGCAACAGCACATAGCCGTTCACCCGGGGAAAAGGACGCACGCCACCCGCATTGAGCGCCACCGAATCAGGCGCCTCAATATCCAGTAGCACCTTCACTTCGTCCGGCGAGACGAATTCAACTGTGCCGATACGCAGACTCTCGGCATGGGCAAAAGGCGTATGACTCATGCTTTGCCCTCTCCGGCCGCCGGGCTAGCCTCGGCTTTCCCTTCACTGTCGCCCTGGGCAGTTCCCCAACGGGATTTGAGTAGTTCTGCCATCCGGAATGTAGTGCGGTCGATGGCGGGTTTTGGCAGATAGTGGTCCACCAGTGCTCGGAATTCGCCGATGTGGTCGCCGACCAGTAAGCTGATCTGTGCATGCCGCCCGAGTCGTTCATAGGTCTTCATGATTCGGTTCAGCGGGTCATTGTAGGCGATGACGACCAAGTGAGTGGAGGGAATGGTGAGCATGTCCTCGATCACTCGGTTGATGTGCTCATCCCCGAAACTGTAGCCGAAGGCTACCAGCGTGTGGTTTGGACGACATGCTGCCGCAGCAAAGTCGCGGAACAGCTCGATATAGGGGTAGGCGGCGGTTTCGCGGTCCTTGGCCGCATTGGGATAGATCATGAGTTGTATCGCACTGGCGGCCGCGGTGCCTGACGCGTTCAGATAGGGATCCAGACTCTTTGCGCCGAATGGAATGCCCAAACGCCGGATGCTTCGCTCGCATTCCACCCAGTCCACCGAGCCGTGCAGTTTGGTGAAGCGCGCCACGCCCTCCAGATAACGAGGCTCGCCTCGAATACCTGGTGGGTTGTAATGCATGTCCAGGTCGAGTCGGGAGGAGCGGAAGATCGGTGCGAGAGAGCCAACAAATCGATCAAGCAGGTGCATGCCGGCCACCTCGGCGCCTGCCTCAATCAATCGGTCGTAGTTGGTTGTGAACAGATGCAGCCGGTCGCGGGTACCTGTTCGGCTGGCAAAGCTCATCAGAAAACTGACGAGGTAGTTGTAGGCGTCCTCGCGCTTCCCTTCGTCGGCGGCGATCAATTCGTGTTCGCCACTGAGAATGCTAGCCGCAAACTCTGCAAGTACCTCGGCTAACCTATCGCTCAGCGCGTCCGCTTTCGTGCGAGTCTGCTCGTCACTTGAGCCAAGAATGGTCAACCCCCGCAGCAATTCGTTGGCGACGCGAATCTGGTCTTCGATATTACCTGGATCCCGTCCGGCGGCTTCTGCTGATCTCTTGCTCTCAACATCGATGAGATCTTGGAATTCACCGAAATCCGCCGCGTCCATTCCCGGAAGTGCTTTACTTGTCGCGAGGTGATGGACAGCATGGGTTAGACCGGAGCCCATGAGCAGCGACAGGTGCTCGGATTGGCACAATGCCGTTAGCCAAGGTTCGATTCGTGGCCGCAGTTTGTCGGGGCCAAATACGTCGCTCGGCTTAGCCCAAGAACAAGTCGATCCTTCGCAAAGCTTGAACTTCGGAGCATCGACAGTTGACTCCTCTTCCCGCACAAAGAAGACCGGCTTAGGATCATCCCGGCATTTCAGTATGTTCCTGGCCAGAGTCTTCGTTTCTCCGCCCGTTTCCTCAGTCATTTCACACCTCCGTCCACCTTAAACACCTTCATGACCTCGTCCCCTAAGTGGTTGATAACCTTGACGGCAATCCTCCCGGACTTGGGCTTCTCGAACGGCCTGGAGGTGTCGCTGTGTAGCGTCGCCCAGGCTTCGGCGTTGATCTCGGCCTTCAGGGTAGTCTTCAGGGCGCTGTAGGGGTCGTTGGCGCCGAGGAAATAGGCGTGGCGGACGAAGAAACTTTCTTCGTTATAGTCGGTGTCAATGAACCAGCAGGCGATGCCTGCGGCGCTATCGCTGCGGACTTCGCCGGTGCTGGGGTCGAAGACATCCACGCCGTTCACCTTGATCATCAGCTTTGAACCGTCCGAAACCCGGTAGGTTTCTTTGCCGTCAACCATCACCTTTAGACTCTTTCCGTCGAGACCGAGAATGTCGATATCCGGCTCGCCGAAAATGACGAAGAGGTTGCCTTTGCCGGTGTTCTTGAGGTCCTCGGCCATGTGCAGGTCGGCGTTCATGCGGGCTTTGAGCACAGGGATGCGGCCCAGCTTGCTGAACTCCGTGGCGTGCGCCTCGTAGTTGAAGGCACAGGCGATCAGCACATCGAAACCGGCATCGCCCGCCTCGCGGGCGGCGGCGACGAGATCGGCGCGCTGGACGGTGCCGAACTCGGGGCCGATGAAGATGGCAGCGCGCTTCTCCGCCGCGCCTTCAAGGTAACGGCCCTCGGCGCAGACGAGGTCACCGGGCCAGGGGGTGAGAGCGGTGAATGTGATCCGATCCTCCTTGTGCGCCTGCTGCACCCCGGCGATCTTGAGGTTCTCCAGAATCATCTGGGCGAAGTTCTTCTTCCCGCCGTAACCGAGCTTCGCCTCTGCAAGGCTGTCAATCAACTCGTCGTTCTCATCCACGCCCAGCATGCGGTGCGGAGAGAGGCTCTCCACGGTGAAGGGACCGGCCACACGCACTTTCTTCTTGTCGTCGTAGGGCTTGTCGTAGAGGTATTCAAACTCGGCCTTGGCGGCGATGGAGGCGTCCATCTCCGTCTGGCGGGCGATGCGGGCCTTCCACCAGTCGGCGTGCAGCTTTTTCGTCGCGTCCGGCCACTTGGCCTCGGTCTCACGCGGAATCTCCCACTCCTGCCAGCTCTTTTTGAGCGTGGTGTTCAGCGACTGGCGCAACGGCTCCAGCCTTGCCTGCCACTTCTCCCAGATGACATCAATCTCAGCGTTGTTGGCAATGGACTTGAGCGTGATGTGCGGTACACGCTCATAGACGAAGCCATGGCGAATATCACCCTGCACTGGCTGCGAACTCGGCGTAGTGTGCGTGACCTCCGCTTCTTTGATCTGGCCTTCGCGGGAATCGACCAGCAGGTAGAACGGATAGCGCGCGCCCATGATGCGGGCACGAGCCAGCGCCAGCGCCACGCGCGAAGTGTCAACGGTGATCCAACGGCGGCCCCATTGCTCGGCAACATAGGCGGTGGTGCCGGAACCGCAGGTCGGGTCGAGCACTAGGTCGCCGGGGTCGGTCGCCATGAGGATGCAGCGTTGGATCGCGTCAGGCTGAGTCTGGACTATGTAGAGCTTCTCCGACCCAAACCCGCTTGAACGAATGTCATCCCAGAGGGAAACCCGCGGTCTATATGGATAGTCGGCGTGAAAATTCTTCCACATCAACGTTGTGCCAACGGCCCACATACGTCCAGCTTTTTCCACCCGAGCCAGCCCGACGTCCCCTGTCGACCATCCGCGCGCGCCTGGAGGATGATACTTCGCATCGCAGAATTTGTATGGAAAGCGAGATGAGTCCCCACCAGTTTGCGAAGTGAGAGTCACCATGCGAAGAAATTGTCCATCGGGTATCGGATCCTGTTTGGTCTTCTGTCTGAATGTTAGGTCGTGAATTCTCCCGTTCTGATCCTGCACGCAGATGTACCGATGCGTCGGATTGTCAATTGGTGGCCGCTCCTCGAACAATGAACGGTATTTCACTATAGCAAGGTTCTTTGCATACCACAGCAGGTAATCGTTTACGCCGGCGAGGAGTTCTGAACTCTGTGACGCAGCTTTGGTGAGAGTAATCTGGGCGCCAAAGTTCGCGTCGCCAAAGACTTCATCCATGACCGCCCGGACACGGTGGACATTTTCATCGCCGATCTGCACGAAGATGGAGCCGGAATCGGTGAGAAGATCGCGGGCAACGGTGAGACGGTCGCGGAGATAAGTGAGGTAGCTGTGGATGCCATCGCGCCAGGTATCGCGGAAAGCTTTAACCTGCTCCGGCTCGCGGGTGATGTGGCCGGCGTTGCCGTCCTTCACGTCGCGGCTGGTGGTGGACCACTGGAAGTTGCTGTTGAACTTGATGCCGTAAGGCGGGTCGAAGTAGATGCACTGCACCCGCCCGCGCAGACCCTCACGCTCGGCCAGGCTGGCCATGACTTGGAGGGAGTCGCCGAGGATCATGCGGTTGGACCAATTCTGGTCGTGGGCGTAGAACTCCGTCTTGTCCGCGCCCTTGGGCATGCCGTTGAAGTCGGCAAAGAGATCGGCCTGAACGCCGTCAGTCCTGGACTTGGTCTCCTTGGTCTGGCTCAGGAGGTCGTCTATCAGCACCTTGGGGTGGACCTTTTCCTGGATGTAGAGCGGTGGGGCGTGGACGACAAGGTCGCTCCAGTCCTGCTCATCCTTCCCGCGCCAGACGAGCTGGGGATCAAGGTCGGTGTTGCGGGGATACTTCAGCGGGCGGGGAGTGGCATCGTCCTGCTTGAGCACGGATTGGTGCTCGGCAGTGGGAATGTTCTTCCGCTTGTCGGCGTCGTGCTTGATTGTTTCGACGGTTTTGTGAGTGGTGGGCTTTCTTGCCATGACTATTTGCCTTCGGTTGCCGGTTGCGTGGTTGCGGTGGCAATCATCTTGTTGAACTCGGTTTCGATCTTGGCCTTGAGGTCGGTCTCCATCTGATACACGTCAGTGAACTCGGCGAAGGCCCAGCGTCCATATTCTTTGAGGTTGTTCACGCCGGGCACCCAGTAGGTATCCATGGTGGACTTCTTCTCCTTCGCGTCCTCACGCCGGTAGCCTTTGATCTCGACGACGAGGTGCAGGAGGTCGTCGGGGCCGTGGCCGTCGTCCACGAGTACGATGAAGTCCGGCAGATACTTCCGGGTCTCCGAGCCATAGCGATACGGCACTTCGAGACCGAGGTTGTGATTCTTGACGTAGGCGCGGACCTTGTGGTGCGACTCTGCCACACGGCAGAACTCGGCTTCCCAATCACTGTCGAGCACGACCCAGTTGACGTGACAGCTCTTGGAACTGGTTTCCCAGCGGTCGGTGCGGGAGGTGTTGAAGCGGACGTGGGCGCTGGATCCGGCAGGATTGTAGGGGTCGAGCAGGGCTTTGATGGGGCGCTTGCCTTCCAACGCGCGGGTGATGCCGGCGGTGATGCGGTTGCAGGCCATGTCCGCCAGTTCCTGATACATGAGTTGGGCGGGATAGGTGCCGCCTTTGCAGACCAGACACGTGTCGAGCCATTGCTTGGTGATGCGCTTGAGCTGGCCGAAGAGATGGAGCTTCGGCTCTTCGCCAGGGTCGCGCCATTTCGTGTAAAGCAGGCGCTGGGTGACGTGGAAGAGCAACGTGGAAGGCCGCATGTCGCCCAGGTGTTCGAGGTTCAGGTCCACGCCTTCCCCGATGATGCCGGAGTTTCGCGTGATGGACGGCCCAACGAGGTCGGGGGTGAGTTCGAAGATGGACTCGTCATTGAAGCTCGCTGTGAGGCGTTCCTCCGGAAGTTCGACGCGGTAGCCTTCGACCCGTGGGAATCGGATTTCGAGAGCGTCGCGCTCTGGGCGGATGGCTTTGACTTGAACCGTCTCACGCGGCGGTTGCGGCGGGGCGATCACGGGCTTGGCCGTGAAATCGAAGGGAATGCCGAAGACATCGGCGTATTCGACATTGAAGAGGCCCTCTTCGTTGAGGTCGTAGGACTGGCGGCGAAGCGCGCGTCCGATGACCTGCTCGCACAGGAGCTGGGTGCCAAACGCGCGGATGCCCAGAACGTGAGTGACGGTTCTCGCGTCCCACCCTTCTGTAAGCATCGAAACGGAGACGACGCAGCGGATGGAGCCGCCGAGTTGCCCGTGTTTGCCGACAGTGTTCATGACCTCGCGCAGCAATTCCTGGTCGGTGATGTTCTCCGCGGAGCGGGCGTCCCCGGTGCGCTCGATGATCTCGCGGCGAAAGCGTTCGATCTCGTCAGCGGCCATGCCTCGGAAGTTGTCGTCGAGCACGTCACCGGCTTCGAGTTGCTCACTATCGATGAGTATGGTGTTGGGCCGCGGGAGCGGATTGCCGTGTTCGTCAAAGTTGCGGAACAGGGCGAGGCGGCCGTTTTCCAACGTGGAGGTGCCGTCTTCGTTTTGCCGGTGGAAGCCGGAAATAAAGTCATACACCAGCTTCGAGATGGCGGTATTCTGGCAAACGATGATGAAACAGGGCGGGACTTTAATGCCCTTGTCCTGCCAAAGCTGGAAGGTCTTCTCGTAGTGGCCGTAGAGAGCTTCGAGCGCGGTTTGCAGGCGGGTGGGAAGTTTGAGCGGATCCAGTTCGCCTCCCTTGTTGCGCCCTTTCTTGGGCATGTCTTTGCGGATGTTCTTCCAAAGGTCGCGGTAAACCGGCATTTCATCGCCGGGGATGTTTTCCGCCACGGGGACGCGCGGCAGCTTGACGATCCCGCACTCGATAGCGTCCATGAGCGAGAAGTCGCTCATCGTCCACGGGAACAGGGTGCCCTCGACATAACCCGAGCCGCTGAGGAAGAACGGGGTGGCCGAGAGGTCAATGACGCGGGCCAAACCGAGCTTGCGGTTCACCGCTTCCAGGCCGGAAATCCAAAGGCGGGCGGCTTCTTTGTTCTTCTCAGCTTCCTTCTTTTCGTCACCTTTCAGTCCTTCATCGTTGCTATCGGCAGCGCCGGCTTTTTCCCGGTAGCAATGATGCGCTTCGTCGTTGAACACCAGGATGGTTTTCATGCCCATGAGATCGGGCATGACCCGCTGGAGCATCTGACCCTCGGTTTCCGTAGTGTTCAACTCCTCCCCGGTGCGCCCTTTGAGCAGCGAGCGGCCGCCGGCGGAGAGTTCGATGCGCTCGCGCCGCTTGAAAGCGTGGTAGTTGGTGATGACGATCTTGGCGCGATTCACGTCGTCGAGCATGTCGCTCGGCACCAATTCGCGGTCCGCGTAGTAACTGTCCGGGTCGTTTGGCTGGAGGACGCGCAGGCGTTCCTTGATGGTGATGCCCGGTGTAACGACGAGGAAGCCACGCGTGAAGTGTTTGCTGCCGGGGCGTCGCACGGCGTTGATGGTCTGCCATGCGATGAGCATGGCCATGACAGTGGTCTTTCCTGCGCCGGTGGCAAGCTTTAGCGCCAGACGCATGAGTTCCGGGTTTGCCGCTTGATTGGCCCTCGCCAGGTGTTCCAGAAGGTCCTTTCCGGCTTTCCCCGATCGTGGCGCCACCTCGGTCAGCCAGATGACGGTTTCCGCTGCCTCCACCTGGCAGAAGAAGGGGCGAATGTCGCTGAACTTGTGATGCCGCCAATGCTGGAGAAGGCGCGCCGTCTCAGGCGTCACCTGCCAGTCGCTGGGATTTGGCAACATCCGCCACCGGTCCACATGCCGCCGCACCTCGTTGATATTCTCGGAGGTCGGATCATACTGTTGCTCCTGGGTCGAAAGCCCCTTGCCTTCGTCGAAGACGATGGCCTGCTGGCTCTCTGGGCCCTTCCGTTTCTTCGGCTTTGGGATCGGTGTAATGAACTCCGCCCGGCGGCGGCGCTCAATAATCCGCTCTGTCGGCTGTCCGCTTGCATCGAGTTCCCAGTATCGAGCCGGATACTTATAGGGAGAGTTCAGGATGGGGTGCTCAAAGAATGGGTTGGACATCTGAACCTGCTCCTCTGTCAGCATGGCCATGCGTCCCGCCGGCACGTTGGGATGATATCCCACTGCAAGCCCACGCTTGCCCGACTTGGTCTTCCGACATGCGTTTCACACGCGGTCTTCACTGACCGGGCATCCTAGCCGTTCCTGGCGCAGGTTGTCAATGGCCGATGGCGAAGCGTGGCAATACTTAATTTCGTGAGGGAAACCTGTCATCATAAGGAGGACTTTCCTGCGACCGATTCCCAGCTTAATTTCGGGCCGGTTTGAGGGTAATATAAGATGAACTCGACGAATTCATTGCCCCTTTGCAGGGGCATTTCCGCCGTGCCCCACACCTTAATATGGGGGTGACAATCGGGTACTATACCTTGAGTGGGCAAATAGCTGTCAGGAACCTACCCCGGCGCTTCGACCGAAGAGTTACCTGATGGCAGCTATCTTAGCCCTGCTTCATTTCGCCCCCCGCGCCGGTTATCATATCGTAGATGGGCGGCATAGCCATCCACCTGTCTCAGAAGCCCTCAACAGCCCCCCTGAAATCCTCCGTACCCCCGTACTGAAAAGCCGACGTTCCGGGACGAAATGGCACCCATTTTGGACGAAATTGCGCCTCAGCACCCCGACTTTTCTGCCCATTCCCAGGCACTTCCGCGACGGTCATCCAGCGCCAAGCCCCCATCTAAATTGCGTCCGGTGAAGCGGTTACAATAAGTAACGGAGCCCGATTTACTATGCAGCAGGGCCTTTCCGGCCTGCGCATCAGGCACCGTTTCTACCGCGCCCCTCCAGCAAGCGTCTCGGAAACCACGGGCGGCGCGCTGGGGTTGTAGTACACTTGATAGACGTGCGCGTCGACTCTGAGCTGTTGTGCCTCGTCCAATTTTGCGTACCAGCTTTCGGCACACAGAGTGACGCCCTTGCTTCCCCAATATGCGCCCGCTAATCCGCCCAGGCATGAACCTACCGGCACTGTCACCGGCGCCAATGGTCCCCCCAACGTACCGACGGATGCGCCCACAATGGCCCCCGCCGCGCCGACGCCGACGCCGCCAAGAAAACCCGCTTGCGAGACCACGAATTGGCGCGTAGTCATTCCACCGGTTTGCCAGTCGAGAACGCAAAAGCCCTCGTAGAGAGCAAGACCGGTCCAGCCCATGCGTTGGGATACCCTGGCAAGACCGCTACGGGCGAAGCAGGAAGCCGCCTCCGATGTTGCGAACGCTCCCATGGAGCCCAGCAGGGATGCGTGTTGCGAGACGACCATCCACTCATGGAGGGACGCGGGGTCGTCGGCAAGGTTCCCGAACGCGTCCCATGTGCTCTGGCCTTCCTGCATGGCGAACCATACTCCCAGGAGTGAGCCGGCCATCCCGATTCCCCGTGCGCCTGGACCGCGCAAGACGGCGACGCGGGTTGCGACGGCGCGCATTTGCTGCGTCGGCAAGTCGGTTGCGCGGATTGACTCCCTTGCGACCGACAAAGAGCCACGGCGATCCACCCACACCGGCAGCTCCTTAGGCAACCCGCGCGTGCGTTCGACTTCCGCTATGACCTGATTCGCCTCGCGGCGCATCCTCCCGGTGATGTTCTCACCGTCAACTCCCGCCTTGTTGGCCGCCACATCTGCGATCTTGTGCAGCCTCGCCACATTCAATTCCGCCTGCCCCACGGTTCCATCACCGCTGAACACTTGGGCCACCCGTTCCGGATTATGGCGAAGGTGTCCGTGGTTGGTTGGATGCACCGGCGTGCCCGTGGTGTGATTCACGAATTCGCCGGTTCTCGTCGCCGGGTTGTCTATCCAGCGGTTGATGGCTTCCACGCGCTCGGGACTAAGGCTTTTTGCGCCGCCTTGACTGGCTGGAGTTTCCAGCAGCAGTTTTCCAAGCGCGTCATGAGCTTCGCCGGCCATGCCCCAAGCCTTCGGAGCTACCGCGGCGGTTAACAGCGCAGTCAAACAGATGACCACTTGCCATCGCTGTGGTCTCATTCGGAGAGTGATGTTATTCATCGCCAATCCCTCGCTTGGGCTGTTCCGTGGCCTTCTCAGCGACCCACTCCTGAAGGGCGCTCTTGTCTTCAAGCAGTTTCCACCCGGTTTCGTAAGCACGGTTATAGAGTTGGGAAACCGAAAGGTCGAGCAATCCCGGGTTGACCGGAGTCAGATACTTGTCCATTGCGGCCGCGACCTGCTTGTAGTCCGCGTCCAGCCATTTTTCGCCATGCACCGACGCTTGCTTTTTGGTTCGCTCACGGACTTCTGCCACTTCGGCCTTGAAGTCTTTAATGCACCGCAGGACCCATCTCTGATAATCGAGCGTCCGCGCCGCCATGATGGCGTCGATTCGGGCTTGCGTACGCTTGTTGAGGTCCCTCAGGTCATCGGTAACCTTGCCCGAAACACCTTTCTCAAGGGAGAGCGACAATTGTTGCGCGGTGCATGATTGAAGGATCTGGTTGAGCCCGGCCATCTTCAGCCGCCAATCCGGAAGAGCTTCAACGCGCTCCATGTCTCTACCGAGGGCCTCAATTTGCGCCGCAGACTGGAGATTGATGACCTGCGTCCGAAGAACCGCGCGCAGTTGGATAATTGCACCGTCGGTATCACCTTTTGTAAACGACTCCAAGCCCACCCACGCAGCGGACAACCGATCTATATCCTTTCCTGCAAGCGCCGTTGTAGCCTCATCGCAAGCGGCCTTCCTCTTCTCGATGGCGACGGCCGCAGCCACTTTGCCCTTCACCGCGGTCAGACGTTCCACGAGCACCCTGTCTACACCGGCACCGGAAGACTCCAGGAGATCCTCGATGGTGTCGAGCAGTTTGGCCTGATCAACACCCTGTGGGTTGGCCGATGACAGGATCGTTTCCAAAGCATCGGCTGCCCATTGCAAGGCGCTCAAACGAGGGAGTGTTTCCTTGTCTGCCCAAGGGGGGACCGACTTCGCGGTGGCGTTCAGTTCGTCCCGGTACTTGCCGAGGGCCGCCTGCGAAGCGGGCCACTCATTCGGGTTCTTGACCATGGACTCGAGCCGCGCGAGCTGCTGCTCAAGTTCCGGGGGGATCTGTATGGGAATGTATCTGCCTACGGCGCGATCCAGAATGGCATTCTGGTTGGACAAGTCGCGTGCTACGTCATCGGCGAACTTGTCCATGTTCACCCTGACCTTAGCGAGGTCCGCCTCATGCTCCTGGAAGAAGGCGTGCTGGGCCATGACGGCGTAGCGGGATTCGAGGGGCGTTAGTCGCGCGGCGTGATCGAAGCAGGTTCTGGCCTGGTGGTTGTCTCCCAGAAGGAGATAGCATAGCCCCTGATCGTAATAGAGGGCCGCCCGCTTCTCGGGTTCCAGTTGCGGCGCTATGGTCGCCTCGTTCAGGGCGGCCAGTGCTTGTGTTGCGCTCGCAGAATACTCTGCGACAGGTTTTCCACCGGCCTGTTGCTCAAGGGCCTTGCCCAAGGCGCTCTGCGCTTCGCCGGCTTTCCCTTGATCGCCGACGATCGCCATTTCGTGGGCGCCTCGTTCAACGAATCGAACCTGAGCACAGGAAGCCATCAACAACGTCGCCGCTGCCGCCGTCAGGAAGATTGCCCTCCGAAACATGACCGTCCCCCTTCAATAAAGAGCGCCGCCACAGGTCGTTGCCCGACTGGCAGGCCTATCACAGCCTCGTCTGGAACAACGCCTGGGCGGCGCCCCTTACGGAGCGCCGCATCCAGGTGGGTTGAATCCAGACAAAGTGCTGGACCCGAGGGTCCAGGTGATAGTTTGCCAGTCGGATCATCCCCGCCCGATACGGTCGCGTATCAAGTCGGTTCTGGGATTGTCAATTCATTCGATCTGTGTCGGCATTGCCTCCTACGAGTGTATCGGCCGCACGGCTGCGGCCACGGTCAAAAGTATAACATCCCCCTCTGACAATGTCAGCACCGTCGGCGAACCCGGTGGCGCTGTTGCGTCCCTGCGGTATGGTTGCCGCGTATCCCTGACACCTTGAGTTTGAAGAAAGGAATGATCCATGCAGGTCGAGACAGGACTCAATCCGAATTGCTCGGAGGCCGTATTCCGTTTCTACACGGAGGATCCGAAGGTCGCGCACAAGATTCTCCAGGCCTTTGCCGACGAAGTGGCGGGGGCCAATCGTCGTCCGGCCAAGACCGTGCCCGCATTCCGGAAGATGGAGGAGATCGAGAAGGTCTCCTTCAGCGCCTGCGCCGGGATGGGCGAGCCGGTGACCAAATGCATCTGGGAACCGAAGCGAAAGGCGTTCGTGTTGTGCATCGGCAACAACGACATTGCCCCCGATGGCAAAGGGTGCAATACGGTTCGCGGACTCGGCGTCCGCGTGGATGAGGCGGAGACGTGCAAAGACCTGTTGACTTACGCCCGCGACTGCACCTGCGGGAGCGTTTTCTTCGACGAGCCGGCTGAGGCGGCCACGGAAGGAGGTGGTACCTGATGCAAATCACCATCGGCCTCCAGCCAAATCATTCGGAATACATGCGGCTCGTTGCCACGCTCGCGGACAAGAAGTCGGCGAAGACCGTGTACGTGGACTTCGTCCGGCATCTGGGGAAGCTATTCGCCCGCGCGGACAACTTCAACTGCTCCGGGTTCGGGAGAAACTTCAAGACGAGGAAGGAATTCCATACCTGGAAGAAGAAGGAATGGGACCCGGTCGCAGACGAGCGTTGCACGCTATCGATTCAGAAGCGCGACGGTCGCATCTGCGTCTCCGGCAACTATGGGCTCATATTGGACGACTGGTCTCGCGAAGAGACGGCGATAGCGCTGGACGGAGCGGTCATAGCGCTGCGGGTCTACACGGCCGGCTACGGCCTGGATCACGTGGAAGAGTGGCTCGTTGGGCGGGGGGCATCCGTTCAAACTTCAGTGGAGGGCGAGGAGTATGGATTCAGCTCGTTTGACGACGCTCTTGAGCAAGTCGAAACTCCGGTTGGGAAGAGAGGGGCTGGTGGCGTACGAGCCAGGGACGGCGACCACCCTCCGGCTTGACCGGGAAGAGACGGTCCGGCTGCTGCAACGCGAAGTGCCATTCGAAAGTCTGGACGATCCATGCGAGGTAGTCCACCTGGAGATCAGCAACCGTTGCAACATATCCTGCCCGTATTGCTATGTGGGGGCCAAGGCGGGCAGGGAGCTGTCCACCGGTCAGTGGAAACGCATCCTCGACGACCTGGTTAGCTATGGGGTCTTTCAGGTTACATTCGGCGGCGGAGAGCCGACGTTGCGGGACGACCTGAAGGAACTCGCGCTCCACGCCAGGCGGCGCGGTCTGAACCTCTGCATGACGACCAACGGGAAGATTCTGCCGCAGATCGGGCCGGACACGCTCTGCCTCTTCAATCAGGTCAACGTCTCCTATCACGGGGACGATTTGATGGTATGGAAAGCACTGGACCATTTGGAGCGGTGCAATGTGGCACGCGGCGTCAACTTCGTTGCTCTGCCCCCGTTCATGCCGGAGCTGTCCCGCATGGCGCTGGTGTCGGAGATGTTCGATGCGGAGCTTCTCATGCTCACCGCTAAGGGGGTGCCCGACGCCGTTCCGGCGGCGCGCGTGATGGCCGAGGCGCGGAAGTTTCACGAACAGGGCGTCCGTGTGGCCGTGGATGGGCTGACCTGTTCGGGGGAGCTGCCGGACTTCTGCATGCAGAAACGGCGGTTCTGCGACGTGGACTCCCTGGGGAACGTCATGCCGTGCTCGTTTGTCCGAACGCCGATAGGCAATCTGCTCGATAAGCCATTTGCCGAGATATGGAGATCTCGCGGTGAGCAGGTGGCATGTCCCTTCGCACAGGAGGACAACGCTCATGCAATACGAAAATGAAAGGAGATTCTGGTGAGCCGCAACTGGCCAAAGCACGACTACACGGTCAGGGACATCAAGACCTTCCGAGGCATGGAAGGCGAAGGGTTCAACGCCACGCTCTGCCGCGACGGACGGAAGGTCGCTTCCGTGATTGACGACGCCACGGGGGGCGATGTGCATTTCCAGTGGGCTGACGCCCGCTCGCGCGGCGCGGAGGAAAAGCGTCTGCTGGAGTTCGTGAAGACGTTGCCCAGGGAACGGTGGGAGGACACAGAGTATGACGTGACGTCCGACGTATTCCTTGCCGCTCTCGTGGACGAGGCCCAGACCGAGAAACGGCTCAGGCGCCTTTTCAGGAATGAGACGCTATTCCGCCTCAAGGGCGACCGGACGGACGACGACAAATGGCGCATACTCAAGGTGCCATTCTCTCTAAGCGTCAAGGCGCAGCTTGTGAAGACCTACGGCGACAGTCTCACCCATGTCCTCAACGAGGACTATCCCCACCTGAACCCCCGGAGCAGGAAGCAATCTCCTTGACCGCCTCGGTCAGGACCAACCATCCGGCGGTAAGTCAGCAGGAAGTTGACTGGACTCTCTGGAAAGGAGGTGCCATGCACGCCATCTACACATTCCTGATGCAACTGCCGGCCAATCGCTGCACCAAGGAGTTGAAAGAGGAGGCGTCCTCTCAGTTCGAGACGCAGTACGCACCGCTCTGCGACGAAAACAACTGGTATCAGGAGACGGCGCTGGTTACCAGGACCGGGCGCGTCATCCAGCTCTGCGACAACGGCGACTGGCGCGGCCGTGACTCCTGGTACGGCGTGATCAGGAAGGTCGAGCCGAAGAAGCGCTGGGACTGGGCATGGAAGTTTGCCCTGGAGTGCGTTTCGACCGACGCCGAGCTGTTCAACATTCCCTCCATTGGGATTCTGCCCGACCCGGAAGGGGGGAGCAGGAAGATCGAGCAGATGTCGTTCGACGAGCTTCTGAACGCGATCCGGGAATGGATCCCGAAAACACTGTCGAGGGCCTATTCGGAGATCAAGCCCAGGAAGAAGGGAGAGGATACGTTCCTGACCGATCATGCGCGGCAGAAACGCTCGGCGGTCTTCGAGATCCTGAACGAATGTTCGCGGCCGCCGTTCGCCTGGCCGCGCAGCCCCTACGAGTACCGGGCATTCGCGCTATGTGAACCGGAGAAGGGAAACGCGGTGATGTTCGTGGATATCCATACGTAGGCGGCAGGTCCGTTTCACATTCATTTGTTGAGGGTAACCCCATGGCCCACGATGCCGAACAGAGCAATGCCGAGCGGGCCGTGCGCGCGGAGCAAGCCGTGCGGCATTACTCCCGCACGCCCGGTTACAGCGGGAAGGCGGATTACGAGGCCGACATCACCGACCTGCTTACCGACCTTCGGCATTTCTGTGTTGCCATCGGGTTGAAATTCGACGAAATAGCCCGGAGGTCCAAGCGCCATTATGAAGCGGAGAGCAAGGGCCCCAACAGGCGGAGAATGCGTAACGAAACCGGCAAACTCGCGTGTCCGAGCTGCGGCGCGCGTCTCGATTATCACCCGGACCAGGACGGATCGTGCGACTGGGAGTGCCCCCATTGTGGGTGGCGTCGGCACGATCCCGGTCCCGCTCCAAAGCATCAAGAAGGAGAAAGAACACATGGCGGCACTGACGCTCGGCGAAAAGGGCCACTGGCGCGACCGTATCGCGAAGCGGATTGACCAGCGCATCGAAACGGTCGTGGCCAAGTCCGACCCCACATTTCTACAGCGCGTGGAGAGAGAGGCCCAGGAACGCGCGTATAGGAGTCTCGGCATTGACGCGCAGCAGGGCGAACTGGAGGCGGTCCAGAAGCAGAAGGAGGAACTCGACCAGCGTGAGAGGCGGCTCTCCGCCGAACAGAGCGCCATCGTTAACGGGACCTCCATCGAAAAGGCGATAGACGCGGGCGACTATTACCACAGCGACAGCGTCGAAAACGCCGTAAACGCCAGGGCCAAGGCGTTGGAGTCTGAGATCCTGGCTGAGTCGGAGCTTGGTTGCCGAATCCTCTCGCTGCGCGAGGAAAAGGACAACCTTCTGGACACCGTCTGGTTGGCCACGTCCAGCAGTCAGATCAAGGAGCTTTGGGAGCAGGTCAACGCGCTGCTCGAAATCAAACCGACGGCGCTGGAAGAGAAGGCGCTGAAGATTGCGCCGGTGGAAGAGGAGTGACGCGTTCCACCGCTGGACGAGGAAAGGAGGTTTCTGTGGTCGCACCCCTGACTCAACCCGGACCGCGGCCTGCGGAGATAAGGCTGTTGCCGCAGGAGCGCGAGGGAGAATGCCGGTTCGAAGGACAGTTTGTGACTACGAGCCATGCGATGGAGCGGTTCGGACAGGCGATCATCCTGGCCGCGCTGCTCGTGTTGCGCATGCGGCTGCAGGACGGGGCTTCGCTCGACTACCTTCAGGTATTTGAGATCGATGGGGCGCGCTTGTGGATCATTGACGACGGCGCCGTCACCACCGCACTGCTACCATCGGATTACTGAACAGTCGAACCGTTGTGAATGTCGTGGTTCTGCCACGGTCCGCAGGGTGCGGCCGTGGTTTTTTCGTTTCTGCTCGGAAAGGAGCATCGTATGAGAGTCGAAATCTTTCGTTTGACGGGCGAGCCGGTGAGCATCGAGGTGAAGGAGAACGGCACGGTGCGCGACGTGTTCAGCGCCGACGGGTCGGGCAAGGTGCTCGGGCACGACGGCACGCTGATGGAGGCGGCTGAGGAGCAGTACGGCTCGATCAGCCAACTCGGCACCCTGCGGGTCAACGGCGCCTCGGCGACGTTGGACACCTCCGTCCGGGCCGGCGCGACCATCCTCATCATCCCCAAGGTCGAGGGCGGCCGCTGAATCGCGGGCACGAACCGGGTCGGTCCCGCCGTTGCGGGGCCGGCCCGATTCTCTTCTGGAGGCAAACCCAATGCAGATTCCCGATGTCATCATCGAGACGTGGCCCAACATGGTCCTGCCGCAAAGTGAGGTCAAGGCGGTATTGCAGTACCTGGCGCATAAGGCGAAGAAGCCTGTCACATTCCGGTGGTACGCGGAGGATGAAGGCTATTCCGACCAGTCCGTCAGCGTCAGAGTCTTCGTCAATGACGACCTCGCCGCCACGTACAACCCCAGTCACGTCATGATCAATGGACAGTCCTACGCCGTGGCTTCCGTGCAGCGCGGCATGGCCGCGGCCCTGGTCCGGACGGAGTGGACGAAGATCGCGGATGAGGAGGGTCAACTCATCGGCTGCGTCGACCACAATCGCATCATCCTCCCGTTGGAGATCACTGTTTGTGACAACGACGCCGCACGGGCGATTCTGGCCTATGTGGTGGAGAAAGCCGTTGACCTCCTCGACTTTGACGTAGCCGACATGGTCAGGAAGCGCGAGGAGGACTTTGCCCGGCATTTCGGCGAGGCGTTCCGGAAGAGCGTCAAGACCCGCCTGGAATCGAGACAGGAGGAATTCGACACCCGCAAGCGCGAGGCGGAGCAGGCGTACTACTCCGTGCTCGAATTCGAGCGCGACCGGCCGGTTCTCGAAGAGGAACTCGCCTTCCTCACGGGTCTCGCGGAGAAATCCTGCGCCAGGATGGCGCGCCGGCAAGTTCAGGCGTTGCTTCAGGTTCAGAGCAGCGGCCAGTACACGCATATTGCCTTCGACGGCGAGGGGGTTCTGCGCGCAACCACCGCGCCGGTCACCATTGAGCACGAAGGTTATGAAATCCCTCTGGGCCGGTACGAGGTGGAGATCCCTGCCACGGGGGACATTCGGATCAAGGCATTGGACGACCATCCCAATGCCGACCATCCCCATCCGCATGTCGCCCACGACAATCGTCCCTGCCTCGGCAACATCTCAGGGGACGTCGCCAAGTTGATCGGGAAGATGCGCTATGCCGAAACCCTCCAACTGCTCCATTCCTTCCTGAGCGCCTACAACCCGGAGAATCCGTACGAGAAGATCGGACATTTTGATCCCCTGGGGCGGTATGAGGACGAAGAGAGCGACCCCTGTGAGGATTGTGATGACAAGGCCAGTCCGTACTGCATCTTCGGTTGCGAACACAACAATGAATGCTACACCTGCGCGGACTGCTATGACCTCAGAGCGGAATACTGTTTCGAGGAGTGCGAACACAACGCCGACCACGAAAGATTCCACCCGTGCGAGGCATGTGCGCGCAAAGGGGAGGAGCGTTGTTACCTGGAGTGCCGATACAACAAGGAATGGGAGCTTCAGAACCCCTGCGATGCATGCGAAGAAGAGGAATGCACCCATGAGGAGTGCCCCTACTTCACGCGCAAAAAGGAGACGGAACATGCACAAGCAACGTGATGAGAAACCCACGCTACTGGACGAGCCGGAGGCGCCGTTCCTCCGGAATGCCCGGAAGCCAGCATGGCCTTCGGGAGTCTCAGTCTCAAAGTCTCAAACTCTCAAGTGCTTCGTCCCGGAAGATCTCCGGGTTATCCTGGCGAAGGAGGCCTTTGAGCAGCTCTTTGGGTATGCCTACTCCACAAACCGGGAGATCAGCTGCATGGGCGTTGTCCGGCGTCAAGGCAGCACCTTCACCTTGGAGCGGTTCCACTTGGTGGGCCAGGAAGGCGGAAGCGCGCATACGGAGATGGATCCCGCCGCCCTGGGTACTCTCATCGAAACACTCCTGGGGGAGGGGAAAGCCGATGAGGCCAGGGCAATCAAGTGCTGGGCGCACAGCCATCCCGGGATGGGCTGCTTCTGGTCGAAAACCGACGACGACACGTGCCGGCTCTTGGCGACCGACTTCTTGGTAAGTTTGGTCGTGAGCGACGGCTTCGCCATTCGCGCCAGGGTTGACGTCGGCGGGCCGGTGCCGTTCACCGTGGACGAGGTGCCGGTGATCCTACAGGTTTCCCCCGATGAGGAGGCATTGAAACGTTATGGGCAGGAGGTTGCGGAAAAGGTTAAGGAGGCGGTCGGTCTTCCGGTGGGGAAAACGCCCGGTCCTGAGAACGCCGGCGGTTTGTTTGACGATGATCTCCGGTCGGACTACTACGGCCGGACGGGGTTTCTCGAAGAGGACGAGACCGCCGTGCTGGATGCGGCTGTGGACGACAGAGACCCCTTCTGGGAGATGACGCCATGACCGAAACGGCCTCACGTTTTCTCCGGCAGCTGGATATCCTGCCGCCGGAGAAGCTTTCGTTTCCCATCACCGTCGTCGGCGCCGGGGCGATTGGATCGGCTGCGGTCATCACGCTGACGAAGATGGGCTGCACAAACCTTATGGTCTGGGACGACGACGTGCTAACCGAGCACAATGTCCCCAACCAGATGTGCGCCCTGGATGCGGTTGGCTTTCCCAAGGTTGAGGCGCTGGCCACGCTCGTCATCGAACTCACCGGCACGTCCATTCAGACGCGGCGCGAACGTTACCGAGGGCAGCGGCTGGACGGAGTCGTCATCGCCGCCACCGACAATATGCAGGCCAGACAGGAGATCTGGAAGCGCGCGAAGATGAACCGGTCCGTGCCGCTCCTGATTGACGCCCGGATGGGCGCGGAGTTTGCCCGCATCTACACAATACACCCCTCCAACCTGGACGAGGTGGACTTCTACGAGTCAAACCTGCATCCCGATGGAGAGGCAGAGCGCCTGCCGTGCTCCGCCCGGGCGATCATCTATTGCCCGACGGTCATTGGCGGCCTGATTGCCTTGCAGGTCAAGGCGCACGCCTTGGGCCAGCCGCTCAGACGTGAAATCCTCTTTGACCTACCCCGCCTGCAACTCATCACCCAGTGACCGGCAAGGTCACACTCTCCCGTTCCGCGCCTTTTCCATTTGCGCCGGCCGCCATGGTGCCCGTGCATCGTGGTGGCCGGCGCTTTTCTCTTTTCGGAGACTAATGCCCCATGTGGCTTCTGATCGTCATCATCGTCTTGATTGTTCTGTATTTGCTCGGACGCGGCTGCTCACTATGAAGGAGTCCTGTTGTGCAAGACGAAGTCAAGGCCCGTCTCATTGTGGCGCTGGTGAAATTTGCGGTGGTACTGGGCGTTCTGGCCGGGATCGGCTACTACATTTATCACGCCGTCCGTACGCCGCCCAAACCCACCACGAAGGAACTAATCGAAGTGATTCGTTCCGAGGAACTGTCGTTTCTGGTGACCGACCGGCTGGTTACCAAAGCTGTGGTCGAGTCGAAGGAGAACAACCTGTTTCTGGGCGTGCGCGAAGGCTACCTGATTGCTACCGTGCGCATCTACTTTGGCATCGATCTCAAGAGCCTTCCCGAAGATGCCGTGCAGGTCACCGATGGCATCATCTATATCATGGTGCCGGAGCCCCGCGAATTGGATTTCAGCGTGGACCTGGATTCGGCGCGCTTCCTGTCCAAACGGTCCGGGCTGGTTGTCCTGCGCGACTTCCTTCAGGACCTGAACTTCCAGCAAGAGCTCGAGCGGCAACTCCACCAGGCCGCCCAGGAGATGCTGCGTAACGAGAAACTTTTGCCGGGCCGGGAGGAGATCGTCAAGCGGCTGAACGGATGGGCGCCGGCTCTGAGCAGCCGGTGCAACATGAAGGTCATTTTTCGTTAGCGGTGGGGCCGGGTGTTCGGACTGATCACATCGCCCGCCAGACCAGGCCCAGGACCTGCCCGACTTCCTCCACCTGGCCGCGGATCGCCGCGCCATCGTCCAGTCGGACAAACGCGCCTCGGGGTGTGCGCCGGGCCAGGACAAGTTTCCCGGCTTCCTTTCCCTTTGTGGAATGCCGAAGCACGACGATCTGACGAGACGTCGGTTTCGCCTTCTGGTCCATCAGGAGCAAATCCCCCCGGCGCAGCGACATTGCCGGCGCGTCGTAAGGAAGCTCCAGCACGTAGGGCAGAGTGGCCTCGGCCAGCAGCGGCACCGCATGCCCGGCGACCTCCGTACCGTATCCCGTGCGCGCCGGCGACTGAGCCGGGTCGCCCAGGCACGGTTCCGAGAGGGTATGCTTCAAGGACGGAGGGATTGCGGGCCCGACGAGCGGCTTGGCCATTGTCCCTTCGCCATGAAGCAGCCAACGGGAGTTGACGGCGAACTCGTCGGAGAACCGCCGCGCAAACAGTTCGGACAGAAGCCTGTGGCCGTTTTTGACGTCACTCAAGTACCCCTGTGGCACCGCAAGGCACTCGGCAATCTCCAACTGGGTCTGTCCCTTGGCGGTTAGTTCGTTCAACACCTGCACCAGCCGCTCCTGGCGCTGTTTTCGGACCTCTTCCGACGTTGGCTGGGGCATATCATGCCTCTCGAAAAAAAGTTTCCCAAAACCTCGAAATCCTCTTGACAATTACCGGGAAGGTAATTACCATTATCTTAACGGTATGTAACAGGGTAGCAAACTAGGACACCTTTTACAAGAGGAGGAGGGAAACATGGACGCTAGGAAACGCAGTTGCGTGCCGGTTGGCTATGTTCGTTGCTCGACGCTTCGCCCCGGTCCGTTGGCCGAGCAGGTCGGCGCCATCGTCGCACTGGCGAGGCGTGGCGTGCCGCTCAAAGCATTGGCCGCCGACTTCAGCAACGGCCGAACGGTTAACCGAGCGGGTCTTCGCGGTCTGCTCGAAGCGGCCAAGGGTGGCCTTGTCAGCGAAGTCGTCGTGAGTCACCCGTCTCGGTTGGCACGTTCTTACGCCAAGCTGGAGGATCTTCTGCGGCAGTTCGACGCGCTCGGCGTGCGAGTCACGTTCGCCTCGCAGGTGACCCGGTAATAGGTGGATACCATGGTCACCAACAACTCTACAGCATCGGAAGTTCTGAACACCGTTAAGCGTGAAGCGCAGGCCGCCGCGGTGGCGGCCTGCCGCTTCCTTGACCGGATCGGGTTTCCCAAAAGTCCTGTGCCTCTCGGATTCGCGCTGAGTCTTGCCGCGCGCGTTCGCTTCGTTCAATGGGACGCGATGGGATGGGGCCACCTCGTTCCGCCGGAGTGCAAACCGACTGAGGAGCATTTGGCGCGATTCATGCAGGATGCGGCTGATGGTCATCCGGTTGAAGCGGCATGGTCGAATACGCCGTCGGCGTTCCGAGAGTACTTCACCGCGTTGGTTTATCGCACGGCATGGTCGGGCAGAACAGAACTCCGCGCGCCGGTGGCCGTCAACCGTGTCCGGCGTTTCAGCCCGGTGGAGTTGGACACGCTGGCGGCCTTTCTGTGGAAGTACCGGCGCGCCGGTCGCAACTGAACGAAAGAATGAACATGAAAGGAGAGAGGTCATGGCTGCGCGCAAGAAGCACCGGGGGTTGATATACATCCGGCGCAGCACCTCGCGCCAGGAATTGAGTTTGCCCGCCCAACTGGAGTGGGCCCTGAAAGAAGCGGCGAAGCTTGGCGTTGTCGTCGACGCCTCATTGGCCGACTTGCAATTCATGCAGGAGAAAGGCCTCGTGTCCTACAAGTCCATCCGTCTCGACGACGGGCGAACTGGCGCCGACATGGAGCGGCCCGGGTTCATGGCCTTGCAGAAGGATGCCGTCGCCGACAAATCCATCAGCCACATCTTCATCCACAAGCGCGACCGTCTGGCCCGCCCGCAAGAGGTGACGGACATGATTCAGATCGAAAAGAAATTGCGCTATGCGGGTATCACGATCTGGCTTTCCGGTAAAGTCGGCGAACCGCTCGACGTCGGTCAGGCCAACCCGGTCGTCGATATGGAACTGTACTTCGAGTATTACGAGAGTGGAGAGTACCTGCGCAAGCTGTCGGAACGCGTGGTCACCGCGCAGAAGACTCTGGCTGAGGGCGGCTTTCGCACCGGCGGGAAGCCGCCGTACGGTTTTGGCCGGATTCTTGTTGACTCCAGTGGCAAGACACTCCAAGACCTTCCGCCCGGCCGACGCGTGCGCCAGCCTGGTTGCCACGTGCGTATCGTGGTGACCGACCCGGAGAAGATCAAGAACTGGGTCATGATCCTGGATCTCCGTAAGCAGGGATGGGGGATCAAGCGCATCGCCGCGCATTTGAACAAGCTCGGCATCCCCAGTCCGGACGTCGGCTGCGTCCGCAAAGACCACGGCATCGCCCACTATGTCAGCGGAAGGTGGTCGCCGGGAACGGTGGCGGAACTGTGTCGCAATTCCGCGATCATCAGCGTCCAGCAGTTTGGCCGCCGCCTCGAAGGTGAGCACCGCCGCCACGGCGCCGACGGGTTCCGGCTCTTACAGGAGTCCGATCGCAACGCCCTCGGCAAGGCCAAGATGGTTAACAACGACCCCGCACGCTACATCGTCCGCCCGATCGGCATCAAGGAACAGTACGATCCTTTGGAGTGGGAGAGACTCCAGGCCGAGATTCACCGGCGTGGGACCCTGCAGCGTGGCATCCCGCGCACGAGGAATCCTGCTCGTTTCCCTCTTGCCTGCCGGGTGATTGACCTCACTGACAACTGCGGATCCGTCATGTACGGCCGAATCCATGGCAAACGGCTTATCTATGTTTGCGGACAATACAACCGCACCGCCGGGGCTGAATGCGCCGCCAACGCGGTCGATGCCGAGGCTCTCCTGCGCTTCAGCCTAGAGACTATCCGGCAAGTCATTGGACTGAATGGCGAAGATCGGCAGGAACTCAAACGCCTCTTGATGGAACAGGCTCAAAAAGAGCAGGTCGAGCCGGACCGTTCCCTTGAAATCAAACGTGACTTCCTGCAACGCGACATCACTCAAACGAAGGAGAACCTCGCCGTCGCCCAACGGCGGATGACCATTGAAAAGGATGACGCACGGTACCAAGCGTTGGCGGAGGAATTTGACCGCATCCGAAAGTACCTCCTTGACCAGGAGCAGCAGCTACACACACTGGAACAGAAGGCGCCAACGTTGGTGGTGGACTATGACCCGGATAAGGAAGTAGCCGCCGCCATGTCCCTTCTCGGAGAGGTCGACCGCATCACCGGCGACAGGGACGCTCGGGCCGAGATCAACGCGCTGTTGACGCGCTTGGGGATTCGAATCGGCTTGAACTTCGCCGCGGCGATCAAGGGCAAAGAGCGCGTGGTGCGAAAACTGGTCAACGGAATTATGGTATTTGGAAACAACGATCTTCCGGTGCCGATTCATGGCAAGGACCGTGTCGAGCCCGCCGACGGGAATGGCCATGACGGCAAGAGTGCTAACCACGGTGAAAATGGAAAGGGAGGTGAGCAGGGAAAGAATGCTGTCTCTGAAAACGCCGCAGCGGGAACCGGCTCGGAGCCGATTCCCGCCGTATCTGGCGTTCACTTCTGTGAACGTCGCCCACGAGAGGGCATTTCGTCCACAAAGGATGGTCGGGGCGGCGGGACTTGAACCCGCGACCTCCAGACCCCCAGTCTGGCGTACCTGGGCCATTAGTGATTTGTGGGTATAGAGTTATGGCGACGGCGTATCGGCAAGTGACCGAAATGGTGCTCGGAGGTTAAGTGATCTTCGATCTGTGGTGGAAGGGAGATAGCTGTAGCCGGATACTCACGCCACTCAAGATCAACGACCGCCCCGATCCCTTGGCAATCGGGTGCTGGACAAGAGTTTCGTCCCCTTGGCAAAAGGCGAAGTGCGGTGCCGGGAACGGTTGAGAGGACTTGTCAGGTCCTATTATCGGGCGGCGGCATAAGGCCGCCATCTGGCCGACAGTTACCACCTTGCACACGGTAGTCTGCTCACTCTATACTGTGGCCCGATGCAGGGAACTCCCGGCGAAAGGGTAGTGCCATGACACGGCCTGTGACGGCACGCGCAAATGTCAAGACTTTTGGAGGGCAGGCAACATGATGACGTTCCGCGGAACTCGCCTCCAGAACCTGCGCCTTCCGCTGGGAACGGTGTGGCTTCTTGAAACGCTGGCGGAATCCAAGGGACGACAGGCGCTCTTCGAGAAACAGTCCCCCCAGATTCTAAAGGCCCTGCGGGAGATGGCTCTCGTCGAAAGCGCGGAATCCTCGAACCGCATTGAGGGCGTCACTGTCGAACCTGCTCGATTGCGCCCACTTGTGCTCGGCAACACGCGCCCGCGCGACCGGTCGGAAGAGGAACTTGTGGGATATCGCAGGGCGCTGAACTGGATGCACACGCAGCATGAAAAGATACCGGTGACGCCGGAGACCTGCTTGCGGCTTCACGCACTGGCTCAGGGCGGAACAAGCGGGGACGCGGGCCGGTGGAAGGAAAGACCGAATGACATTATCCAGTTCCATGCGGACGGCCGGCATGTGGTTCGCTTCCGTCCAGTTCTTCCAGATCAAGTCCCCGCCGCAATGGACGAATTGTGCCTGGGGTATAGGCACGCCATTGACCAACTTCGCGTTACCCCGCTTGTGGCGACGGCCGCCCTCATTCTGGACTTCCTCTGCATCCACCCCTTCCGCGACGGAAACGGGCGGGTGTCCAGGCTCCTGACCGTGCTGGCGCTCTATCATCACGGACACGACGTCGGTCGTTACATTAGCCACGAGCGAATTGTGGAGCAGACCAAGGAGGACTATTACGAGGCCCTCCAGCGCAGTTCCACCGGCTGGCATGAAGGAAAGCACGACATGCTTCTGTGGTTCAGTTATCTGCTTTCAACGTGGCGCATGGCCTACCGGGAATTCGAGGAGCGCGCCGGGCGGGAACGACCGCCGCGCGGCTCCAAGGCCGACCTGGTTGCCCACGCCCTGGAACACGTTGTGAGTCCGTTCGGCATCGCCGATATCGAGAGACTCTGCCCCAGCGTCAGCCGGGACATGATTCGCATCGTCATGAACCGATGGCGCGATGAGGGCCGAATCGAGATCGTAGGGCGAGGTCGCGACGCAAAGTGGCGTCACACAGGCAAAAAGTAGGACTACCACGATAACGTGGTAATAAATGTGGGAGTTCCCGTTACATTGAAAAGATGCATCGTGCCGTTACAGGTAATATGATTTTTGCCAAGAAAGACTCCCGGCCATGTCAAAGAAGAATACCTCTATCACGAACTCCGCTGAACCGACAGCGCTCGCCAAGGAGGTCCTCGACAGGCATTTCCCAGGCGGGTTCACGGTTCGTGATGAAGCCAATGCACTAACGGCCTTTGCCTTTCGCAATGGGATGCTGGAGAAGCTTCACGCGGGCGCACCCTCGCCGTTGCTGTCGGATACCTCCCTGAGTCGCATCACCGACAGCGAGATGAAGACGTTGATGATCGAGGCGTCGGAGAAACTGGCGAAGCTTCTGGACTTGCGCGACAGAAACCCTTAGGCGTACAGGGAGTTTGTCCATGCCTACGGCGTGTTTCATTGCGCTGCATGGAAACGGTGATGTGAGCGCCCGCTAGACTCCACAAGACCGCACTTTGCTACCGTGCGGCCTCCTCCCGCCAGACTCCGCGCCCACCTCGCTGGTGCTGGAGGTCAGGACACTATAGTCAACTCCTGTCATCTCCTGACAATTTGGCGGTCTGCAAATAGATGGACGGAACTCATTTTGTATTAGGAGATAGCTTCTGCTGGCTTGAACCCTTGCCGTCCCGGCAGGCCAATCAGAAGCGGACGATTCCCAACTCATTCGAGCTTTCACTATCCTCGTCTGGATACTCAACGCCCGCCTGCTCACACAAGTCTCTCAACACTGCTTCCCGGTTCACCTCAGGCGATTCCGGCTCGTAGGCGAAGCAAAGGAACACCTCCTCTCCCTGTTCGTCCGCTCGCGTGAGGTTGCAGAGGGGCTCCTGGCCCGGATCATTGTGCTTGCGGCAGGAGGCGCACAGGTCCGGCATGGGCGTCAAATCCGGGTTGAATTCCGTACCGTCGTCATTGAAGTAGCGCATGGTTAGAGTTCGTATCCCATTGCGACCCAGTAATGCCAATCATCCATCGCTTGTCGGATCTTCTTGCTAGCCTTGACGGAGACCAGTTGCGAGAGTGGAACCGCCAGCGTCGCCTCGTTCCATGACGCGTTGACAAACATCTCGTGCTCGCATTCTTCTTCGGGCGCCATGCTGACCACTTCCACGCCGTTACCCACCTTCAGCGGCGAGATCGGCCTGCGCTTGGCGCACTTGGCACGAAACGGAAAGCGAAGATGGTCTTCAAGGTAATAATACCACCCCATAGCCTGCTCTTCAGGGGTGTACGCGTCAACGATGATGTCCATCGTGATTCGTCGTTCCCGCGTCTCATCCCGCTTCATGGCTGAAGGCCCTTTTCGGAGTCACGCTCGTAGAGAACACTCCCTCGTTTGAAGAACCCTTGCATGGAGTATAATCCAGCACGCACAGATGGGCAATCACGTTACGAACCATCGGCTGACGCAGGGGCCGCATACCGCTCATTTGATCTTTTGTAGCCGTTTGATGAGATTGCGTTTGCGGCGTTGGCTGGAACGAATGCCTTCAACGTACCGCTGGAAGTCCACCCCTTGATTCGCTCCGCGCATCAGTCGCGAGAGCACGCTGAGCAACTCGGCGGCCTGAGCATAGATGTTGTCGCCCAGTCCCTGGACTAGGCGGTCCACTTCCGCCCGATAGACGGGGATGGCATCCTCCGGGTGGCGGTTCTCCCGTCGCTTGGCCAAGTCGAGCATCTGGCTGGCGGACGCCCCGCCATGTCGCGCCTCCTGCCAGGCGGCCTCCACGTCCTTTTCCCAAACGAAGATGTCAACCAGCAGCGACCACTGCGCGTGTGGATCGCCATGCCATTGCCCTTGCGGCTTGGGCTGCCCCCTGACGAAGGCGAGCGCTTTTTCGCGCCAAACAGGCCACTGCGCCACACTCTCAGCATGTCTTTTCAAGTGTTGATAGTTGTCCACGGAAGGACTTGATGCGAAGAGGCGCCATATCACCTCCATGGCCTCATCGTGACGCTTGCGCCGGTGGTATTCGTCCGCAAGGAACTCGCTTAGGCCTCCATCCGGGCGAGCGGGGAAGGCCGCCACTCCTTTCTCGGCCCACTCCAGTGCTTTATCACGCTGACGAGCCTTCCTGTAAAGCTCGGCGATGGTCAGGAACTGGCGCGGCGAGGAGAGGTCGCGGCCCTTGATCGCGACGAGACCCTCCAGGTCACCCCGGAGTTCCGCCAGCGATTCCATAATTCCAGACAGCGTGAAACGGCGCCCATCGTAACTCCCTCTCTGCCCCGGTTCCAGTGGCGGCATCTTGTCCCACGCTCCCTGTGCCTCCTTCTCATAGGCCGCGAGCCCCTTTGCGCCCAGAACTTCCGCGTAGGTCTCCACTGCACCGGAGAAGCCGCCGTATCCGGACGACATCTCCCATTGGAAGAGGCGTAGTGCGAGGGCTTCGGGGTCGGGTTTCGCAGTCTCGCATGCTTCCAGGTGTATTTCTTGGAGGCGTTCCATGATGCCACCCGAGTAGCCGCCGGAGTCGTCCATGTTTCCCATCGCCCGCTCCAATCGGCGCAAGGCGTGTTCGGCGAGCTCAATCGCCGCCTCCGCCTGGCCTGGGAGCAACCGTGCAATGGCCTCGACCGCTTCGCCCACGCCATCCGCAAAGCCGGGAGCCTCGCGCCAATCCACGAAGCCGTCGGTGCGCGTGGCCTCGTCAATCATCGTCCGGACCGCGTCGGCGTCTGCGCCGCCCGCCTTGTGCTCGGCGGCACGCAGGAAGAGACGCCTGCGCAGCGCATCGTCGTGCATGGCCTGTTGCACGATGGTCTCGACAAGATCGGATACGGGCTGGTTTGCGAGGTACTTGCGCACATCGTCGTAGGTGGCTGTACGACGCCTGGAGGGCCGAGAGCGCGTCGAAGTCTGGCCGACATCGGTCGCCTCCTTCCCGCCCGATGCAATCCACTCCAGGCCCACGGCGACACAGTGTTTGCAGAAGACCCCGTCATCCCCCATAGGGCAAGTGCACTTGCCGATTAGCCGCCGCCCCGGTTTGCTCAGTGTTATGTGATATTGTGCCTGGCCGATGACTACCCCGACGATGTTGTCGCCATCCGAGGTCACTTCCAGCACGTTGCCGCTCCGGAAATACTCCGTGCCGCGGTGCCATGAACGCGGGGTGGTGGCGTTCTTCAACTGGTCATGCGTCAGATTCATCTTGTCTTTCTACCTCGATTCGCCAGGGTTCGCAAGATGGCATCAAGGACTTCGGCCAAATGTGTGCCGACGTCCTCGGCCAGGAACCGCAATACAATGTAACCGTTCTCCTGCAGCAAGAAGTCCTTCCGCCGGTCTCGAAACGGCGGGAATAGACGTCTTCGCGCCCGCGAAAGAGACTGCGGAAGAGGGCGATCTTGGCCGCGGGCGGAGAGTGGTGGTTGACAACATCAGTTGTCATAGTCTTCGGTGGCTCACGGCGTTCGAATGGACTGAGCGATGTCCTGAGCGATCTTGAACGCGCGCTCAAGATCGAAGGAGCGGTAGTCGCGTTCCCGGAGGACTGGCTTCAGATTTGCCTCGACTTGACGGAGCAATTGCTCCTTTCGCTTCTCCGAAACGTTCACCGGATCATTGCATGGCATTGCCAACTTTTGCTGGACCATCCGCATGAAGTCCTCGTCGCCCGGTTTGAAGAGCGACATCCGAACAGCGTAGTCCAAGTCGTAGTAGTCACGAATGGCCGGTTCTCGTCGAGTCAAGGCCGCCCGGACCTTTTCGGCGAACGCCTCCATGCTGGCAATGCACTTGACCTGAAGCGTTGGCACGGCTGCTTTGCCCGTAATAGGGTCGAGGAGAATGGTCGTGGCTTCCCCCACATGGACGGGTTGCAGGATGGGTTCGCGCAGAGCAATCTCACACTTGATACTTTCGGCTTGGCCGGTCAGCACGGATACATATTCCGCTGCGCTGACGTACTGCGTTGAGTTGTTCGCGCCCCGAAGCGGTTCGGCGAGCCGAAAGCAGGGCAGTCGTTTCGGCATCGCCAGCCAGAGCGTCTTCAAGGGCGCGGCCAGCGCGCTACGCTTGGCACGAGGCGCGTCGGCAGGGACGGAAATGGCAAAGTCGAGATCCTCGCTCAAACGATAGAAGCCTGCGTGGATCTTGGCGAGGCATGTGCCGCCTTTAAAGACTAGACCGTCCGCCTCGCGCGCAAACAACGCCAGGAGGACCGTGCAGAAGTAGTCCTTCTCGATTAGGCGCACGGGGAACTTCGTAGTGGCGGCGGTATAGTTAAGCGCCTCACGGAACATAGCCGCATCTTCATGATTGTTGATCGTTGGTGCATCACGTTTGGTCATTGATCACCAACCCCCAGCGACGGTTCAGTTTGCCGCGCTTCGGATACACAGGAACATACGGGATCAGGCTGCTCGACGGTCGGAGCGCCCGTTCAAGCTTCGAGCACAGCATGGGTGGGACTCCCTCGGCGTCCAGAAGCGCGCCGATCCGCCGGATGGTGCTCTGGTTGCCGTATCGCAGCGTCACACGCACAAGGTCCACCGCGCTGACGCGCTCGGCAGCCAACTCCTTCCGAATCCAGCCATACGCCCTGGGTAAGCCGTTGAACCTGGACCAGTCATACACGGCGTCCATCAGCGTCCTGACCCGCGAGGAATAGACGGCGGTCAACCCGTCGGGCGTCTTGAGCTCCTCGGTGTCGCCGAGTCGTGGATTCTGCACCCTGATCAAGGTGAGCGCCACAGAACCGACGGTCCGTTCGCCAGACAGATGGTTGTTGTAGGCGTACACTCGCGCCGGGACCTGCTCGTCGAAGCCATAGCGGTTGAAGGCGTTCGGGCCGCAGATCTGGTAGAGGCCGCCCTGGTCGCCGATCAACGCGCTGATGGCGAGGGCTTCACTGGGGGTCCACTGGCCGCCCAACGGCAGCCGTGGCGGGACTAGGTACACACCGCGCCGTACCCGCGCGATCACATCGGCCCGCGCCAGGCGCGAGAGCAACTCGCGCTCTTGCTTGGTCGTGATGCGCAGCGGCGCGACCAGATCGCCCGTCTGGAGCGTGCGGGTGTTCCGCAGTTGGACATAGGCCATGAGTTGCGCTTCGTATTTTCCGAAATTCCTCTTCATGACGTGTATTATACTTTGCGTAGATTGCTTGTCAAGCAATCTACCAGAAATGGAGTGCATACTGTCAGGGCGGCTGCTCCGACTAATCACTCATGCCGATCAGAGCCTCTGCCGCCAGACTCCGCACTCGCCTCGATGGTGCCGGACGACAGGCCACTATAGTCAACGTCTGTCATCTCCTGACAAATTGGCAATCTAAAAGTAAGTTGACGGAACTCGTTATTAAGTCGCCAGATAGCGTCTGTTGACGTGAACCCTAGATGCCCAGACTGGGAGTCCGGCCGTCGCGGGTAGTCCAAATCCTAACCCCTGTTGGAGTAAGGTGTTAAGTATCACCGCAGCCAATCCCCCCCAGGCTGGCGACCTCAATCATTAGTGCTTGCAGGTACGCCAGTTACGACGATGGGCCTTTGGCAAGTGACCAAAATGGTGCTCGGATGTTAAGCGATTTCCGGCCTACAGTAGAAGGAAAAGAGCTGTAGCCCCGGGTACACCCGCCATCCCTGTAGGAAGGGCGCGATAAAAGCAGTTTCTCAATTGCCGTCAAGAGGCGACTCGTATGACGGCAACACTGTCTTGAGGGGCCTCTGCTCGAACATGGGCGGACGACGTACCTCTTGCCTTTCCGTGAGCCGGCGTCCAGAATTCACCTCCTCGTTGGTCTCTTGTCCATATACAACCACCTCACAGAGAACATGCGGCATGGCAGCCACGTGCATGTTGACGAGACGAAGGTCACGACGATCGGCTCTGCGGGGCAAGGGCAGACTGGGTATGTATGGGCCTTCACGAACTTGAAGGACGTGGTCTACACCTACAGCGCCAGCCGTGAGGGAGTTACCCTGAAGAGCGTCCTCGGCGACTTCCACGGTGTGCTTGTGTCCGACTTCTACGCAGCCTACGACAGTGTGGACTGCCCACACCAGAAATGTCTGATCCATCTTGTGCGGGACATGAACGCCGACCTGTTCCGGAACCCGCTTGATACAGAGATGGTCCGAATAGGACAAGAGTTCACGTCACTCCTCAAGGGGATCGTTGAGGGCATTGACAGACATGGCCTGCGGAAGACTCGGCTGAAGCGTTACAAGCACGAAGCCGTGCGCTTTCTTGACGGCGTGGAGGCAATGGGGTTGACGTCGGACGTGGCCATTGGCTACCAGAAGCGATTCAAGAAGAACCGGGACTCACTCTTCACGTTCCTTGATTACGACGGAGTCCCATGGAACAACAATCGCGCGGAGCATGCCATCAAGCAATTCGTTCATCTTCAGGAAGGATTCGCTCATCCTCCTCGCCCCAGGGCATCCAGGCATACCTGGTCTTGCTCAGCATCGTTGAAACACTGAAGTTGCGGCGTATGAGTCCGATCAAGTTCTTCACGGCAGCTACTATGGATATGAGCGGACTCGATTGACCATCGCCCATTGCAGGGTGTTTGGCATGGTTGTCAGAACGGGCAATATCCCGGCCATCAACGCCACGGACCGGGCGGTGTCCACTTTCCACCAAAGCCTTTCCCCGCTGCCAGCGCATCGGCGACAGGTTGAAGAAAACCGCTGACCGCTTTAACGACTTCCGCAAAGTCCGCCGGAGGACTCTCAAGGCGGGTTCTTCGAATGAAGGCGCGCCATTGAGCCTGTTTCGCGGGGGCGTCGGCAAATACGGGAGTGAATGCGTCCGGCTCGGCGGATATCGCGGTCTTGCGGTGAGCGAACGTCTTTGATATGGCCGCCGACAGTGTCGTGCCGTCGAATTCGTACTGACGGCAGAGCAGCCAGATGTCGAAGAAGTCCTTCATCCGGCTGTTCAGCAACCCAAGCTTGACCATCGCCTCGAACTTCTCTGCCATGGCGCTTTCCCGACTGTACGTGCGTAGCTTGGGCGCGGGCAGGTCCAGAAGAGTCGGGTATTCGGTTGAGACAGGCGCGGGATAGACGACGTCACCGAAGCCTACATCGACCTGAATGTTGATTCTGGCGTTGCCCAGCATTCCACGCAGCTGTATTCGCACGCCGGCGTAGTCGGCGTCCTCAGCGATACGCTCGCCTGTCACCGTTTCCGGGTCAAAAGCAAGGCCGTCTGGTTCCACTTTCTCGTTGCAGGCGTCACGGGCAACGGCAGTAAGTGTCTCGACGCTGTTGTCCAGGCGCCCCAAAAGGTCAATGTCCATCGTGGGTCTGGACAGCGGGGCTTTCCAGACACCCAGCATCAGTGCCCCCTTCAGGACGAACTTCTCCCCGTGCTTGGAATGGGCAAGCCGGTACAGAAACCGCTCCATCGCATAGTACTGAAGTAGTTCATTGAAAGGACGGCCCGTTTCCTTGGCCAGGTTGAGCAGCCGCTGGTGAATCGAGGCGGCTATGTTCTTGAGGGGGCGCTCGGTCACAGGATGCTCTCCAGGTACGGCCGCATGACTGCCTCCACCCGACAGATGCACGCGAAGCGCAGAAGGGCTTTCACGTCCAGCCTCTTGCTCTGACGGTAACGCTTCAGCGCCTCAAGCGCAACGTCCAGCCCGATCTTGTGCCGGTACTTGAAGGAGTCCGCCAGTGTCTTCTCTGGGCAGTACACACGTACCGTCACTCCGTCAATGGTGTGGGACTCGACTCCTTCAGCGAAGGCGTCGCTCGTGAACCAGAAAAGGCGAAGAGGGGGATAGGCCAGCTTGGGCGGCTTCGAGCCGCGCTCCATTGCCAGGTAGACCTCATGAGGAACCTGACTCGTCATCTCATGAAATGCGAGTGCGGAGATGAGACAGATCACTCCTTTGGGGACGCGGGCTGCCACTGCGCTGAGGTCCGGGTTGGTCAGGGGAGTGCTCTGCGCCATCCGATACAGCCCACGTCCGACCTGTTCCAGATCTCCGGCATCGCGCAGGGCGTACAGGACGCGCGGATGAATGCCCAGTCGAAGGACGTCTCTGGTCCTGAGGAGTCCCTTGCTCTGCCGCAGGATGGACTTGGCCCGGTCAGCGCTGCTCTTTGCTGGAGACTTCACGGAACACCTCTGGATACAATGGTCATCACATGTTCACAAACGGTGACTATTCTATCCAGGTACTTGCCCCAGGTCAAGGTCCGGCTCAGGTGAAACTCCCCTCGCGTTGATCAGACCTCCCCGCCAGACTCCGCACCCACCTTGATGGTGCCGGACGACAGGCCACTACAGTCAACGTCTGTCATCTCCTGACAAATTGACAATCTACACGTAAGTGGACGGAACTCGTTATCACGTCGCTAGATAGCATCTGTTGACGTGAACCCTGGATGCCCAGACTGGGAGTCTGGCCGTCGCGGGTAGTCCAAATCCTAACCCCTGTTGGAGTAAGGTGTTAAGTATCACCGCAGCCAATCCCCTCAGTCTGGCGTACCTCAATCATTAGCTATTGCACGGCAACGAGTTACAACGATATGGTTTCGGCAAGTGACCAAAATGGTGCTCGGATGTTAAGCGATTTCCGGCCTGCGGTGGAAGGAAAAGAGCTGTAGCCGGGTACGCCCGCCGTTCAAGATAGACGACCGCTCCGGTCGCATGATACCCCCTGTACGTAATGGCAATTGCCCGCCCTTGGGATTGCCTTTCCTTCAGAGAGGCCTCAAAATATAGGCACCTCGGCACTGCACCCCTGATTGGAGTCATTCCAGCCTTTTTGAAGGAATCAGTCACCCATGAGCCACGCCTTCCAGGCTCTCCTGTGGATGCTCTTCCAGTACCTCGCTCCCCGGCACAACGCTCAAATCCGGTTCCTCAAGGCGCAGATCGAAATCCTGCGCCGACGCCTACCGGGGGAGCGCATTGTACCACGCCCGGAGGAGAAAGCCGAATTGCTGCGAATCGGAGCGGAATTCGGACAGCAGGTCAAGCCGGTCCTGGAGATCGTGAAGCCGGAGACGTACCGCCGGTGGATGAATGATGCCAAGAAGGGAAAGCAGCCAAAGTCTTCTGGCCGGCCACGCCTCAGTCAGGAACTGCGGAATCTGGTGGTACGGATGGGAAAGGAGAACCTGCTCTGGGGCTACCGTCGGATCGTGGGCGAACTGAAGAAACTCGGCTATGCCATCGGTCACGCCTCTGTTCGACGGATTCTTCTGGAGGAGGGAGTACATCCCACGCCGGAGAAGAAGCAGCATCGCCAGCCGCCGATGCCTTGGAACCAGTTCATCGCATCCCACATGGAGAGCCTGGTTGCTTGCGACTTCTTTATAAAGACTGTCCACACGTGGCGCGGAAAATTCCAGGCGTACTGTCTTGTGTTTCTGCACTTGGAAACACGTAAGGTCTTCTGCAGCCCGGCCACGTTCAACCCGGACGAGAAGTGGGTCATGCAGCAGGCGCGCAACGCCGCCATGTGGATGCAGGATGAAGATATCAAGCCGATGATGCTCTTGATGGATCGGGACACGAAGTTCACTGTGCAGTTCAGGTACTTCTGGAAGAAGACGGGTGTGCGGCCGAAGCGGCTGCCTGTCGGGGCGCCAGATGCGAACGCATACTGCGAATCCTTCCTCTCTCGATTGAAAGGGGAGTGCCTGAGCCACTTCGTCATCTTCTCCCTGCGGCAGATGGATTACGTCGTCGGAACCTGGGTCAACTATTACCTGCACGACCGACCGCACCGCGGGGTAGGAAACAGGGTTCTCGATCCGAACTTTCGGTTGGACACAACGGGTACAGTTGTCTGCCGAGAACAACTGGGGGGACTGATCAGATCATACTATCGCACGGCTGCGTGATTGATAGTACTTGACTGCCGCAGACCAAGCTGGGCTGAATAGCCAGAGGACAGCATCCTCGCCTCGAACTTTCTCTCTCAGTGTCGGTACAATGGCAGCGGCGCAAGATGCGGCTACAAGTCCCACCGGATCGAACTGACATCTTGGCCGAACCCGCTCTCTTCAAGCTTCTTTTCCCAGTTCCTGCCCAGCGTAGAATTCACTAGCTCTGCCATCAGGTATTTCCGTTTCCACGGAGCAGTCTCCACGTTCATCTTCAAATTCACGGTTTCATCCCAGAGAAGAAGTCGTCGATCTGCTACGGCACGACACAGTTGTTGGGCCGCCCAAGCCTCTTCCTCGGTGCCTGCGAGAAACATCTGTATGTACCAGTGCCTTGACCATTTCTCCGCCCACCATTCTTCCACGGCGATCCGTGCCGCCTGTCGGACATGTGCGTTGGTATCTTCAAGCGAGATTCGGCGTATGTCCCCCTCACATTCCGTCCCTGACCAGCCAAGCAATCGCGCGCCAATCGCGCGTTTTTGTGGATTCGAATCACCTAGTAGTGTTTGGGCCAACCCTCCCACGTCACCTCCGGATTGGCGTATGGCAATCGCCCATTCAAATGCCTCCTTGTCTGATGAGTACTGACCGGCCTTGTTCTTCAGGTAATCGGCTACTTCAGGGATATGAGCGTGTTTGGCTACCTCGTACCGCCACATTTCTGCATGAGCGTCCCCTGTCACAAGATGCATGTATGAATCCAGCACCATCGCGTCAATCACTCTGAATGCCGTTGATACGTCATGATCTAGCATAACTACCGCGAGTTCCCACGCCGCTTCTGAAAAGAGGAATCGAAAATCGTGTGATTGACGTCCTGTCCCCGCTGCTAGCTGGCACAACTCTTCAATGAACTCCGGACGATGTTTGAGAAGAAATCTGAGGTTGCTCACCGAGGTGAAAGCTTGGGCCGCGTGAGCGCGCTCTCCCTCCATGAAACGAAAGACATCCAACAAGTTAGACTCTAGCGCAGTCTCGGAACATTTCGACCTCCAGTCCATGCGAGATCGAATGGCCGCGCGTATGGCTGCGGCATATTCATCAACACGATCCACCTCATTTCGCGCGGCCAGAAGAGTCGCTACCAACCAGATGGGTATCTTGCCGGCCAATTCATCCATAGGGGGCACAGTCAGGTGCTCAGCATGTGCGTATAGAAAACTCGGCAACCACCCACGCCACCAGTACAGTTCATTGGACAGCATGTCCAGTGTCGTAATGCCCAGCCAAATCTTCACCGCGTCTTCGCGGTCACCGACTGTTGCTAGAACTCCCACTGCGGCATGACGTACCCCATGGTCCGGCGATTCTACGAACCGCCGTGCAGTCTTCCTGGCAGTCTCGGGATCATGGGACGCGCAAGATGACAGAGCGTACAGTAGTGACGCTTGGTCCTTCGTGTCGGCGGAGGCCTCTATCATCTGTGTCAGTTGAGAAACCAATTCTGAAGACCCACACGCGTACCACACGGTATGGCTCAGGCTCGACGCAAGTTGACGCACAAACCGCGAGGGCGCGTTCAACAGGGCATTGTGCGCCTCTTTGAGTGTGGGGGCGGACATTATGTAGCTCTTGAGAAGTTGTTGGCCCCAGTAGTCCTTTTCCGGTTCGGCCTCGTGTTCGAGAAAGCGTTGAAGGCATTGCCCAAGGGCACGATGTTCTGCCGCCCCCAGAATGACTGCCGGTCCTTCGGCGAGCGCGCCACCGAGATACCGTGGAGTCTCCAGTCGTTCGATAGATTCCACTTGCGCCCTCATCGCGGATGCGGCTGATTCGGGTGCCGTGCGCAAGAGCAGTGGTAGGATTCTCTCGGCGGGACTTGAACCCGCGACCTCCAGACCCCCAGTCTGGCGGCTCGCGGTCATTAGTGATTGTGGGATATAGTGTTACGACTTGGCATGTATGTCTTACTGACCAAAATGCGACTATTTGTGCTGACCCCTAAACCCCAAACAATTACCTACGGCTATCAGGCGTGCTCAGCGCATATCAGCAGTTATCTACAGTGCTCAGGTCTCAGAAAGCGACAAAGTTCCAGCAGTTATCAGTGATGATCTACAGTTATCAGCATTTCCATCGTTCCCTGAGTTTTCGCCATTCTCCGGGCCCGTCGTCGCCGCAACACCTTGGTTTGTCTTTTGTCCAGAGGGGTTCCAGAATATAAGCATGTCGGCGCTGCACCCCCGATGGGCGTCATTTCAGCCTTTTCGAAGGAATCACTCACCCATGAGCCATGCCTTTCAGACGGTCCTGTGGATGTTCTTCCAGTACTTTGCTCCGCGCCATAATGCTCAAATCCGGTTCCTGAAGGCCCAGATCGAGATTCTGCGCCGGCGCCTCCCAACGGAACGGATTGTACCACGTCCGGAGGAGAAGGCGGAGCTGCTGCGGATTGGTGCGGAGTTCGGCCAGCAGGTCAAGCCGGTTCTGGGGATCGTGAGACCGGAGACGTACCGAAGGTGGGTGAACGACGCGAAACGGGGCAAGCAGCCGAAGAAGTCCGGCAGGCCGCGGCTCAGCCAGGAGCTACGGGACCTGGTAGTACGCCTTGGGAAGGAGAACCTGCTGTGGGGTTACCGTCGAATAGTGGGGGAGTTGAAGAAGCTCGGCTGCGTCATTGGCCACAGCTCGGTTCGGCGGATACTGGTCGAAAGGGGGGGCCACCCCGCGCCGGAGAAGAAGCAGCACCGTCAGCCACCCATGCCCTGGAACCAGTTCATCGCATCCCACATGGAGAGCCTGGTCGCGTGCGACTTCTTCACCAAGCCAGTCTACACATTCAGGGGAAAGTTCGATGCCTATGTTCTGGTCGTCATTCACCTTGCCAGTCGCAAGGTCTTTTGCAGCCCGGCCACGTTCAACCCGGACGAGAGGTGGGTGATGCAGCAGGCGCGCAACGCCGCTATGTGGATGCAGGACGAGGGGATCAAGCCTATGATGCTGCTCATGGACCGGGACACGAAGTTTTCCGCGCGTTTCCGATACTTCTGGAGGAAGGCGGGTGTGCGGCCGAAGCGAATCCCTGTCAGGGCGCCTGACGCGAACGCCTACTGCGAAAGTTTTCTCAGCCGCCTCAAAGGTGAGTGTCTGAACCACTTCGTTGTGTTCTCGCTGAGGCAGATGGATTACATTGTTCAGACGTGGGTTGACCATTTTCTGCACGAACGCCCGCACAGAGGGAAAGGAATCGGCAACCGCGTCCTCGATCCGAACTTTCGCCCACAACGGCAGGGGGTGGTCTGCTGCAAAGAACGGCTCGGCGGTCTCATCAAGGCATACTATCGCGCTGCGGCGTGAGTCGGAGGGCGCACTCGGGAGGCAGTTGACATATCTGTTGACTTACGGTTGACATATAGGGTATCTTACCGCCATGAGCTATCAGCCCACATTCACAGTTACCCTGCGGGTTGCATCATAACTATGCCCGCGCGCGGCATGGACCAGCCCAGTACCAGCACCTTTCTTGTTCAGCCCACACTCTGCCCACAAAGCCCGCTGGAGCGTCTTCCCGAGCAATGGGGCGCAGCGCTGCTTGGGCTTGACACGCGAATCCCCTACCCGTTCTCCTCCACGGAGCCCCCTACAAACCCGAAATTCCGAGCTTGGCCGCCCGGCCTTTGACGTAAGCCGCGTTTCCTTCCGGTCCGTCGCACGTCGTCCAGCCCGGCCCTCGCACGATTCCGTCGCCGTTGCTACAGACAAGAACGGTCGTTTCGAACGCGGCGAAGAGGCGGCGGAACATTTCGCGCGCGGGAAGTGTATCTCCATATTTCATACCCATACGTTGAAGGACCACGAGGTCCTTCCTTTCGTCCCGAAGGCCCATGGAGCAGAATCCCGCGCAGAGATTCGTGGCCGGGTCGTACTCCGGACAGGGCGGACAGACCATGCAGCAGCCGTTGACGAGCGTGATCGGAATTTGTGGGTTCTGATGAATCACGTCTATCGGCTCATAGAGATTGTCCGGCGCTATCGGCGCCAGGGTCCCCATACGCCCATAGAAGCAGGTCATGCACATGAGGTGATGCGGGCGGATGCGCAGGGTGGATGCCTCATAGACAGTTCGCGCGGAGTCCCGTTTCGTGCGCTCCATCTCATCGAAGGTCCGCCGCCGAATGAAAGTGTCAAAGCCGAGTGCAAGGCCTTTTTCGTAGAACCCGCTTTCAGCGCGTGGGCAACCGGCCCACTCCGGGGAGGATGGCCCGTCGCAATCGCAGATGCCGTGGGTAGTATTGACGTGTTCGTACAGACGGCGAACCAAGTCGGTGGCCGGCCACGTATCGCCCGGCATCATGCCGAGACGCATGAGGATTTCCAAGTCTCGCTTGACGTTGAAGAGTTCGCCGCCGGGCGTGTCTTCGGCGGGTCCGGGATTCTGAAAACGGAAGAGGGAGTTGACGTTGCACCGCAAGCGGACCGGCAGGAGGGGATTCCCGCGGATAGCGTGGAATATCTCGTTGAGCCGGAGGTTGCCCATGTCAGCGGTCGCACCCTCGCCGAGCTTGCAGACTATGCACATGAGCTGATACGGTCTGATTTTCAGAATGCTCACCGTACTCTCCACGTGGCGTAGCGGTGCGGTTGCGTCATAATGACCACTCGCATTAGCGTACCTTGTTCTGGAGCGTCACTTCCCGACAGAGCAGTCGCACGACCGTCGCGATGATTGACAGGGTGGCCCGGCTAGGCGCGACTGCGATTGTACGTTCTCTAGGTATATGTTATAAACGTTATACTATGGCTTAGTCAAATGTGCGGGCAAGGCCGGACGGGCTCCGGGTAAGTGCCTGGCAAGTACGTTCACTCGCTTTTCTGACCTGATGTCGAGTGCTGTGACGCGGCGCGGAGTAGACTTCCGATAGGCGCAGTCTCTTGGCTTCAAGGCCATGCGGATGAGATTCGTCCCAACGTGGTTCCTTCTCGATTATGTTTTGGTGAGCAATCATTCTCTGCCGAGGGCTGCACGAGGGTCGTTCACCACGGCGTCAGTTTGGTTGCGCAGAATGATCCGGGAATAGGACGGAGAATGTCCCTATCAATACTAGGGGCAAGAGCAATTCCCGATGGGTATAATACGCGTTTGCAGGACTCAACTCCGACGCAGGAAACCATGAGTACGTACGGCACAGACCGTTCCATACGGTTCAGAACCATGTGGGACCCAGGGCATTGTTATAGGAGAAAAGAAGGATGCAACTGCACGACGTCAAACGTACGTTCATCTATCATTCGCCACAATACCCGGGCTACACCTGTTGGTGCGGCCTTTGGACTATGCCGGACAACAGCGTGATGTGCTCTTTCCATCAGGCCACCGGGCCGGTCGAAGGACGTCCTAAGGCGCCGCCCGAGGTGCGGACACGTCTCAGCTGGCCGCCGCTCTGGCATCCCGAAGGCGAAGCGTATGACATGACCGGGCTGGACTTTCAGGTGATCCATCTGCGAAGCTTTGACTATGGCGTCACATGGAGAATGGCCGGTTCAGAGCATTTCCAGACGTGCCTGAATGGTTTCACCTGTGAGCCGGAGGTAGCACTACCGGACGGTTCCATACTTCGCGGCGTGTTTGGACCTTATCTGCCGTACAATGACATTCCGCGCACCGGGTATTTGCAGCGGTCGACAGACGGGGGCGCAACCTGGGGCAGATCGCAATTGTTCTATGACCATCCCGGTCAGATGGTGTGGCCGCGGCGCATTCGGCCCCTTCGCGACGGACGCCTCCTCATGGGCTGCGGGCTGTACTTCACCGAGTACTCCAAGAGTACTCGTGACGCGTGGAGTAAGGATATGACCCAGGCGCTCTTCCTGTCCGAGGATGGCGGCAAGTCGTGGCAGGGGCCAGTGTACGTCTGCCCGGAGCGGCAGCGCCGCGAGTTTCACGGGGAGGAGTTTGACTGGGCGGAACTGCCGAACGGCGACCTTCTCATCATGATCCGGGCCGAAACGGTGCCGGGGTTCGACACCAAAGACCCTGGCCAAAGCCGCCGGCAGACGCGGTTGGTGAAGAAAGGATCCTCGTGGGAGTCCACATCTGTTGCTGGAACACCACTGCCGCCCAGCGGGCACCCGGAACTGCTGCTGCTGCGCGATGGAACAGTGCTGCACATTGACACGAGCGGCATCGCCTGGACAACTGACGGCGGAGAGCGTTGGACGAATTTCCAACTTCCTCCGCCGTCGAACAAAGCGGGTTGGACTCAGCCAGGCGCGGCATATTACCCGCGCTCCGTCCAGATGGCAAATGGCGAAGTTCTCTGCATTGGCCATGTCGGCGGCGATAATGCATATGGAAGCGTGGACCAAGCCATCGTCGGGCTCAGGTTCTTCGTCAACGCCTCATGATTGGTTGCGCGGGTTGTGCTCGGTAGAAGGTTTGCTGAGCGTGGTGCTGCTGGCAGGAAGATGTTCTATTGTCATCTGCACGAGAGTTGGATGGGGGAGAATCGTAATCTGGCTTCGCACGCTAGCGAGCGTGTGCGGGTGGCGTTTCGAACGAGCAAGCCGCCGGCCACGGGAAGGGGCGGACTCCGCGAAATCGAACGCATACTCGGAGATGCGGGTATGTCCCAAGCCCGCAAGGGGGGCGCCCTGTGGAACGACCGAATCGCCAATGAGGAAGGAATTCATGAAGTTGACATGTGAATCCACATACTGATATAATCGTTATAACCTAAAGTTCTGGTCTTATGTCGTTGAGGTGGGCTGTGCAGTGGTAATTGACCAGACAGAAGTGCCTTGCGACAACCCGTGAAGCTGCACGGCTGCCAGTAATTGAGCCTGCATGGGTGACGCAGTACGTCCGTGCCAGGGAAATGCTTGCGGTCACATCTGCCGGGCATGTCATTCAAATTTGTTATGTTGGTGGGCAAGGGAAGAACTTATGGGCTCGCTCACACGGCTGTCATTCAGTCCGGCAGAGTACCGGAGAAGATGGGAGACAGTGCAGGAAGTGATGGCGGCACAAGGGATTTCTGCGCTGGTCCTGAGCAACCTCTCAAACATCTGCTACCTGTCCGGTTTTCAGACGATCGGTTCGTATGGATATGGTGTATATGCGTTGATCGTTCCGCTCAGAGGGGAACCGGTCCTGTTCGCGTCGGATTTCGAGAGCCACAATGCGGATATCTTTTCCCCGCTGAGTGAAATTGTGCGCTATCGGGTGCAGGACCAAGTTACGAGTTCGCCCATCGAGCGCTTGGCGCAGCTAATGAAGGAACGCAGTTGGGACGTAGGACGGATCGGTTGCGAGACGGAGCATTTCGGCCTCACCGGCCAGCAGTTCCATGTGCTTCGAACACGGCTGACTGGGGCACAATGGGTGGATGCCGCTGTGGTGGTCGAGAGTATCAAGTTGGTGAAGAGTGTCGAGGAGATTGCCGTCGTGAAGCGGGCGGCGGAATTGACGACGTCCGGGATGCTGGAGGGCATGCAGGCGGCAAGAGAAGGGGCCTCCGATAACGACATTGCGGCGGCGGCGTACGCGAAAATCGTTTCTGATGGAGGAGAGTATTTCAGCCTGCAGCCGGTTATCACCTCCGGGCGGCGCTCCGGAATACCGCATTCGACGTTCCGGCGCGAGCGACTGAAACGCGGCGATGTGCTCTTCATGGAAGTCAGCGCCGCTTTCGAGCGATACTCCGCTCCGGCGCTTCGGGCAGTCTCGATTGGGCAGCCGTCGGAAGAAGTTTGCCGCGCCTTTGAAGCATGTAAGGCGAGTGTGACCACGACCATGGCGAATCTGCGGTCCGGTGCAAGCACGCGCGAGGCGGCTCGTCGCGCGGGCAAAGCGTTGCGGGCCATCGCACCGGACCTGGTCTGGCATGGTTACTACGGGTACTCCGTCGGGCTGGCCTTTCCTCCTATGGGAAACGATTGCATGGTCCTGGGAGACATCACCGAGGAGACGGACTACGAATTGCGCGCCGGGATGGTTTTTCACATCAACACCTCTCTTCGCAAGATTGGAGAATTTGGCGTGACAATGGGCGATACAGTGCTTGTAACGGAGACCGGTTGTGAGACTCTGACCCGCCTCCCGCAGGAGTTGAGCATGCGGTAAGTGGAGGGCGATTCACTTCGTCGGCGGCGAACAGAAGGGCGTTGCGAATGGTTGGCAAGGATTTGGCATGAGAGAACTCTGGAGTGTGGTGCTCTTGGCGGCAGCGATGGGGGGATGCAGTGCATCATTCATCGTGAACCCGGAAGGCGGAAGGACTCGTGAGCAGTCCCTCGCGGCGGCGAACCCGGTTGAGTATACGATGGAAGTCAAAGTGCAGAACCCGTGGATGTTCGGAATGAGCGGCGAAACCGGCAATGAAATCCTGGCGCATGTTGTGCTGAACGTCTCGGAGGAGCAAAGGAAAGCGGGGGTCCTGAGCGTTCGATTGTTCTCGCAGGAGACGGGCAAATTGGCGCTGAACCAGGAAATCCGAGGCCCGGCGATAGCCACTGACTTGAAGTCACGCGCAGGCAGCCTTCCATGGGGGGCCTATGAGCTGCGCGCGGAGTTCAGAGCCGTGGGGAACCAGCCGTCCCTCTCCGTGATCAGTCGCGCCATCATTCTTCCGGGAGGGAAGCAGCAGATCAAGGTGCTGAACAATTTCGTGAGCGAACTGATGAATGCCCGGGAGCGCGGACTTCTTGGCGTCAGGGAGATCTCGTTTATGAACCCGCGCGACGGATGGTGCTTCTTCTCAATGGAGGGCAAAGCGTGCGTCCGGCTCGATGGGACTAGAGAGCCGATTCTTCCGGCCCGGGAATGGGTGAGACCGGAAGAGGCCATGCAGTACTTGAAGGCGGGCCGCCACACGCTGCGCATCGTGACAAACGCGGAGGAACCGCTGCAGCAGTTGATCGTGCGTTCGATTCCAGCGCTGCACTACTATATGTACAACGGGAACCCCTATATCGCTCCGCACGGACCGTACGACTGGGAGTTTCTCAAGAAATACGTCCTGGCCAACGTGAATGTGATGGTCGGGTTCGATGATCCGCGGGAGGAGCATATCAGACTGTGGAAAGAAACGGGCCGGAAGTGGCTTGGACATGCGGAAGCCCCGTACGTGCGTCCGGACGACCCAAACGCCGTCGAGGAGGTGTACAAGTCCTGGACAGAGAGCATAGGCTATCGGCACCATCTCATGGACGGCGCCCTGGCGGATGAGTTCACCAGCGGCGACGACGCGGTCTACGATGTCTGGCGCGCGGCCGTGGAGAAACTCAATGCCAACTATAAAGGGAAGAGTTTCTCGCCTTTCAGCGCCGGTGGAACTTGCCTGTTCGGACCGGACCGCAGCCGCCAATTCGGACGCGTGGCCATCGCAGGCGGCGGCAATCATTTCCCCGAGTACTACCTGCAGGAACAAGCCACCGAAGAGGCGGCGAAGGTGGACATCCACAATTCGCTGGTCCAACGAGTTGCGCTTTGGGATGAAGCAATTCCCGGCATTCTGCCGCGCGTGGTTGCCGTGCTTAGCTACATGTCCGCGCCGTCACAGAGTCAGAACCTCCATCCCACGACGAACTTCAAAGTGTTCATGGATATGCAGATGCAGGCCCTGGCGACTGACCCGTCGCTCTTCGGCCTCGGCGGCGTGCTTTGGTACCGCGAAAGTTATTCCGATGCGGAGAACATTCGCTGGGGCAGTCAGCTTTTCAGGCATTACTGCATCGAAGGCCGGACGACACGCGCTACGAATGATCCATACGCGCTGACCCAGTTGGAGAATCCCGACTTTGACGACGGGGTGCGCGGGTGGACCCTTGATCCCGCTGCGGAAGGCGGCATCAGGGCCGGCAAGTGCGACAGGTTTGGCTACCTGCAATGCCGCGCTTTTACGTCCGCCTTTGGCAACTATGCTCTCATTTCCACGAGGAACGTCACGAAGCCGAACGTGTTTCGCCAGACGATCAAGAACTTGGAACCCGGCCACCTCTATTCCATGAAGATGATTACGGGCGACTATAAGGACCTCCTCAACTGCGTCTCCCGCAAGGACGACCATGCGATCTCCATCTCAATCACCGGCGCGGATATTCTGCCGGGGCCGCATCATGCCTTCCAGTTCGCGATGTGGAGCCGAGGCCATGATGCGGCAGGATTCAGCGATGAGCACCCGTATTGGTTCAACTATCACTGGCGCGTCTTCCGGGCCAACGGCACAACCGCGGAACTCGCGATCTCGGATTGGAGAGGTCCACATGATGCGGGTGGGCCGGTAGGACAGGAGTTGGCCTACAACTTCATTGAGGTTCAACCATATCTGGAAGAGTAGAAGTCAGGAATTCGCCGGACTCATTCATGAAGTGTCGTTTCGTGGAAACGACACTCCCAAGCAGAAAAGGATCGGAATCATGCTATTGCGACTGGCTTTGGTGGTGGCCTTTGCCGCTGGTGGCTGCACATGTGGAGTGGTCAGCGAACGGCAGGGTACGCCCACGGGAACTGTGGTTCATGCGATTCGCGCCGTGAAACCACCCGTGCTCGACGGCCGGCTTGACGACCCCTGCTGGAGGAACGCGCAGGAGATATCGGGGTTCGTAGCCTATGGCACGACCAATCCGGCGCAGCGGCAATCGCTGGGGTATGTCTGCTTCGATGATCAAAACCTGTACATCGGCATGAAGTGTCTCATGCCTGCGGGGGCCAAACCGATAGGCGAACTGCGCCCCGGTCATGACGCGGCGATCTTCGGCGGCGACGATATCGTGGAGATCATGGTGGACCCCGGCAAGTCGGGAACGGACTACTTCCAGTTCTGCACAAATGCGTACGGTGCGCGGTACGACACGGCCCGCCACGGCGGCGGGAGCGTAGCGGACGCGAAATGGAATGGCGATTGGCAGGCGGCCGGGCACATTGACGAGGGTTACTGGACCATCGAAGTAGCCATTCCCTATTACGTGATGGGCATTACGTCGCAGACCGGCGCCACGTGGGGCCTTAACCTGTGCCGCGACGCCGCAATGAGCGGTTCATTTGAGCTTTCGTCAATTCTCCGGAACGGGAATTTCAACGCGGCCCCCGATTTCGTGACGCTGGAAGGTATCACGGCCGATTTCCACCAGTTCGCCATGCAGATCGGCGCCCCGAAGGCGCAGCTCACCTTGGGAGAGCCGCCGCAACTGGCGCTGAACGTGCCCATTACCAATAGCACCGGCAAGAACCGGGGAGTGCGGATTGACCGCCACTTCGTTGAGGCGGGTGCGGAGAAGACTGCCTCAAGTTCCGTGACTTTGAGGCGCGATGAGATATTCATCCTGCCCATCGGGACGGTCGGCGTGGAGGACGTTCTGGACCGTGGCAACGAAGTCTATTACAGGGCTGCGCTGCCTCAGACTCACACGATAGTAGTGAAGGACGAGGCCAATGGTGCATTCCTGTCTTCCTCCCCAGTGAGTCAAACCATCCACCGGGCCATGGCGCTCACGGTGAACCCGGCCTGGCATCCAAACATGACAAACAAAGCGACTGAGGCTGTCACCGCTCGCGTGACCGTGGACATCGCCGATACTCAACGCCGCGCCGGTTCCCTTCGTGTGACGCTCGTGGCGAAGGAGTCAGACCAAGGTTTTGCGGAGAAAACCTTTGCTGCGCCGGAGGAGACGACGGATGTCTGCTTCCCGGCCACCGGCATTCCCTGGGGCGCCTATGAGATGCGCGCGGTGTTGTTCGACCAGACCGGAAAGAAATTGCTGGCTGCGCACGCCCCGGCGCTGATCCTGCCCGGCGGCAAGCAGCAGATCCGCGTGTTGAACAATTTTGTCAGCGAACTGATGAACGCCAAAGAACGTGATCTCCTTGACGCCGGCGAAATTCCGTTCATGAACCCGCGCGATGGGTGGTGTTTCTTTGCCCTCCAAGGCGGGGCGCAGATCAGACTCGACGGGGCGGCGGACCCAATTCTGCCGGTTGCCGCCTGGGGCAATCCAAACGAGGCGATGCGGTACCTGAAGGCCGGACGGCATACCTTGTCCGTCACGTGCTCGGAGGGTGCTAAGCTTGAGCAAGTCGTCGTTCGTTCTATCCCGGCACTGCTATTCGACTACTATGGGTCCGTACCGCCACTGGCAGGCTTTGGCCCCTGGGACTGGGAGTTCATGGGCAAGCACATCCTGCCCCACATCAACACAATGATTGACGCGGGCGTTCCACGAGAACCCGGGCACATCGAGATGTGGAAGAAAATAGGACGGAGCTGGATAGCGCAAACGGGGCGCCTGGACATTGACGCGTTGCAGCTTGACCCGGCAAGTCCGGATGCGGCGGACAAGGTCTGCAAAGTGTGGGAGCAGAGTCCCGGCTATCAGCACCCCTTGATGGACGGGGTGATCTGCGATGAGTTTACCACCAGCAATGATCCCATCTATGACGTGTACACCCGTGCGGTCGAGAAACTGAATGCCAAGTTCCCAAACAGGACCTTCAGCCCCTACAACGCCTGGATCTGGGGCTTGGACAAGAGCGGCAAACTGGCGCAGGCGTCCATCTCCGGCGGCGGGTATTGCGCTCCGGAGTATTACCTCGAAGCAATGTCTGGTCGGGCTACCGCTGAGGGGAATATCCGCAGGACCTTGACGCAGGCCGTGCGAAAATGGAACGAACACATGCCGGGCGTCAACCCGCGCGTGATCGTCGTCCCCAGCTACTTCAGCAGTGGATCCATGTGCTCGGACGTCTCCGACGGAAATTACCGCGTGTTCATGGACATGGAGATTCAAGCCCTGGCTACGGACCCTGGCTGTTTCGGTTTGGGCGGGCTCCTGTGGTATCGCAGCAGCTACACAGACCGCGAGTACGTCCGCTGGGCGGCGCAGTTGTTCCGGCATTACGGTATCGAAGGCCACACGGAATCTGCGACGCAGGAACCTTATGAACTTACACACGTGAAGAATCCCGAGTTCGCCGCAGGCGCTGAAGGATGGGATTTCCAGCAGGCTGAAGAGGGCGCCATTCGATGCGGCAGTTTCCCCGGCTACGGTTTCGCCGAGGGGCGCTACTTCTATCGTTCGACGGTCGGCGACACGTTCCTGATCACCAAGCGCAGCGCCAAGGGCCCCAACATCGTCCGCCAGGAGATGAAGGATCTGACGCCGGGGAAGCTGTATAGTCTGCGGATGATCACTGGCGATTACGGCGATCTTGTCAAGGGCAGCTCTCAACGGCAACTGCACGCCATTTCCATCACGTTTGACGGCGCCGAAGTCCTGGAAGGGCCCCGGAATTCATTCCAAAATGCGTACGTGGGCACGGGGTCCTGGAAGCAGTCCGGCAAGTTCTTCGCCCAGGAGAACCCGCTGTGGGTGAACTTCCACTGGCGTGTCTTCCGCGCAAAAGGCAAGACGGCCACGCTGGTCCTCTCTGACTGGTCCTCCGGGAAGGAACCAGGGGGTCCGACCGGCCAGGAACTCATTTACAACTTCGTCAAGGTTCAGCCGTACTTTGCCGAATAGCCAGAGAGAGGCGCATCGATGACCGACGCCATGGCAATGACGCAGACTGCCTCCATCCGGGCGATCGACGTTCACGCGCATGTGGGCTGGTACCGGCGCGGCGTCAACGCGCACATGGACAGGTTCTGCAGCGCAACGGCGAAAGTGATTTCGGACCGCGCGCGCCGGGCGCGAATCCGCTGGACCATGGTGTCGCCTTTACGCGCGTTGCTGCCCCGCGGACATGGAGATGTTCTCGCCGGCAACGAGGAGGCGCGAAAGGCCGTTGCGTCGACTCGCAACCTCCTCATGTGGGCGGTGCTCAGTCCTCACAACCCGGCAAGCTTTTCACAGGTCGCGGAACTGCTGACGCTGAGAAAGTGCGTCGGCATCAAGATTCACCCAGAGGAACACCTGTATGCTATTCGGCGCGAGGGGAAGGCCCTCTTCGAATTTGCCGCGCGTCATCGCGCCGTCATCCTGACCCATAGCGGCGAGAAGAACAGCATGCCCGCGGAATTTGTGAAGTGGGCCGATCGCTTCCCGGAGGTGCGTCTGATCCTGGGGCACCTCGGGTGCGGTTGGGACGGCGATCCGACCCACCAGGTCCGCGCGGTGCAACGGTCGAAGCGGGGAAACGTTTTCGTGGATACCTCCAGCGCGATGAACGTGACGCCCGGCCTGATCGAATGGGCGGTGGGGGAGATCGGCGCCGAGAAGGTTCTGTTCGGGACCGATTCGCCCTGCTATTTCGCCCCCATGCAACGCGCACGCATTGACTTTGCTGAACTTCGTGACAGCCAGAAGCGACGCATCCTGGTCGAGAACGCCTGTGCTCTTTTCGGTTTGAAGAAAGGTTAGAACATGAGCAGATTGACGGCCAAGAGACTTCATGGAATATGGGCCGGCGTTACGATGGCATGGGGTGCCGATTTTCGCTTTGACGAGAAATCTTACGTGAAGAATATTGAGAGGATGCTCGCGGCGAAGGTTCATGGTATTTACACGACCGGCAGCACAGGCGAATTCTATGCCATGGAGATCGACGAATTCAAACGGATGGTGGACATCCAGGCGGAGCTTTGCGGCAGGGCGGGCATGCCTTTGCAGATCGGTTGCTGCACTGACGCGACCGCCAAGACATTGAAGCTCGTCGAGTACGCCGCAGGCAAGAGGCAGGTTGGCGCTGTCCAAGTGGCCATTCCGTATTGGATGGAGTTGACTGACCGGGAATTGCTGAAGTTCTTCAAAGACATCTATTCGGCCTGCTCTGGGATTCCCATGGTTCACTACAACATTCCGCGGGCCAAACGCTTTCTGAACGGAAACGACTATCTAAAGTTGCTGGAAGTCGCGCCTAGCCTGATTGGGGTCAAGTACTGTTATGCTGGGAGCAATTTCGGGGCATTGCAGGAGGCAACTCGCCTGACACCCAGCCTCTCCTACTTCGTCGGGGAGAACGTTCTGGCCTCAGCGATGCTGATCGGGGCGCGCGGCAGCTATAGCTCCATGATCGCCACGAACCCGCGCTATATGCTGAAGCTGTATGCCGCGGCGAAGACCGGCCGGTGGGAGCAGGCGATCAAGATGCAACGGCGCCTTTCGCAATTCTTTGCTGAACTGGATGGCTTTATTGAGTCGCGTGGTGAGGGGGGGATTGATCCGGTTGCTGACAAAGGTCTTGCCGTCGCCTGCGGTTGTTTTGTGGGATCGCAGCGTTGCCGTCCGCCGTACATCGGCTGGAGTGACAAGACGGTCCTGGCTACCCGCAAGTGGCTCAAAGAAAAGTATCCCGAATTTCTCTATTCCGGGGTATGATGTGAAGGAACTGTGACCTATTGGGTACTTTCAAAGGAGGCTGAGGAGATGATCAGGCAAAGTCTGGTTGGAGCCGTTATCGCGGTCGCTCTCGCCGCAGGCGTCGTTCAGGCTGCGGACACCGGCTATACGGCTGCATGGTCCAGCGCGCCCAGCGTCGAAGGATTCACCAATCCATCGGGTGAAATCACGAACCCGGGCACTGGAGGCAACCCGGGCGGGTTCCTGCGAGCTACTCGCACTGGCAGCGTGAACGTTAATGTATGTCCTATCCCCTTCTTGCGCGAAGACTTGGGGAAGACCTTCGGCACTGGAGCTGGCACGATCAGCTTCGATGTGAAGGCTCTCGACAGTTATGAGATTCCGGAAATCCATCTTGCCCTGACAGATGGCTCCTCTTCGTTCACTTACATCATTACCACGCAGAACGTGGTAGGACATCCGCAGACCGCCGTCGATGGCTGGGTGCACTACTCGATTCCGTGGCAGGCGACCTGGGACAACGCCGAAGCCATAGCCAGGAAGTGGAGGATTGATGCGCCGACCGGGGAGTGGGCGAAGGTAATCAAGACTCCAAAGTATTCTGTTCTGAGTGTCATCGGTTCCGGAAAGGGACCAACTAATCAGACCGTCGGGATTGACAACTTCCGTATCGATGCTGGAGCAGCGGTTGATCCGGCCAAACTGGCGCCTGCTGCGGCGGACGCCGCCACTCCGCCCGGTGCAAAGGCACAATAGCAGGGGATTGCGGCCGGAATTGCACGGCGCGTGCTATGCCGATGCGCTGGCCGCGAATGTCCGGACTGCATTCTGTGCTGCGCCGATATGTGTTATAGTACGCACGTCCTGGAAGTCAGTGATTACTGCCGGAGGTTGACAGAACTATGCCCCACGAATTCCGTCCCATGCAAGTTGAGCGCGCCGTGGCCGAAATCCGCGGCCGGATTCGAGCCAGGGAGTACGCCTCCGGCATGCACCTGGTGCTGCGCGCGCTCGCCGAGTCGCTGGACATGAGCATCATTCCCGTTCGTGACGCTCTTGCGGAATTGGAGCAGGAGGGGCTGGTTGAGGGGGAGGCAGGGCGGGGGTGGCGCGTAGCCGCATACAACCCCGAGAGTCTGCGGAGTCTGGCCGAACTGCGAGAGGCGCTGGAGTGTCAGGTGGCTCGCTTGTGTGCTGCTCGGGCAACGGAGGAGGAACTTGAGGAGCTCGGGTTGATGGCCCGGCAAGCGGATCGTGCGGACCAGTCGAAGGATATAGCCACGATTGCCGAGTTGGAAATGAGATTTCATTTGAGGCTCGCGGCCATTGCTCGGAGTGACAAGCTACGCAGAGCGATCGAGCGCGCGCATGTGCTGCAGTTGGCTTTTGACCCCATTGAGCACGATCCGATCAGGGACGAAACGCATGTGCGGTTGGTGCGTGCGATTTCGCGGCGGGATGCGGACGCTGCTGAGCGGGAAATGCGGAAGCACTGCGCAGGTACGGCGGAGGCATTGGGAGTCGAGCCGGAGAAGAAGAAAAGGTGTGTAAAATCGGGCGCTGGGACGAAATGAGTTCGAATGGCAAAGGCGTTATTTTTCAAGGAAATGCTTGACAAGTCTACGCCGGGGTGGCAGAATATCGTCAAGTATTGAACGCGCTGGGGAGGACAGGGTAGTCCCAGCGGTGGTTTATGGGGATTGGATGTTATAACGCTTATACGTAACGGTTTTGCAGCATTCCTCGGGTGCAGTATGAGTGGAAGGAACGCTTGGGAAGGGAGGTGACCTCGGGTACGAGTGATTCGGGGCGAGGCGGACGTTTTTCGCACGTGGTAGTCAGGAATGAGTTTCGAACGTGCTGCATAGGATCTTCTCGGCAAGGTGGGGCTATTGGAGGATACTTCAATGAACATGCGGCGCTGGCTATCGGCGTTTACGCTGATTGAGTTGCTCGTCGTGATAGCTATCATAGCCATTTTGGCCGGAATGCTTTTGCCTGCGTTGGCTGCGGCTCGCGAGAAGGCGCGGCGGACGGCTTGCATCAACAACATGACCCAGTTCTCGAAGGCGCTGGAAAGCTACTGCAGCGACTATAGCCAATACTTCCCGTCCGGCCCGGACTGGGGCGCCAACGGCGGATACCGTGCGGGCAAGGTCGGGAGTACCATAGACTACGCTGTGAGCGCTTTTATGTCCGCCAATCAGGGCATCGTCAAGAAGACTGTGGCTGGGACTTCGTACACGGTTTGGCAGCCTACGATGGATACAACGCCGGGTTCCGGCAATCAATTGGGGCTGGCGGCGATCAGCCCGAAGTTCTTCTACCAGACCATCTACACCGGCGTAGTCGGCCTTACCGACACTGTCGGGAACGGCACGCGCCCGACTACAGTTGGTCCTATGCAAACAGCCCCGATCGGCCTCGGCTTTCTTCTCGATGGCGGCTACATGGGAGACGCCAAGGCATATTACTGCCCCACGATTGGCGATACCGAAACGCCCAAGCTGTTTCTGGGGGGAAATGCTGCCAGGCAAGGCGACCCGATTCGCACGCCCAAGGGGATCAAGTCACTTGGCGGTTTCGATGCGAAGAGCCTGACTTGCGGGGACTACACTTGGCATATTGCGACATGGCAAGGTTACAACTTGATAGAGGGCGAGACGGTCTTCAGCCAGTACAACTACCGCAATGTTCCCAGCTTTGCCCAGGGCAACTACTCGGATATGTGGAGCGATGCGGCCAACTACGCTTTGCGGAGGACTGCGACCGGCGCTGCGCTGCCCAGTGACGGCACGCTCTCGGCGACGGCTGAGCCGGTTCAGATGGGCTACACTGTTCCGAGCGTCAAGGTCTACTTGGGCGCCCCGATGTTCAAGACACAGAAGATCCTCGGGAATCGCGCGATCGTCACCGATACGTGGTCCAGAACGTCAACGTTGGATGAGAGAAATAACAGCGCCAAGGTCGCCGGAAACGGTTACTACGGGCACCGCGACGGTTACAATGTCCTGTACGGCGACTGGAGCGTCAAGTGGTACGGCGACCCGCAGCAGAAGATCATCTGGTGGCCGGACGCTGGGACGGCTTACAACACTTATCAGGGCGCTATCGTGTTCGGTTCGCTGGCCGTGGCGCAAGTGGACTGCTGGGGGTCCACGTTGGGGGCTGGCAATTACCCAGTCGGCGGGTACGCCTCCAGCAATGGAAACACGCAGATCTGGCATCAATTTGACGTGGCGGGCGGCATTGACGTGACGGCGCCAGCCCATCAGTAAGATGGTTGCAGAGACTTTGTAGCGCAAACACAAGCCCTGGGCGACGGCCCATGCGTTGCCCAGGGCTTTCCTCCCTGTATGGCCCCCGGAATGAAATCAAACGTAGCCAATCCGTCAGTCCATGTGCAGCACCCGCTCCGGCTGGACGGCTGCTATCAATTGCTGGACTGTCCCGCCGGCGAAACCAGGACGCTCTTCCTGGACCTGGCGGACGCCTCCACGCGAATGGCTCTCGACAATGTCGGGCTTGTGATGATCCACTCCCCGAACGCGCGGGGAGGGCGGACATTCCTGGCGGGTCCCGTTGTCCTCATCAGATAGGAACAGGTATTCCAAAGGAAGCATGCGGTGAATATGTCAGGCATGTTTGATCCTCACTGGCACAGCGCCATTGCGCGCCGCCCGGTCTTCCCAGTGGACTATTGGACCGGCACGCCTTCTATAACCAAGGAGGGGCGGCGGGACATCTCTTCCGATGTTCAACACATCCTGTCCTACGCCGACCCGATTTTCTTCCGATCCCTGTACGCCACAACCTCCACGGCGTTGCTGAACAAGCGACCGGGGTGGTTCTCTATCCCGAACGTACTGGGGGCATCGGACGCCCAGTTGGCTGCCTGGCAGGCGCAGATGCGGCGGCGGCTTGAACCGGTCCTAGCACCGTACCGCAAGGAGGGGGTCCAACTTCATATTCCGCTGCAACTCATGATGAACTCGGGCGGGATGGACTACACCCCTGCGTGGTACCATGCAGCAGTACCCGACTGGGAGGAATGCGATTATTCCGGAACGCCGCTGAGTCAGTTGCCCAAGGGGGGCAGGATGGAGAACCTGGCTTGCACGATGCCTTGCCTGTTCCATCCGATGCTCTACAAGGCGCTGGATCGAGTCTTCAAAGCGCTCTCCTTTCTGAAGGAAGAGCCTTGCTTCGTGGGGTTCCACATTGACAATGAATTGAACCTGGGTGACCACCGCGATCTGGCCCGCGTCGGCGGGAACAAGCACACGCAAACCGCGTTTCGCGAGTTTCTCAAGGGCGTTTACCCCACAGTCCAGCGCCTCAACCGGGCGGCGGGGACGGCGTATCGCTCCTTCGGCGAAGTGGAGATTTGTGACGACAATTGGCTGGTTCAGGTCATGGCGGCGAGGTTCCGCTCGACATGGATCGAAGGGGTGTATTTGAGCCGTTGCGCCGCGCTCATCAAGAAGCACCTTCCCCATGCCGTGACCATCTCCCGCTGCCAGACTGCGCATGCGCTCAACGAGTATGGCGACGGGAGAGAAGTCTTTGACACGGACGTAACCCGGTTCAAAGAGAGCCAACTGGACGTTCTGGCGTGGAACCATCTCTGGCAACCAGGCGCGCTGATGGATTCCCGCGAGTTCAACGCGCCCATACCCGCCGGTTTTGGCGCATTCAATCTGACCGGAAGCCTGCTGCGTGGCACGGGTAAGATGCTCGGCATCCCCGAGTTCCACGCGCAGCGGCATGTTCGGTATCAGTGGTGTCCGCCGCGGGCCGAGGAACTGCTGAACTACATTTACCGCGGGTTGCACTTCAATTTCCGGATGCTCATGCTTCATTCCTGGGACCGGGAGAACATCGCCGCCGCGTCGGGGGTGATCTATAGCGAACCGTTTGGGGCGGTCTATTCGAAGCATCCGGGCACGTTGCGGATGATCGCTCAGTTGCGCAGCGAATTGGACCGAAGCCGGCCGTTTGAGACTTTCGGAAAGCCGATCCTGCCGCCCATGGGGATATTGCTGACGCGCCAGGCGCGTAACTTCCCGGGCATGGGCGGTTGGATGTACGGAAACCTGCTATGCCAACTCAGCTTCGCTCTGGAACGTCCGGAGACTGGCGACTATGAAGTGGTCGAAGAGCAGACGTGTGATCTCGCGGACGCCCTACGACAGTTCAAGGGGATGGTTGTTGCAGATGCCTGCCTGACAGCACACACGCGGAACTTGCTGTCGCGCTTCGTCGGGAAAGGGGGAAAGTTGCTGGTGATGGGCGCACCGGCGGCTGTGGGCCCGGACTACCTGCCCGCCCTCCTCAGCGGCGCGTACCCCATACATGCGCCTGACGACACCTTGAGTAAATCAGCGGACCGCGGAATGTTGAGACCCATTCGGTGCAGGATTGGGCGGAAACACCCCGTGCTGGAGGGACTGCCCATTCTGACCGTCCGGGGGGCAGTGCCGGTCCGGCCGAAAGCCGGGTCCTCCATCCTGTCACGAGCCGTCGGCGGCCGGGCCATTGTCGCCGCTAACGCCAACGTCGTTTACATCAGCGGGGCAGTCACGGATGCGAAACAATTGCGGAGACTCCTGACGAATTTCCGCCTCTGGTGCGGGGGCAAGGCGTCGGATTTGTTCATGAGCCGATTTGAGAACGCAACCGTGGTTCAGAACTGGGATACCTCGAACCACCGTCCGGATGGCTCTGTCATCAACAAGACGCCATGGACCGGCCGTGTGCCATTGGCAGGAAGCGATTCAGGCGCTATACGGGAAATGCGCGAGGACCATATTTGGCTTGCGTATCACCGGGAGGGTGGACAGACCGTTCTGGAGTCCGTCAAAGTCGCGCCGCAAGGCGTCAGAGTCTTCCGCAAAGAAGGGGCGCGCGAACCGTGCCATCTGGAAGGTCTGCCCGACACGCTTGGGTTCAGCTTCTGGTGGGACGGCCAAATGCATCCGATCATCGGACGATTCAGCGCCCGCCGTCCTACGAACGTGAACGCGCGGATTGTAGACGGGGCAGAGAAGGCCCGAATCAAGGGCTGGTTTGTTTGCGAGGTGGGCGGCAAGCGGATCGCCGAAGGGCGCGGTCGGCGCGTTCGATTCTCCGTGCGGCCCGGCAAGGAATATTACTTCACGGCTATTAGTCGCGACTCAGCACACGATGCGTGGAAACCCAGTTGCGCTCTCTGTGCGGCGCACGCGTTCGAATGACTTCAATGACAGGAGAGACCGAGATGTTCAGACTGACCTGCGCCGGCGTTGTTCTGCTGCTTTGCCTGATTCTCTCCGCGTCCGCATATTCCGCCGAACTCGGCGCCACCACCACCTGGTCCAGCCCTCCAAGTGTGGAGAATTTCACCAATCCATCCGGGGAGTTGAGCAACCCCGGAACGGGAGGAAATCCCGGTGGCTTCCTCCGGGGAACGCGCACGGGAAGCCCTAACGTCAACTTTCGGCCGGCGGGCTATCTGCGCGACAACTGGGGGAGGCTCTTCGGCACGATGCCTGGCGTCATCAGCTTCGACGTGAAAGCGCTGGACAGTTACCAGATACCGGAGGTTCAGTTCGCTCTGACGGACGGCTCTTCCTCGTTCACATACATCATTACCACGCAGAATGTTGTGGGCCATCCGCAAACGGCCGCTGATGGCTGGAAGCATTACTCCATTCCATGGCAGGCGACTTGGGATAACGCTACGGCCAAGGCTCAAGGTTGGCGGGTGGACTCCCCGTTTGGCGAATGGGCCAAGGCAATCCAGAATCCGGTCTATTCCGTCCTGAGCATCGTCGGATCGGGAACGGGGCCTACCGACCAGACCGTCGGGATCGACAATTTCCACGTGGATGCCGGGCTCACTCTGGAACAGGCGCAACGGGCGCTTGTCACGGCCTCGGAGGTCCCCCGGCAGATTTCCCAGAAAGCTCCTGTCGTTGACTATACCTTTGACGAGGGTAACGGTGACGTTCTGCATGACCGCAGTGGTAACGGAGCTGACGCGAAGATCAGCGGCGCTACTTGGGTCCGCAACGGCGGACGCTGGGCGCTGGAATTCGATGGCGCACAGAGCTCCGTCAACTGCGGCAGCCCCGCCGTCATGAGCCTTCGCGATGCGCTGACACTGGAGGCCTGGGTTTATGCCGAGCCGATCTACTCGGTGTGGCAGAGCGTTCCCATCCTGGGCAACGGACGCTATGGGTTTTTGCAGACCGTCCACGACGTTTTGGGGAGTGCCGGCGGATCTGCGCGCGGTCTTATGCCATTCCGCACCTGGGTGTACTTGGCGGAGTCGTGGGATGGCAAGGAGTTAAGGTTCTACGTCGATGGCACGTTGGTATCGAGGGTCAAAGCCGAAGGGTCCGTTCAAGGTGGCGACTTTATTCTGGGGCCTCAACATGTGGCGGTGGCGTCGGAGAACGAGCCCGCCAGCTATACGCGCCGCTTCAAGGGCAAAATCGCCTCCATGCGGCTCTACAATCGGGCTCTCACTTACGAGGAGATACTCGCTGACCTGCGCACAACGAATATCACCAATAGCCCCATGCCCATGCCGATTCTGCAACCGGGCCTTGGACGCGTCAAAGTGGAGGTGGACGCCGCTCGCCTTGGGAAGCCGCTGGGAGGTATCAGTGTGACGTTGGAACTCCTGAAGGCCAATGCGGCTGGCGCGCAGTCGTTAAGCAGTGTCACTGTGAAGGAGTTCGATAAGGTGTGCCGAGCGGTGGTTGACCTCAGTGTGCCGGAATTGGCGAAGGGGGAGTATGTCGTCCGCGCCACAGCTAAAGAAGCGACGGGCAATATCGTGGGCGTTCCTGGCGAGGAAACTGTCTCGTGGCCGGGATCTGCCAAATTCCCCTCCGGTTCGGCAGGGGGGCGCAGGCTAAACAACCTGGTCACGGAACTCCTGTCCGTGCCGGGTCCCGATAGCTCAGGTGTTGCCCGGAAGTTCGAAATTCCTCGCACGGGTTTCATCTTCATTTCAAACCACGGTTCCAAAGAGGTGAAGATTGCGTCGGAAGCGGGCGGGGGAACGATGAGCTTAATACTCTCGAAAGATTACGACGACGCATTTGAGACGATGCGCTATCTGCCCAAGGGGAGCTACACAATTGCCACGGCCGACGCAAAGAACCTGGTCGTTCGCGCTGTGGCGATGACCATGTACGACTACGCTTACACTGAGGGAAGCGACAGCGTCCCATATGGGACTTACGCGGGGGAGTTCGAAGAGCGTTACGTCTTCCCGCACATGAACGTGTTCTTGGTGCACGACTTCAACGCCCGCAGGCCCTTCGCCGAGGAGTGGAAGGCGAAGGGGCGGCGGATGCTCTCTACGGTCACAACGGCGGTGACGCCGAAGGGGGGACAGAGCAAGGTGGACGCCGCTTGTGACGTGTTGGCAGGGGACCTCGGCTTCACCATGCCCCTGTACAGCGGCATCATGGTGGACGAGTTCGCAAATTCCGACCCCGGCCTCCCGGTTTGGAGCGACGCGTTGGAGCGCCTGCGCAAGGATCCACGTTTCAAGGAAAAGGTACTGCATGCGTGGGACTACGCGCTTTATGACCTGGTTACTTGGAACGGAGGTGCGGACGGGCGCAAATTCTTCCAGACCCTGCGGGCTTGCGACAGCCCGGTACAGTGGGAATGCTACGTGGACTATGAACGGACGGAACTTCATGCGCTGCGGCACATGAACGACAAGATCGTCGGAGAGTTGCGGGCGGCCGAGCAGGCATTCGCCCCGATGGCGGACAACGTGATCGTCGTCCCGTACTCATTTGTCACAGGCGGCCCGCCGTGGATCACAATGACACTGCCGAACGTGGATTCGCGAACTTACCTGGAGATGCAGGTGCGGCTGGTTGCCACGGACCCGGCGTATGCGGGCGTTCGCGGACTCGGCGTATACCGTTCCTGTTATTCGGATGAGGAAACGGTCCGCTGGACGGCCAGGCTCTTCCGTCACTACGCTATCGAAGGCCACACCGAGCCTCTCGGCAAGGACCCGTATCTGCTGACGCACCTTCAGAATCCCGAGTTCGAGGAGGAAGGCTCCGGATGGACCGTGAGACCGGCGGAGCAAGGCTCCATCCGCTTTGCAATCTACCCGCAGTTCGGCACACTGCAGGGACGATACCCCAGCCCGACCCAGGGCGACACGGTGATTGTGACGCGTCGGTCAGACAAGGGACCGAATGTGTTCTCTCAAGAGATCACGGGGCTTGAACCGGGCCGTCTCTACTCCTTCCGCATGTGCAGCGCCGACTTCAACGATCTGTCCAGAAAGGAACAACAGGCCGTGAGCGTGGACTTCGGCAATGCGGAGCTTCTGCCGGAGAAATGTTTCACGTATGTCGCCAAAGCGCGGAGGGCCAATAGCTGGGTGAACTGGTACGTCCGCATCTTCCGTGCAAAAGGAACGACGGCGACGCTCACAGTCTCGGATTGGGGGATGGAGAAGGAACCGCTTGGCCCGATTGGACAGCAGCTCATGTTCAATTTCATCAAGGTCCAACCCTATTGGGCGCCATAACCATGCCGGCGCATTCTGAAATACTGCGCACATCCGAATTGACCGCGACGGTTGGGGATAATGTTGCCGACGGGGAACACGCCGCCGGATACAACGGTATCTGGCGTCTCGTGCACCGTTCCGAGCCAGCCAGCCTGTTCGTGCCGCGCTATGCGGGGTTCAACCTGGAACATATCTTGCGTGGAAAGGCGCCCCGTGGCGAGGAGGAGTTCTTTGAGCCGCGGCGTGCGCCAATGGAGTTGCGCCGTCTGGATGAAATGACGGTGGAACTTCATCAGCCGCCCACGCCGATTGCACGCATCGAAAGCTGGACGCGGTTCCGATTCGTCGAGCCGGACGGTATCGATTTCTTCTTTCGCGCGCTACCGGCAGAAGGCCGTTTTCCGAGCGGGTTCGTGGACTTCTTCTGGGCGAGCTATATTCACGCCCCTGAGGACAAGAGCATCTATTTCCTCGGCTCGAACGCGTGCGATCAACCCCGGGAAGACCCCGTGTGGGTCCAGTATTGCACGCAGGCGCATGGACGGGACTCCACCGTCTGCCGGCAGGGACGTTTCACGCCTTTGCCCGGTGACAAACATGCGTCCGGGGGATTGATGGATTCACTGAGCCCGGCTGGCTGGATGGAGCCGTTCTTCTATGGCCGGTTCGGGAAGATGGTGCTGCTGGTGATGTTCGAACTGGACGAGCGCTTGAGATTCTCCCACTCCCCGACCGGCGGTGGCCTTTCCCCTGGGGAGCGCACGACAAACCCGGCATGGGACTTTCAGTTCATCGCGCCTGGACCGCGCGTTGGCGAAGAGATCGGTTTCCGAGCGAAGATCCTGTACAGGCCGCAGATGACGCGTGCGGAAGTCCTCAAAGAATATGCACATTTCAGAGGTGCACAGTGAAGCAGGACGTGTTGGATGCGTTGGCCGGCCGCTACCCAAAGAATATCCCGAGCAAGGAAACGCTGCTCCATCCCGGAATCATCAATGCAGTGGCGGGCTTTGACCTGTATGACGATACGCCGCGTGCCTACGAAACGGCGTATCGGAAACTCGGCATAGATATCCATCAGGTTCTGCCGTCAGGAAATGCCCCGCGCCCGAGAGTGTCGGGAGGAACGTGGGAAGAGAATGGCATTCGATATGCGGACTACGGCGTGTTTCCCACGCAGATGTCCGTTGGGAACGGACCGAACCTTCCCGTCAGCGCCGGCGGAGTGTTCGGATACGACACGGCCCGGGACGATTTTGATCCAGGCGTGAAGGCCGCTGCGTTGAAACAATTGAATAGCGCATTCCGTGAGCGATTTGGGGAACTGGCCGTTATGTATCACCTGTACTACACTACCCTGTTCATGTGGCCGATCGTCACGTTTGGGTGGGAAGCGTTCCTCGCGGCCGCCGCCTCGGATCCGGAGCGGTTCGACGAGATGTTGTGGGAACCATGGGCCCAGATCAGTCGAAAGCACTTTGAGATGCTGGCGGCGATGGATGAGGAGGTGGTTTTTTGTCACGACGACCTTGCCATGAGCACGGGCCCGGTATTCCGGCCTTCATTCTATGAAAAGCACATCTTCCCGCGGTACGAGCGGATTATTGAGCCAGTTCTAAAGAGGGGAAAAAAGGTCGTTTTCGTGTGCGACGGGAACATGGACCAGTTTCTGGAGCGTCTCCTCGAAATGCCGTTCGCCGCGATTATGTATGAGAGTCCGGCGACACCCTATGAGAGGATTGTGGATACGTGGGGGAAGGCGGGACGGGGCTTCATCGGCGGGATATCTACGCAGATTCTCACAGGCGGCACTCCCGAAGAGGTGCGGTCGCATACGCGGGCGGTCATTGACCGCGGTCGCCAATACCCGGGATTCATCATCAGCTCGTGCGGCCAACTGCCAGGCAACATTCCGATGGCGAACATCATTGCGTATTTTCGGACGCGCAATGAACTGGGCTGTCCGGCGGAACTGCCCGCCGGGTCTACGTGAAGTTTCATCGCCACTCCATGGAAAGGAATTGAACCGATGGTTCTTGCCGGAACGAAACGCGAGCGTCTTCTGGATTGGATTCGCAACGGTGATCCACATGACGTACCTGTGGTGACGTTGTCGCCGTTTGCGGTCACTGCCTCCTATCTTGGCAAGGAGGAGCGGGACGTCACCATGGATGAAACAGTGAAGATCGCCGAGAAGACAGGCACACACGGCATGGTGATGATCGGCGCGCCAACGCCGTTCGACATCATCCCGTTTCTTCCCAACATTAAGATGATCGAGCAGAACGTCATTCTGGAGGATGGCACACCCCGACGCACTCGGGAGATTAAGACGCCAGAGGGGGGGCTGCGCGAAATCTTCGAAGTACCGAAGGTCATCGGGGCACACCGTCGCGAGTTCTACGTCAAAGGGGAAAAGGAGTTGCCGGCCTTTGCCTGCCTCATCCGCGCGGCGACGGGGGAAATTCAGAAGAACGCGGCGGCGAGGCGTGCAATTGCTGAGAAACTCAAAACTGAAGCAAGGAAGATCGGCGGTGCGTTCCCTGCCTACCTGCGCGTCAACTGCCCTACGTTCGAGTTGATGTGTGCCTATTATATGGATCAGGCGACCGCGCTCTACGCCATCTACGACCACCAGGACTTGATGGAGGAATTGACGGAATGCTATTGGAGGATGACGCAGGTCTGGCTGGAACTCGGAGTCGAGGCCGGCGTGGACATCTACCAGAGCGGCATTAATGGGTTGGAATGGCTTTCTCCCGCCCTCTATGAGCGTTACATGATTGCGCAAACGCGGCGTCTCAGCGAGTTTGCTGTCGCGCACGACAAGCTGTTGTTGTTGCATACGTGCGGTAAACTGAAGAAGCTGGCGGAGATGAACGTCTATCCGCGGATGAAGCTGCAAATGTTCGAGAGCCTCTCTGCGCCGCCCACGGGCGATATTACGGATCTGGCTGAGACTCGGCGACTGATCGGTCCCGAAATCGTAACGCGCGGAGGCATCAACGTCGAGTATTTCTATGACGACACCCCGGAACAATTTGCGAAGCGAGCCGAGGACGTCCTGGATTCCGTGCGCGGATACAAGCACATGATTGGCGACACGAACGACTCCATTCCCGCGTATCCCTGGAAGAACGTACAGGCACTTATTGATGTCGTGCGAAGGCGCAAGTGCCTTTTCGAATAGGGCACGCGTGAGTCGGTGACTGGGTGGTGCTGAGCGGCGCTTCATGAATGGAGGGTCAACGGTGAATCACACGGCCGTCTTTCTGGCCACCGCGACGATGGACACAGGCGATATTGTCATCTCGAAACGCGACCGTGAACGGCTTCGCCGACTGGCTGCCGGGGTCGCCCGGGTGGCGGCAAGGCCATGTGAGGCGGTCAAACGCGATCTTTGGCGCAGGCACAATCGGCTTGAACCAACGCGCCCTCTGGTGTTCTGCGATCCCGAAAACGGCTGGACCGAGATTATCCCCGACTCGCTACTGGAGTGTGAGGGCGCGCTGGCGCGCACATGGGAGATGAGGCTCCGAAAAGAAATATTCTGGGGCGAATCCATGGGCGATGACCGGGTTGTACCCGCCTCCTTCCCCATCTCACATGTCGCCGAGGAGTCCGACTGGGGGATGCACGAACGCAAGACCAGCGGGGGGCAGGGGGGCTCGTACGTTTGGGAAGCGCCGCTCAAGTCATACGACGATATCGAGAAGCTGCATTACCCGGTTATCCGCATTGACCACCATGCCACTCAGAAGCTCATCGCGGCGGCCAATGACGTGTTCGGCGACCTTCTGGCCGTCGAGGTGCGGAGCCAATGGTGGTGGAGTCTTGGAATGACGTGGGCTCTGGTGAATCTGCGCGGACTGGAACAGATCATCTGGGATACCTACGACCATCCTGAGGACCTGCACCGCCTGATGGGATTCCTGCGGGACGGCACGCTCGCAAAACTCGATTTCCTGGAAATGAACGGCCTCCTGAGCCTGAACAACGACGCACACTACGTAGGCTCCGGCGGATTCGGGGTCAGCGATGAGTTGCCGTCCCGGGACTTCGACGGCAAGCATGTCCGTGCGCGCGACATATGGGGGTTTTGCGAGAGCCAGGAGACTATTACGTTTTCCCCGGAGATGTTCGGCGAGTTCATCTTCCCGTATCAGCTTCCCATTCTCGAACGGTTTGGGCTGAACTGTTACGGATGCTGCGAACCGCTGGATAAGCGGTGGCCGGTCATTAAGAACACTCCACGCCTGCGGCGAGTCTCCGTGTCGCCGTGGGCTGACTGGGAGAAAATGGCCGGAACGCTCGGTGAGGAGTATATCTACTCGTTGAAACCGCATCCGACGGACTTGGCGGTCCCCGTACTCAACGAGGATCGCGTCCGGCGCGACCTTCGGAGGGTCATGGAAATCACGCGCGGCTGTCGCCTGGAAATCATCATGAAGGATAACCACACTATCGGGAATAATCCGAGGAATGTGACCCGATGGTGTCAAATTGCGCGTGAACTGGCCGAGAAGATGTAGCCGCCGGCATTATTCTCTCAGACCAACTGCATTGAATATATCTCGGCGTCACGCAGGAAGAAGCGGAACTTCCTGAACCGCCGGTTCTCCGGCTCCGGGTACGTTGAGCGTCCCTTGTGAACGGGAATGTCCGTCCGGCCGCGCCACGACATAACGTGATTGATGCTGTCACCGGAGAATACGTCACACTCCTGTCGACTGAAACCGGGCAGAATACTGTCTGAAACGTCGGCCACTTCGGCAGTGATGGTCCCCTTGCCGCTGCATGCGGCGTTAATAACCAGGTTGGATCCCTCCGAGATTAGAGGTCGTGTGATCATGATTCCCTGCCGCACGTGATTGGCGTGCATGCCGACAATTCCTTCCTGCCGCATTCGCAGTAAACCAACGCCATACTTGGCCAGGCTGATGTCTCGGGCCTCCGGCACATCGAGTCCCTCTTTGCGGCCGGCGAGCCACCAATCATGATGACAACTTGCGCCGCCATGGTAAATGAACCATTCATTGCCGACCGGCACGGGACGATTCTCTATCGTCGCCATCACGGAGTCCCATGCGCCGGGCGCGCCGTGGTCTAGCCACGTCTGCCCCTTATTGAAACGCTTCCATTCGCAGCCGTTCCGGCTGTAGGCCAATTGCACGGTCAAGCGGTTCTGAACGTACTGGAAGACATTCAGGAAGCCCACCCTCACGTCGCCCATGCTGAACTGGGGCATGCCGTAAAAACATTCGTCGATCCCATCGAACCCGTCTGTTGGGACCAGCGCCGGGTACGGTTCGGTCCAGTGTATGAAGTCGGGACTTACCGACTGCCAAATGCGGCGCTTGTTGCGGCGATAATAATCGTGGGGATAGTAGGGGAGTGTGAAACTGCCGACGCGGGGGTTGTTAAGGTTCAATGAGCCGGCGTACATACTATCGTGCCGCGACGTCATGATGAATATCCGCCCGACGGGGTCGTAGAAGACCTTCGCGACGTCATCCAGCCGGTTGCCGAACCTGCCGAAGCTGGGCTTTTCGTCGAAAGGTTTCCAGTGAATGCCATCCGAGGAGCAGGCGGCCACGTTCTGCATGCCACGCAGGTCTCGCGGCAGCCATGTATATAATGCTTTGAAACGACGGCTCGGATCCGGTTCATGCGGATCAATGAGGGGGTCCATGCCGTAGACCGACCCATAATCCCGGCCGCCGAGGACGATGTTCGTGTCCTGGCCGCAATCCTTCTGAATTCCGAGCAGGGGCTTGTTCCACCGAATGCCATCCTGCGATTCCGCGTAGCAAATACGAAGCAGGGTGGTGTCGGGGTCTTCAAAATTGGCTTTCTGTGCGAGCTTGTGCGGATCGTTGTCGCCTTCCATATACCAGCACTTGAACAGGTGGTCGTTTGGGTCCTGGAGAATGGACACCGCGCTGACCGTGCACTCCAGAACGTGCTCCCATGGGCGGTCTGCCTTCAGTACGGGGCTGGCCGGGTCACGTGCAGGACTGTGAACCACACGCTCTACATTTTCCACGGACTCAATAAGAACGTCATCGAAGAAATGCTGGCGCACGGAGCCGATGTTGAGCATGGATGAATCGAGTTGATTCACGGTTTTTCCTCGCAATGGACCTGCTCGTAGTGACGCTGTACGCCCTGCGCGACCGCAGATAGCCAGGTCATCGGGACGTCTCGTGCGCGCCCGCCATACTCCAGAACGCCAATTCTTTCCGGTGGACTGTGGCGAAATGCTCGGGACCGTTGAACTCGGATACAAACCCCAAGGTCTCTTTCGCATGATTCGGGTCGCAGTAGACCGGACTTCCCTGGGAAACAACATGCAGGACATCATGGCGGATGAGTTGGTCCTCCAACGCCATTCGGAAAGCCCGCGCCACGTCGCGCACGTCGACGAAGACTTGGTTGTAGGAATCGTTTATAGCGCGAAATCGAAGGTGCGGTCGGACAGTGCCCAACCGGAGGGCGATAGTCCTCAGTTCGGTCTGGTTCGCGTATTCCCGGAGCATCGCTTCGGCGAGCCACTTGCTCACATTGTAGCTTCCCCACAGGTGCGGCCGCGTCTGCTCCGTCACTGTTGCGTTAGGTACCGGACCGTTGACCGAGACTGTGCTGGCATATACGAACTTGGCAACTTGGCACTTGCCACAGGCCCTGGCGAGGGAATGAGGCGCGGCCAAGTTGACGGAAAATTGGACCGTCGCGTCGTTGATCGCAAGGGACAGGGCCGCATAGGCGACGGCATCCACTCCCTTGAGCGCGGTTTCCGCTGCGCCTGGCTGCGTCACGTCCTGAATGATCCACTCCGAATCCGGGAGTTTCGGGTCATAGCCGAATAGTTTGAATACGTCCGCCATGTCGCGGCGAGGCGGGACGAGATCCACGCACCGGATCTGGTGGCCCCGTTCCGCCAGTTCTTTGTGAAGCGCCGATCCGACTGTACCGGCGGCGCCGACCAGCAGCACTTTCATGGAGTCTCCGCTACTCATACGGAAACGGTTGAGACGACATCACAGGGCGCTTTGGGCCCCGCTACCTAGCACGCAGTTCTTCCACTTTGCCTACGACCGTCCAGAAGATAGCTGTCTGAAGCACTCCAGAGGTTGGAAGTATTTGTATGTCATACCCTGGAAGGAGGACCCCGGCATCGCCGTAAACCCACTGGGAGTCAATAAGAATTTCCGGTTGAAGGCCATCCAGGGGGGCAACCGAGGAGTGGCAGAGAGCGACGACGGAACTGCCCTTGGCATGCCGAACGGCCTCGATGTAAGGCTCCCGGAGGTCCACATATCCCAACTCGAAGTACAGGTCCCCCGGCCTCATTGCGGCAGCCAGTTCCGCCGGCTTCGGCGGGGGCGTCGCCGCACATGCCCAGGCAGGAACACGAGTGGAGCGCACCTCAAACTCGGTGAAGTGCGAAACGGTTTGAACGTAGACCGCGCCGCCGGCGCGCAGCCGTTCGGCCATCAGAGCGGCGGCGGCGGACAGTTGATCAAGCACGAGTCCGCGGAGGCCGGAGACCTGTCGTCGAATCGTCTCAAGGTACGCCCGGCCGAGTTTCCCTTCCGGCTGAGGCGGAACGGACAGGTCATCGTGAAACCGCGGCTTCACCCCATCCTTTCTCGCATTATATTTCCCATTGCGATCTCGGCCACCGGGAACGACGACGCTTTGATACATTACAGGCATCTTCCCCTTCCGCGTCATCGCGCCGACGATCTCCCCCGTGGCCGTCCATAGGGCTGTCACGTCAAACAACGCCGCGGTGGAACCGATACGCGTTCCCCCCTTCAGGGGAACCGCTGGGGCGCCCTCTTCGGCGAAGTTCACCACGTGCGCGTCGCACAGCATCGCAAGCGGCGGGTTCGGTTCCTCGAACGCAGGTGAGAAGAGCAGGACGTACGCGCCGGCTTCTCTGGCGCGCCGGGCTTCAACAGCCGTTGCTTCATCATGGTTTGACCAAGCTCCGACGAACAGGACGTCCTTTGCCGAGAGCACCGTCTTTTCCGTCAGCGGTTCCAGCATCATCATCCCACCCGCGCGGACGTATGCCTCGATCACGAAAGCTTCCTGCCCGGCTGCGTACAGATTCCCGCCGTTAACAAGCCGTTCCGCAACGGCATCCGCCGCCCGTGTTATCTCCGGCATCGACGTTTCCAATCTGGCGACTTGCGCGAGCAGGGCGTTGCGGTATCCGACCAAAGCCGGGTCCTGGTCACTGGCTGGAGCGCTCAAGCAGGCCGACGCTCCGGCTAACACGAGAAGAAGGGCGATTCGGCACGCAAAGTCCGTCATGGCTGAAATAACCTCCTCGAAGTGGGGTTCCCGGGCTACAGGGTCCGCTTGCACCCCTAGCAGCCTGCTAGTGAACTGTGTTGGGCACGGCGTGTATTGTAATCACAATGCAGATAAGCATCCATCAGCAACAGCAAGAACTGTTACACGGGTGTGCAGCCAACTATGTCACCAGTCTGCCGCGGCGATTGCTCGAGAGCTTCAGAGTTGACGTACGACTCTGGTAATGATATACATGTTATAACACGCTCGGCCTTTGTGTGTCCAGTGTTTTACTCGCTCTGAACGTATCGGTTCGGCGCAGGTCGCCGCCCCGGTCACCGAAAGAGAACGGAAGTGTGGTGCACGCTGCGCGTGAGTCGACCAATGCGTCCGGAACGTTTCGTTAGAGATGCTACTCGGTCCTGTCGGGATACACCGTACAATGCGGAAGGAATCTTCTGATGAAGAATGGAACACTCTTTGTTGCGGCAGCAGCCAGTCTTCTGCTGAGTGTTGCGGGGTATGCCCAGGGAACCTGGGGATATACAACCACCTGGTCGAAGGCGAATGACTTGGCGGGCTTTGAGACCCCTCAGGGAACCAGGCTTACGTGGGTTGCGGATGGGGGCAATCCGGGCGGGTACATCAAGACGAGCAAAACCAATGTGTTCTATCCCAAACCATATTTGAGAAACGATATGGGGAAAGTCTTCGGCACGGGGCCCGGTAATATCAAATTCGACGTCAAAGCACTTGATGACGGCGCAATTTCAGATGTGCAGGTATTCCTCTCCACAGGAACGCAGGCTTTCTCGTATATGGTTTCGTCGAAAAGTGTCCTCAAACATGACCAGGTTGCCACCGACGGTTGGGTGAGTTATCGGATTCCGTGGAAGGCGGACTGGACGGAGGAGCAGGCACTTGCCGCAGGGTGGCGTCCATACACCGGCGCGGGGGATAAATGGAGGAACGTAATTGCGAATGCCGTTTGGTCATACGTTGCCGTCCTCTTCATCCCGGGCAAGGGTAAGGAGGAGCAGAGCGTCGGCCTTGACAACTTCTGCATGGACGCCGGCAGGGTTCTGGACGCCGCCAGCTTGAGGCTGATTGATCCCCCTCCGCCGCAGGAACTGCCGATAGTCAATTACGCATTTGATGAGGGGGAGGGGAACATTCTTCATGACCGCGCAGGGAACGCGCCCGATGGGAAGATCAGCGGGGCCATTTGGGTCCACAATGGGGGCCGTTGGGCGCTGGAATTCGATGGCATAAACAGCTTCGTGAACTGCGGCATTTTGAACGTGATCGGGCCACAGACATTGGTGGCGTGGGTCTGGGCCGAGCCAAGCTACTCCGTGTGGCTGAACATGCCCATTCTGGGCGCAGGCAACGCCCAGCTTAGTCAACGTGTGCATGAACTCTTCGCAGGTGGTTCAGGTTCCATACCTTTTCGAAAATGGACCCACATTGCGGTTGCATGGGATGGAAGCGTCGCCAGGTTGTACGTGAACGGGACTCTGGAGAACGTCGTGGTGTGCAAAGAGCCGTCCGCCGGCCGGGAATTACTGCTTGCACCACTCCGGACGCCCCAGGAGGGTGACCCCCCCGAGTACGCCCCGCGCTTTAAAGGAAAGATCGCTTCGGTCCTGTTCTACAATCGTCCCCTGGACAGGGAGGGCGTTTTGCGGGACCTTCGCAGCTCCAACATCACAAACAGCCCGATGACGATGTCCATTCCGCAACCCGGCTTCAATCGGATCAAGGTGGAGGTGGATGCAGCGCGTCTGGGCCTGCCACTACAGGACGTCGCGGTTACGGTGAACGTTCTCAAAGCCGACGGAAGTGGGCAGCCGCTGGGAAGCGTGATCGTGAAGGAATTCGACGAGGTCGGCCGCGCCGTCGCGGACGTCGAAGTGCCGGACTTGGCAAGAGGGGCGTACCTCGTGCGAGTCACGGGGAAGGATGTTGCGGGGAAACCGCTTGGCGTTCCGGGCGAGGAATCCATCTCCTGGGCCGGTTCCGCGAGGTTTCCTTCCGGACCTGAAGGGGCCCGAAGGCTGAACAACCTTGTGATGGAACTACTCTCTGTGGCGGGACCTGATAATTCCGGAGTCGCCCGGAAGTTCGTCAATCCGCGCATGGGCTTCGTCTACATCTCGAATCGCGGATCGAAAGAAGTGAAGATCACCCCTGAGGAGGGGACGGGGTCCATGGACCTGACGTTGTCGCGGGACTATGGCGACGCTTTCGAGACTATGCGCTATCTGCCCAAGGGAAACTATACAATCACGACGCCTGCCGCAAAGGAGTTGGTCGTGCGCGCCGTCGCACAGACGGTCTACGACTACGCAAACACCCTGCCTTATGTTACGGGGTTTGGGCCCTATGCAGGCGAGTTTGAACAGCGCTATGTCTTCCCGCACTACAACACCTTCATGGTGCAGAACGAGGACATTGAGAAGCCTTTCGCCAGGGAATGGAGAGCCAAGGGGCGCCGGTTCCTAGCCCACATGGGGACGGGGGTAACGCCCAAAGAGGGACAATCGCGGCTTGACGCAGCGTGCGAGATGTTCGCCGGGGGGCCGGGGTTCAGCAACACGCTTTACGACGGCTACTTGGTGGACGAATTCTCTTCGTCGGATGAAGGGCTGCGCATCTGGTCGCGGGCGTTGGAGAGGATGCTATCGGGCCCGCCATTTAGGGGAAAGACCTTTCACGCCTGGACGTACGGTTTGTACGACTTGGTGACGTATAACGGCGGGGAGCCCGGACGGGAGTTCGTCCGGACGCTGGAGAAGTTCGACTGCCCCGTTCAATGGGAATGCTATCTGGGGTCACAGCGCACGGAGATTGGCGCCTGGCAGCTCATCAACGACAAGATGGTGGGGGAGTTGCTGGCGGCGGAGCAGGCGCTCCCTGGAATGGCGGACGACCTCATAGTCGTTCCCTATGCGGGCGTAACCGCCGGCCCGCCGTGGCTCACAATGGTTCTGCCCAGCTATGATACCCGCACATTCCTGGAGATGCAGGTGCGGACGGTGGCTACACACCCCGCCTTTGCCGGCGTGCGCGGGCTCGGCGTCTATCGCTCCCCTTACCTCGACGAAGAAACGCAGCGGTGGATGGCACGGCTCTTCCGTCACTACGCCATCGAGGGCCACACCGAACCGCTCGGCAAAGACCCCTTCCTTCTGACGCACGTCCGCAACCCGGAATTTGAGGAGGGGGGCCTGGGATGGGATGTCAAGCCGGCGGAGGAAGGCTCTATAGAACTCGGCATGCACAACCAGTTCGGCTCCATCGAATGCCGCTACACCGGGCAGAACGGGGACACGGTTCTGATCACGCGGCGCTCTGCCAGAGCGCCCAACGTCTTCTCGCAGGAGATTCGGAACTTGGAGCCGGGCCGGTTGTACTCATTCCGGATGTTTAGCGCAGACCACAAGGATATGTCCGGCCATGAGTTGAACGCTGTGAACATTCAGTTCGACAACGCGATGCTGGTTCCGGACAAGTGTTTCACGCACGTTGGCGCATCGAGACAGGCGGGCAAGTGGCTGAATTGGCACGTGCGCGTATTTCGTGCCGGGGGCAAGAGCGCCACAATCCGAATTTCAGACTGGGCCGACGACAAGACGCCCGGCGGACCGATCGGCCAGGAGCTGATGTATAATTTCATCAAGGTCCAACCGTATTGGCCGCCAGATTAGTCCGGGTCATTGAATCGGGGAGAGCACGGAGATGTCCAACCATGTCGCGCCATGGATTCGAGAGGCGCGCATTGCCTCGTGGTGGCTCACGAAGAATGACTTCTACTGGCCGGACTACGAGGTCGAGGAGGAAATCGTCCGCCGTGCCGCGGAGTACGGTTCGGCCGGCGTGAACACCGTGGTGATTTTCGGGCTTCACTTCCGATGGGACTATGTGCCGTACTTCGGGCGGCTGCATTTGCTCTTTCAGCGTATTGTGAAGGAGTGCCACAAACACGGTATTCGGGTCTGCGACCATTATTCTGACACATTGACGCATCGGCCTCAGACCGAGGAAGACCGCTGGTTCATCCGGGAGCGGTTGAACCACCACGTTGCGATTTATCCCGACTGCGATTATGACTACACCTACGCGGGGAGCGCGCGAAACAGTTGGAGGCAGGTGGATGCTCGAACGGGTGAGCCTGCCTACTATATCTGGTACCGCTGCAATATGTTCTGTCCGAACAACCCTGACTATCAGCGTGCCTCCGCTGCTTACGCCTTGAGCCAGTTCGAGGCGGCGGGGATTGACGGGATGATGAATGACGACCTTGAATTTCTCCCCGACCCTTACCATTCGTGTGCATGCGAGCATTGCCGCAAGCGGTTCCGGGAGGAGTGCGGGCGGGACCTGCCTCCGGCCGACAACCAGGAGTTCTGGGGAAACCGGCGCAATCCGGCGTTTCGGGACTGGCTGGCGATGCGTTGCCGCAGCACGGGGGACCACTACGTACGGCTGCGGAAAGCGCTCGGTCCGCAGCGGCCGCTGTTTGGCTGCTGCTCCTCCATGGACGGACAGTGGTCATCCGACCTGGCGTGCGTCCATGACGAATTCAGCCGCGGCCTGAATGTCGTATCGATGGAAATGATGCCTCGAAACCCTGTCATCGAGTGGGGGCCGCTTTTCGCTAGGCAAAGCATCTATCAGGCGGTTGCCGCGGCCGGCGACTTTTTGAGGGGGGAGACGCCGTCCATAATGGAGGTGACCCGGCCCGATCCCTTTATCGGCCTGACTTACAACCGCGCGCCAGAGCAGTCTTTCATGTCGTGGGCGATGGTGTCCGCGTGGGGGGCGCGAAGCTGGACGTGCAAGGACACCGCTTCGGACAACCCGAAGACGGCTCGCGCCGTATATGACGACCGGTCTCACCTGGCGCGGACGGTCGGTTGGCAGGCAAAGCACGAGTCCCTTTACGCCGATGCTGCGCGTGTAGCCGACGTCGCCATAGCCTTCTCGCCGGCCACGCGCACGCTCTGCTCACCGGAGGAGGCGGATGGGCATCGCCGGCAACTGATCTGCTGGGGCAGGCTGATGGTGGAGAATGGAATCCTCTCCGAGACGCTTCTCGCGCAGGGACTGCGGGGCGCGGAGGCGGGGCGGCTTCTGGCTGCAAAGCGGGCGCTGCTGATTCTCCCGCGCGTTGCGGCGCTCGCCGATGCGGAGTTCGAGGGGATTTCCTCCTACCTGGACGCCGGGGGCAATGTGATCGTTTCCGGCGAGCTTGGATGTTACACGGAGAGTGGGGCGGACAAGACTCCGCCGTTCCTTGAGAAACTCGCTCTGCGGAAGACGTCGTCTCGGGGGAAAATTGTGTGCGTGCCGCACACGGTTATTGAACAGGCCATCCCGGCGCCGCCCAAGACCGGGGAGATCTTCCACGAATCTGCTGATCGCCAAGGCGCAATAAAGGCGTGCCTTCAGACGCTGAGACGTTATATCGCGAACCCTAGCATTCAGCCTGGCGAGGGAACAGAGGGTTGGACGTTCCATCTCTATGCGCGCGACGGGGCTTTGTTACTCCACTTTCTCAACCTTAGCGGCACTATCCCGGCGGAAGGGCGGCCCGTTCCGGACGATGAAGCCGTGACCTATCCGATTCCTCGGAATGGAATCGTCGAATGTCGAGTCCGCATGACTGATTCGGTCGTATACGGAGCGAAGCTATATTCCCCAGACGGTGCGGAGGGCATGGTAGTGCCAATGGATGTAGAAGCTTCCTGCCTCCGGCTCAAGATTCCCGTACAGAATGCCCGCCACTACGGTATTGTCCTGCTCACAAAGGAATAACGGGAACAGGAGGCAAAGTTGCCTGGACAGAAACGAAGGAGGATATTGTGGTAGTTCGACAGGAGAAAGTGATTTCGATAGTGGCGCCGGACCTGCAGACGAAGATGCTGGAGTTCAAGCTGAAGATGTCCGCGTTGAACTCGGGGTATTCCAGTCTCAAGGAGTGGAATCCCGGCCTGGCCCCGACTTGGGGCAGCTTTCCCCAAGCGGCGTTTGACGTCGCCGAAGTCTATCGCGGCGACGCCCAATCGTTCGCCTACAGCCATCACCATGCCATCGGCAAGCTGAAGAACCAGTACGTGGCCAGCTGGAGCGCTAGCCAGCGTCATGAGGACGTGCCGGGGCAGCAGGTTCATTACGCTCTGTCATCCGACGGAAAGCGTTGGTCGAAGGAACGAGTGCTCGTGGCCACCGACCCGGCCAGCGGCATCGTTCGCAACAACGCCGGCGTCTGCGCGGATGCTGGCAAATTGTACGACTTTGTGGGTGTGGCCGGAGGCGCGCAACGTTCGGCGGACCCGAGCCTGACTTCCTTCCTTCCGGATTATGCCCGGCTGGACGTATACAGTACCGAGGATGGGAACAGGTGGACGGAATGTCAGGGAATCGCTGAGAACGTCTATCTTTTCGAGGGGCCGCGTCGGTTGCGCAATGGCGGGCACCTTTGTGGAGGCAACGCGTTCATCGGGGTGCAACACCCCCTGGCGCTGCTCTGGAAGCCGGGACAGGACTTGGCTTCCCCTCCTCAAGTCGTCCGTATCCCGCGTCCAGACGAGCGGATTCGACCGATCCAGGGGACATGGTATCAGACGGAAGACGGGCGCATCTGGATGTTCTTCCGCGATGTCGGTTTCTCGACGCGTTTGGCGCTGAGTTGGAGCGACGACGGCGGTCACACCTGGAGCGGTTTGGCACTGTCGGATATGCCCAACACTATGTCACGTGCCAGCGCCGGGCGGCTGAACGACGGCCGCTTCTACATCATCGGCAACAACTACGACCGAATGCTCGACCGCAGCCATCTTCAGATCGCTTTGAGCCCAGACGGTTACACGTTCGACCGGATGTATACGCTGATTGAGGGAAAGACCCACCGTCGTGTGGAGGGCATCCATAAGGAGGACGGTTGGCATTATCCTTACAGCCTCGTGGATGGTGACAAACTCTTCGTCATCTTCTCCGTTAACAAGGAAGATATCCGCTGCGGAGTGGTGGACGCGCGAACCCTCACCTGATGCCGGGCAAGAAGTGGAGCGGAGGAATATGAAGACTGTCGTAGTCACTGAGGTCGAGTTCCGGAAGGCATCGGCCTCGTTTGAGAAGGCGTGCGCGGCGGGCTGGAAGTGTATCCCGGCTCCGCCCGGCGAGGCGGAAGTTGCCGAAGCGATTCGGCGGAGTGGCGCCACGCACGCGGTTGTTGGTGTGCAACGCTATGTTGCAGCGCTGTACGACGCGCTTCCAAGGGGAGGGGTTCTCGCTCGCTTCGGCGTGGGACATGATGGCGTTGACAAACAGAAGGCGACAGCCAAGGGCATCCTTTGCGTGAACACCCCCGGAGTTCTGGACGATTCCGTTGCCGAGTATGCTCTGGGCCTGATGCTGGCCGCCGCTCGGCACACGCTGGAGATGGCGGCGGGATGCCGGGCGCATCAATGGAGCCCCAGAGTAGGAACGGAGTTGTTGGACAAGCGGCTCGCTGTGATCGGGTGCGGGCCCATCGGTTGCCGCGTCGCACGTGCGGCCTCGGCAGGTTTCGGGATGCATGTGGTCGGGGCAGAGATTCGAGACGTTGATGAAGAGGCGTTGCGGCAGAGCTTCGGCTTCGCGAGAGTGGTCAAGGATTTCTCTGCGGCTGTGGCCGGGGCGCACTTCGTCAGCCTGCACATCCCAAACGTCCCCCAGACCCGTCACTTCATTAACCGCGAGCGATTGTCGCAGATACCACCCAGCGCGTGGTTGATCAACACAGCGCGGGGAGCCGTTGTGGACGAATCCGCGCTGTTCGACGCTCTCAACAGCGGCACCCTGAGCGGCGCCGCTCTGGACGTCTTCGAGAGCGAACCCTACGTGCCGGTTGACCCGGGCAAGGACCTTCGGAGCCTAACCAATGTTATCCTGACGCCGCACGTGAGCAGCGCCACGCACGAGGCATGCACACGCATGGCGGAACGCGCCCTTCATAACATTGCGCTGGCCGAGGCGGGTAACTTTTCGGAGATGGATCTGTTGAACCCGGAGGTGTTGAAATGATGAAGAACGGGTTGCGCCGTGCACTGCTGAAGCGCGCGGTCACGCTGGGAACGTGGATACAAATCGGCCATCCTGCGGTCGCGGAATGCCTCGCCAGCGCCGGTTTTGACTGGGTCTGCGCCGATCTGGAACATGGGGTTATCGACTTGGAAGGGACGGCCGGTCTGTTCCGGGCCATCGAACTGGCCGGTTGCGTGCCGGTCGCGCGATTGCCGCTGAACGACCCGATCTGGATTCATCGCGTTCTGGACGCGGGGGCGCGAGGTCTGATCGTGCCGATGGTCAATACGGCTGCTGAAGCGGAAAAGGCCGTGCATGAGGCCAAGTACCCGCCACGCGGCGGCCGAGGGTTTGGCTACAGCCGCGCCAATCAGTATGGCGGAGGGTTCAAGAAATACATCGAATCCGCCAACGATGAGATCGCCATGGTGATGCAAATCGAACACCACGTGGCCGTATCGAACCTTGAGTCGATCCTGGACGTGCCGGGTGTTGATGGCGTGTTCATAGGCCCCTTGGATCTCAGCGGTTCGATGGGGATCACGGGGAAGCTCAAGCATCCGAAGATGACGGCGGCGCTGCGACGCTACCGCGACGTGTGCGCACAACGCAAGAAGTCGTTTGGCACGCACTTGATCTCGCCGACAGCGGAAAGCATAGAAGAAGCTATTCAGGAGGGGTACACCCTTTTGGCCCTTGGACTGGATATCGTATTTCTGAGGGAGTCTGCTGGTGCCGCCGTGCGCGGTGCGCGGGCCGCAGCGCAATAACGGCGCCGATTCATAGTTTTACCTGAGATTTGTGACTAGAGGAGTGAGTTTGTGACTTCGTACGAACGGGTCATGGCGGCGTGTGCGTTCAAGAGACCGGACCGCATCCCTCGGTTCGACAGCTTCTGGAATTTCCCGGATACTTGGAGGGCCGCGCTCGGAGCGGAAGAAGGGCTGACCGACGTTCACATCCTGATCCCGCAGGAGGAGACGTTTCCCACCCGGGCGCGGCGCATCAAAGAGGAGAATAACTGGATCTACGAGGTCGAGCCGTGGGGGAGGACCATCCGTCGGCGCCCCGATGGCTACTTCGTGGAGACCCTCGAAGTCCCGATTCCTTCCGATGCGGATGTGGATTCCGTCCGCTTCGATTCCCCGATCCTGGAAAGTCGATATCTGCTCGACCAACCCGACGAAGCGTCCGCCGGCAGGAAGCTGGCGGAAGTGAAAGCCCGGCATTGTCCCTTTGTGAAAACAGGCGGACCCTACCTGCGCTCAACCTTCGTGCGCGGCGAGGAACAGTTTCTCATGGACCTGGCGGCTGATCCTCCGTTGGCGCGGACAATTGCCGAAAAAGTTGGCGCACATCTCAGCACCGTTGGCGTGGAGGCGCTCCGGCGCTGGTCGTTGCAAGGGACCGGTGTCTGGATCTATGACGACATGGCCTGCAACCAGGGGCCAATGTTCCGCGCGAAGACGTTCGAGCAGGTGTTGCTGCCTGTGTATCGGCGAATGATCCGGGCCTACAGGGACGCCGGAGCTAAGTACGTGCTGTTGCACTCGGATGGCGATATCCGGCCTTTGCTGGACATGCTTATTGAAGCGGGGATAGATGGCATCAACCCGCTCGAACGGCGCGCCCATATGCACCCGATGGAACTGCGTCGGCGCTATCCCCGCCTGATCCTCACCGGCGGAATGGACAACACTGACACGCTTCTCCACGGCCCCATAGTGCGCATCGAGGCGGAGGCTCGGGAAATCATCGACCTGGGGCGCGACGGTGGCGTTGTGATCGGCACCCATTCGGTGAGCCCCGAGATTCCGCTGGAGCATTTCATGGCCTACCATCAGACCTGCATGACTTATGGGCAGTTGAGCCGGTAAGAGGTCATTTTGCGGTAAGGCCGCCGTCTACCGCTATGGCCGCGCCTGTGATGTAAGCTGAGGCGTCGGACGACAAGAAGACAATCACGCCTTTCAGGTCAGTGTCGTTGGCCATTCGACCCAGGAAGACGCGCTTCTCATAGCGCCGCAAGAAGCGCTTGTCATGGTTGTTGAAATACCCTCCCGGGTTGATGACGTTGCATCGCACGCCGCGTGGTCCGTAATAGGAGGCCACAAACCGGGTGAAGTTCTGCATGGCGCTCTTGTGGAACCAGTAATCGGGCGGCTGCTTCCAGCCCACTTTCTCGTAGAGCCAGAAGTCCGGACCGACGACGCCATAGATCGAGCCGATATTGATGATGCTCCCAGTGCCTGCGGCAGCCATCTTGTCCCCGAAGGCGCGGGTGATCAGGAAGAGCCCAGTGCAGTTGACTTTCATGCTCTCATTCCAGTTCTTCACCGGATCGCCCCAGTCCTTCATGGGGCGCAGAACAGCGTTGTTCACCAGGACGTCCACTCGGCCGGTCCTGCGGTAGATCTTTCTACACAATGTGACGATGGATTTCTCGTCTCCCTGATCAAATTGCATAGCAGTGACGTCCAGACCGCGCGCACGTTCCTGCCCGGCCACTTTTTCGAGCGCCTTCAAATTGCGTGACGCCACGATGGTTGTCGCTCCCGCCTCGGCAAGCGTTGCGACAATCTGGCGCCCATACATACCTGCGCCTCCAGTGACAACGGCAACACGTCCTTTGAGAGCAAAACTCTCCAACACGTTCATTGTGGTCTCCTTTGTTAAACGTTGCCGGTCGAACCGACGGGCGGACTCAGACCAACCGTCGCCTAAAGATCGGTCGGGCCTCCGGCACTTCCAGCAACCCTTCGACGCTGCCGCGCTCCACCGCCTTGCGCAGAACGGCTGCGACTTCGCGCAGCGCAGCCAGGACGGCGTCAATGTCAGTGGGTTGGTGTGCCGCGAGGATGTAGACGCCGCCGATCATGTGCACTCCGCGCTTGGCCATCTCTTGGGTCATGAGCGTCATATATGCTCCAGGCCGCTCCAGTTTGAGGCCAAAGTGAAACACTGGAGGAAGGCCTTCCACGTAAAGCGGAAGCCCGGAGTCCTTTCCGAGCTTCAGCAAGCCCTCCTGGAACCGCTCTCCCATTTGCCAGATGTGGCGGATGACATCCCCGTTGCGAATAATCGTCTGGATGGCGATCGCGGCGGCCATGCTGGCGGGCTCGCTCCAATAGGAACTGCTTATGAAGCTCGTCGAGACCGCCTGCATGACCTCGCTGCGTCCGGCGATGGCGGCGATCGGGTAGCCATTGCCTATTGCTTTGCCGTACGTGGCCATGTCCGGCATCACGCCGAAGTACTCCTGTGCGCCGCCGCGACTGTATCGGAATCCGGTCACCACTTCGTCGAAGATCAGAACGGCACCATGGGCGCAGGCAAGTTTGCGGACATTCTCGAGGAATCCCGGCTTCGGTTGCAGATACCGCGCCGCCTCCATGATGACGCAGGCGACTTGGCCGCGGTTTTCTTCCAGCTTGCGCTGGAGGTCCGGCAGGTCGTTGTAGGCAAAGGGGATGGCAGTACCTGCCAGGCTGGCGGGTACCCCGGCTGAAGGAATACCCGGACGGAGATGACTATTCAGGCTGTCCGCCTGGGTCAGATTGGCGGCGATGTACCAGTCATGCCAGCCATGATAGCCGCAGAAGAGCACCTTGTCGCGACCGGTGTAGGCGCGCGCGATCCGCACTGCCACGGCGTCCGCGTCGCCGCCCCCCTTGGCGTAACGCACCATCTCTGCGCAGGGAATGGCTTCTTTCAGAAGCTCGGCCAACTCGATTTCGAGCGGACTATTAACGGGATAGGCGACGCCTTTCTTGATCTGTGCGATCGCTGCGGCGTCCACTACCGGGTGGCAATAGCCAAGATACACCACTCCCGTCCCGCCGGTCATGTCAATGTAATCGTTGCCGTCCACGTCCCAGAAGCGGCATCCTTCCGCGCGATTGGCATAGATTGGACTCACACCGAACGCATGCATGGAAGGATGGCGGCTGAGCAACTGCGTTTGTCCAGCGATGAGCGCTTCCGCCTTCTTGAACAGCTCAAGCGATTTGACCACTTTATTGGACATACGGTACTCCTCTACTGTGTGATGCGACCTTCACCGCGCTTCGGACATCTCCGCGTAGATATCCTTCTTGACGATCTCGCTCCAGCGCGAAATGATTCGCCGCCACACGGGCCCCGGTTTGCCCTCTCCGATCGGGGCGCCGTTGATCTTGACCACCGGCCCAAGACAATAGGGGGTGGTGGGTAGCCATGCCTCCGTGGCGTTGATGACGTCGTATGTTTGCAGGTCTTCTTCGATGAACGGGACGCCTATCTCCGCCAGAATTTCCGTAAGCACGGTCAGGCTGATACCCCACAGGATATTACTCCTCTTGGGGGAATAGACCTTTCCGCCACGGTAGATCACGAAATTGGACCCGCCGGTCTCAGTGATATTGCCGCTGACGTCTAGGTAGAGTGCGACGGCTGTCGGGTCCGCCAAGCGTGCTTCATGGTCTCCTATCCACATGTGCAGCCGGTTGCGATGCTTGATCTTGGACGATACGCACTGGGGGGGCCAATGCCTGACAGCGGGCGTCACACAATGAATCCCATCGATGAAGGCATTCCGCCAGAGCCGGAACGGCAGCGGGAAGGTGTGCTGGATGTACGAAGGGACCAGTTGGTCCGAAATGCCGGCTGACCCGGCATAGACGGCGTTCTCACCGGCCGTAAGGTAATACACTACGCCGAGTTCTTTGTCGAGGGAATCTTTCGAGTTCTGCGCGATCAGCCTTCGAGAGATGTCCATGGATTCTTCCATGGAGACCGGTGGTCGAAGGTGGGCATAATTGCAGGAACGGTAAAATCTCTGGACGTGGTCTTCCATGCGGTATGGTTGCAGATGAAACGTTCGCAGGAAATCCGTAACTGCCGCGCCATAGACAATACCCAGATCGTAGATGGCGAGTTTGCATTCGGAAAGGGGGACGAATCCCCCCTTGAGGTAAGCAATACTTTCCCTCAACTGCGCATCCCTTCCTTTCCGGAAGAGGTCGGTGCCACCCGGGATACCACCCTCGGAGTGACTCAGCCCTGCGAGGTGCATAAACACCTCAAGTCGGGCCAAGTCGCTCATCCGCCTTGGATTGTGATCATCAGCGTTAGTCATGTACGTGCGGACGGTCACAAAGAGTGTGCTGTGCCGCGACGCCGCGACAGTTCGCCGAGCAAAGAAGTATATAAGGCTTATAACATACGTATGCCATTTCTTCAACCCAGCGGTCCTTGAACCCGCGACCTCCAGACCCGGCGTGACGGTAACTGAGTCGCCGCGGGTGCCGGAGCGGTTGATGCCTGGCACTGGCGGCACTCGCTCGGCAAGACCCGGTAATTTACGGCGTCCAGAAATAAGTGCTGGGAGTAGGAGCGATTCCATAGGGGCCGATGGCGTACCACGGCCAGAGGATCGGAGCTTCCGGCCATGCGGAGGCGAACGACCAGTAATAGACGACGGCCCCTCCCGGGCAGTTCCCCATCCGCCACTTGTTGTCAAAACCCCACCAGATCCAGACCACCCTGTCATGGTTCGGCCCAACCGGCGCGGTGCAGAAGTGCTTGTAGCTGGGTTGCCCCGCGTAGGTGCCGAGTTCGTAATAGTTGCCGTTACACTGCTCCATGCCCGCGCCGGTGGACAGGAGCGCGGGGTCGCCGGGTGGGAGTGTCGTGGTCGTGGTGCTGGTGGTCGTGGTCGTAACGCCAGGCAACGTAGTCGTCGTGGACGTTGTCGTGTTCGACGTGGTAGTGCTGGTGTCCGTGTTCGTCGGCAATGTGCCGATACCTCCGCCGACGTTAGGGGGCGGTTTCATGGGGACGCGTATCCAGAGCACCTCATTGTCGGAAAGCGCCTGAGCAGCATCTCCGTCGCGGCTCAGGTACGAGGATGCACCGGAGGTGTACCACACGTCGGAGCCGCCCACTTCAGTGCTGGTATTGCCGGTCCCGTCCACCACCCGCAGCTTGAGCAGGTAGCATCGTCCCGCGTTGAGAGCGATGGTCGAGCCGGCCTGGAGGAGATTCCCCTCGTTCCCGTCCCACCCAATCGCGTGCCCGGGTAAGCCGTCGCAAACGACGCGGATAGCCAGCGTCCACGTTTGCGCGGGGGTATCGTCATAGGCATTGAAGACCCCGTCGCCGTTGCGGTCCTCCACCAGGTAGATTTCGTAGACCAGGCCCACCGCGTCCGCCGCCGCCTGGCTGGACATGCTGTGGTTGTCTACCATGCCCATCACTGTGTCCAGCGCCGCGGTGCTGGAGACGAACCCTACTCCGTCCTGGTAGTAGCCATAGGAGGCATTTGGGATGTCGGACTCGATGTGGCCGACAGGCGGATAGACGCCGACCCACGCCAGTGTCACGGTTGCCACGAGGATACAGGTGGTCAGGGCGACGGAGATGGCCAGCGGCGACTTCCTCATTGGTCAACCCTCACAAATCCTGCGAAGCCGGCCTGTCGCGCGGCCGCTTCGGCGGCAGCCATCCGCTGGTTGAAGTCGTTCGGCCCGGCGCTGCCGGGCTTGCGCCCGAAGAATCCCAGGAGCATCACCGGCTTGCCCCGCGCATCGCGCTGGACCTGCCTGCGGATGGCCTGAAACCGGGGGACGACCGGGAAGTACGCCACGTTCCACAGTGCAATTCCGTCACCGAGAGTGCCGATCTGCTCCATCCACGGCTTGTAGGTCGGGGTGCCGTAACAAGCCGTGATCCAAATGAAGGTGTCCGGCGACTGCATGCGCACCAGGCGCACCACCGCCCGGATGTCGCGCATGTAGTCGTCGTATCGTGTTACGTCTTGCTGCTCAAAGTTATTCAGACGCCCGAACCCCACAACCACCTGGCTTGGCCTGTCGAGTAACAGTCGGTCGCCCAATGCGCGAAGGTCGGGGTTTGGCGAAAAATCCAGCACGGTGAACGGCAATCCCTGGGTCGAGTACCCGACGGACTCCGTGTACAGCATTCGCGCGGAGAAGAAGGCACTTGACGTTCTGATGCCAATGATTTGTTCTGGAGAAGATTGAAGGCCCAGCGTCTGGGCATTCGCCTGAATCGTCTGCCGGTTCGGAACATCGGTGCGAAGTTCGGCCAGCAATGCCGTCCCGGCGCGCACCTTACCTATTTCCACCGTGGCTTTCTCCAGCTCTGCCGGGTTGCTGATGAATTGAGGCGAAGTCGCTGTTACGAAAGGACGCAGGGTGCGTGGAGATGCCGCCCTCGTCGTGGACGCACCCTGCGTCTTGGATGCGCGCTGCGTCGTGGACGCAAACGACTTCCCAAAGTTCCGCTGCGGCGAGGTGAAAGCTGCCGCGAAGTCTTGTTCCGCTGGAACGAAGACTTCCACGAAGTTCTGCTCGGGCGGCACGAAGGCGTTGTCAAAACTCCGGGGAAAGGAATCCGTCTGGAAGAAGGGCGCCACGGACTCCGGCGCGTCCGTTGAGGCGTCTGGCGTTCCCCCCGAGGTAAAGTAGAGAACGCCGGCGGCCGTGACGGCTGCGACGGCAGCCGCCACGGCTCCTACCTTGAGGGAATTGGCCATGTGTGTTGCCCTTCCTTACCGGGGAATCCCGAGTGCGTCGTATGTGAGGAACAGGTCGGACAACTTGGCTTTGGCCTGTTCGCGCTGTTCCGAGGACAACTTCGTGTCGGTCGACGCCACAATCAGCGCCACACGGACCGGCTGGACCGCCGCCTTGAACGAATCCTTGTTGTCACCGCACAAGCGCGTCACCAAGCCGATGTAGGATTCTTTTTCGGGCGTCAGGGGGGCGAAGGCTCGAATCGCCATCGGGAGTGTGGGGGACTTCTTGTGCGACGCAATCACGGCGTCCAGTAGAGCGGCTTCCGTTGAGAATCGGATGACTATCGCGTTGTACGCTGCGTTCCCCTCCGACAGATAGAACTGCTCGATAGCGTCCTCGTTGCACAAGAGCGCCTTGAGGCTGGTGTCCGAGTAAATGCCGACCTTGAGACCGTCATAGAGGAGCCCGTACCACGCGTCGCCGGACAGTATCCTTGCCCCTGCGTACTCGGTCAGTGCCTCTTTGCGCCAGGGCCGCTCGGTCCATTCGCCTTTGCTCCCCTTGGCGTAGCCGGCGTTTCGCACCAGATTATCGAAGGCCGCTCCGACGAAAAGCCCGGAGGCCTTGGCCGCGTCCAGAACCGCGAAGGAGTCGCTCTTGGACTCGCTGCTCCAGAGAGATTGCAGGGCGTAGTCACGCGCCGCCTCCAAGGAAGCGCCCTGCGCGGTCCTGGTCTCCGCCGTGGGCGTCGCGACGTTCGCCGCCTTGGCCGTAACGCAGGCATCCGAGAGAACCTTGAACTGCGCCGCATCGAAAGCGGCCATCGACACCCCACACGCCACGACCATTGCGGCCAACACCATTACGCACTTCTTCATCTCACGTCCTCCCGGGAGCGCTTGCGCGCCCCTCTCTAAGTTCGGAAACTGCCCACATCCCAATCAGACGCCTCACTGGTGAGGACTGAAATCTGACGGATGCGGTACCGATACAGCTTGCTTGCCGCAAGTCCGGCGGTGATCTTGTAACGCGCGCGTGCGCCCACCGCGCCAAAGGGGACCAGCGCCGCCTGGTTGTATGTCCCCAGCGGATTGCCCTCCTCGCCCGGCGCCAGCAGCGCGGTGTAGGCCAACACCCCGGTGGCCGGGAACGCGACGAAATCCGCTCCATCGCAGTAGCCCCAATTCGTCTGCGCCGTCGCGGTGGAGAGGTTGATGATCGGCGCGTCCCAGGGGATCCCGTCCTCGACGATCTGTAACTCCAGGTGGATCTTCCCGCCCGCGCCGTCCACGGGGCGTTCCGCGACGCCGGGGATTCGGTACTCGATCACGCGGGGGTAGAGGTTGGCCGCGCGGCGCGGATCGCTGGCGGCCAGCGCGGCGTCGATGTCGTCCATGTTGGCATTGAGGCCGTCGGCAACCCCGCTGTCATGGGCGGCGTATTTTCGCAGGCCGTAATTGGCTGTGGGCGTCATGGTCGCCAACGTCATCAACCTCCGAAATTGTCACCGAAGCTGTCGCCGTAGCCCGGTACCTGGGCCGGCAGGCTTCCAGCGACTGTCAGCACGCCATCCAGCAGTTGCGTGGGCACCATAAACACGAGATGCCCGCGGTCCGCACCCGCGTAGTTCCCGGGATTGAGCGGAGCGTAGACGGTTGGCGCGGGGGGCATCTCATCCAGCCCGTCACAGAGATGCAGGCCGGTGCCGTCCGTATATCCCAGGACGAATTGCGCCATTTCATGCTCGCAGCCTCAGCGTGACTTTCCTGCCCAGTGCGGTGTTCAGGCTGACAATTTCAATGCTGGCCGGGTCCACCAGGATCGTATGCACCAGGCCGAATGGATAACTGCCTGTCATGCCACGCACCCAGGCGCGGCCGCCCGGGCGGCTTTCCATGATCCGCATGAGCCACTTCACGCCGCCGGTGACCCCGACCTGGGCAAAGACGCCCTCGCCGACGAAGTGCGGGGGGGAGGTGACGTAGGGCGCGCCGTCGATGTAGGGGAGCAGCGTGCCGCAGGGGTCCTTGAAGGGCGCCCAGGAGTTGGGGGCGCTGCTGTAGGCGTAATGGCCCTGCGTCTCCGTATCGCCAGGGGGGCCCCACAGGTGCCCTGTGGGCACAAAGACCCAGTGCCATCCCCGGTAGTAGAACGGCCCGATGCCGCCGACGGGAATGCGCGAGGCGGCCACAACCAGGTGCTCCAGGCAGTGGGAGACCGGCTTGACGACTAGGGGGTGCATGGTGCCCAGCGTGGCGGACCCCACGTAGGCGTTCAGGGCGCAATGGGCGATGTACCCCGGCTCGATCTGCTCGGCGCTGCCGTTGAACGCATAGACCACGTCGGAAGGGGTCCAGTGCAGCATTTCCGCCAGGACGTAGGGGCTGGCCAGCTTGGCCACTACGCGAAGGTCCGGCAGGCCGTTGGCTGAGGAGTCATAAGACCCGGACACGCGCCCGATGATGTCCCCGACCGCCAGCCCAGCGAACTCGGCGGCCGCGACGCGAACGGGGTGGATGCCCTCAGTCCATCCCTCGAAGATAGAGGCCGGGCTGCACGGAGATGAGGCGATCACTAGGGGGAAACTGCCGGCATTCGTGGGCTGAGTCACCTTATTGACGCCCTGAAATACAGCTCCGGTGAGGGAGCCGAGGCCATAGCGGGGAATGGCGGTCGCGCCGTCGTTGCGGAAACGCTCCGGAGGAGAAGCGGTAGGGCGGCCCGAGCCGCCGCTGAGCTTGCCCATGCGGAAGGCGTCCGCCGCCTCCTGCATGGAGTTCCAGTCGGACGCCGCGATGCGTATCTTCTGTCCGGGGGATACCAGCTTCATATTCCCGTCCCAATCGTCAGGAGAGAGAAGTCTCGCGATTCGTAAACTCTATGGATCAGCACGGCGACCGGCACGGGGATCGTGATCTCGAATTCGTCATCGGACCTTTCCTCGTACCGAACGTCCATCAGCTCCCAGCCCTTCTTGGCAATCCCGGTGATGTCGCCGACGGTCTGATCGGCCAGGTTCGGGGAGGCCGCGAACCGGTAGTCGATGCCCCAGTAGGGGGTCGTCTCCGGTGTCCTGCGACCACGCGCCCCCATAAACAGCACCTCGCCAGCGGCAAACCCGCGGAAGGAGGCGTTGTTAACCTTCCCGGTGAGGTCCATCAGGACTTTCTTGTATGCCCACTCCGTGTTCATGGGAGTCCAGAACAGATAATGCGTTTCGCCCCACTCGAACTTCGGAACAATCACATCGGCCCCCTGGAGGCTGTGCCCATCCCAGCCAATTCCGCCCTTCTCATTCACGGAGGCCTTCGCGCCGTAACGCCCGAC
>CAIUPP010000154.1 GCA_903901045.1 uncultured Planctomycetota bacterium
AATCTTTTCGAAACAGCGGCGGAACGGCGGTTTTGATGCCCGAGTTCCATAGAAATCACCGTGCATTGGGCAAAGCGGGCTTTTGAAACAGTTGTAGAAGGCAGGGACAAGCAAGATTGGGGTGGTAGAAAGGACGAGGAAGATGAGCCTGTTGAAGAATGGCAGCGGCCGGGGTCACCGACCGCTGCCTTGAAAGCGCGCATCGGTGTAGAGGGCTTGTTGGGCAATAGTTAGCGCGATTCAATCTTCTGCGTATGCGCGGCACTGCAAACCAGCGTCAATCTTGGCAGGTCGAACAATACCTCCCTCGGTATGACTGTCCCGACCGCATGGGACTTCACGATCAGTGCGATCAGGCCGCCGATGACGGTTGGACAGTAGATGATGGCGCGTGCTGAGCACGGGAGGCGTTCGGCTTCCTCCGCAGAGTAGAGGTTTTCCTCGTAGAAGTCACCCTCGTCCGGGTTCATTGGGTGGATGGAGTAGATGCGGGCAAACTCCGCTCCCATCCGGGCGTCTATCAGGAGCGGGATTCTCCGGTTCATCTTCGCGCGCTTCCAGACCTCCTGTCGTGCCTCCATGTTGTCCGTGGCGGCGACAACTACTCCTGCGAGAGCTTGACCACGATAGCGTTCGGCCCTCGTTTTGATGGCAATACCGGACAGTAACTGAGTCAGCATCATCAGGGCCGAGGTTTTCGGTGAACCGATCTCTTTGACCAAGCACATCTGGTTGCTGACGTTATGTTCCTCAATCGTGTCATCATCCCAGACCGTGATGTCTGAGCAGCCCATCTTCGCCAGAGTGACTACCGCAGCGGAGCCGATGGCTCCGGCGCCGATGACGGTGATGGGAAAGGCAAGCTTCTCCGGCGGCAGTATGTCCAACTGTCGGAGGAAGCGGTTGCTGTCTTGCGGCATGGCGTTGCTCCTCAGAAAGGTATCGGGGGCTCATCGCGGACAGGCTCCAACTCAACGGTCTCGTCGTCATCGAGAAACCCGTGGGTTTGCCGGAAGTAGTCCGACCAGAGAGACTCGTCATCATCGAAGAGGCTGGGACGTCGGCCGGCTTCAGCAGAGTTGGCTGGGGGGCCGAAAGACACCGTCACCTTCTCGGCCACTTCCTTGGCGTACTGCTCCAGCTTTACCTGGTCTGTACGGACTTCGCAGAAGACCGGTACCTGGTCCACCGTGAAAGGGATGGGCTGGCGGGTGTCGATCCGGCAGCGGATGGCATAGTCGTCGCTGACCACCAGACTCACCAAATAGTCCGATGCCAGCAAAACGCAGGTGTTATCGTCCGTCTTCGACCAGAACACCCCCATGCCCGGATGGCTGTGCGCCCAGCACTTGATGGACCGGGCTTCGTCTGTCTTGCCCTGCCCCAGGAGTTGCTCGACCATTTCAGCGATGGCCGAAGGCTCCATTTCCGTGTGAGCGCTGCCGCCTTCCTGTTTGACAAGATGGAACCGCTCGATGATGAAGCTGTTCCCTTCCCGGCGCACGACGCCCAGGCAACTGATCTCGCTGCGCGTGGCGTAGGCGTACCCGAACAATTGCTCGAACGCTTCCTGCGTCAGAACCACCTTTAGCCCGTCCGGGAGGAAGCAACTGAGCTTGTCGGACTTGCTGAGGGATACGCCCAGCGGCCAGTGCGGTTTCTCATCCAGCTTCGGCTCCACCGGCTTTTCTGCGTTCTGCTTCGGCGACTCGTCAGGCTTCTGCAGTGACTTGAACATGTCCGAGTTCCTTTCCCTTCTCAAAGTAGTCGCAGCGCTGATTCAGACACGGCTCTTCCTCACAGTCGTCGCAGGGGTTTTGGAGCTGCCATTCTTTGTTGTACCGGCACTTCAAGTAGCAGTGCTCCTCACCCTTGGAATCACAGTCCTCGCACGGATGGAACCTCTCGTGATCCGAGTTATGCTCGCACTCCTCGTAGCAGTACGCGCTGCGATACTCGCAGCAATCCTGGCAGGAATACATATCGTTGTTGTGCTCGCACGAAAAGATGCAGTAAGGCGTGCATTTCTCGTCGCAGTCTTCGCACGGGTCCTCTTCCTCGTCTTCGTACTGTCCGCTGGG